>NZ_BMFT01000002.1 GCF_014639155.1 Paenibacillus segetis
CCCATCCGTAAGTGGTAGATTGCTCCACCTTTCATTATTCCACCATGCGGTGAAATAAATTATCCGGTATTAGCTACCGTTTCCGGTAGTTATCCCAGTCTTACAGGCAGGTTGCCTACGTGTTACTCACCCGTCCGCCGCTAAGCATCAGAGGTGCAAGCACCTCATCAACTCCGCTCGACTTGCATGTATTAGGCACGCCGCCAGCGTTCGTCCTGAGCCAGGATCAAACTCTCCATAAAAGAAAAGATGATTGTGCTCATTTTGAAACTGACGAGAATAATAATTCTCTATTTTTGAATTTCACTTTCGTGAATTTCACTCACTCGTTGTTCAGTTTTCAAAGATCAACTTCGTTTTCGTTGCCGTTCAATGTCTCAGCAGCAACTCTTATAATATATCATGTGCTGTCGAATAATGCAAGAGTTTCTTTTAAAATTAATTATTTCTAATTTTCGTTAACTCAACTTCATCTTTCAGCAGCAAATAACACTATACCCTATCTTCTATACTAAAAGCAACCCTAGGACAAGACTTCTTCAATATGAAGCCCTTTTTCCTGAATCAGGTTAACAATTTGTCCTTTCACAGATACCATCGGTCGTGTAGGATGATTTCGGTCGGAGAAGACAATCTCCCCTATATTATCATTGCTAAGACGCACTCTCATTCCATTGTGGAACTGTGTTACCTTATCAATAAATGTCTGAACAACACCTGGATCTAACTTACCAAATGCCTCCGACTTGATTTGTTCTAACACTAAATAAGGAGATTTGGCCTTACGATATCTTCTATTCAGCGTCATAGCATGAAATATGTCGGCAATTGCTACAATTCTCGCATAGATATGGATCTTCTCCTCCGTAAGATGAAATGGATACCCCGTGCCGTCCATCTTCTCATGATGCTGTAGAGCTGTTAGACGCACCCCCTCGTTGACTGCTGCAGTCTTACGAAGCAACTGGTAACCATAAGTCGTATGCATGCGCATTTCCTCTAACTCGGCCCCAGAGAGCATATTGGGATTGTGGAGAATAGTAGAATCTATTTTGGTGTTACCAATATCATGTAACAACCCGGCAAAAGCCACTTGCATCCAGTCCTTTTGAGGCAGTCCGTGCCACTTAGCCAATAAATAGGATGTAAGAGATGAGAGAATTGCATTATGGTATATATAATCGTATTCGTTCATATTACGTGGAGTAAACGTCAAGACTTTATAAAATTTCAAATTCTTAATTAAAGCTTCCAATTGGTGACGCAATTCATAAATTGGAAGTTCAGACGCTAGAACAGATTGAAATGCATTCTTTAATAAAGAGAGCATCCGGTCATACTCCTGATAGAGTAGATCAGTTGTGGCTGCCTCCGTTGAAGAACCCCCAGTTTGAGTACCAACCCGTTTTATTTTTGCCGTTTCCCCCATAGAAGTATTATGTATTTCCTCTACAGCAACCTGTTGAATCATAAAGGCGCGTAGAATCTCTAAGTCTCTTGGCAGCAGTACCTTCCCTTTTGGCATCAGACGAGCTCCAAGTGAAGTATGTACGTCATCTATAATCTTCATTCCGATTTTTAAATCCGATACAGGGAAAATAGCCATTATACATTCTCTCCTCCAATTAAATACTGTAGGGTGCGTTCCCTATACACTATAGACGTAACAACCGAACGACTATTTCCATTATATTACGACAATATATTCACAACAATCCTTCTTTTAATACCTATTTCATTCATCATACCAATTAAATACAAATATATTGTCCTACTTTGGAAATGTAGCTCATATTTCATTATAAAAAAGTGGACTTCCAACAAGGGAAGTCCACTTCACTCAAGTAAATACCGCAATTTGCAGTGTTAGCTTTATCAATTATTCTTCAGATTCTGATGAAGATTCCGATTCAGACCCTGATTCATCAGTCTCTTGAACGAAATCTCCTTGGTCAGAGGCGCCCTCTGGGGTAGATTCAATAAACCCTTCCCCTGATTCTTCACCTAAATCCTCAGAATCTTCATTCTTATCCGAACGACATACCGTCGCTACAGAATCATCCTCACGGATATTGATCAGTTTCACACCTTGTGTATAACGACCCATGGTGGAGATTCCCTCCATGCTCGTACGGATCAGTGTTCCGCTGCTCGTAATAATCATCAAATCCTCATCGTCCTTGACGACCTTCAGGCCAACCACCGGACCGTTCTTGTCGGTAACATTAATGGTCTTAATCCCTTTACCGCCACGGCCTTGGATACGATAATCTGAGACTGGAGTCCGTTTGCCGTAACCTTTGGTGGTTACGATCAGGACATCCTGGTCCGGAACTACAATTTCCATTCCGATCAGTTCATCATCTTCGGATAAGGTAATACCTTTGACACCGGTAGCCGCTCTTCCCATCGAACGTACATCACTCTCAGGGAAACGAATCGACATACCTTGCGCCGTACCCATAATCAATTCTTGCTGTCCATCCGTCAATCTTACATCAATTAATGTATCATCTTCCCGTAGGTTTACGGCAATCAGACCGCCTTTGCGGATATTAATGTAATCTTCGATCGGTGTCTTCTTAACGACCCCTTGACGGGTAGCAAAGAATAGATATTTATCCTCATCGAACTTCTCTACCGGAACAACTGCATTCACAGTTTCACCTTGTTCGATTTGAATTAAGTTAATAATTGGCGTCCCACGTGCCGTACGGCCCAATTCAGGGATCTCATAGGCTTTGAGACGATATGCTTTCCCGCGATCGGTAAAGAACATCAAATAGTGGTGAGAATTCGTTACAAACAGATGCTCTACGAAATCATTATCTTTCGTATCCATCCCTACGACACCTCGGCCACCACGCTTCTGACTGCGGTATGTCGTTACTGGTAGACGCTTGATATAACCCGTATGAGTAATCGTGATCACGACTTCCTCTTGTGGAATCAAGTCTTCATCCAGAATGCTATCTTCACCCACTGTGATCTCAGTACGGCGAGCATCAGCAAACCGCTCGCGAATCTCCTGAAGTTCCTCACTAATAATTTGCAGTACCAGTGATTCGTTAGCCAGGATTTCCCGATACTCAGCAATTTTCTGCAGAAGCTCGTTATATTCGCTCTCAATCTTCTCACGTTCTAACCCTGTTAATCGTTGTAGACGCATATCAAGAATAGCCTGAGCTTGCTCCAGACTTAGTCCAAAGCGTTCCATCAATCCATTTCGAGCAATTTCTGCTGTCTGTGAACCGCGGATTAATGCAATAACTTCGTCCAAATGATCCAGTGCAATACGTAGACCCTCTAAAATATGAGCCCGCGCCTCAGCTTTTTTGAGATCAAACTCCGTACGACGACGGATAACTTCGATTTGATGTTGTAAATAGTGATAGAGAACTTCCTTCAACGTCAAGATTTTCGGTTGATTATTAACAATAGCTAGCATGTTAATACCGAATGTGCTCTGAAGCGCTGTATGCTTGTACAAATTGTTCAGCACAACACTTGGATTCACATCTCGACGCAGCTCAATCACTACCCGCATCCCAGTACGGTCTGATTCATCGCGCAAATCGGTAATACCTTCGATTCTCTTCTCACGAACCAATTCCGCAATCTTCTCAACCAAACGCGCTTTATTCACTTGATAAGGTAGCTCGTAAACAATAATGCGAGCTTTATTGTTGTTCTCTTCGATAATTGCCTTCGCCCGCATTGTAACCGAGCCACGGCCCGTGGTATAAGCTTGACGAATACCTGAACGCCCGATGACATAACCAGCAGTCGGGAAGTCCGGACCTTGGATATAATCCATTAGCTCTAGCGAAGTGATCTCAGGGTTCTCAATTAACGCTTGTACACCATCGATGACTTCTCCCAAATTGTGAGGTGGGATATTCGTTGCCATCCCAACCGCGATTCCGGATACACCATTTACAAGCAAGTTTGGATACCGCGCCGGTAATACGACAGGCTCATGTTCTTCACCATCGTAGTTCGGCATGAAATCAACGGTTTCTTTATTAATATCACGAAGCATTTCCATAGCTATCTTGGACAGCCGAGCTTCTGTATAACGCATTGCTGCTGCGAAGTCGCCGTCGATCGAACCAAAGTTACCATGTCCGTCTACAAGCATATTTCGCATAGAGAAATCCTGGGCCATACGAACCATCGTTTCATAAACTGCCGAATCTCCGTGAGGGTGGTACTTACCAATAACTTCACCGACGATTCTCGCCGATTTCTTATATGGCTTATCCGGATACATACCCAGTTCCGACATCGCGAACAAAATACGCCGATGCACCGGCTTCAGTCCATCCCTTACATCCGGCAAAGCACGACTGACAATAATGCTCATCGCATAATCCATAAAGGATTCGCGCATTTCTACACCAATGTCCCGATCTGTGATTTGCGAGAATTTTTCTTCCGCCATGCTGGACCTCCTTAAATATCTATCCAAACGCCTATATGTATGGGAGAAAACCTAAAAATAAGGCACATATATAGGAAAACCACCAACGTCTATTATATTACTTTCACAAATCAAGCACAATTAAACGTGGTTCCTTCCTACCCTTTCCCAGAGAACAACAAAAAAATAGGGATGTGTCCACTCCCATTGCAATGTATGTTCATACACTACGAATATAGGCATTTTCTTTAAACGTCAAAAAACTTATAAAATCCTCATATCTTATAATTATATCATTGAAAATCTCTTCTGTCCTATGTTTTTCATACTCCAAAGAAAATGTACTACGAAGATTTTGGAAAGGAAGGGACTGAACTTGACGATTCAACGAGTAGCGAGCAAATGGGAAAAAACGAGAATTATAAAACAAAAGGAACTGCTCACACACTATATCCCTGAAACACGCAAGTATTCTTTGGATCACCTAAAAAATATGTTACTCACACATGAGATCGTTTACTTAAAACCAGATCGGGGAACGTATGGTATCGGCGTAATGAGTGTGGAGAACTGGAAGGATGAATTATCCTCGGATAGTCCTCAGCAGTTCAAATTCAGACACGGAATTCAAAGCCAAGTGTACCCTACGATTGAAGAACTTCATGCCGTACTTGTAGATAAAATAGGCAAAAGAGAATACCTAATTCAAAAAGGAATCACGATGCTTACGTACAGAAGGCGAAAATTTGATATTCGTGCCTTAGTACAAAAAACTCCGCAAGGAAACTGGGAGACAACTGGCTTCATCGCTCGTGTTGCCGCCCCAAACAAGATCATTACGAACCATCATGGTGGGGGCACCATTCAGCCTATAGAAGATATGCTTGGTTTTTATCTTGCACCAAAGGAATTTGCCGATCTTTACAAAGAAATGAAACTGGTTGGTGTCCAAGTAGCCGCTCAGTTAAATCGCAAACTACCAAATCTCAAAGAAATTGGCCTCGACATCGCAATAGATGAGCAATTTCATATCTGGATATTGGAAGTTAATACACTACCCGCTCTCTATCCGTTTAAAATTTTACGAGACAAAACTATTTATAAAAAAATTCGCCGATATGCCATCGCTTATGGACGATTAAAGGCAACCTCCAATCAATGAACTACTCTATCCCTAAATAAGTATGAGTTTCCATAAATAAAAGCCGCAGCTACCTGCTACGGCTTTGTTTATTTCGCACTATTTTGTCAGTGACCATTGAGTATCTGTTTGAGTTACCTCTTTAAATTTCGTTACATATTTAGCAGCTAACTCGGTAACTAGATCATACCGACCATCTTTGGCCGGGGCAGTCAGATTTCCGCCAATCCCCACTGCGATACACCCATTCTTAATCCATTGCCCCATATTATCCAAATCGACTCCACCCGTAGGCATGATGTTCACATGTGGCATAGGGCCTTTAACTGCCTTAACGAAGTCAGGTCCAAAGGCGCTACCAGGGAATAGTTTCAGCACATCTACCCCTAATTTCAAAGCATCTTTCATTTCATTCAGTGTCATGCAGCCAGGCATATAAGGTACCCCGTAAAGGTTACACATCTTAGCTGTCTCCACCTCAAAGGAAGGACTTACTACAAATTCAGCACCTGCCATAATAGCAATTCTAGCCGTCAGTGGATCCAGAACTGTACCCGCACCGATCACTGCTTGCCCTGCAAACTTCTGAACCAACTCTTCAATCACTTGATCAGCATGTGGTGTAGTAAAGGTCACTTCAATATTGTTCAATCCACCTGCTATGCAGGCTTCTGACATTTTAACAGCTACTTCCGGAGTATCAGCCCTGATCACAGCCACAACGCCGACAGAGGTAATATTCTGCAGTACTTTGATTTTTTTCATGTTAGCACCCTTCCTTATTGGGGGATTATTATAAAATAAAATAATTTACTAAACATATGTAAAACAATATACTGAAATAGTAATTAATTATCTGATTTAAGTCAATAGTTTCCTTAAAACAATTGAACTAAACCGATTTATATGATAATTTCTTTTTATAATCTATCATTACGAAGAACAATCCTTTAAGGAGGAACAAATGTGGACACCAAGAAACTGGATGTAGTTACTTTTGGCGAACCAATGACTATGTTTTATGCAAATGAGGAGGGACCTTTGCACGAAGTGCGATCCTTCTCCAAAGCCTTGGCGGGCGCAGAATCAAATGTAGCTACCGGATTATCACGTTTGGGACACACCACCGGGCTCGTTACAAAACTAGGTAAAGATAATTTTGGTGAATTCATCGAATCCTCGTTGAAATATGAAGGTATCGATACGGGGAGTATTTTTTATTCTCAGGAACATTCAACGGGGATGCTAATCAAATCTAAAGTGACTACGGGTGATCCACAGGTTGAGTATTTCCGTAAAAATTCAGCGGCCTCCACATTAAGTCTTGCTGACTTTAATGGATCTTATTTTGAATCTGCAAATCATATGCATGTAACGAGTATTTCATCTGCATTATCAAGCGATTGCCATGAATTTGCTCTTTATGCTATGGATTACATGCATCGCTGTGGAAAAACGGTATCTTTTGATCCCAATCTACGTCCTGCCCTTTGGCCTGATACCCAAACTATGATTCAGACGATCAATCATTTAGCTACTCTATCTGATTGGTTCCTCCCAGGGATTAACGAGGGAAAAATTCTTACGGGGTACACAACACCAGAGGAAATCGCCTCCTTCTATTTGGAGCGTGGCCCTTCACTTGTCGTTATTAAATTAGGACCTGAGGGTGCGTATTATAAATCAGCAGAACAGGAAGGTTATGTGACTGGTTTCAAAGTCGATAAAGTCATTGATACCGTAGGTGCAGGGGATGGGTTTGCAGTAGGCGTAATTAGTGCACTTTTGGAGAATCTAGCTCTAGATCAAGCCGTCAGACGGGGTAATGCTATTGGAGCTCTAGCTGTTATGTCTCCTGGAGATATGGATGGATTACCTACTCGTGAAATACTTGAAAAATTCATGAATCAAGCAGCTAAATAAGTACCACATCATTCACTCTAAAAATGGCGCACAAACTGACAACAGTTTGGGGCGTCATTTTGTTTCCAAGTTTAGTAAATATATATTGTCATACAGGAACATTTGTTCTATTATTTAAAATAAGAATACTAATTTGAAGGAGATGCTACTTTGGTGAATCGAATCACAACACCATTCAGTTATTCATCGGCAGTTATAGCGGGGGATTATGTATTTTTAGGATTACATAGAGGGTTTGGTGAAACCTTCACTCAACAGATGCATGACACCTTTGGCCATCTACAAAAGACACTGCTTCAATGCAATGCTTCATTGGATCAAGTCGTGAAGGTTAACGTGTATCTTAAGGACATAAAAGATTTACCCGAAATGGAAAAGGTATTTTGTGATTATTTTGAAACAGATAAATTTCCAGCCAGAATGACCTCAACAACTGAGTTTTTTGATGCTGATTGCCTTATGATGATTGATGGAGTAGCCTATAATCCAAAATCGGAATAATTAAGAAAAGTGCCGAAGATACAGTCAGATTTGCTGTACTTTCGGCATTTTTTTATAGCATTCAATCGTGGAGCGAGTTGTCATTTATTATCCTTAACAGACTTGCCTTGTCTTAAAGTAGGCGGAAAACGATACGTTATGGGAACTGATTCTCCACTCTCTTCAATACAGGAAAGAATGATTTTAGCAGCCTGCATTCCCATTTCATAGGCAGGTTGAGTAATCGTCGTAATGACTGGATTGTAGATATGGGCAAATTCAGCATCATCAATCCCGATCACGGATAAGTCCTCTGGAATACGAAGAGATGAATGATTCGCGAATTTTAATATTTCCGCCAGAACGATATCGTTGCTAGCTAATATCGCAGTTGGTGGTTTAGGTAGCTCCAGCAAATTTTTCAAAACCGATGCAATTTCATCTCTAGTAGCGCTGCATATATACTGCTCGTTAATGGGAAGCTGATATTCCTCCATCGCCCTCTTATATCCACTGAGTCTTTCCTTACGCGGTGTAATACCGTTAACTCCAATAGGCAGTGATAACCAGGCAATTCGTTCATGGTGATGTTGTACCAGTTCTTGAATAGCCATCTTAGCCGCCATTTCATTATCCAGGAGTAGGCTTTGCGTCATAATACCATCAACAAGCCGATCCAGAAATACAAGCGGATAATTATTATCAATCAATCTGTTATATGCTGAAGTATTGGTTCCCGTTGGAAATACAATCAAACCGTCCACCTGGCGAGCAGCCAACATCTCAATATATTTACTCTCTTTGTCCGGATTCTCATCAGCATTACAGATAATGACCTGAATTCCCGAGTTCTGCAGCTCATTCTCGATCGCTCTAATACACTGAATTGATAGAGAATAATCAATATTGGCTACAATGATGCCCACCATATAGGAACGATTTTGCTTTAACCCTTTAGCTAGCCCATTAGGCTGATAATTCAGCTCCTCAATCACTTGGGCGATCTTCTGTTTCGTTGCTTCACTCATATATTTATATCTTTTATTCAAATATTGCGAGACAGTACTTTTAGATACCCCTGCTCTTTGTGCCACATCTTCAATGGTTAACTTTTTCATATCGTCTTCTCCACTCTTTATTGTTACAGGAAAAAAATCAGTTTATCAAAAAAAGTATACCTTCTTTTTAGTAAAAATAACATTCATCCTATGTAAATAAAAAATACCGTCATCTGAGATGACGGCATTATAAGTTGTATCTTTTAGATATCCAAGTTCTTAACATACTGTGCATGTTCATGGATGAAGTCACGACGTGGTTCTACATTATCGCCCATGAGTGTATCAAAGATGGTATCCGCTAGCATTGCGTCAGAGATCGAAACCTGTTGCATCGTACGGCTCTCTGGATCCATCGTCGTTTCCCACAGTTGAGAAGCATTCATCTCACCCAAACCTTTGTAACGTTGGATGTTAAACTTCGCATTCTCTCCAAATTCAGCGATAATCTCATCACGTTCCTTCTCGGAACCGGCATAACGAATCACTTTATTACGTTCCACTTTGAAGAGTGGTGGTTGTGCGATATAAATATAACCTGCTTCGATAATCTTACGCATGTAGCGGAAGAAGAAGGTCAATAGTAGTGTACGAATATGTGCTCCATCGACATCGGCATCGGTCATCAAAATAACTTTGTGATACCGCGCCTTGGAAATATCAAACTCTTCGCCAATCCCTGTACCAAGCGCCGTAATAATAGCCCGAATCTCCGCGTTGCCGAGGATACGATCAAGGCGCGCTTTCTCTACGTTTAGGATCTTACCACGCAAAGGCAGAATCGCTTGGAAATGACGATCACGTCCCTGTTTAGCGGACCCTCCTGCGGAGTCACCTTCGACGATGTATAATTCACTGATCGAAGCATCCTTGGATGAACAGTCAGCCAGTTTACCTGGCAGAGCACTTACTTCTAGCGCACTCTTACGTCGCGTTAATTCACGTGCTTTACGAGCAGCTTCTCGTGCCCGTGATGCTTGCAGACCTTTGTCCAAAATTCGCCGTGATACAGCTGGATTCTCTTCCATAAATTCCTGAAGTTTCTCCGCAAATAGTGATTCCACAATACCACGAACTTCACTGTTGCCCAGCTTCGTTTTCGTTTGACCCTCAAATTGTGGTTCTGGAATTTTCACCGAAATAATCGCTGTTAATCCTTCACGCACATCATCACCAGTCAAATTGGAATCATTATCTTTGATCAGACCATTCTTACGAGCGTAATCATTAATGATCCGAGTCAAAGCACTCTTGAATCCAGATTCATGTGTTCCGCCCTCATGCGTATTAATATTGTTCGCAAAGGAGAAAATATTCTCCGTATAGCTATCGTTATATTGCAAAGCAACTTCGATTTGAATCATGTCACGTTGACCTTCAACATAAATCGGCTGTTCATGAAGTGCTTCTCTATTCTGATTCAAGTACTTCACATATTCTTTTATACCGCCTTCGTAATGGAACACATCAGAAGCTCCTGTGCGTTCATCGGTTAGGCTCATGTTAATTCCTTTGTTCAAGAAAGCAAGCTCACGAATACGGGTCAACAATGTATTGTAATCATAAACGGTAGTTTCCGTAAAAATCTCCGGATCCGGATGGAAAGTTGTTTTGGTTCCTGTTTCTTCTGTATCTCCGATTACCCGCAGATCATATTGCGGTGCACCCCGACGATATTCTTGTTGATGAATATGCCCTTCACGCTTAACTTCAACAACCAGTTTCTCCGACAAGGCATTAACTACGGACACACCTACCCCATGAAGACCACCGGATACTTTGTATCCTCCACCGCCGAATTTACCGCCGGCATGAAGAACTGTCATAACAACCTCAAGGGCTGGACGTTTCAATTTAGCTTGTACACCTACTGGAATACCACGACCATTATCAATAACAGTTACACTGTTATCTTGATGCACAATCACATCAATTTTAGTTGCAAAGCCAGCTAGTGCTTCGTCAATACTATTGTCCACGACTTCCCAGACCAAATGGTGTAGCCCACGAGCGCTGGTAGAACCAATATACATCCCAGGCCGTTTGCGAACAGCTTCCAAACCTTCTAGTACCTGTATCTGACTCTCATCATACGATTGTTCGTTCATAGACATGCCTTCACCTACTTCTATAGATTCCATTCCCTATGATCTCATAGGGCGGTTAGACAGCAAAAATTATGTTAGCTTTTTTCTTCAGTGTTGCAGAGGAAATGGGTGAGTAATATACCATATTCTTGGTCACGACAATGGATTTTGCTTCTTCCTCTCCGATTCGCACCAGGTTCTTCTCTTGTAGCGCATGAGTTACAAACTGTTTGGAAACCTTGGATGATTTCTCGATGGAGATATCAAAAATTGCGATCAGTTCTGAGGAGAAAATAACCCTTTCCCCGCCCAAATGAATATACATCTCTATCCTCCGCCCTTATAAATTGATCTGCCCATCCTGGACATGAAAAATGATAGCGTCCTTAAGTCGACTCGCATTGATGCTCTCAATTCCCGTAGCCGTAATGAACGTCTGCACTTTGCTCTGGAATGTCTCAATCAGTTGTGTTTGGCGGTAAGGATCCAATTCAGACAACACGTCATCGAGCAGAAGAATAGGATATTCTCCGATCTCCTCGTGAATGAGTTCAATCTCCGCCAATTTTAGTGATAACGCTGTTGTCCGCTGCTGCCCCTGCGACCCATATACATGCACTTCATTGTCATTGATATGAAAAGCCAAATCGTCACGATGCGGTCCAGAGAGCGTCATTCCGCGGCGAACTTCCTGATCTTTCATTTGTGATAACTTTATCATAAATTGCTGCAATAAAACAGCTTCATCTTCTTCCTCAGCCTCACCGAACGAAGGAACATAGGATAACCTGAGTCTTTCCTCGCCTCTTGTAATGCCTTCATGGATCTGTTCTGCCCACTTTTGCAGCTTTCTTATAAATTGTTTCCTTTTCTTGATAATTTTAACGCCATGCTCTACAAGTTGTTCATTCCATATCTCCAGCATGGTCCCCATTTCGGGCCCAGCACCCCATGACTGCTTCAACAAATTGTTACGTTGTACGAGTACTTTCTGGTATTGCTGAAGGTGGAATAAATAACTGGGCTGCACCTGACCGATCTCCATATCAAGAAAACGCCGTCTTATTCCAGGCGTCCCTTTGACGATTTCGAGGTCTTCCGGAGCGAACATGACGGCGTTGAGAGATCCGATAAAGTTACTTAATTTCCGTTGTTCAAGTCCATTTATCTTCGCTTTCTTCCCTTGACTCGATAGCCGCAGTTCCAATCCTACCGTGCCGTATTTTTTTTCCACTTCCGTGGTCACAATCGCATGATCGCTCCCAAAGGAAATCAGTTCCTTATCTTTGGCCGTTCGATGAGATTTAGTCAATGCCATAACAAACAGAGCTTCGACCAAATTGGTCTTCCCCTGGGCATTACGACCAATGATCAAATTCACGTTCCCGAAGGAATTTAGAGTGAGCGCATCATAATTTCGATAATGCTGAAGTGATAAATTCTTTACAAACACGACGACTCTAGCCCCCTCATTTCCCGCTGAAATCTAGGTTCAGGGTGCCTTACTTAGCAATGACTTGAAAAGAACCACATTGATCCACATCTACGATATCACCGGGATATAATTTGCGACCCCGGCGGTCTTCTGGCTCTTGGTTTACTTTCACCGCTTCTTCCTGCAAAAGCGCTTTGGCCATTCCTCCGGTAGAAACACAATCAGCCAATTTCAAAAATTGATCCAGCTTAATATAAGGTGTTGATATCGCAATCGTCTTCATAAGTTACACTTGTCCCTTCTAGTGACTATTTCCAGATTATCTTTGCTGCCAATTAATTCGTTGTCCGGTATGGCAAAATGAGGTACAAACTTTGACTATCATCAACCGGTTTAATAATGATCGGACTCATTGCTCCAGTAAAGCCAATGTGTAATTGTTCACTTTCCACAGCCTTCAGTACATCAAGCATATATTTAGAGTTAAAAGAAATTCGAATAGGATCCCCTGTAAAATGAGCCACTTCCAATTGCTCGGTTACTTTTCCTAATTCCGAAGAACTAGATGAAATTTCAATCGAGCCATCCTCCATCGTTTGCAGACGAACAATGTTAGTTTTCTCTTCACGTGATAACAAATAAGCACGGTCTATGGAGTCACTTAATTTTTTGGTATCAAGGACGAGTTCTGTTTTATAGGTCGTTGGAATAATCTTGGAAGTATCCGGATAAGTTCCGTCTAAAATACGGGAATAGAACAGTACCCGATCAATTTTGAATAACACTTGATTATCGGCTACAACGATATCCACATGTGTATTTTGATCAGGAATGATTTTGCTGAGTTCATTTAGCGTTTTACCGGAGATAACAACATTGCTAAAACGTACATTCTCAGCATTATCTAGTACAGCAATCCGGCTTGCAAGACGGTGGCGGTCCGTTGCGACAAATTTGAAGTTATTGTCACTCAGATTCCATAGAACCCCGGTTAAAATTGGTGATGTTTCATTTGCTGAGATCGAGAATGCGGTACCCTTGATCATATTTCTAAGTAGATCACCAGGAATTGTAACGATTTGATCTTCTTCTATGCTTGGCAATACTGGGAATTCTTCAGGGTCCATCCCCACCATTTGGATATCTGTCGAACCCGAGCGAATGAGGGTTTGGAAGCCATCCATCACTTCCATTTCAATTTCTTGAGAAGGAAGTTTTTTGATAATTTCGACGAAAAATTTAGCAGGCAGAACTACGCTACCTGAGCGTTCTACCTGCACAATTTGCTTATTATTATCTTCAGCTGGAATAAAGGCTTGAATAGAGATATCGGTATCACTAGCTGTTAATGTCATCCCTTGAAAATTTACATCTAGCTTAATTCCCGTCAGAATCGGGATCGTAGTTCTACTTGAGATCGCTTTGGATACGTGCTGGATAGACTCATTTAAATCATGTTTTAAAATTCGGATTTTCATAAATTCAACTCCTAAAAGTTTTATGAAGCATGTGCTTCTGGGATTTAACTTCGTAATAAAACTTACTTCGTAAGCTTCCTCTTAGTTTTATGAAGCATAGGCTTCTGGGGTTAACTTCGTAATAAAACTTTGCTTCTTAAGCAGCAGTCATAAAGTCATAAAATTTACTTCCTCAGCATATTCATAATTCATGAAGCGTTAGCTTCCTCATTTTCATCGCAATATGTTTTAAGCATCTTCTTTAAGGGTTGAATGATTGCAGTTTGGGGTTAAGATGCTGTTCGCGGCAGAGCCGCTTTATATGATGATATTTATCTTTATAAATATAGAAGTAGTAGTAGGGGCACTGAATATGTGGATAACAATATAAAATATATGAAATGAAGCCTATCCACATGTTAATAGAATGTGCATAGGCTTTTACCTTATTCAGGACGAATTTTTGATTTTTTCGCTTATCGTGTTGATAACTTTATATAAATCGGGATCCACTTTGAGCAGCTGTACTATTTTCTCATGCGCATGAATGACAGTGGTATGATCTCGTCCTCCAAAAGCATCCCCAATCTTAGGGAGCGAGAAATCTGTCAATTCCCTGGATAGATACATGGCGATTTGACGGGGAAAGGCGATGGCCTTCGTTCGTTTCCGCGCTTTGAAATCCTCCAGCTTTAAATTGTAATATTCGCCAACCTTTTGCTGAATGTCCTGGATCGTAATCATTTTTGGCCGACTGGAAGGAATAATATCCTTAAGTGCTTCGGCTGCTAAATGTGTGGTCACATCTTGATTGATCAAGGAAGAATAAGCTACCACACGAATCAGTGCGCCTTCGAGCTCCCGGATGTTGGAGTCGATCTGATTAGCTATATACATCATGGCTTCATTCGGAATATCTAGATTTTCGGCTTTTGCTTTCTTACGTAAGATCGCAATACGCGTCTCCAGATCTGGCGGCTGAATATCTGTGATAAGTCCCCATTCAAACCGTGAACGCAGTCGCTCCTCCAAGGTAGGAATCTCCTTTGGCGGCCTGTCACTGGAGATGATAATTTGTTTGCGTTCTTCGTGTAGCGCGTTAAAAGTATGGAAGAACTCCTCTTGGGTAGATTCCTTACCCGCAAGAAATTGGATATCATCAATCAGCAGAATATCTATATTACGATACTTGTTGCGGAAGCTCTCTGCCCGATTATCTCGGATCGAGTTAATGAACTCGTTCGTAAATTTCTCTGATGAAATGTATACCACTTTACTACTCGGACTGTGCTCCAAAATGTAATGCCCAATAGCATGCATTAAGTGCGTTTTTCCCAAACCTACTCCACCGTAAAGAAACAATGGGTTATAAGCCCTAGCCGGTGCTTCGGCAACAGCAAGAGAGGCCGCATGAGCGAACCGGTTACCCGAACCAATGACAAAAGTATCAAAGGTATACTTCGGGTTTAGCATATGGGAAACGCTTTCTTCCATTTGGATGGGTGCAGGGGGCTCACGATGTGTCTGAGTTTGCTCGGCGGGGGCGGACTCTTCAATAACAAAAGAGACTTCCACCTGCTTATTCAGATATTCGAATACGGTTGTAGCTACGAGTTTGGTGTAGCGACTCTCCAGCCATTCCACGGCAAATGTGGTGGGCGCAGAGATCACGATGGAACGGTCCGTGAGGGAAACCACCTTCGTCGCTTTGAACCAAGTGTCGAAGCTGGGTTTACTAAGTTTGGTGTTGATGATGGATAAGATATGTTGCCATATTTCGGAGGTATGGCTGTCCACAGACTGTCACTCCTTTAAGATCTTCCAATTGTGGCTTGAGCCATGTGCAGAAAGAGTCGAAAAACAAAAATAAAGGGAGAAATTATCCCCAATAGTAAGTAAAATGTAATGATTATAAACAGATGAAAAATATAATTGTTCACAATATTATCCACAGGCTGTGAATAAGTTATTGGTCAAAATAAAGATATGCACATCAAAAGCATTATTATCATAGCAAAATAGTCCTTATATTTCAATGCAAAGGCGTATTTTATCCACAAATTCAATAACTTGTGCATAATTTTCATCAACACCACTACATATTGTTTATAAATTGTTTAAAGTTCGACAGAAAGAGTGAATTAGCAGAAAAAAATATGCACAAGTTGTTAGATCATGAGTGAGGATGAAAAAATTTCGTGGTTCGTGGAATGTGTATAACATGAACAACAAAAAGAGCTACTTTCTATTATAGAAAGTAGCTCTGATTTTTATTCGCCAGGGTGAGATAGGAATATCCTACCTACTGAGGGTCTGAATATTTACTTTGAAATTTAGAGATGGCTTCATAATCTTCTTCAAATTTACGTGAAACACGGATATAGATCGGCAGTAATTCCTTATAAATGGTGGCATGTTTTTTATTTGGAGTATGTTCGTAGGTTTCTCCAATCATATCTTTAACAATTTCAAACGAATCAATATGGCCAAGCGCGTATAGACCAAGCACGACAGCCCCAAGACATGAGCTCTCATAACTTTCGGGAATCACAATTTTTTGATCAAAAATATCGGCCATCATCTGCCGCCATAGCGGCGAGCGGGCAAAACCTCCGGTTGCTTGAATTTGTCCTGGTCTACCCATTTGTTCTTCCATCGCGAGCAATACGGTATACAAATTGAAGATAACACCTTCCAAAACAGCACGAATCATATGTTCTTTTCGATGATTAAGTGAAAGTCCAAAGAAGGATCCACGAGCATGAGGATTCCAAAGCGGGGCTCGTTCTCCGGCCAAATAAGGATGAAAGAGCAGTCCTTCGGATCCAGGCATCACTCTTTCGGCAATTTGGGTTAGTACATCATAGGAATTAATGCCTAGGCGTTTGGCTGTTTCTACTTCAGCAGAGGCAAATTCATCCCGGAGCCAACGGAAAATAACGCCACCATTGTTCACCGCACCGCCGATGACCCAGTGTTTATCCGTTAATGCATAGCAGAATATCCGTCCTTTTGGATCAGTTTGAGGACGATCTACTATAGTACGGATTGCTCCACTTGTTCCAATCGTAACAGCAACAACGCCAGGATCTATAGCGCCAACCCCAAGATTGGACAGGACTCCATCAGCTGCACCAGTTACAAATGGGGTAGAGGGTATTAGTCCCATGGCATCGGCATATTTCTGAGATAATCCTTGCATGATATGAGTCGTCGGCACGATGGTTGAAAGGTGATCCGGTGTAATTCCTATAAGTTCTAGCACTTTTTCATCCCAGTTAAGCTGCTCTAGGTTCATCAGTCCTGTACCGGAGGCGATAGAATAATCGACAACATATTGACCTGCAAATAGTTTGGCAAATACGTATTCCTTAATAGAAATAAATTTATATGTCTTATTAAAAATATCCGGATAATCTTCGCGGAGCCACAACAGTTTGGCTAGAGGGGACATGGGGTGAATGGGTGTCCCTGTTCGTAAATAAATTTCATGACCGTCAAGCTCGTTCTTTAAACGCTCGGACCATGCGGCACTTCGGTTGTCTGCCCAAGTTAAGCAGCGCATAAGTGGCTGACCATTAGAATCTATAGGAATGACACTATGCATTGCTGAACTAAAGGAGACAAACATAACGGATTCTGGACTAATTTTACTGTCACTCATCAATTGATGAACACATTTTAGGATGGCTGCAAAAATTTCCTCTGGATCTTGTTCCGCTGCATTGAAGCTTGGTGTATACAAAGGATAACCTTCATTAGCACTAGTTATCACTTTTCCGTTCTGCTCATATAGGATCGCTTTGGTGCTGGTGGTGCCGATATCTACCCCGATCATATAAGACTTATGTTCCATCACAATAACCTTCTCTCCATTATGTAGAAGTACTTTCATTTATTCGGCAAAGTGCGGGTGTGCAAATGTATTACGAGAATCGGTAAAATATGTCTCGATCCGCTCCTGAATGATCGCAGGTTCTCTAGTCTCCAGACTTTCTAATAACCATTGATGTTTATGAATCACATATTGAATTTTGTCCTCTTCTTGCGTAAGTAGATCTCTGGCTGTAAGGAGCATAATAGTTTTAACAATCCCAGAAATGCTATTCCACAAATGCAAAATTCTCGTATGCTTCGCTTCTGTAATGATGTATTCGTGAAAAGAGTATTGTTGATGTGCAAATTCTGCGATATCACGATGTTTGGCTGCTAATTGCATTTTATCGATGATCTGATTCAAAGTGGATATCCGTATCTCCGAATAGTCTGCCCCTATGCGTTGCCAGGCAAAACTCTCAATTAAGCACCGAACATCAACTAGTTCTTCTATATTATTTAAACTCAGACCCGCGACTTGAACTCCCATCCTTTGCAAAGTAATGAGTCCTTCACTCGAGAGCAGCTTTAGTGCCTCGCGAACAGGAGAGCGGCTTGTTCCAAAATCCGTTGCGATTCGATTCTCTGACAGAATTTCACCATGTGGGATTTCACCATTAATAATTCGCAGGCGAAGTTGGCTGGCGATGGATTCGCCAAGCGTAGTTCCTTTTAACCATGAAACTGGATATTGCATCATATTTAACTCCTTATTCAAGGATGTATCTTCGATTATAAACCATCATATCGCAATTAGTATACTTGTGTACAACTTTGTTGATATCCATCAAAATGTGCATATTTCTTGGTGCAAATTACTTTTCCACATGTGCATAACTTATATTCGATGGTAAATTGATGTATTCACTGTGTACAACGTGATTTTTTGAAGTGAATTGTGTATAATTAATCTCGCTGAAAAGAAATGAGGACTTGATTGACTTTTCAGATCGTTCGTGGTTAAATGTAAAAAGGCATTTTCTGTGCGTAATGAAAATGGTAAATACGATAGTAGTTCCTGTAAGGGGGTGCAATAAATGAGACCGACTTTCAAACCGAATGTGAGCAAACGTAAAAAGGTTCACGGTTTCCGTAAGAGAATGAGCACGAAAAACGGCCGTAAGGTTCTTGCTGCTCGTCGTCTAAAAGGCAGAAAAGTACTTAGTGCGTAATGACTACGTGAGACCACTACGGTGGTCTTTTTTTGTAGGTGTTCTGGTATGGAGTCTTTTTTAGTTGAATCTATTCGTACCGGAACCTTTGTAAAGATACAAAAGTAATTATTTTCACTATGTTTTTAGAAAAAAAAGGATGACTACTGTTGATGATATGCCTGATATCTTTGAGGTAATACTAAGGGATGAGGGGTATCATTTTTGACGTTGATTCACATTACAATAGAAGCTTTAGCCCTTTCTTGATTAGTACAAGGGTTTAAGTCAAGGAGATTGCTCGTGCATAAGAAGCTTCGATTAAGGAACCGGGCGGATTTCGGACGGGTATACCGATCTGGAAAGTCCTTCGCTAATCGTCAACTCGTCGTCTATTGGTCAAATAAACATGATATTGAGCGTTTTCGATTGGGTGTATCAGCTAGTAAGAAAATTGGAAACGCTGTTGTTCGAAATCGGATGCGTCGAAGATTAAAAGAGATTGTGCGCTTGCATGAAGCGGAGATTAGAGATCATGTCGATATCATTCTAATTGTACGTAATGGCGCAGTGGAAATGGAATATCAGGAACTGGAAAAAAGTGTGTTGCATGTGCTACGGAAGTCCTCGTTGCTTAGGTCTTCGCGGCCATGAGTACGCTGGTTTCCTTGTCCCTTTAAATATGGTATGATTTACATGATGGAAGGCTAAGAGAGGGGTTTTGAAGTGTCACGAATTAAGAATAACAAAAAGCAATGGATTCTCCTCATCCTTGCAATTGGATTAATAGCTATATTATCTGGTTGTGGAACGACCGCTACTAGAGTAGCTACTACGACTGAGGATATGAGAGCCAGCGGTTCGTGGTGGACATCTAATGTAGTGTATTTCTTCTCACTTGCATTGGATACATTTGCCAAATGGTTCAATGGTGCTTATGGATTAGCTATCCTTATTATGGTGCTCATTGTACGGACCTTGATTCTACCACTTACGCTTAAACAGGTAAGAAGTTCGAAAGCGATGCAAGCAATTCAACCGCAGCTCGCAAAAATTAAGGAGCAATACAAAGATAATCCTCAACAGCAGCAAGCTGAGACGATGAAATTATTCCAAGAAAATAAAGTTAATCCGATGGCCGGTTGTTTCCCACTCATTATTCAAATGCCGGTGTTCATCGCTCTATATAACTCTATTTATAATAACTCAGCAATTCGTGATCACTCTTTCTTATGGCTCCAATTAGGGGAACCGGATAAGATGTTTATCCTTCCTATAATTGCAGCATTAACTACGTTTATTCAGACGAAGATGATGTCCAACATGAATCCTAGTGGGATGCAGGGACCTATGCAATTCATGATGTTCATCTATCCAGTCTTAATCTTCTTTATGGCTTATCAATTCCCAGCAGCGCTTCCGCTCTACTGGATTTACAGTAACTTGTACACAATCGTACAGAACTACTTGATCTACCGTAAGAAAGATCCGGTTCTGGCGCTTAATAATAATGCGGCAATATCAGATGGTTCTAAAAAAGGTGGTTCTAAAAAGGGCGGTTCGAATTTGAAAGCCGGACATCCTGGTAAGGGCGCCAAGGAGGCCAAAAAGTCGAAATGAATAAAATTGTGACGTCGGGAAAAACCATTGAAGAAGCTGTAAAACAAGGATTGGCCGTGCTCGGCACTACCGAGGATAAAGTCGCCGTGAATGTGTTAGAGCAGCCATCAAAAGGATTCCTAGGCCTGATCGGCGTAAAGGAAGCAAAGGTTGAGCTTACTTTGCTTCAAGAGACTCCTTCAGGTCGCCCTCAGAAGAACCCTATGGAATCTTCAGTATCCCCATCTCTGAATGAGAATGGGACAACCGTTGACCGGGATCCTTATGAGGAGGCGGCGTCATTTATTCGAGACGTTGGCGAGAATATGGGTCTTCAAGTGGAGGTAGATATCCTCCAGAAGAAGGACGGTATTATTTTAAATATTTCAGGTAGCGACTTGGGATTGTTGATTGGTCGTAGAGGTCAAACTCTCGATGCTTTGCAATACTTGGCGAATATCATCGCGAATCGTTATTCAGAGACCTTTATCCGGATTACACTGGACGCTGAAAACTTCCGTGAACGTCGGAAGAAGACGCTAGAGGAGCTGGCCGCAAGGTTGGCTGGACGTGTAGTTCGTACACGTAAAGAGGTTGTTCTTGAGCCGATGTCGCCGCAGGAACGCAAAGTGATCCATTCCAAACTTCAGGACCATCCGGAGGTTAAAACCTTCAGTAAAGGCGAGGAGCCAAACCGACGGGTCGTTATTACACTGAAGCAAAGTAAATGAATGAGACGCAATGATGTTTTGCCCCGGCAAATGTCATTGCGTTTATTTTTATGTTCCCATCCCTCCCAAACCCTCCCTTATCTTAAGGGAGGGCCCCAAGGGTTGCACCCTCTGGACTCCCGCTTTCAAGTTCACATAACGTAGGAGGGGAAGAGGTGCTCCTGCTCGCTGTCCCCTTCGGGGATGCGCTAAAGTATGGTGTGTGGAACGCTTTTCCCCCTTCGGGTACGTCTCACTTTTGGAGCAACCGTTGGACAAAGGGGACAGGTTGCTTGTCCCGGATTGGAAGGAGATCTGGCAGAGAGAGTCGAGGTAAAAGGATTTCGTGTTATGGTGTGCAATGAGTCGCTGTCCCTCCGGGATACGCTTAGATATGACCAGGGATTATAGTGTTTGAATGGGGCAACGCTACGAAGTAGGGTGGAGAGAGTAGCAAATTGAGGATATAGTGCTACGTTGTGCAATGAGTCGCTGTCCCTTCGGGATACGCTTGGGTATGAGCAGGGATTATAGTGTTTGAATGGGGCAACGCTACGAAATAGGGTGGAGAGAGTAGCGAATTGAGGATATAGTGCTACGTTGTGTAAGGAGTCGCTGTCCCCGTTGGGGATGCGCTGACTACTAGTGATGTTTTGTGGGGGTTAAAATTTAGCGGTGAAAAGATAGCGGAATAAGCCGTTTGAATTCGGAGAAGCTCAAAGCTTTCTGTAAGAAAGCTGCTTCGGAAGCATAAGCTGCGGTCGCCTTTGTCGTCGGATTATTACCTAGTTAGGTATTAATAATCAAATAATCTGACGACAACAGCGATCGAAGAATCAAACGGACTATGTAGCGTACTATTTCACTATAATAATTATAGAGGTGAACTAACCATGTTGAGTGATACAATAGCCGCCATTTCGACGGCGGTGGGGGAGAGCGGAATTGCGGTCATTCGGATCAGCGGTCCAGAGGCGATCACTGAGGTTGGTCGTCTATTTCGCTCAAAGACGAAGTTAGAGGATGCAGATAGTCATACGGTGCATTATGGTTTTATCATTGACCCGAATTCAAATGAAAAGCTGGAAGAGGTGCTGGTGTCGGTCTTTAGAGCACCACGTTCGTTCACAACAGAAGATGTGGTGGAGATCAGTACGCACGGCGGGATTATTTCAGTTAAGCGAGTGATGGATTTGCTGCTGGAGCAACGGGAGATTCGTTTGGCTGAGCCGGGCGAGTTTACGAAGCGCGCTTTTTTGAATGGAAGGATTGATTTAACTCAGGCAGAGGCAGTGATTGACTTGATCCGCTCGAAATCGGATCGGGCGTTCTCGGTCGCTTTGAAGCAGGTGGAAGGAGATCTGTCGCGAAAAATAACTTCGTTACGTTACACGCTGGTGGAGACGTTGGCACATATTGAAGTTAATATTGATTATCCGGAACATGACGTAGAATCGATGACGATGGAGTTTATTCGCAACAAGTGCGCGGAAGTGACGGAAGGAATAGAGCAACTTTTAAAGAATGCGAATCAGGGCAAAATCCTCCGTGAAGGGATTACCACAGCTATCGTTGGACGTCCTAATGTTGGTAAATCTTCGCTACTGAATGCGTTAGCAAGGGAAAATAAAGCGATTGTAACGGATATCCCAGGAACAACGCGTGATGTTATTGAGGAGTTTGTAACGATCAATAATATTCCTCTGAAGCTACTTGATACAGCGGGAATCCGCGAAACGATGGATATCGTAGAGCAAATTGGTGTTGAGCGATCAAAGGCTGCTGTAAATGAGGCTGATTTAATTTTACTAGTTCTAAACAGTGCGGATCTTTTGCATGAAGATGAAATTAAGCTGATGGAACAGCTTAAGGGCCGTCCAACGATTGTATTGCTGAATAAGATCGATTTACCACAACAATTAGACCGGGATGTAGTGTCTCGTTATTTTCCAAAAGAGGCTATCGTAGAGTTGTCTGTGAAGACAAGTGAGGGATTGGATCATTTAGAGGAAGCTATCTCACAGTTGTTCTTTGGGGGCAAGCTTGAGTCTGGAGACCTTACCTATGTAAGCAATGTTCGTCATATCGCACTACTCAAACAGGCGAAGAAGTCACTAGCGGATGCTTATGAGGCAACGGAGATGGGAGTACCGATTGATATCCTGCAAATTGATGTACGACTTGCTTGGGAGCAGTTGGGTGAAGTCATTGGAGATTCAGCGCCAGATGCTCTGATCGACCAAATTTTCTCACAATTTTGTTTGGGTAAATAATGGCCGGGTGTATCGTCAATGTCTGTTCATGGTATGATGATAACGTTAGTTTTTAAATATAAGATTTTGAAGATATATACTTGAGTTTTTTGCAATAGAATGAGCCAGTCAAAGGGGGAGATATATAGTGAGCTATCATGCAGGTAGTTATGATGTGATTGTCGTTGGCGCCGGGCATGCGGGTAGTGAAGCAGCACTTGCTGCTGCACGCATGGGTTGTATTACGCTGATGATCACGATCAATTTGGATATGGTTGCATTTATGCCATGTAATCCGTCGATTGGAGGTCCAGCTAAGGGCCATGTCGTCCGTGAGGTCGACGCATTAGGCGGGGAAATGGGGCGTAATATCGATAAAACCTTTATTCAGATGCGGATGCTGAACACAGGTAAAGGACCTGCTGTTCATGCACTTCGCGCACAAGCTGATAAATTTTTGTACCAGCACGCCATGAAAGAAACGATGGAGAAGGAACCCAATTTGACGCTTCGCCAAGGAATGGTTGAGGAGTTGATCGTTGAAGAGGGACAATGTGTTGGTGTAGTTACTAAGACGGGCGCTGAATATCGTGCTAAATCTGTTGTTGTGACAACGGGAACCTATTTACGCGGTAGAGTAATTATGGGTGAACTAACTTATGAGAGTGGTCCTAATAACCAGCAGCCTTCGGTTAATTTATCACATAATTTGAAAGAGCATGGGCTTGAGTTAGTTCGGTTCAAGACAGGAACCCCTCCACGTGTTCATAAAGATACGATTGATTTTTCTCAAACGGAGATTCAGCCAGGGGATGACAAGATCAAATTTTTCTCCTATGAGACAAAAGAGTCAGACAATGAGCAATTGCCTTGTTGGTTAACATATACTTCAAGCGACACACATGACATTATTAATGCTAACCTTCACCGTGCACCGATGTATACCGGGGTTATTGAGGGGACTGGACCACGTTATTGTCCTTCGATCGAGGATAAAATTGTACGTTTCAGCGATAAGCCGAAGCATCAGATTTTCTTAGAGCCAGAAGGTAAGAATACCTCTGAATATTATGTCCAAGGCTTGTCAACGAGTATGCCAGAGGATGTTCAACTGCAAATGTTACGTTCCATCCCAGGACTACAGAATGTTGAGATGATGCGTAACGGATACGCTATTGAATATGATGCGGTTGTTCCAACACAGTTGTGGCCTTCTTTGGAAACGAAGAAGATTCCAGGTCTCTTTACAGCGGGGCAAATTAATGGGACTTCAGGTTATGAAGAGGCAGCAGGTCAAGGAGTTATGGCAGGGATTAACGCTGCTCGTAAAGCACAAGGTAAAGAACCCGTTGTTCTGGATCGTTCACAGGGCTACATTGGTGTCATGATTGATGATCTGGTGACAAAAGGTACGAATGAACCTTATCGCTTGCTTACCTCACGTGCAGAGTATAGACTTTTGCTCCGTCATGATAATGCGGATCTACGTTTGACTCCGATTGGCCATGAGATTGGTTTGGTTCCGGAAGATCGATATCAACGGTTTTTGGATAAAAAAGAGAAGATTGAACAGGAAATTATTCGGTTACAGAAGACTTCCGTTTCTCCTTCAGCCATTAACTCATTGCTCGAATCTATTGGTTCGACGCCAATTACGGATGGTAGTAATTTACTGACGATACTTCGTCGTCCTGAAGTTAACTATGCTCACATCAGTTCATATTTTCCTGCGGAAGCAGAACTGGATGAGGACATGATGGAACAAGTTGAAATTCAAATTAAATATGCCGGTTACATTGAGAAGCAAGAGACACAAGTCGCTAAATTACAAAAAATGGAAAAGAAAAAGATTCCTGAAAAGATCAAATACGAAGATGTGCATGGTCTTGCGATTGAAGCATGTCAAAAGCTAGCGAAGATACGTCCAATTTCTATCGGTCAAGCTTCGCGTATATCTGGCGTTACTCCAGCCGATATTTCTATTTTATTGGTATATCTGGAGCATTTTAACCGGGTTACCGCAGCGGGAGGGTAAAGATTGTGGATTCCATACAATCCCATTTCCATCATTTGTTACTTGAGCATCAAATCGATCTTAATGAAGAACAATTGAACCAATTTGAGATCTATTTTCAAGAATTAGTCTCTTGGAATGAAAAAATGAATTTAACAGGGATAACCGAGCGAGAGCAGGTTTATATTAAGCATTTCTATGATTCTGTGACGCTTTCCTTCTATTTAAATATCTCGGACATATCTAACCTAGCTGATATTGGTTCCGGTGCAGGGTTTCCAGGTATTCCTTTAAAAATCTGTTTCCCTCACTTGAAATTAACGATTGTTGATTCATTGAACAAAAGGATTCAGTTTTTACAAAATGTAGTAGATAAATTAGGGCTGCAAAATGTCGAGCTTATTCATGGTCGTGCAGAGGATATTGCTCGTAAAGATCATTTAAGGGATGCATTTGATCTAGTAACAGCTCGTGCTGTAGCACGTATGGCTGTGCTGAATGAATTTTGTCTACCTTTTGTGAAACCAGGTGGGATTTTCGCTGCTATGAAGGGTAACGATCCAAGTGATGAGATTAAAGAGGCAAAACGCAGTATGTCTGAACTAAAGGGCAAATTGTCTGGTAATCATCACTTCACATTGCCACTTGAGAACTCTGAGAGACATATCATTATGATTAGTAAAACAAATTCAACACCGAAGAAATATCCCCGAAAAGCGGGAACACCGATCAAAACTCCCATAATATAATATTTTCCAATCCCCCTAGAAAATTGTTCCACGTGAAACAAGCTACTAGGGGGATTATTCTCTCAAAAATACATTTGAAAGAGAATAGGATTATTGGGCAAAAAGTGGTAGAATAGAAATACTACTAAACGTTGAATGATTTTCGTTCTACGGCCACATCTACAAGTGTCATACTGACAATTAAAGGCATGACAAATCGTGGATACATAGGAGAATGGTCTTCTTCAAAGGGATTTTTACGCCCATTGATAGCATTTGCGTTTCTAGTTTTTACAAATGAAGCCCATAAGGCATTTCGTCTTATGTCACTATGAAATTAGGTGGTAATCTACGGAATGAAAGAACAATTTTCTAAATTGTTTGGTTTAACCGAACGATCCAGTGGCGAAGAAGTGAAGCAAGTTCCGGTTGGGGAGATCGTTGGTAGTCCCTATCAACCACGGACTATATTTGATGAGGACAAGATTGATGAGTTGTGTCAAACGATTCGTACCCTTGGAGTTATTCAACCTATTGTTGTTCGTTATCGCAATGATAAGTATGAAATAATAGCTGGGGAACGACGTTGGCGTGCTGTGAAAAAGTTAGGGCTTGAGACGATACCGGCCATTTTGAAGGATTTTAATGACTCACAGGCGGCGTCCATTGCACTGATTGAGAATCTACAACGTGAAGGGCTAACTTCTATTGAGGAGGCTTTAGCCTATCAGAATTTGATAGATTTACATCAATTGACTCAAGAAAGCTTGGCTCAGCGACTTGGAAAGAGCCAGTCTACCATCGCCAACAAAATCAGACTTCTTCATCTTCCTGAAGTTGTAAAGAATGCATTGATGGAACGTAAGATTACGGAACGTCATGCTAGGGCACTATTGTCGCTTGATACTGAAGAATTACAAATAAAAGTACTTAACGAAATTATTAGTAAAGAATTAAACGTAAAACAAAGTGAAGCTCGTATTGCATTTTATAAACAAGTCTCCAATAACAAGAAGTCTTCGAAACGAATTTCGTTTACGAAAGATGTGAGATTGGCGCTAAATACGATTCGTCAATCTATTGATATGGTGTCAGGTTCTGGATTACAGATTAAGACAGATGAAAGTGATCATGATGATCATTATGAAATTGTAATCCGCATTCCTAAGAAATGATTTTTTATCGGTTATCTTAATCTATAGGCATATTAAATATAATTCTAGTTTGTACAGGTAGATCGCGAAATTGTGAGATTGTTGCAGCGGCTGATTCAGATGGGGCGCATTGGTCTTTTTGTAGCTACAACTTAGTGGGTACTTGATGATCATGAACTACAAAAAGAGTTTTCTAATTATACTGAGGTGAAATGAATTGTCCAAAATCATTGCCATTGCTAACCAAAAGGGAGGCGTCGGTAAAACGACAACTTCTGTAAATTTGGGGGCGGGACTTGCTGCGATTGGTAAAAAAGTACTGCTCATCGACATTGATCCGCAAGGTAACACGACAAGTGGAGTTGGAATTAATAAAGCGGATGTCGCCAATTGTATTTATGATGTGCTGATTAACGAAGTGAATCCGAAAGAAGCAATTTCTAGTACTCAGGTTGATGGATTGGATATTATTCCTGCTACGATTCAGTTAGCAGGGGCGGAGATCGAATTAGTTCCCACGATTTCTCGTGAATTCAGGTTGAAGAAGTCTATTCAACAAGTCAAACATTTATATGATTATATTATTATTGACTGCCCACCTTCTTTAGGTATTCTTACGATCAATTCTCTTACTGCAGCCGATTCTGTACTTATTCCAATTCAATGTGAGTACTATGCGTTGGAAGGTCTAAGTCAATTACTCAATACAGTACGACTCGTTCAGAAGCAATTGAATACCTCATTGCAAATTGAAGGGGTATTATTAACGATGTTCGATGCCCGTACAAACTTAGGTATTCAGGTTATTGAAGAAGTTAAGAAATATTTTCAACAGAAAGTTTACAAGACCGTTATTCCTCGGAATGTGCGCTTAAGTGAAGCGCCGTCATACGGTCAATCAATCATTACGTATGATCCACGGTCAAAAGGTGCAGAGGTATATTTAGAGTTGGCAAAGGAAGTGGTCTCCTATGAATAAAAGATTAGGGAAGGGATTAGATGCTTTATTTCCCTCACTAGCTGTTGAAGACGATGATAAAGTGGTAGAAATTCCACTAAATCAACTTCGGGCTAACCCTTATCAACCTCGTAAAACTTTTGATGAGGAAGCTATCCGGGAATTAGCAGAATCCATTCGTCAACACGGAGTTATTCAGCCAATTATTGTTCGCAGCGTGATGAAAGGGTATGAAATCATAGCTGGGGAACGTAGGTTCCGCGCTTCCCAATTTTGTGGAAAGTCAACGGTTCCTGCTGTTGTTAGAACATTTACTGATCAACAGGTTATGGAGATTGCATTAATTGAGAACTTACAACGGGAGAACTTAAATGCAATGGAAGTGGCCGTAGCTTATCAAGGGTTAATGGATCAATTCCAATTGACACAAGAAGAGTTATCTTTAAAGGTTGGAAAATCCCGTTCTCATATTGCAAATTTTTTGCGTTTGCTGTCATTGCCAGAAGAAGTTAAGGAAGATGTTTCACGTGGAACATTATCGATGGGGCATGCTAGAGCATTGGTTGGATTGAAGGACGCAGCAACGATCAAACAATTGGCTAAGCAATGTATTGACCATGAGTGGAGTGTTCGTGAATTAGAAGATGCATTGCAACAATTGGACCGCAAAAAAAATGATAAGCCAAAGACTTCCAATAAGAAGAGAGACCCGTATATTGATGAAGTCGAAGACAGTTTGCGGGAACGTTATAAAACTACGGTAAAGATCAAAGCGAACAAAGATAAAGGTAAAATTGAAATTAACTACTATAGCCAAGATGATCTACAAAGATTGTTAGATATGCTTAGCTAACTAAAATGACATATCTCTTACTTCTAACAGGAGACGAATCCTTGGAAGAAGGAGGTATGTCATTATTAATCTGAATAAGAAGTCATTAAGAATCTTCATACTCGGGGGAGGGGAAAACTTGGACAAGAAATCAGTTATATATTTGGATCATGCTGCAACGTCTTGGCCGAAACCTCCTGGAGTAGGGGTGGCAATGTTAAACACATTAGAAGGTGCTGCGGCAAGTTCAGGTCGTGGGAATCATGGAATGGCATTGCAAGCTGGTAGAATATTGTACAAGGCACGAACCAAACTTGCTAAGCTGTTTAATATTCCCAACCCCAACGATATTGCATTTACTTCCAATACGACAACAGCTCTTAATCTGGCGATCAAAGGTTACTTGAAACCGGGTGACCATGTTATCGCAACGATGATTGAACATAATTCGGTAAGAAGACCGCTTGAATATTTAAAAAGAACTCAAGGCATAAGTGTTGATTATGTAGCGGTAAATGAGCAAGGAGAATTAGATCTAGAGGTTGTAGAACAAACGTTCAAACCACAGACACGAATGATGATTTGCTCACATAGTTCAAACTTGCTTGGAAGCATATTGCCAGTAGAAAAATTAAGTGAAATCGCTCATAATCATGGTGTTGTGTTTTTGGTGGATGCTGCACAGACAGCGGGAGTATATCCTGTAGATGTCCAAGAAATGGGAATCGATATGTTGGCCTTTCCAGGTCATAAAGGATTGCTCGGTCCTCAAGGAACTGGAGGGCTATACATTCATCCGAGTCTTGAGTTAGAACCGTTGTTGCATGGAGGTACTGGTAGTCAATCAGAGGAGCTAGAGCAACCTTCAGTACGACCGGATCGGTATGAGGCAGGGACCGCTAATACAGTAGGAATTGCAGGCTTAGCAGCTGGAGTAGAGTTTGTTCTGAACCAAGGGGTTTCCAGTATATACCAACATGAATGGGAGTTGACTCAGGCTCTTATGGAGGGGCTGGGGGATATACCGAACGTGATCTTACTAGGTCCAAACCGTGGAAAACCTAGGACGGGGATTGTCTCATTTAACTTGGAGAATCGAGATGCAGCGGAAATCGCTTTTATATTAGACAAACAATATAATATTGCAGTTCGGGCTGGATACCATTGTACTCCACTTGGACATCAGAGTGCCGGAACATCGATGGGCGGAGCAGTGCGGGTGAGTGTGGGATATGACACGACATATGAAGAAATTGGGAGTTTAATCTCAGCCATACGATTGATAGCAACGTGATATTTAATTATAGAGGAGAAGAAAGAGCATGACGGAATGGAATAATTTAATTTCTGATCAGTTGGTGTGGATTGTAGGTGGGCTGGTAGTAATAATGTTGTGGTTATTCATTTGGAATATCGCTCAGGGTGCAAAACTGCGTAAGATACGTAAAAAATACGAAGCGATGATGAATGGCTCGGGGATAGACAATTTAGAGGACCTTCTCATCGATTTGAAGGTTCAGCAAGGTAAGATAGAGGATGCACAAGAAGAACAACAGCGGCAGCTAGTTAGTGTGCAAAGTCTACTACCGAAGCAAATCGGAAAAATTGGAATTAAACGTTATAATGCGTTTTCTGAACGCGGTAGTGACCTTAGCTTCTCCGTAGCTTTCATAAACGATGAGAAAGACGGGGTAGTCATTACTGGTCTATATAATCGAGATGGTTCATATGTCTATGCCAAAGGACTTGTTAAAGGCGAGTCACCACATGCACTATCAACTGAAGAAAAAGAAGCTATTGCTCTCGCCGAATAAAAGGGATGAATTCCCGATTCCATTCCTTGATCGCGGTATAGAGACTACTCGAAATAATTTCAGATAAGCGCATCACTAGACTTAGTCGTGTATTTTGCAATACGAAATATTCCATGAAGCCGCCGACATTGACGATGCCTGTAAGATGGATATCGCCGACCGGCGGTAATTGTTTATTTACGCCAGCTCCAGGGCGCAATGGTCCCTGTACGACCTGAATTGAACCCACACTACTCGTCTGTCCCAGACAAGCATCAATACCGATGATGAACGGGTTGCGAAATTTCTGGTTAATTAGTTCTAGTGTGTCATTTAAATTCATGGCATGAACTGGTTCTTCTAATGTACCGAACAGATGGAAGTGGGGACTTGCAAATTTGGATAGAGAAGTCCCGACAAGAGGGCCAAGACAATCACCTGTAGAGCGGTCTGTCCCAATGCATACAACAACGATCTCCTGACCGGGAGATAGCTTGGCGAAATGAAGCAGTAATCGATGAATGATTGCTGAGTGAATTCCAGGTTCCGTATGGGGGACTTTTAAGCAGGAAATCTCTTGTCCTAGCATAGAATCTATCCTTCCTTTATACCGAAAATGTTATCTTCGTTCCTAGAATGGGTAACGATCTTTGAATGAAACTTAATCAAATCTCATCATGCCAATATAGGAATTTATGAATATTTAGTAGATAGTATATGGAAGAAAAATCAATAATATACTCCGACTAAAGTCGCGATTGCAGGAGGAGAGAAAGGTATTCATGGAGATGTGGCTTGTCATGGCGTTTGATTCCACTCAGCAGGCATTACGCGCCGAAATGTTGCTGGAATATGCTGAGATAGAGATTGATTTATTCCCTACACCTAAGGAGATTACAGCTGGATGTGCGCTATCTATCCAATTTCCTAGTGACTCCTTAACTGCGGTCAAAGAAATAATTAAGCAAGAAGGCGTGGAGATTCGTGGGATTTACTCCAAGAGTGCAGTGGGATATGATAATATCAGGCTTTAGGAGGCGAACAAGATCGGACAGAATAGTAATAATAGCGACACGATGGAAATTGTGCAGGCTGCAGGTAAATGGACGGATAAAATATGGGAATGGTTTACAAATATGGATATGTGGCAGAGTGTTTTATTTGCCGGACTGCGCGTTTTACTCATATTTATATTGACGAGAATTTTTATAAAGATCATATATAAAGTAATCGATCGTTCTTTGGAACGCCGAGAGAAAAGTCGCTTACAAATGAATCCTCGTAGATTCATCACGGTGGGAGAGCTGTTGAAAAATGTAACCTCGATGACTTGCAATCTTATCATGGTAATGTTAGTGATGGGGGAATTTGGGTTCAAGTTAGCTCCTTTATTGGCAGGAGCAGGGGTGTTAGGATTAGCGATAGGTTTTGGTGCTCAAAGTTTAGTAAAGGATGTTATTACTGGATTTTTCGTCATATTAGAGGATCAATTTGCGGTTGGAGATGTTATCCAGACGGGGACGCTGAAAGGAACAGTAGAAATGATTGGTTTACGTTCAACGAGGTTGGTCAGCTGGACTGGTGAAGTACACATTATCCCGAATGGTCTTATTACAAATGTGACCAATTATTCTCTAGGTAACGCTTTAGCGGTGGTTGATTTACCTTTTAGTAATAGCATGAAGCTGGATCAGAGCATCTCCATGTTACGGAAAGCTATGCTTAATCTCAAAGAGAACAGTGATGCTGTAGAGCAAGTTCCAAATGTTTTGGGGATTCAATCGTTGACGGCAAGTGAGTTTGTGCTACGGATTGCAGTGGAGTGTCCTCCAGGTTCAAAAGCGGATGTAGAACGAATAATTCAGACCTATGCGAAGGAAGCATTGGAACAAGCTGAGATGTTAAAGGGTTAAAAAGTCAAAAGGTTGGAGGGGAGTAGCCATGGAACGGAAACAGTTTCAATTAGGTGATATCGTACAAATGAAGAAGAATCATCCTTGCGGTAGTTCTGAGATGGAGATCATTCGGATGGGGATGGACATAAGGATCAAATGCGTAGGATGTAAACACAGTGTGCTTGTTCCCCGGGCCAAATTTGAGAAGAATATGCGCAAAGTGCTGCGGTCTACAGCATCTAAGGTAGAGGGTAATACCGACGTAATCGAGTAAGGGAATAGAGGGAGCCATTAGGGGCTCCCTCTATTGCAAATCACCACTATTCGTGATACAATCATTCTTGCTGCGGAGAGGTACCCAAGAGGCCCAAGGGGGCTGACTCGAAATCAGTTAGGCGTGTCACAGCGTGCGTGGGTTCGAATCCCACCCTCTCCGCCATGTATTTCTTAATCGGATACATATGGGCCATGATCAATTAAACAGTAACCCTTCTTACATTAGTAAGAGGGGTTTTATTTGTTTATTTAATGTAATAAAACCAGAAAAGAAGGGCCCATAAGGACCCTTCTTTAAGGTGACGGCGTACAAAATGGAATTCTTGTCACACAACTGAGAAACGATTAGATGCATGCGTTTTAAGCAATATAGATTAAGAAAGAGGGGTCTTTACTTAATCCATAATCTTAGCTTCCACTACTGTAGTGAATAAGACTCCGAACGGTTAGGTTGTTTCGCATAAGTGTCCAACGGAACCACACCTCTCTTGAGTACGCCGCCATGAAAGTATTATGTGCGGTACTTCGATTAATTATTCAATTAATGTACGCGAGCTTTTTCGGCTTTTTTCCACTTGCGATTGTGATTGGATGTCTCGGGGAACGTATCGCCACGTTCCATTTCAATCCGCTTTGGATTTTGGATCTGGGTATGAAAGCTTCTTGCTTCGCCAACCTCGGTGTAAACTCCTGGATTTGGCGCCTTGTCGCCTGGTTCAAATTCAGTCTTCTCGCCCATGGTATGCCTCCTTTCTGAGATTAAAGGGATACGCCTATATTGTGTGCAGCATGCGTATTAATCATGTGTCAGCAGACTTACAAGCTCAGACGATTTTGCTAGGTTATGTGATCTTAGAACGATGTATCCTTTGGTCTTCATGAAAGTACCATCTGAAGAAAGCTTGCGCTTGATACCTGAATTTGATATATTTATATGGTTCGAGTTTAAGCTCGTTCCTTGCTCCCAGAGTAACAGTTGGGGGCCATAGTCCAAGAGGAGGTGAAATATATGCGCAAATATGAAGTGATGTACATTCTTCGTCCTGAACTTGAGCAAGAAGCGCTACAAGCAGCAGTCGAGAAATTCCAAGGCATCATCCAAAACGGCGGTGAAATTACCAAACATGACGTGATGGGCAAACGCCGGCTTGCGTATGAGATTAACAAGATCCGTGATGGAGTTTTCGTTCTCGTTAACTTCACAGCAACACCAGACGTGATTGCTGAGCTTGAGCGGGTTATGAAGATATCCGACGAGGTTATCCGTTATCTCATTACGAAAGACGTAGCCTAAGTTTCAGGTTTGTAAACACTTGCCCGAAGGAGGGGATTATATTGTTGAACCGTGTCATTCTGATCGGACGTCTTACTAGAGACCCGGAATTGCGTTATACACCAGCTGGCGTAGCGGTCACCCAATTCACAATTGCTGTGGATCGACCTTTTACATCACAAGGTGGAGAACGTGAAGCGGATTTTATTCCGGTCGTAACTTGGAGACAGTTGGCGGAGACATGCGCAAACTATTTGCGTAAAGGCCGTTTGACTGCTGTAGAGGGACGTATTCAAGTACGGAATTATGAGAATAACGAAGGAAAACGTGTATACGTGACCGAAGTGATTGCTGATAATGTCCGCTTCTTAGAATCGAACCGCGAAGGTGGAGCAGGTGGCAATGGGCCGCGGGAGGAAGCTTCATTTGGTGGCGGTGGTGCTAGCAATAGCAACAGCAGCAACTACAATCGTAGCGATAATTCCTCACGTAACAATAAGGATCCTTTCTCCGATGACGGGAAACCGATCGATATTTCGGATGACGATTTGCCATTTTAAAAACGGAAAGGACTGAATAGCATGAGCTTCAAACCAAGAGAAGGCGGAGACGACAAAAGACCGGCTCGCCGCGGTGGACGTAACAAACGTCGTAAAGTGTGTTTCTTCACTGTAAACAAAATTACTCACATTGACTATAAAGACACAGAACTGTTGAAGAAATTCATCAGTGAACGTGGTAAAATTTTGCCACGTCGTGTAACTGGTACTAGCGCGAAGTATCAACGCCTTTTGACGATCGCGATCAAACGCTCCCGTCAAATCGCTTTGCTTCCATACACTACCGAGTAAATAATACAACAAGTAAGCAGCCGAATTCTTCGGCTGCTTTTTTGTATAATAAAATTATTTATAAATAGTGCAAACTTATATTAATATAATATAAATTAAAATGCTTGGAATATTATGAGATTTGGGTTATATTATTAAATAAAATTAATTTTACTGTGTTAATATACCTTACATATATTTTTATACATCTCAGAGCCCCTCAATTGACCCTTGGTCATTATTCCCCTTAATTACATCAAGTAGAAATAAGTAACAAATATTAGGTAGTAAGTGGTAAGCAAATCTTAGTTTCAAAGATTAAACTCAGTTAACCTACATGGTTACTGATACTTAGAGGATATATTATTTTTATAATATATATACAAACAAATTATTAAAAGGAGGAGAATTTGCATGACAAAGAAATGGAATTTAATGCTAGTGCTTGTACTTGCACTAACCATGGCGCTTACAGCATGTGGCGGCGGTAACAACAAAGAGGCAAACGCGCCTGCAGCAACAAACAACAGCACAAACACGGGGGAAAACACAAACACACCTACTGAACCAGTAGGAGAAGAAGCTAGTGGGTTAATCAAAGCAACTGATCCATCGCTTAGCCCAGCATTAGCAAACAATCGTAAAGACACAATGATTATTGGTATGACAGATCCTAAAGGGGTATTCAGCCCATTATTTATGGAAACAGCATATGACTATTACGTAAACTATGTCTTATTTAATACACTTGTAGCGTATAAAGCTGACGGAACATACGAAAACAGCCTTGCAGAAAAGATTGATGTATCTGAAGATGGTTTGAAATATACGTACCACTTGAAACCAGGTGTTACATTTAGTGATGGCACTCCACTTACAGCTAAAGACTACTTGTTCACAATGAAATTGTATCATGATGCTAGCTATGATGGTGAGTCTGATGTACTTGCAGCTCATATCGTTGGTGGTAAAGAGTATCATGAGGGTACAGCAAGTGATATCTCAGGTATCAAAGTTATTGATGACAATACAGTTGAAGTAACTGTATCTGAATATTCAGCTCTGACACCAGTAGACTTGGGTTATGTATATATCATGTCCGAAGCTTACTATGGTAAAGGCTACAAGCAAGGAGATCTTCAATCAGTTAAAGCGTTAAACACGAAACCAATGGGTAGCGGTCCATACAAATTGGTAAGCTACAAGGCAGGACAAGAAATCGTTTTTGAAGCTAATGAGAACTATTTCAATGGAGCTCCAAAAATTAAGAACCTGATCTATAAAACTACAACCGATTCAACTAACCTAGCCATGCTAGAGTCGGGTGAAACGGATATGAACGAAATTAACGTTACGGAAGATAATGTAGAAGCATTGAAAGCTTTGGGCTTCTTAGATATTAACCTGTTGCCTAACAATGGTTATGGCTACATCGGATTTAACCATAAGCTTCCAAAATTCCAAGATCAAAAAGTACGCCAAGCACTTACTTATGGTTTGAATCGTAAAGATATCGTAGAAGGTATCTATGGACCTTATGCTGATGTAATCAATATTCCAGAATCAAAAGTATCATGGGCATTTACCGATGAAAATATTAATCCGTATGACTTCGATATTGAAAAAGCAAAATCATTGTTGGATGAAGCTGGTTGGGTGGTTGGATCAGACGGAATCCGCGAGAAGGATGGAGAAAAGTTCAAAATTAACTTCTCCGCTACTGCTGATAACCCGGTTGTAGAAGCATTGTTACCAGTTATGACTACGAACTACAAAGAATTGGGTATTGAAGTTATTGCAGAAACACTTGACTTTAATGCGATCATGGACAAGAAAACAAAAGGCGATTTTGATATGTACTTCGCTGCTTGGGGCTTGACACCAGATCCAGACAATACAGTGTATATCACTGGTGGTGCACAAAACGATCAAGGATATTCAAATGCTAAAGTCGATGAGTTGATGGCTAAAGCTAAGAAAGAAATGGATACAGAAAAACGTAAAGAGTACTACAAAGAGATGTATCAAGAGATGAATACGGATGTTCCTAACATCTTCTTGTATCAAAGAAACAACATGAATGCTATTAACGCTAGAGCGCAAGGATTCGACATCTCGCCGTATAAGGATTTCCCTTTCAGCTTGTACCAAGTTGAATTGCAACAATAAAGTACAATCGATATGCTCAGCTCATAAGAGCTGGGCATATCCACTTATAGCCAGGGGGAATAAGGAATGAAGCAGTATATCATTCGACGGCTGTTGCAGATGATTCCTACGCTAATCGGCATTTCTATCATAATTTTTGCCATACAAGCGATGGTACCAGGGGATTATATTACAGCACGGGCGAATCCGAATATGACCATTGAAAAGCAAGAACAGCTTAGAGCCATATACGGACTGGACAAGCCAGACTATCAACGTTATTTCATATGGGCAGGAAACATGATTCAGGGTAACTTCGGGGATTCTTTACAGCACAAACAACCTGTCACATCCGTTATTAACAATTTCGTGTGGAATTCATTTATTATCGGTGTTTTCTCTTTGATCCTAAGTTGGTCAATTGCGATAATTACCGGTATATTTTCGGCCAAATTTCAATATTCTTTGTTTGATAAAATAATTACACTATTAGTATTTGTATGTATGTCATTACCTTCCTTTTTTATTGGACTATTACTAATCAAGTTACTTGCATTGGATTTAAAATTGTTCCCGGTTGGTGGAATGACAACAGCGGGGTTAAATGCTAGTGGATGGGCCTATATAAAAGATGTAATTAATCATGCATTCTTACCTACTATGGTACTGACCATGTTGTCTACCGGTAGCTTAACGCGTTACTTCCGTACCAGTATGCTTGAAGTTATCAGGCAGGATTATATTCGGACTGCCCGGGCAAAGGGTCTTAAAGAACGAACAGTCATTTTTAAACATGCATTTCGGAATGCGATGATTCCTGCAATCACTCTACTTGGGTTTGAACTGCCTGCTCTATTCGGTGGAGCTATGATTATGGAGCAAATATTTGTTTGGCCTGGTATTGGTCATGTGTACCTTAGTTCGATTAACATGAGAGATTATCCCTTTATGTTAGGGTTTACTATCTTTCTAGCTATGCTGACCTTAGTGGGTAATTTGCTCGCCGACGTGCTCTATGGAATTGCAGACCCCAGAATTCGTTTAAAGTAGGAGGAGATTGCGTTGTCTGCTGATGTTATGCCAATAACAAAGAATACAAATTCCCCGGCCAAAGCTCCAGATTCACTATGGAAGACGGCATGGCGCCGTTTTACCCGGAATCGGCTCGCGGTAATCGGATTTATATTGATCGTATTTATGTTTTTATTTTGTTTTATAGGTCCTTATTTCTCACCATATAATCTTTATGATTATAATTCGAAGCTTAAGAACTTACCACCTAGTTCAACTTATTGGTTGGGTACAGATAAGCTTGGACGTGACATGTTACTTCGCATCATGCTCGCTGGTCGGATTTCCCTAATGGTTGGGCTTGTTGCAACGGCAATAGCCGTTGTGATTGGCGCTACATTGGGTGCATTGGCCGGATTTTATGGAAAATGGGTAGATACGATTATTATGCGTATTGCCGATGTCTTTATGGCTCTTCCATCGCTACCGATCTTGATTATTCTAGGAGCTGTCCTATCGGATCTGAAGGTTAATCCGAAGTTTAGAATATATTACCTGATGGTAATTATTGGTGTGTTATTTTGGACAACTCTCGCACGGCTTGTACGGGGACAAATTCTGACGCTGCGTGAGCAAGAGTTTATGCAAGCAACCGAAGCGCTGGGTTTAAAGGACAAACGAAAGATTTTCCGTCATTTACTCCCAAATACGATTCCTGTCATTATCGTTACTGCAACGCTTAGTGTAGCTAGTGCGATTCTACAAGAGTCAGCACTAAGCTTCCTAGGATTAGGTGTTGTACCACCAACCCCATCTTGGGGGAACATGATCTCGGCGGCAAACAATTTGATTGATTTCCGTAAGAGACCATGGTTATGGATTCCACCAGGTACATGTATTCTAATCACAACCGTGGCGATTAATCTAATTGGTGATGGACTGCGTGACGCACTGGATCCAAAAATGAAGAAATTGTAATACAAGTATACAGGTGATGAATGCAAGCAGCGGGAGCTGCTGCCTTGAACAACGTCGGTTGCCCTAAGCGCAGCCGATATCTTCAAGATGGGAGATGCAATATGGCAAAAGATTTAGTAGAGTTCCGTAATTTGGAGACTCATTTTAAGACAAGTTCAGGTATCGTAAAAGCCGTGGATAATGTAAGCTTTACGATCCGTGAAGGTGAAACCTTGTGTGTTGTAGGTGAGTCAGGTTGCGGTAAGAGTGTGACGGCGATGTCACTTATGCGATTGATAGAGTCACCACCTGGGGAAATTGTTGGCGGTGAGATTTTCTTCGAGGGCAAAGATCTGCTCAAGTTAAATAAAAGAGACATGTCTCGCGTTCGCGGGAATCAGATATCGATGATTTTCCAAGAACCAATGTCTTCACTTAATCCAGTATTAAGCATAGGCGAGCAGATTTGCGAGCCTTTGATCCTGCATATGCTGCTTGATCGTAAGGCGGCTAAGAAGCGTGCTATTGAGCTAATCAATATGGTTGGTATTCCACGTGCAGAGAAAATATTTGATTCCTATCCGCATGAGTTGAGTGGTGGGATGCGTCAACGGATTATGATTGCGATTGCCCTTAGCTGTGATCCAAAGCTGTTGATTGCTGATGAACCAACAACAGCACTTGATGTTACTATTCAGGCACAAATACTGGACTTGATGCGTGATATTAAGAAGAAATTAAATACATCGATCATGTTGATTACTCATGATTTGGGTGTCGTAGCCGAAATGGCAGATTATGTGGTAGTTATGTATGCCGGTAAAGTCATCGAGGAAGCTCCGGTGTTGGAATTGTTCCAAAACCCACAACACCCGTATACCAAAGGGTTACTCAAGGCGAAGCCGATTATTAATCAGAAGCAAGAACGGCTTTATTCAATACCAGGTCAAGTTCCCAACCCAATTGATCTTGAGGATAATTGTCATTTCCATGATCGTTGTGAATTTTGCATGGATATTTGTAGAGAGAAGCAACCACCGTTTAAGACGCATGGGAACGACACCCATAAATCAGCCTGCTGGTTATATGAGAAAGAGGGGGAAGTACTTTGAGTGAAGTCTTAATGCAAGTAGACAATCTAAAGAAATACTTTCCGATTACTGGTGGAGTTTTTCAGCGTACGGTTGGTCATGTTAAAGCGGTTGATGATGTCTCTTTCAGTATTAAAAAGGGTGAATCCTTTGGTCTAGTAGGTGAATCCGGTTGTGGGAAAAGTACGATCGGTCGTACCATCCTACGGCTACATGAGAAGACTTCTGGAAATGTCCTATTTCAAGGTAGAGATCTATATAAGCTACCAAAAGAAGAGCTACGTCGACTACGTCCGAAGTTGCAAATCGTATTTCAGGATCCTTTCAGCTCACTGAATCCTCGGATTAAAGTGGGCCGGGCGATTGGTGAAGCTTTGTTTGATCATGGGATCACCAATCCAAAGGAAGTCCGCGAACGCGTACTAGAGACGATGAATATTTGTGGTCTTGCAAGCTATCAATATGACCGGTTTCCACATGAGTTCTCTGGTGGACAACGGCAACGGATCGGGATTGCTCGCGCACTTATTATGAATCCAGAGTTTATCGTAGCAGATGAGCCAGTATCCGCACTTGATGTATCAATTCAAGCTCAGATCATTAACCTGCTTAGTGATTTGCAACGCGATAAGCAACTAACGTATTTGTTCATATCTCATGATTTGAGTGTAGTGGAACATCTTTGTGACCGTGTTGGTGTTATGTACCTTGGTTCTATGGTAGAGATGACGAGCAAAGAAGAGTTGTTCCGTAATCCGCTACATCCGTATACTAAGGCTCTAATGTCGGCCATTCCTGTACCTGATCCAACATTGAAGCGTGATCGTATTGTTCTACAGGGTGATATACCAAGTCCGGCAAACCCACCATCAGGATGTAAGTTTCATACACGTTGTCCTATGGCATCGGATATTTGTAAACAGCAAATACCAGAATACCGTAATGTAGGTACTGCAGATAATGAACACCTAGTTTCTTGTCATTTTGTATAAAAAGGAAAGTTCAGAGAAACCGCTAGGGAATCATTTCCTAGCGGTTTTCTATTTTACCGTCTTTCTTCCGAATGATAGTTAGTGCCAAGGATTTTGACCCCTATCGACTGAAAATAATGGATAGTTTGAGTGATTCTCACTCCTATTTTTCACATAGTTCTCATAGTTTTGACCCTGATAGTAGAGCAATATTTGTATCGAAATTACCCCATGTGGTATAGTACGAAACGGAAGGGTTATTTTGATTACTTCTATTTTTTATTACTATTTTGTAGTTTCTATATGGAGACTAGCGATTACAATTAATAGAAGAAGCGTTGAGTTATAACAACAGGATCGACATCATTTAATCAATAAAATGGAGGCAGACGATATTGGAAAGAAGATCACGAGTTAAAAATAAACCCAGTGATAAACAAAATAAAGATAAAAAGCGCAGGAATAAAGGGAAAATTGCTCTGATTTCGTTGGTAGTCTTGATCCTAGTCGGGGTAGGAGGATATGTATTCCGTAAACCATTAGCGGTTATGGCTTTTGATATGTTCCTTTCCGGTCAAGTAGAAAAGAAATTAGATAAGTCTTATGCTCCTTTAGAAGGTGAGGTTGCTAAACCAGTAGCCGTTGTTAAGGAAGAGCAGTTGAACCCGTTTAGTATACTTCTACTAGGAATAGATCAGCGAGATAATGAACCAGCTCGTTCAGATACGATGATTTATTCGATTGTACGCCCTAAGGATTCCAAGGTACTACTTATTTCTATCCCACGGGACACGTATACTGAGATTGTTGGGAAGGATAAACAGGATAAGATTAATCATGCTTACGCCTTTGGCGGTGAGAAGATGGCTAAGGATACCGTGAGGAACTTTATTGGATATGATCTGGATTATTATGCAGCAATTAATTTCGAAGGTCTGCGTGAAGTCGTGGATGCGCTAGGTGGTATTGAGCTTCCTATTACTAAAGATATCGTGAATAAAGAGAAAGATCATGAGAAGTTCACGATCAAAGCGGGTAAACCATTATATGATGGTCAAGAGGCTCTGAACTATGTTCGATATCGTGAGGATAGCGGTGTTAACCGGACGATACGACATCAGATATTTCTAAACGCAATGGTTGATCGGATGTTGAAGCTGGATCAAGTCATGAAAATACCAGACTTGATGGATATGCTCGGGGAAAATTTTAAGACAGATATGACTCCAAGCTCTATTATTGCTCTAGCGAAGCAAATATTGCTTGGCGATCGTCCAGAAATTAGTGGGTTCACGATTGTTGGCGAAGGTAAGCGAATGAATGGTGTTTACTATGATATTGCAAATGAAGAAGATGTAGCGTTTGCCAAAGAGATGATCGAGAACTGGTCTAACCCGGATACGAAGCCGGAAGAATTGTTGAAACCTGAATCACGGCCGCAAGAGTAAGAATGAGTGACACGAAGTAATCATAATTTAACTTATAGAGATTTTTATAAAGAGCGATTTAGCTCAGCAAGTCCTTCGGCAGTCCGGTTTCCGGCTGCCGATTTGTCGCGAATGATGGAACAGTTTCTGTTTTGAAACGTTATAAATAGGGGAGTCTGAAACGAGTAAGGGAGGATTTTTTCTTATGAATATTGCGTTCTTTTTATTGCCGAAGAATGATGTTGTTGCTGTAACACTGGACTACACTTTGCGGCAAACGCTGGAGCGAATGGAGTATCACAGGTATACTGCTGTTCCGATTATTGGTAAGGATGGAGTATATGTGGGTACTGTGACAGAGGGTGACCTTCTTTGGTATATGAAAAATTCGGGCGGGAAGGTTACTTTTGAGAACGCTTCAAAATTTCTACTCAAGGATGTCCCATTAAAAATGCATATCAAACCCGTATCGATTGACGAGGATATGGAAGGATTAATTAATCTGGCGAAGGTTCAGAACTTTGTTCCGGTTGTTGATGATATCGGGCGATTCATCGGAATTGTTCGGCGCAGCCAAATTATTGAATATTGCGAGAAATTTGTTACTCGGGACATCCAAGCCAAAAATTGAAGCCACAGGTCAAGGTGGTTGCTTCTCTAAGAGTAATTGCTTTATGCTATAATGAAGTGAATGACTTTACCTAGGAGGGTGGAAAGCTGTCTGCCATGCACAAAGAAATGGATGTGGCCAAACGCGCCAAAGTGATTGAATGGCTCAAAACGGAAGTAGTCGATCACGTAGCCCGTTTATTCAAAGCATTGTGGGAAGGCAGCACGACACGGGTAAGTGACAGCCTCGCGAGTCTGATTGTCAGCAGTTATATTCTGGGACGTAGACTTGGAGTATCCTATCGGGATTTAGACGATACCATCATGGATAAATTAAAGAAGCATAAACAAGAAGGACACCAATTAGAGGATTGGTATCAGGATATCTCCACACTTGAAGATCATTTGCGTAAGAGGTGAAACGATTTTGAAATCACACTGGACATCGATTGCATGGAGCGCGGTCTATCTGTTGCTGCTGTTATCACTTTTAACTCCGCTGACGGTCATTACAGCTTTTTTTCTCGTCATTCCGGGAATAATTCTCTATACGACGCTACCGCGTAAGAGGTTTGTTGTACATGTTGCGGCTGTATGGATTATTGTTGCTGTAATTGGAACGTTAGTATGGAGCTATTTAATAGGAGCCGTATTATTGTTACAAGCCCTTTATTTCTTGATTCCTTCTTTGGTAATGGGTCACTTATACAAGAAACGGGCTTCTGCTGTTAAAATCGTAATATCTGGAGCGGGAGTTATTCTGCTTGAATTTTTGCTTATTCTGATGATAGGTACGCTGTTCCTTGATTTTAATCTGGCAGCTTCTATTGAGGATATCATGAATAATGCTATGGCTCCGCTACAAAATGTAACGGACCCGTCTCTAACTGGTGGCATCGCCTGGTCTCCTGAGATGACAGAGCAATTCTCGTCTTATACGGTGAGATTTATTCCATTTACGTTAATCTTATGTTCGTTGTTAATTTCTACGGTAAGTCATGCTATCGTCAGACCTACACTTGGAAGTATGGGACATGTGGTGTCTAAGCTACCAGCGCTTCGAGATTGGAGATTACCAAGGTCGCTTATTTGGTACTATCTGATCGCTACAATCTTAGCTATGTTTGCCGGGTCTGCAGCAAATGAAGGATTCTTAGGTATGATTCTGGATAATTTAATTCCGCTGCTGCAAGCTTTCTTTATAATTCAGACAGCCAGTTTTATCTTCTTTGTGGCCTATCACAAAAAATGGAATCCAATACTTGCGGTGTTAGGTGTTATATTGTTGTTGTTCATCCCGGGGTTGTGGCTATTGGGGCTATTGGATATTGCATTTCCGCTACGTGAGATGATTACTAGATCAAGACGATAGGGTGAGAAGGCATGCCTAATTTGTTACAAAAACGTTGGCACGGTTATCAAACCGTGTGGGTGTTTATGCTTCAACTCCTGCTCATCATTGTCATCTCTTATTATAACTGGGTGCTTGGCTTAATCGGACTATGTTTGGTTATTGGTTTGACGTATGCCATGCTCAGTGCAGAGCGGCGATTCCGCAAGGAACTGGTCAGGTACGTTACTGACTTGTCCTACCGGATCAAACGTGTGGAAGGTGAAGCGGTTAGTCGTCTACCGTTTGGGATTCTGCTCTACAGTGAGGATCGTTCTGTAGAGTGGCATAATCGGTTTGTTGCCGCGATGTTTGATCAAGATTCAGTTGTAGGCAAACCCTTATCCGAACTGTTGCCGGTGCTACCGCAATTGTCTAAGGATAAGAAAGAGGGAAACGCCGGAAGGTCTACGATCGAGATTCCGATTAATCAACGGCACTATGAGTTGATGATTGATTCGGCTGAACGCTTGATTTATATTCGCGATACAACAGAGCTGGCCTTACTTCGTGAAAGCTATGAAGACGGGAAAGCTGCGCTAGGTATCGTAATGCTGGATAACTTGGATGAAGCAACTCAAGGGATGGATGATCAGCAGCGTACGGCGTTAATTGCTCGTGTCACGACGGCGATTACGGAGTGGGGCAAACAGTATCAGCTCTATTTGCGACGGCTGTCCTCGGAGCGAACGTTAATGATACTGAACAAGAAATCGCTCAGCGAATTGGAGCAGAGCCGATTTGTGATTTTGGATGAGGTCCGCGAGATGACCGCGGACCTCAAGGTGCCGATGACGCTTAGCATCGGCCTAGCCTTTGGGACCGAGAGCTTCAGTGAACTGGGCGAGCTTGCGCAGTCCAGTCTTGATATGGCTCTCGGGCGGGGTGGTGACCAGGCCGCTGTGAAGGCCGGTCAGCGCTTGTCATTCTATGGCGGCAAGACAGGCGCCACAGAGAAGCGGACGCGTGTCCGTGCTCGTGTCATCGCGCATGCGTTGCGCGATTTGATGCAGGAGAGCGATCGCGTGATTATTATGGGCCACCGTATGCCTGATCTCGATGTGATCGGGGCTTCCATCGGTGTGCTGAAGGCCGCCGATATGTACAAGGTGGAGTCTTATATTGTTCTTGATGGTTCAAATCCGAGCATTGATCGACTCATGGATCGAATTGAGAAGGAAGAAGCATTATCCCGGAGATTTATCTCACCGGAACAAGCAATGGGGATCATGACCGAGCATACACTGCTCGTGCTCGTGGACACGCATAAGGCGTCCATGACGATGGAGCCAGAGTTAGTAGAAGAAGCTTCAAGAATCGTGGTCGTTGACCATCATCGCCGTGGTGAGGAATTCATCAACGATGCCATGCTCGTATATCTTGAACCGTACGCTTCCTCTACATGTGAGTTAGTGACGGAACTATTGCAATATATCCATGAGAAGGTAGTAATTAGCCCGCTCGAAGCAACAACCCTGCTAGCGGGTATCACGGTAGATACGAAGCAATTCGCTCTGCATACCGGCTCGCGGACGTTTGAGGCGGCGGCCTTTCTACGCCGGGTTGGTGCTGATACGATGATGGTACAACGCTTGTTGAAGGAAGACTTGCAGGAATATATGGCGAAAGCTGATATTATCAAGCATGCTCGTTTGATTTATGGCAATATTGCGATCGCTGTATCCGAGCCAGGTCATCCTATTCCACAGCTACTGATCGCTCAGGTGGCTGATACATTGTTGAATATGACGAATGTGCTTGCCTCATTCGTCATTAGCGAACGTCCTGATGGTCTTATCGGCATTAGTGCCCGTTCGCTGGGCAGCATGAATGTGCAAGTCGTCATGGAACGACTTGGTGGTGGTGGGCATTTGACGAATGCCGCTGTACAATTAGAAGGAACCCAGGAGGATGCAGAGAAAAGATTAATGCAGGTACTGGATGAAATAGAGAAGGAAGAGGGGTTATTCGAATGAAGGTAATTTTCTTAAAAGATGTAAAGGGTCAAGGTAAAAAAGGGGAAATTAAGGACGTTTCAGAAGGGTATGCTCAAAACTTTTTGCTTCCACGTGGACTTGTGTCCATAGCAACAGGCGGTAATGTGAAAACGCTCGAGAATCAAACAGCGGCAGAACAGAAACGTAAGGCGCAAGAGAAGGAAGACGCGATTGCCCTCGGTAAGAAATTAGAAGAAATGACAATCACCCTGAAAGCCAAGGCCGGTGAAGGTGGACGTCTCTTTGGTGCTATTACGAGCAAACAAGTGGCAGAAGCTGTGATCAAGGCTGGCTATAAAATTGATAAACGCAAAATTGAGATGAGTGATTCTATTCGGAGCCTTGGTGTAACGGAAGTTGCAGTTAAGCTTCATCCTGAAGTAAAGGCAACGATTAAGGTCCAAGTAACGGAGGAATAAAATGGCTGCAGATGTTTTTTTCGACCGGATCCCTCCGCAGAATTTAGAGGCGGAACAGGCGGTCCTCGGTGCGGTTCTACTCCAGTCAGAGGCATTAATTACAGCGATGGAACGGGTGCGGACAGAGGATTTCTATGACAAACCGCATCAAATGATCTATGAAGCTATGGTGCAGCTGGGTGAGGAGAGTCAGCCGATCGACCTGGTGACGCTAACTTCACGGCTTCAGGATCGGGGCGAACTGGAGGATATCGGCGGAGTTAGTTATTTGTCCAAGCTAGCCCATGCCGTACCAACGGCAGCTAATGTTGATTATTATGCACGGATCATTGAAGAAAAATCGATGCTCCGTCGTTTGATTCGGACGGCAACGCAGATCGTCAGTGACGGTTATACCGGTGGCGAAGATGTCTCCGGTATGTTAAGCGATGCGGAGCGTAAGATTCTGGAGATCTCCAATCGCAGCTCCGGTAGCGGATTTGTCGCCATTCGTGATGTATTGATGGAAGTATTCGAACGAGTGGAAGTTCTCCATCAGAATAGTGGAACTACGACGGGGATTCCTTCGGGCTTCATTGACTTAGATAAAATGACGGCGGGATTTCAGCGCAATGATCTCATTATCGTTGCTGCGCGTCCATCCGTAGGTAAGACGGCGTTTGCCCTTAATATTGCCCAGAACGTTGCTGTGCGAGCTAAAGAGACCGTTGCGATCTTCAGTCTGGAGATGTCGGCTCCACAGCTTGTACAACGGATGATTTGTGCAGAGGCGAACCTGGATGCGAGTGTCATGCGTACAGGTGATTTTAAGAGTGATGATGACTGGTCGAAGCTAACGATGGGGATTGCTGCCTTATCAGAAGCTGAGATTTATATCGATGATACACCGGGGATTACGGTTGCGGATATTCGTGCGAAATGCCGTCGATTGAAGAAGGAGAAGGGGCTCGGGATGATCCTCATTGACTATCTTCAGTTGATTCACGGACGTGGTAAGGCGGGGGAGAACCGTCAGCAGGAAGTATCGGAAATTTCACGGACCCTCAAGCAGATTGCTCGGGAGTTGGAAGTGCCGGTTATTGCACTGTCACAGCTTAGCCGGGGCGTAGAGCAACGGCAGGACAAGCGTCCGATGATGTCTGACCTTCGGGAATCGGGTTCCATCGAGCAAGATGCTGATATCGTGGCGTTTCTGTATCGGGATGATTATTATAATCAGGAGACAGAGAAGAAGAATATCATCGAGATCATTATCGCTAAGCAGCGGAATGGTCCGGTAGGTACAGTCGAGCTTGTCTTCTTGAAGAATTTCAATAAATTTGCAAATTATGAACGAGCGCATACCGATGCGTTTGCGGGCTGACGAACTATCGTCAGTCCGTTTTTTATATCTTGTTCAATTCATCGAACAAACAAATAGACATAGATCATATCGGCAGTTTCTGCCTTTATTTTCTCCAGATCCAGCCCTTTATTGTAAAAGACCATCATATCGACGAGTCGATCAAGAGCCTCGAATACTACGATCGAAGCTGCGTCCAGATCGCCAACCTTCAGTTCATCCTTCCACGTATATAAATATTTCTTCGCATTCTCACGATTGGCGGCCATTTGTGTATCTATTAGAGATCGAACCTCGGAATCCATTTCATACATCGCTGTTAGCTCACTGTGAAATCCGATATACACATCATGTGATCGAACAAGACAATCAATCAGTTGCTTAATTCCGGTAAGCTTGTCTGCGTTTGAGAAATCCATTTCTTGAAGTAAGCTGTCCAGTTGGCGTGTGAATTGATGACAATATAATTTCAAAGCCTCCATAAAAACTTCTCGTTTATCGGTGAAATAGGAGTAGAAGCTGCCTGTGGACACGTTAGCCGCTGCTGCGATTTGTTTGGTATTGGTACGATGATATCCTGCTTCAGAGAAGAGCTTCATCGCCGCTTGCACGATCGCTTCTCTCGTCTTAATACTACGGTCTTGTATAGGTTTGCGTGTAGTGCTCTCCGTTGTGTTCTTAGTACTATTCATTCAACCAATCGCTCCTTTCGACTCGATTGTAGTTGAAGTCTCTAGGAGTGTCAATAAAACTTGAACCAAGGTTCATTTTTTATATTGACAAAGTTGAACCAAAGTTCATATAATCCAAATATGAACCAAAGTTCATATTTTGTTAGTGAGGAAGTGGAGAAGAGATGAGTACAGTAACGAGACGAACGATTTCTTTTGTAGCTATTGTATTGGGCTTCTTTATGGCTTTGCTGGATTCAACGATCGTTAACATTGCCTTGCCGGAAATGATCAAGCATTTTGGCGGCTCAGTGGGACAGATTTCATGGGTTATGAATGGGTATAACCTAGCATTTGCCGTCTTTATCCTTACAGCAGCTCGGCTGGCCGATCAATTTGGACGGAAAAAGGTGTTCTTAATTGGTGTGTTGTTGTTTACTGTGACTTCACTTCTCGCGGGGTTTGCTCCATCGGCCCAGGTGTTAATTGGTCTGCGCGTGTTGCAGGGATTGGCTGGAGCGATTATTGTTCCTGTTACAGTTCCAATGGCTACTGAAATCTTCCCCAAAGAAATGCATGGGACAGTTGTTGGAATTTGGGGTGGTATCTCTGGGTTAGCGGCAGCAAGTGGTCCAGCACTGGGAGGTATTTTAACCGAAAAATTAAATTGGCAGTGGATCTTCTTTGTGAATATTCCGTTAGGGATCATTAGTATTTTACTCACGATGTTCTTTATTAAGGAATCTTATGATTCCACTTCCAGTAAAAGAATTGATTATGCTGGTACGATATCTATATCGGGAGCAATGTTTTGCCTCACCTACGCATTGATCAAAGCCAATGAATATGGCTGGGGCTCTTATGAGATCATGGGGTTAATTGCCGGGGGATGCTTACTTCTCCTTCTATTCTTTGTGGTAGAGGCCAAGGGCAAACATCCTATGCTCCCTCTATCACTATTGAAAATTCGTGTGTTTGATGGAGCAGCTTTGACGTTATTTATGGTTGGAGCAGGGATTATGAACATTACTTTTCTATCTTCCTTTTACCTTACTAGGGTAATGGAAATGACGGAGTTGAAGGCAGGATTACTCATTTCGGTTCTTGCTGTAGGTTCAATGGTCGCTTCCATGATTGTAGGTCCGTTATCGAGTAAGTATGGCAGTCGGTGGTTCGCAGTCATTGGGGTTGTGATACTGTGTATTTCGACTTATTGGTTAAGCGGTCTAGGCATAGATTCCACGAAAATAGATGTCGTGATTCGGCTCGCACTTGCTGGTGTTGGAGTTGGGTTAACTATGGCTCCGCTCATGGGCTCAATCGTTCGAAATGTACCTGAGGAGAAGGTCGGGATATCGTCGGGGGCAGTGAATATGATGAGGGCGTTGGGTAGCGTTCTGGGCGTGGCCATCATTGTTACTATTCTCCAAAGCAATATGACCGGGGAAATGGATAAAGCCCGCGGGGCAGCGCTTGAGTTGGTACAGTCTAATGCGGCATTAAGTGTGGAGGTTAAGGAACAACTGAAGACAGGGTTGATGCATACGAGTGTAAGCTCTACGGGTAGCGCGCAAATATCTGCGGATGAGATCGTGAACACGATGAAGGAGCAAGGCAAGGTAGCTGCCGAGCAGCTTACAGAACAGCAACGTCCAGTATTTGTCGCTGCGCTTGAGCAGCAGGCAGAGGAAGTGAAGCAGCTTCTTCTGAGAATTCAGCACAGTTACCTGGAGGCAGCTTCAAATGCGTTTAATGGAACATTTGTATTCTCAAGCGTGTTGATGTTATTGGGGATTCCTTTTGCATGGTTTAGTGATTATCGCCGAAAAGAGAGGGCCGGTATAGAAAGCCTGAATTATAAAACAGAGTCATAATTGCGTATAATTATTACAGAAACGGGTACGATCTTTATTGAGACGTACCCGTTCTTTCATGGCTCTATCGTAGTCTTTAGTTGATATATACTTGATTTATAGGTCTATCCTCTCAATTTTCCGAACAATTATATAGTTATTACTAGGATTGTTCGTCTTTAATTTGACTTTGAAAATGTAGGCTGTTAAACTGTTATTGCTGCGTTAAGGCAGTAAATGGATATGTTACTTAAAATGTGATGTTGTTATATTAATTGCAAATATAGGTGCACAGCACCGACGGGGGAATGTACATGTCAACGGTAGTCGTTGTGGGAACACAATGGGGAGACGAAGGTAAAGGTAAAATCACGGATTTTCTGGCGGAGAGCGCAGATGTGGTGGCCCGTTATCAAGGCGGTAATAATGCCGGTCACACCATACTCATCGATGGTAAGAAGTACAAACTTAGTTTGATTCCGTCAGGTGTTTTTTATGAAGATAAGAAATGCGTAATCGGTAATGGTATGGTTATCAATCCGGCTGCGCTTATTGAAGAAATTACTTATATCCATGAGAATGGATTCAGTACAAAGAATCTGGTCATCAGTGACCGTGCACATGTCATAATGCCATATCATATGGTGCTGGATGCGCTAGAAGAAGATCGCAAAGGACCGAATAAGATTGGTACGACTCGTAAAGGGATCGGTCCAGCCTATATGGACAAAGCGGCACGTAACGGCATTCGGATTGCCGATTTGCTTGATGCTGAAGAGTTTGAAACGAAATTGCGTCATTTGATGAAGGAGAAGAACCACATTATTGAGCAAGTTTATGGTTCTGAGCCGCTTGAAGTTGAAGAAACGCTGAAACAATATTTAGAATATGCTGAATTCATTCGCCCTTATGTAACGGATACTTCCGTTGTATTGAATGATGCAATTGATGATAATCGCAAGGTATTATTTGAAGGTGCACAAGGCGTCATGCTTGATATCGACCAAGGAACCTATCCTTTCGTAACGTCTTCTAATCCATCCGCAGGTGGGGTTTGTATCGGTTCTGGTGTAGGTCCTTCGAAGATCGACCAAGTCATTGGGGTCGCTAAATCGTACACAACTCGTGTAGGCGATGGCCCATTCCCAACGGAGCTAAAAGATGAGGTTGGAGATTTCATCCGTGAAACAGGCCATGAATATGGTACAGTTACGGGTCGGGCTCGTCGAGTAGGTTGGTTCGATACGGTCGTTGTTCGTCATGCTCGTCGTGTTAGTGGTCTAACGGGTCTATCACTTAACTCGCTTGACGTACTTACAGGACTTCAGACAGTGAAGATTTGTACCGGTTATAAATACCGTGGTGAAGTGATCACGCATTATCCAGCTAGCCTCAAGATGCTTGCTGAGTGTGAAGCTGTCTATGAAGAATTGCCAGGTTGGAGCGAGGATATCTCTGGCGTGAAGACGCTAGATGAGCTGCCTGAAACAACTCGCAAGTACGTAGAACGTGTGTCGGAATTAACGGGAATTCCGATTGCGATCTTCTCCGTTGGCCGTAACCGGAGTCAAACGAATCAAGTATTGCCAATTTACGAGTAGAAACCAAATAATATAACTTATAACCATTCAGCGTAACGATAGTTGCTACGTTCTGGATGGTTTTTTTTATGTAGAAATGCATAAATTTCTGATCTACTGGGTTGAATCCTTCTCTCACCGTCCATACTGGTACTAGGACAATAGGTAGTGTAAGTGTGTTGTTCTATAAGGCTAGTGAGTGAGTGAGTGAGAGGGAGGCAAACAAGAATGAAATGGATCGGGTGGCTGCTGAAGCTCTCCATTACGATAGTTATGGTTAGTTTACTGACAGTGTTGACGACCGGGTACGTTGTGAATCATTACATCGGTTCGTTATTGAGCAGTTATAATATTCCGGTGGCTGCCCAGGCGCCTAGCATCGGTGGGATTTTTAAGGAAATGCTGGGGCTAGGTGGAGGTAATAAAACAAAGGATACCAAGGATTCTCAAAGAGCTGATTCCACAGGGAAAATTGGAAATGGTACAGTAGATGGTTCAGTAGGAACATCGCCAAGTGGAGTTGATACTTCCGGAGATCCGTCTAAAGGGACCACGGATCAGAACAAAGATAATGGAAAGTCTACCAGCGAGGATACGGAGCAAGATATACCGGAAGATGCCCTACCGGTGATGGGGGGAATCACTTCGGGTGACTCTCAACAGGATCAAGAGATTATTGTTTCACCGGATGATCTGGTGGCGAAGAAGGATGGACTGGCTAGCACAGAGAAGGAGGAAGTATTCTCTATGCTGATGTCCAAGCTTCCAGAAGAGGAAATGCGTAAACTAACGGAGGCGATGGAGGGAGGACTAACGGAGTCCGAAATATTTGATATCGAACAAATCTTGTCTAAATATTTGGATAAAGAGGAATACTCCAAAATGATGGAGATTCTCCAGAAATGACTATATTTTCTGATAGACTTTACCTAATAAAGCGGTAACATTCACATAATTGTAAACAATATACTAATTATTAAAAATGCTAAAATTCGACGAAACCCGCACTGTAAGCGGGTTTTTCTATTTTTACCGATAGTTGAATTCTTTTACCTGCCTATGGTACAGTAGACGATAGTGATAAAGGTTAAATTTTTGACACTATTTAAGGTTCAATCTAGTAGATGGGTAAAGGAGATTTATATGAAAGGTTTCAGAGGGAAGGTTGAGCAGCTCTGGCGCGGGAAATGGTCCCGGGCGAGGGAGAAAGACAGTCATTCAGGAGAAGTTCATGGATTGACTGGACAGGACACCGAAGTTGCAGTTCATTCCGCTATGCGCCTCAAATTAAAGTCTAAGGTGGTTGTCATTGGTGCGATCGCTACTGTCGTGATATCAGGGACCCTTTTCTTTGCTGGAAAACAATATGTACAAGCGAATACGGTCTCTTATTTGAGAGTGTATGCGGACGGACAGGAAATTGGAACGATAGATAGTGAGAATAGTTTAAAGGCTCTCTACGAACGTAAGGAAACACAATATAAAGAGCAATATCCGCAGGCTGATATCGTGGTAGAACATAATGGAATCAAGACGGTCCCAGAGCGTTCCTATAAAGCGGAAGTGAATACGGATGAGACTTTGGACAAACTAGATAGCTTAGTGCAAGTTCATGCAAAAGCAGTGGAACTTCGGATTGATGGAAAAGTGATTGGGCTACTCAAGGATGAGGCTGCAGTGACGGCGGTTCTGAATGAATTAAAGGGCAAGTATACACCGGAAACTACAACAAAAGTGGCCGACAAGATGAAGCGAACCGGAGGGGTCCAAGCAACCTCAGCTAAGACCAAAGGTTCAAGTGTCACATTAGAATCGGTTAAATTTAACGAGGAGATTTCACAGGCTTCTCTAAAGGCAGAACCGAATCAGGTTATAGATCCACAAGAAGCGTTGGATATTATTCTTCAAGGTAGCGAAAAGGCAATCTCATATGAAGTACGTGAAGGAGACACGATCTCTTCCATTGCACAGCGTTTTGGTATAGCGCAAAAAGAGCTATTCAGCAACAATCCAAACGTCAAAGAACGTAGCTTGCAAATCGGTACGGAGCTGAAGATTAAAGCAGTGAAGCCCGCGTTGACTGTGAAGACGGTGGAACGCGTATCCGAGGAGATTGTGACTGAGCCGCAAGTTATTGTTCGCAAGAGTAGTGATATGCAGGCGGGTAAAACGAAGGTGATATCTGAAGGTCAAAGTGGCCTGAAGACAATGGAATATCGTTTGACGAAAGAGAATGGAGTCGTTGTTGCCGAGGAATGGTTGGGCCAGGAAGTTAGCGTCGAGTCCAAGCCAAAGATCGTACTTAAAGGTACGAAGATTCTTGGTGAAGGAACTGGTGATTTTGCATGGCCAGTTGCTAGTGCTACGATGAGTAGTAGCTACGGCAAACGCTGGGGCAGAATGCACGAGGGAGTTGACCTTGTCTCCTCCAAACGAAATATTATGGCTTCAGACGAAGGTGTTGTCACTTTTGCAGGCACGAAATCAGGATACGGCAATTGTATCATTATTAATCATAAGAATGGATATGAAACCTTGTATGGACATCTGAGTAAAATCAGTGTTAAGAAAGGTCAGGTTGTAGAGAAAGGCTCTGTCATTGGTATTATGGGTAATACAGGTCGATCTACTGGAACACACCTACATTTTGAAATTATTAAGAACGGCTCCGTGCAGAATCCAATGAAATATTTGTAAAATATAGATTGAGGTCAACCAGCATATACTGGTTGGCCTTTTTTAATGGCTGAGTGGGAAGGGCGGCATCAGGTATGGTAAGATAGGAAAAGAGACGGCCAAGGCCTGAAAGTATGGGGTGAAGTCAAGAATGCAAGGGAAAATTCTAGTCGTAGATGATGAACGACCAATTGCTGATATTTTAAAATTCAATTTGGAAAAAGAAGGCTATGAGGTGATCCTGGCTTTCGATGGGATCGAAGCGGTTGAATTAGCGTTCTCGGAACATCCGGATCTGATTCTATTAGACTTGATGTTGCCCGGTAAGGATGGTATGGATGTTTGCAGAGAAGTTCGTGCGAAACTGCAAACCCCTATTATTATGCTGACAGCTAAAGATGGAGAGATTGATAAAGTATTGGGACTCGAATTTGGTGCAGATGATTATGTTACGAAGCCCTTCAGCACTCGTGAGCTGCTTGCTCGGGTGAAGGCACAGATGCGACGTCAACAGAAGCCCGTGACTCCAGAAGGAGATGAAAGTCCGCAGGCACAAGGGATTAGTCTATTCGAATTGTTCATTGATACGGACATGTATACCGTGTATAAGAACAATGAACCACTAGATCTGACACACCGGGAGTTTGAGCTTGTTCACTATCTGGTGAAGAATTCTGGACGTGTGATGACGAGGGAACATCTGCTACAAGCGGTATGGGGCTTTGAGTATTTTGGGGATGTGCGTACAGTCGATGTAACGATTCGCCGTCTGCGGGAGAAGATCGAGAAAGACCCAAGTAAACCAGAGTATATTTTGACACGGCGGGGATTGGGGTATATGATGCGTAGCTCCAAAGCGGGTGTATTATAGAATGAAATTGCCTTCTTTTTTCCGTACGATCCAGGCTAAATTAATTATTATTTATGTACTGCTGATCCTGATCGCGATGCAATTGATTGGGGTCTATTTCGTGAGCGCAATGAAGACGTCACTGACTAACAATTTCACTAAGGAATTGCAGGAACGTGCGGAATTGCTCTCGGTATTAGCAGCACAAAACCTGGGGGTAACCGGAGAAGCGGCAGAAGAATCACTAGATAATTTACGAGTGTTGGTTAATAACCTCTTTAACATCAATGGTGCAGAGATTCAGGTGTTGGATGCCGGGGGCAAGGTACTTACGACGTCGAAGCCGTCCCATGCGGATTACGTAGGCACGAAGAATACACAGACAGTGGTTAGCCGTGCATTGCAAGGAAATCGTGATAATGAGGAATATATCATCGATGTGGATGATATCCGCAAGAAAGTATTGGCCAAGCCCGTATATAGCGGTGGGAAAATCGTCGGTGCAATTTATATTGCTGCATCGATGAGTGATTTGTATGACACGATGGAGCGGATTAATAATATTTTTATATCCGGTATGTTACTGGCCTTAGGGCTGACGGCGGTGCTCGGCGTGATTCTGGCACACACGATTACCTCGCCGATTATGGAATTAACCCGGCGGGCGACGGCGGTGGCGGAAGGTCAGTTCCATCAGACCATGCCCGTGCTGGGCAATGATGAAATCGGACAACTTAGCAAAGCCTTCAACTACATGACCAGTCGTCTACGCAATGCGTTGGCGCAAAATGAAGAAGAGAAAGAGAAGTTGACCTCCATTCTGACCAATATGAGTGATGGGGTCATTGCGACAGATGAGACAGGCCATGTGATTCTGATGAATCGGCGTGCACACGAGATGCTGCAGGTTGAAGAAGAGTCTGCAGGTAGTGATACGGACATGATGACACTGCTCAATCTATCAGATGAGGAACGTGAATTCCTGAAGCAAGGAACGATGCATTCTACTATTTTGGAGAATGAAACGGGGGAAGGCGATACGTTCTTGATCCGAGTAACCTTCACACCGATTCATCGGCGGGAAATTGGAATCATCGGTACGATTGCGGTATTGCAGGACGTAACAGAGCAGGAGAAGCTGGAAGCATCGCGGCGCGAATTTGTGGCGAACGTATCCCATGAATTACGGACACCACTTACAACGATCAAGAGTTACACGGAGGCGCTAGAAGATGGCGCGATGAATGACCCTGATCTAGGTCCAAGATTTGCTTCGGTTATCCAGAATCAGACAGAACGGATGATTCGGCTGGTCACGGATTTGCTGCATCTCTCACGGCTAGATTCCAAGGAGGCGCTGCTACGTAAGCAGCCAACCCGTGTAATGGAGATGCTGGAGGAAGTGGCAGATCGGTTTTCTTTTCAAATGCAAGAGAAGGGAATTAAGCCTACGATATTTATCGGTAAGGGTGTAGGCACTGTCTGGATGGATCGTGATCAAATTGATCAGGTACTAGATAATTTGATCTCCAATGCGATGAAGTATACTTCCGAAGGTGGGAGTATCGCAATCGAAGCTAGAAAAATAGATGATGATGGCATTGCCATCTCAGTGCAGGATGATGGGATCGGTATTCCGAAGCGCGATTTGGATCGTATATTTGAACGTTTCTACCGTGTGGACAAGGCTCGCTCTAGAGATATGGGGGGGACAGGGCTTGGCTTATCCATTGCCCGGGAAATTGTGAAAGCCCATGGTGGAACCATTGCGTTACAGTCAGATCATGGCAAAGGCACCAAGGTGATCTTTACGCTGCCGCGGCAGAAGCAAGGGGGCGAGGAACTGTGAAAGAAACAATTAAATCGCTGTTTCTAACGCTGCTGGTGGTAGTTAGTATGGTACAAAGTTATTATCTGATCTATCGCCTGCCGGGAAGTGATCCTATTGTTAAATCAGAAAATGAATATATCGTAGCGGAAAGTATGGGAACGCAACTGGAAGTAGAAAGCATGATCTTCCCAGCTCAGATATTGATTCATATGGGCGATGATCGGCACAGTGTGTTTTACCCGGAATCAACATTCTATAATTTGATCTATTCACGTCTTGGAGGTCGTCAGTTCGGTGGATTTCAGCGGTATTCTTTAGAGAATATCAATTGGACTGACATTCGCAGACGCCATGAGGGGATCGAGTTAAAGTTTGAGAATAGCGTCCCGGTGACCCTGCTGCAAAAGGCCATGCAGATTTCCCCAGATCCTTTATTTGATGCGGAGAGCATCGATCGGATTCTAATTTATAATACGGAAAATGAGGACCAAGTTCGGGTGTTCTTCTTCAGCTCTGATGGTAATGTGGTGTACGAGGCAACGAAGGTCGATTTAACGGTACAGGACGTGAAGCAGCAGATTAATTTTGGCGAGGAATGGGTTCCTTATACATTGGTAGATGGGTATTATATCCCGGAAAAGTCGATTGATCTAGTGGAGACCGGACTGCCAACGGGTCTATATACCGCAGAGCAGTTGCAGCGCAGCTTAAATTTTGACTCCAGTATCACCCGTTATATTCGAGAGAAGAATGGATCCGAAATTTATACAGACAGTAAGCGTAGTTTACAGGTCAGACAAGATCGGAACTGGGTTAATTTCACCGATCCTGCTGCGCCTTCTACAGGTGATAATAGTCCTAGCAAGAATATATTGTCGGCCATTGATTTTGTGAATCAGCATGATGGCTGGAGTGGTAAGTACCGTCTGGAGCAAAGCGAAGGGCGGGATGATGACAAGCATATTGTGAAGTTCCAGCAGTATTATGGGACGGCACAATATGGAGCATTCCCTATTTTGGATACGTCGACATTCCATTATGGAACCATTACGTTAGAAATGCGTCAGGGGACGATTACAGGGTATGAACGTTCTCTGCTCTATATCAAAGAGGGAACTTGGTTTAAGAAAGTCGTCACCTTACCCGGTGGAAAAGAACTGCGGGAGAAAATAAAAAGGGTGTCTAATGAGGCCTTCATTACAAACCTTTACCCAGCATACTTACCTTCGCTGAGCGAAGAAGGCCTTCTATTGACGCCAACTTGGGTAGTTGAATTGAGTAATGGGGCAACACGTGTACTGAAATGAACGAAGGGAGGTCCGAAAATGGATTGGGGTAGAGCGAAGAATGTACTAATCTATGCTTTTTTGCTGCTGAATCTGGTGCTCGGCTATCAACTATGGAATGATATACGGGAACAGGCGGACTCCAATCTGGATTTCACCTCCCTTGAGGATAGTACCCAGATGATGATGGATGAAAAAGGAATTAAAGTATTAGCCCAGATTCCAAGTGAGACGCCGGAGCTACCTAAGATCGCTTATCGATTTGTAGAAGGTAGACGTGGCGGAATCGTCATGGATTTGCCCAAGCCCGTGGATAGCAAGCTGATCTATACTCCTAGGGAGCTGACGAATGCGCTCAAGGATAGTCTGCCGGACATTGCAAATTATCGTTATGATGAAGCCATGGATAGAGAAGGGATGTTCATTCTGCATCCTCTGGTGGAAGACAAGTGGCCACTCTTTAACATTGATCTAGTGTTATACTATAGTAATCAGAAAATTATATCGTTCATGCGTGAAGATATTGAAATAAATAGTGTGAGTGATGAGAAGGAGCAGCGGGTCTTATCTGCCTCCAAGGCACTCGGGAACTTGATTGAAAATTTCTTGCCCGACGGCTCTGTAGTGAAAGAGATTGAGCTAGGGTACTATGGTCAAGTGTTTGATTCGGATGCACACTTACCGGTTACACCGGCATGGCGTTTCATGCTTGAGAGTGGTAAGGAATATTATGTGCAGGGCATCAGTGGGGACGTTATCAGTCCAAACACAGAGAAATCAAAGGAGTAATGGAGAGTATGGGATTACGTTTTACGGTATTGTCGAGTGGGTCAACGGGGAATGCGACGGTAGTCACCAATGGGGAAGTGACGCTGATGATCGATGCGGGCTTCAGTGCTCGCCGAATTGATGAGCTTCTATTGGAGCGGGAAATGACCGGACAGGAACTAGATGGGATTCTAGTAACTCATGAGCACTCCGATCATATCAAGGGGTTAGGACCCGTAGCGAGAAAATATAATCTACCGATCTATGCTAATGAGAAGACATGGGGTGCCATAGAGAAATCAATAGGTCAGATTGCGGATGAGAATCGACGTGTGTTTGCATCTGGGGAAGCCCGTGATTTTGGCTCTCTACGAGTGGAATCATTTGAAATCTCGCATGATGCTGCTGAGCCAGTAGGGTACTGCTTCTATGATGGAAAGGACAAGCTAAGCGTCTGCACCGACCTGGGTTATGCCAGTGATAAGGTGAAGCACGCGATTGCTGACTCCGATGTGCTTGTACTGGAGGCTAATCACGATATTGAGATGCTGCGGATGGGCCGCTATCCATGGAACATTAAGCGTCGTATCTTAGGCGATATGGGTCACTTGTCCAATGAAGCGACGGGTGAGCTGATGAGTGAGCTGCTTAATGGCCGCATGAAACGCGTATATCTTGCGCATCTAAGCCGCGAGCATAATCTGCCTGATCTCGCGAAGATGTCGGTGCGCGGAGCTATGGAAGACCGCGGCTGTTTCTATCGAGATAGCGAGTTCGTATTGCGAGATACGTATTTCGACCGACCTACACCGTGGGATAAGGTGGGTGAGCCATGAACTGATCCAGTTCATGCGCTTTCTTATCAATCTCCTCGCGGGTGAGGATTCCCTTATCTATAAGTAGCTCCATTAATGCACTAAGCGTCAGCAGATGATGATAGTGATCTTCCTTCAAATCTGCGAGCTTAGCGAGGACATTGACCTCATTCATTGACGTTGAGAAAAAAGAATCCATGGGGTACCTCCTAAAAGTTTTGTGAGCGTAGGCTCCTGGAATGGTCATCGAGCAAAACTTACATCGAAAGCGTAGGCTTAGTTTTGTGAGCGTAGGCTCTTGGAATATCATCGAACAAACTTCCGATTCATTTACAGGGAAATACTCCAGCTATTTTGCTGAGTACTCCTTGTTTCCTCTAATTAACTGGAATAACTCCGGTTAAACTAGTCGATCTCCAACATGATTGCCTTGGAACGTGAATTTAACTGGAGAAATTCCAGTTAAATTGATCAGCAACGGTATGTAAAATACATTAGCTGGAGAAATTCCTGTTATTCATAACCTAGATTTTAAATACATGCCTGGCGCAAAATGGAGTATTTTCCTTGCACCGGGCTGTTTGGCGTTTTCTCCCGGAATTTCCCTGAATGGAAAATGCTTCAGAGTCCCTTAATTATGGTAAAATAAATCTATCAATCTAGTGAAGCTTAATATTAGTGTAGTCCGTAACTGAGAGAAACATTCCTATGAATTAAAAAAAATTAAAAAGAGCATCGAAAGTGGCAACTTAACTAAAGTTCATGACGTTAAAGAAGTAAAGGATGTGTGGGAATATGGCTTTGCTCTCCCCGCATAAAGTTGAATGTAACCCTCAGTTTGGGTTGATATAAATAAAATATAGATATAGGGATCATGTACCCGGGGCAGTGTGATGGAGGGGGAGAGTTCGGATGGGATTGTTTGATGATGATTTTTATTCAACAAAGGTAAAGAGACGCAGCATCCGCACAGTAAGCGGTACCCGAGGATGGCGAAAAAGTAGGCAAGGTACGGGGTTATCTACGCTGCAAATTTCGCTGATCTCCTCCGTATTAAGTGTTTTTGTAACTGTATTATTGATTGGTTTGATGTCTGGATTCCCATTCTCTACCCGTGGTGGCAACGGCGGATCGTTCTTAGGTTCGGGTACCGGGGATCCTTATGAACGGATCAGCCAGGCGGCTTCGAAGGTTGGGCCAACGGTGGTAAGTATTCTGAGTCATAATGAATTCTCTAATGACGACCCTGATTTGGCGGCGCTTGGTTCGGGAGTTATTTTTAAGAAGGAAAATGGCAAGGCGTATATTATTACAAATGCACATGTGATCTCTGGAGCAGGTGATCTGGAGGTCGTGACTAGTGAAGGCAAGTCTAAGAAGGCTACCGTTACTGGCCAAGACCAGATGAATGATCTTGCAGTGCTGGAGATCGATGATCAAGGCGTCGATACAGTCATTCCAATTGGAGACTCTCAGAAGCTCAAGCAGGGTGAGACGGTGATTGCTATTGGAAATCCGCTCGGTCTTGGCGGGACGCTCACTTCAGGTATTGTTAGCTTCACGAATCGAATGATTCCAGTGTCACTGAACCAGGATGGTATATACGATTGGGAGCAAGAAGTGATCCAGACGGATGCAGCGATTAACGAAGGCAATAGTGGCGGTGCATTAGTTGATCTGAACGGACGATTGATCGGAATTAACACTATGAAGATTTCCGATACGGGGGTAGAAGGTCTCGGATTTGCTATTCCTGTGAATGAGGTTATGAAGACGGTAGATGATTTAATGATACATGGCAAAGTGGTACGTCCTTACCTGGGAGTATATACACTGGATCTGGATAATCCCTATTCCGAAATAAGCGAAGAGCAGCGCAAGGAGCTTAAGCTACCGGATGATTTGAAGAAGGGTGTTATCGTTCTTGAGGCACATGGTCCGGCAAAGGAAGCAGGATTTAAGCTCAACGATATTATTACTAAGCTCGATAAACAGCCGATTGACTCCACGCGCGAGCTGCGCAAATACTTATATGATCACAAGAAGATTGGGGATACGATGGAGGTTGGCTTTTACCGTGATGGCAAACTTCAGAGTGTAACGCTGAAGCTGGCGGATAAGCCATCGGAGGCAGAAATTGATGATGGGTTAGACGCGGATACGGATAAATAGGCAATCACTCAGTTCGTTGGCAGTATACAGATGATAAGTCACAAGGAGATCACCATACATTAAGGCCGTTTTAATGGACGTCTGAAGTGTAACCGGGGTCTCCTTTTTTACGCAAAAGGAGGAGACACAGGTTATGGTAGATTCTTTATTTTCTAGTACTGAAAGAGATCAAAGGCTTCAGCAAATGTCTTCATTGCCTTTGGACGTACTTATAATTGGTGGCGGGATCACTGGAGCGGGTATTGCACTAGATGCTGCGACGCGGGGAATGAAGGTTGGATTGATCGATATGCAGGATTTTGCTGCAGGTACTTCCAGTCGTTCGACCAAACTAGTGCATGGTGGACTCCGTTATTTGAAACAACTCGAAGTAGGATTGGTCGCCGAGGTCGGCAAAGAGCGTGCCATTGTATATGAGAACGGTCCCCATGTGACGACGCCGGAATGGATGCTGTTACCTATCTATAAAGGGGGGACATTTGGCAAATTTAGTACCTCTCTCGGTCTACGAGTGTACGATTTCTTAGCAGGTGTAAACCGAGAGGAACGGCGGAGTATGCTGACGGCAACTGAAACTCTGGGCAAAGAGCCGTTACTGAATGCTAGTGATTTACTTGGCGGGGGATATTATGTCGAGTATCGCACGGATGATGCGCGGCTTACGATTGAAGTGTTGAAGGAGGCCGTGCACCGGGGAGCGCAAGCGGTAAATTATTCGAAGCTGAATCAATTTCTATATGAGAACGGTAAAATAATAGGAGCATCTATAGTAGATGTGATTAGTGGTAATACATATGAAGTTCGTGCACGAAAAATAGTTAATGCAGCAGGCCCTTGGGTCGATACACTGCGTGAGCTGGATCATTCGAAAAAGGGTAAGCGGCTTCAATTAACGAAGGGGATTCATTTGGTAATCGATCAGCGTCGTTTTCCGCTACGGCAGGCAATTTATTTCGATACGGTAGATGGCCGTATGATGTTCGCTATTCCTCGAGATGGCAAGGCTTATATCGGGACAACCGATACGGAATATAGGGGAGATATTGCCCATCCGCAGGTGACAGTAGCTGACCGCCAGTATGTACTGGAGGCTCTTCATCATATGTTCCCAGAGATCGATTTAACGGAAGAAGATGTGGAGTCGAGTTGGGCCGGTGTCCGTCCACTGATCTATGAGGAGGGGAAAGGTCCTTCAGAGATATCGCGAAAAGATGAAATTTGGCAGTCGGAATCGGGCCTCATTTCAATGGCCGGAGGCAAGCTAACGGGCTATCGCAAAATGGCAGAAACGGTTGTGGACCGAGTCGCAACGCAGTTGGAAGCAGAAAGTGTAGCAGGAGCAACTAGTGCCCTGTCCTTTTTGGTGTGTTCGACCAAGAACATTCCAATTTCGGGCGGAGCGGTGGGAGGCTCGGGCTCTTTTGGATACTATGTGGCGAAGAAAACAGAAGAAGGAGTTGACCGAGGCATTCCTCATGATGTGGCGCAGGGTTGGGCTCGTAAGTATGGCTCTAATGTAGACCGTTTATATACATGGTCTGCTGTATTTACCGCTCTAGCGGAGGATTTCTCCGGTGGTGAGCTACCATTTGAAGTAGGCGCTCCGTTGCTGTATGCGATCAATGAGGAAATGGCTGTGACACCTGTGGATTTTTTTGTACGGCGGACGGGGGCTCTGTTATTTAATATAGCGTGGGTTGAAAAGTGGAAGGAGCCTGTTATTGAATACATGGCGAATTATTTAAATTGGACAGCAGAAACGAGGTCTAAGTATACCACTGAGCTGGAATTGGCGCTGCAGGAGGCGACTGTTCCTATTACGGCTAAGGATGGGTTGGATGGATCAGCATCATAGGTTGATTAAAAACGGGGAAAGCTATATGAAGGACAGAGATTACCTTGGGTATAAGACAGGTGTTAGGAGTGCGGGATTGTCTGGGAATCATTTCTGATAGAGTTAACGTGAGCAAAGCGGTTCCTTTTTGGCCGGGAGTGTGGTAGAACAGATAAAGGGTAATAACTAGAGGTAGGAAGCCACACTTTAGAGAGACAGTATAGAGAGGATGCTACTAGCTTATGTTCATCGTATGTAAAGACCATGTGGAATTAGCCATTGATATGTTTGTTGACGAGTTTGAGGATGCACCGGATATTGTAAAATTGGAAGATACGAAGTTTGCCAACTGGGAACCGCCTGTGACTTGCCAAGAGTGTAAGGAGAAGGCTGAGTTTTTGGTTGTGTGAGATATAACTGCTATAACTGTAGGTTATGCAGAGTGACAAGGTAATAATTTAATATAATTATTAGAAAAGGCAGCTTCTCAAGAGTCATGATGAAGCGGGCCTTTTTTTACGTTTGAAAAGGTTTGAGATGCTGGTTCTATTACACATTGCTGATCCTTTAACAAATGTCATATAGACTCATGACCTTTTGTAACTAGTAAGCTTTGAAAGGGTTACATTATAATGAAGAATAAGTCAGCAGAGTGTATAGGGGTGAGATTCATTGTTTAACCTTGTCAAGCAGTGGTTTTGGTATGATTGGTTGGTTCTATTGATTCGGATTATTTTGTTTGGTTCTTTACTTGTTACCATGACATATGTATCTGAGGATATACCGATAGCTTTGTGGCTTATTATTTTATGGGGCATTATGGCTTTCTCGGTTCCTTGGTTCTGTTTGCAACTGCATTTCACGTATTATCTGATCGCAGAGATGGTTCTTACGGGAGGACTCTGCTTATATTTGGCATCCCTGTTTCCTGAATCTTATGTGACCTTTCTCGCGCCTGCTTTTATGATTGCTAGCAATAGTGCTCAAAAGTCATATCGTTGGTCGGGACCCATTACGATCATCTTGATACCATTCTTGTTAGCGGAGCTATCTCAGCAAGAGAGTGCATCGACTATGATCCTAGACTTTGGATTGGTGTACACGATTGGGTTTGCGTTTCAATTGCTTGTGGTCAATCATCGACAGAGTGGAATTATTAGGGACCAAAATACCGTTCTGGAGCAGTATATCTCTCAAGTGGAGCGCATGACGCTTTTAGAAGAACGAAATCGGATATCCAAGGATCTACACGATACGCTGGGCCATTCGTTTACTTCCATTATAATGGGGCTCGAAACACTACGTTCCGATGTAAACACCTCTGAAGGTGAGCAAAAAGTGAGTTCCTTGTTAAAGTTAACTCGCAGTAACTTGGATGAAATTCGTCGATATTTACATCATGTTGGCTCTAATGGAGATACATTAACTGTAATTCAGTCGTTACAGAAATTAGTTGATGAATTCCGAACGTTCTCTAAGGTGGAGATTCGCTTCAGAACGTTCGGAGAGGAATATTTGGTGCCAAATCAAGCTAAGATGACCTTATACAGGTGTCTGCAGGAGTCTTTAACCAATGCCGTACGTCATGGACAAGCTAGTGAAATTGTCATAAACCTGCATTATGAGGAGAAACAGATCAGGTTGGAAGTACAGGATAATGGGTTAGGTACTGAAGATTTACAAGCAGGCTTTGGCGTAACAGCTATGAAAGAGCGCGCATCCAACTTGCAAGGGCAAGTATATATATACTCTAAGCCTGGAGAAGGAACGGTTGTGACATGTAATTTACCAAGGCTTGTGGAACTCCAAGAGGGACAGATACGATTATTGCTGGTGGATGACCAGCCTTACATCCGAGATAGTCTGCGAATTATTTTAGAGAGAGAACAGGACTTTGAAATAGTGGGTATGGCAGAGGATGGTGCTCGGGCACTCGAACTTTGCGGGCAGAATCGACCTCATGTGGTGTTGATGGACTTAAATATGTCCGGTATGGATGGAGCAGAAGCAACCAAACGTATCAAGCAACAGTGGCCGGATGTACGGGTGTTGATCCTGACTACTTTTCAAGAAACGGAGAGGGCGGTCGAAGCTCTGAGGTATGGGGCAGATGGATACTTGTTAAAGTCTACCGAACCGCAAGAACTATTTGAAACGATACGTCTCGTACATCGTGGTGTCAAAATGATTGCACCAGATATTACGAATGTATTAATTGATAACTATGAGGTGCATGCGATATCCGAGGCGCCAACTGAGAAGGACAACGAATATGGTCTAACACCGCGCGAACTCGAAATTTTAGAATGCCTCTCAAAGGGGCTACGTTATAAATCGATAGCAGCTAAATTGTATTTATCCGACGGAACCGTAAGGAATTATGCTTCTACGATCTATGCCAAGCTGGGCGTACGTAACCGAGAAGAGGCGATACAGAAAGCATTTGGAACTCAGGAATAACCCGATAAATGAATAGCTGAGTTGCCAAAGTCGAACAACCGAGCACCCTACCGTCTAAATCCTCCCCGGAAGTAGATGATAGGGTGCTTTTTGGTGTGGAATTTTTGTCATATGACATTATGGCACTGGTCGATTTTACATCACAAGCACTAGCATAAGAGCTGTACAGATGATGGATTTTTAAAGTTGAGAGGGAGGCTAGACGTGAATCAAACCATTTGGAAACACATAAGGAATTTTTGCTTTTTGCTACGCACCTTTGCTACGGGGTTGTTCTACTTTTGCTTTTATTTGCTGGGTATCACATTTGGGGTCACAATGGCCTTCACTATAATAGGGATTCCAATCCTCTATTATGTTTTGCGATCCGCGGATAGGTTCGTACAGTACGAACGGGTCCTGACCAAAGTCTACACAGATATCTCCATTCGCACGCTTCCAACCCGGACGAGGGTAGAGGGAGGTATATGGGAACAGGTTAGAGCTGATCTATTGGATACACATAATTGGAAAATGATTTGCTGGCTTATGCTGAGATTCGTTGTCGGGATTATTAGTCTCGTTTGTGCCGCTCTTTTCTATGTGACACCGATTATCTTCATGTTAGCCCCCGTATTATACCGATTGGATCATTTTGCAATATCATTTTTTGGTATTCAAATTAGAACTTTCGGAGACTCAATTCTTTCCATGATTGCAGGTGCAGTATTTACGTGGATCGGTTTATACCTTGGGAATGTCCTGGTGAAGATGATTGGCGGGAACACGCGTCGGATGGTTAAAAGTTTAGTTAGAAAATAAAGTGATGAGAAAACAAAAACGGATAAGTGGACTTTATATCAAATGAAAGTGGGGAGAAATTATGGCATCGTCATTTATGAAAAAATGTATACAGTCCCTTTGGATGATGTGGGAGAGTGTATTTGACTTTATAACCAGATTTCGAAGTCAGTCTGTAAGGAGTTATGGCATATGTAAATTGGTGGTCAGACAGCATCACGGAAGGAGTATTACCTGTCTTGATGGGCAGCGGATCGTTGCCGGAGATTGGGTGGGTGAACTTCATCTGGATAATCGGGAGGTACTACAGCTTACACGTGAATTTGGTGCAGATCGGGCTGGGATCAAGACAGCACGTTTGCTGCGCGATGCAATGAGAGAAATTAGTCGGGAGCTTACTAGTAATCCGGAACTGACAAAAGTCCAGGCTTTAACGGGGATTACGCTACTTCACCGAGGTATCATCCACGGAATAGGGTTTGAGCAACATCCCATCGAGTCCAAATGGCAGCACCTATGGTTCGGGATGTATCTTCGCTTACTACTTCGTGTGATGCATCCCGAAGGCAAACAACGAGTCGAACACAGAACGGAGAAATTATCTCCCATGCGGTTAGTGATTAGTCAGCAGTCTTTGAAAGAGCGGTTTACGGTACGGAAAGTTGGTTTTCAGCATCTACAGAAGCGAGGGAAGGAAGCGGCGATTTCATGATCCGGATGCTAATTATTCTATCCATAGATGTGATGATCCTCTATATGATTGTACCCTTTTTTTTTACTCGCATATTTAGGTGGGGCGTCCATTCTAAAGGGAAGGTAAAGATGGGAATGGCTCTTACTTTCGATGACGGACCTGACCCCATGTATACACCTGTATTACTGGACTTGTTACAAGAGTATGGTGTACAAGCTACTTTCTTCGTATTGGGTGAGAAGGCTGAGAAATACCCGGAACTGATTCGAAGAATGCACCGGGAAGGGCACCAAATCGGCATTCATAACTATACTCATACACTCAATTGGGTATCACCCCCATGGACGATTAGACGGGATCAGGTAGATCGCACAGCTAACATTGTCGAGCAAATTACAGGAGAGAGGCCTATTTTTTATCGACCTCCTTGGGGACTTCTTAATTTAGGTGATCTTTTCTTCATGAGAAAGTCATATCAGATCGTATTATGGTCTGTCATGGTGGGAGATTGGAAATCAACAGTTAGCGCAGAACAATTGAAACGTACCTTATTAAATAAGATGAAATCGGGCTCTATCGTCGTTCTACATGACAGTGGTGATACATTTGGGGCAGATGAAGAAGCGCCAGGGCATATGATATGCGGATTGAAGGAGGTTCTGAAAGAAATTCATAAGAAGGGTTTGCAATGTCTGCGAGTGGATGAGCTGTTGGATAGGGAGACTCTTTTGCAACACAATAATTAGTATGGATACTCTATTGAACCTCATATTAAAGACGAATACAGACAGTAAGCCTATAATCCGTGCTTACAATCCGCGCCGGGAAGATGATTTATTTGCATTCGTGATATAATAAGCCGAAAAATAACTTTGAAGTGAAGACGTCATATATGGACGTATTTATATATTCAGGAGGCTGTTATGTTTATTCAAATTATTGCGGTGGGGAAGTTGAAGGAGAAGTATTTGGTTCAGGGTATAGCGGAGTATGCGAAGCGGCTGACGCCTTATATTAAGTTTCAAGTCGTGGAGGTACCCGACGAGAAAGCACCGGAGACGATGAGTGAGGCGGAGGTGCAAGCAGTTAAGGCACGCGAGGGCGAACGCATCCTCGCGCATGTGAAGAGCGAGGCGCATGTTATTGCGCTCGCGATTGACGGCAAGCTCTGGAGCTCGGAAGAGCTTGCCGCTGAGCTGGACAGGCTCGGTACCTACGGGACGAGCCATGTCGTGTTCATCATCGGCGGGAGCCACGGGCTCGCCGATGAGGTCATGCGCCGCGCGCAGCAGCGCATGAGTTTTGGGCGCATGACGCTGCCCCATCAGCTCATGCGGCTGGTCCTCACCGAGCAGATCTACCGCGCGGTGAAGATCAATCGGGGTGAACCTTACCATAAGTAGCGGTAAGTTTTTTTGGAGGAAACTCGCAGATACCTTCAAAATCGCGTTGACCGACATGGGTTTGGGATGGGTCATGCTCGCCGGAAAAGTCAGCGAAAACGGGCATCAGCGTCCTTTTAGGAGTCAAAGAACGATGCGATACCTGGAGGCCACTGAAAAAGCCCCTCAATCCAAAAAGAGACAGCTTCTTATTTTTTAGAGGAGGCTTTTCTTTATTTCGGTATGATCAGATCATCCAATCAAAGGCTGGTGGTCCCGATGTTTCCGAAGCAATAGAGTTTTATCTTGAGTCCGTATATACTGCGATAACAAACGTCGAATGCTGAATTTCTGGCAGTGCTATACCTCAAAAGAAACCAATCCGGCAGTCTCATAATCCACGATGACAAAAACATCCTTGATGTGAATTTCAAAAACATCCAATGTGTCGCCAATGGCTGCGAGCGTCTCATCATATCCGGGAATTTTTTGGATAAACAGGTCCTTGATCTCTTCTATGGTGTACCTGCTCTTATGTACAACTGCATGATTGGAGCGGGCATGCGGCACGGAAGACCCATCAGAGGGGACGGTTGTGAAGGCAACATTGTTATTTTGAGAAAACTCAGCCACCTTCTGATTCTCCCTGTCTGTCGCAAAATACAGGATTCCCGACTTGTTGGCATCATAGCAGAAGTTGACAATCCTTACATTGGGTAGACCTGCTACCGCTGTTGCCAGAGCAATTTCGTTAGTCTTGTCTAATGTGTGGTAAAATTCGTTCTTATAATCCACTTATATTTCCTCCTTAGCATTTGATAAACTTAGTATAGCAATGTATCGCTGACAGCTTTTATGTCAGTCATAGTACATAAATTTCAGGGGGATGATTATGAAGCTGGAACGAATGATTGCTATCATTATGCTGCTCTTGCAAAGAGAGAAGATGGGCGGGAAAGAGCTGGCCGAGCTGTTTGAAGTTTCACTTAGAACCATTTATCGTGACATTGAAACAATTAATCAAGCGGGTATCCCGATTGTGACCAGCTCCGGTGTAGGCGGGGGAATTGGGATCATGAATCAGTATAAGATAGAAAAAGGTTTTTTTACCGTCAAGGACATTACCGCTATGCTGATGGGGGTTGGCTTTATATCCAATACATTATCCAATGAGGAAACCACTGCTACCCTGGCCAAAGTAAAGAGCTTTATCCCGGAGGATAAACAGCATGAAATTACGCTGAAAGCCAACCAAATCTCTTTTGACTTATCCGCTTGGCTGGGCAGCAATGATCTGCAGACCAAAGTTGAAGTGATTCGAACAGCCTTGGAACATTGCAGCATACTGTCTTTTATGTATCTAAGCGCTAAAGGAGACAAGGTCATGCGGACCCTGGAACCTCATCGTCTTTTATTGAAAGAAAATCATTGGTACGTGCAGGGGTATTGTTTGAATCGGCAGCAATTTCGGGTATTCAAGCTATCCCGCATATCTGAAATGGAGAGAACAGAAGACTGTTTTACCATGCGTGAGGTTCCCCCGGCTTTTTCAGAGTTTACAGATACCATGTCCAGGAAAATGCAAAAAATAAAATTGCAGCTTGACCATTCCATCCTCGACCGGATATTGGATTATTGCGGAGAAGAGAACATTACTCCCCTCGGTAATGGAAAATTCTATGCATATTTTGATTTTATTGAAGATGATTATGGTTACGGAATCCTAATGAGCTTCGGAGATAAATGCCAATGCATTGAACCTGAGCATGTGCGCAATGAAATGAAGAGACGGCTCAATGATTCAATAAAAGCATATTTTTGAAATACAATACAAAGAAACCACTCTTCTCATGGCAACGGATTAAAATTTGAATATCTCATTTCCATTAATAAATCCCATGCATTATTTAGAATATGAGGCTGTCCTTTTGTAAATAATTCTTTCTTTGTTTCGTTAGATATGAAATAATCTCAGCTATATGTTTTGGCTTGCCTAGGTGTATTGTTGTTTCTAAATCATTTTTTTGTGCTGTAATATTGAAAAAAGCCCAGAATGTAAGAGGATCTTCATCTGGTGGAGTGGATTCGAAAATAAGTAACGTCAGGGTACACTTAGTCTACTTGCGAGTATTGACCTCGTAACAGGCGAAGTGATTGGCTCTGTGGAAGAGCAGTTACTCTTAAACATGGATCTTGGCTTAATATCATCGAATCATTTTTTACAAAAATGACTAAGCAAGTGCTCCGCCACCATAGAGTAAAGTCTAAAGAAGAACTGAAACAACGTATTGAGCTCTTTCTTTAAAGAAGTCAATGAAAACCCCCAACTTGATAAAGTTAGGGGCAAAAACAGTTGCATTACGCTCGCCTATTAGAGCCAGCATTCACTTATATTCCCAGTCATTCTATTCCACAGTCTCAATGCTCCAGCTGCTAGCTTCGGATATACTTCGGTATATCCGCTTTTTCCAGTCAGCTTATCATATACAGGATCGTAAACGATAGGAAGATTAGTGATGGAGGTAACGTTGTCGAAAATGACCTTACTACAAAGGTGGAAAGTAGATTCCAATATGTACCTCTTTCACTTAAAGTATATTCATTAATTTGGAAACCCAAAGCGGTTTTTTGTGTCTACACATTATTCATAGCATTCATGAAGCCAATCACAAAGAAGATAACAAAGACAAGCACATTGACAGTCGTCGCGACGATTCCGCATACCAATCCTGCAATTGCCATACCGCGTCCTCGCACCTGTACTCGCTTGATTTCTTTAAACGATAAAGACGAGAACACAATCGCAACGATACCGCTGAAGAAGCCAATGATTCCAAGGACTATGATTCCTCCTAATGGCAAAGTAATTAAGGATATTATACCTAGTACTAAAGAGGTAATTGCTTTGCCACTCGTCTTCGCCTGTGGCGGAACGTAAGATTGGGTTAGTGGAGAAAACCCATATTGTGGATCTTTGTAATTGTTATCCAAGGAATATCCTCCTATTAATGAGTCATTATTCCTATTATACTTCTCGTAGTAAATTACTGTAAATCTATCTCGTAAATTAATAATTTTGCCGAACCGTATACTCTAACTCCCCCTAACAAGGTCGTTACAAACTGATTTTGGTCTTGTTGCTCATCTGGCAGAGTTGGATCATGCACACTGCAAAAATCCGCTTATTCGTCTAAGCTTGCTCGTCGTCATTCATGGTTATAATATACATTTATTTACTTATTTGTCCGCGAGCTAATCAAATGTATTAGTCCCAAGTGACCTTAGAAAAAAAGAAGGGCCTATCGAAAGAATCCGATAGGCCCACCGATCATTAGTAATCTGCCAGTCCGAGATAGTGCAGCGAGATAACGTTTTCGTAGCCTAGCGCTGCCCGCAGATTCTGCTTATTGCTTACGGACAGAGTGGCATACGCTACTTGTGCATCGTAGAAGCTTTGTAGACGTGTCTTACCATTATCAATCGCCTCATAGTACTTGTAAACGAAGAAGAATGGATTATTTCTCTCCAAAAGTTCTTTATCCACTGCAAGGTAATCATTCCAGTCATCACCTGTCTCTCCCTCAGGTGTAGGAATCGGAAGCCACAAGTAGTTGGCAACGTCTCTGCTGTAAGTCGGAATAGTGAAAGCGATAGGATTGATCATTTTACCCTTCGCCATTCCATCGTGGATAATACTGTTTGCATTTAGTCCCTTGGCGGCACCCGACCCCCAGAAAAAGGCTGTATAGTAGTTGGAGTTCAGGCTAGATGCACTTTTGCGATCGAAGAAGTAATTCTTCCCATCCTTTTTCAGAGCGGCTCCCTCGGGGTTTCCTTCGCTACCTACTACAAGATCCATTACCCCTGACTTGTTCTCTTTCACCAGATTCGCAGCAAGATCCTTATAATAAGTACGAAGATCAGTATTGCTGAAGTAGCCGAATTCTTCTTTTTCTTCTTTCATTCGATTCATAAAGAATGCGATGTCATCCTGTGCTACGTCCAGTCCTTTTTGAAACTCGACAGGGGCTGAAAGGGCAACGGTTGGAATGGATTTTCCTTCGATCTGCTTACGATACGCCTCATAGTTGCTGACATACTTGTAGATTTCTCCTTTCGTCAGCGAAAGGCGCGAGACAGGCCATTCAGGAACAATGCTGACCGGTTGATTCTCCTGAATGATTCCGTAGACGGTGACGTCCGTCAGGTATTTGCTGTCGCTCTTGAAGTTGGAGTAGAAGAGGTCGGACACGAACTTTTCGGGCTTTCCGCTCTTGTCGTACTCGATGCCGTTCCATTCAAAATTACCTTCCGTAGGCTTCATTTTATGGACGTAGGAGAAGGAAGGGACATCGCTCGCCAGACCAAAGATCTGGATTCCGGCGACTTTGCCACCAAGCTTCTTTTGCTGTGCTTTCAGGGCATCTAGCAGTTTGGGGGCTTCCTTGTAGTTTTTTGCGTCGAACAAAACGTTATTGGTATTCTTGAACTTAGCTACGTATTGCTTGATGGCCGCGAGATCCTTAGTGTCGACCTTTGAGCTATTGTAGACGAAGTAATAGTTGCTTTTCTCTGTGGTAGCTGTTTCGCTGGCACTCGAAATGCTCCCGAATGGGAGAAGGATTAATATTAGTATAAAAAGAATCATGGAATTACATCGGAATCTATTCACTTACAACATCCCCTCTGAAGTTATCTTATATAAGAATATTTTACCATTCAAATCATTTGTAGAGAATAAGAAAATGGCGAAAAATGATGAGATATGTCTCCCCACACTAGTTAGCCTATATTCTACATCGCTGTTCCGAAATAAAAGCGGTAACAGAAGCATTGGACCGTTGGTAGCAATTCCTCTCCTTCATTTCGCTCTATATATGATACGGTGCACCTTACCTTAAGTAGGGCGAAATCACGGATAGCCATTAATTTTCCCGTCTAGTCATGTCCCTCAACAGCGCTAAGGATTTCATCTACCGAAAATGTGCAGGGGATGAAGACAGAGGATAAGTTCCGTATCAAATGTTCCGCCCTTCACCCTTCAGGTTTATAAGGGGGCGGTTCATATCGTTCCTTCCCCTTATTTTTTTGCTGTCTACTACTTTAGTAGGACTGAAATCTCTTATTATTCGACTATGATGTTTAGATAGAGTCGAAGGATAGTGGATTTTGATGCGCGAAGACTATCTAACGGACCTCTGGCGGACCGCGACGGACATCGCTACTTAGATGCAGATAGCAAGAAGAACAATTCAAAGTTTTGAACTTATAAGGTGAGAGGGGATCAAGATGAGGAAAGTGTATAGTCGTTTGTTAGTCGCTGTAATGATTTTCACACTAATTGGAGGCACGGCTACAGGGGCAGCTGGAATTCAAGTCGGGCCTTCCCTGAGCGATAGCCATGAAGCTCTGTCAAGAGTAACGGTATTTGCAGGAAGCGGTAATTTCGACGATTGGGATGGAGCGGCGTCAAAGGCGTCTTTTCGTATGCCTCAGGGAATTACTGTCTTGAAAGATGGTTCTGTACTTGTGGCGGACACCCGAAATCATCTCATCCGTCAAGTGAAGAATGGAGAGGTTTCTACTTATGCGGGCTTCATGCTTGACGCGAAAGACAACGTAACTCCTGAGGGGGCTTGGTACGACAGTGCTAAGGAAGCTGCAGTATTCAACGGTCCTTCGGGTATGGACACGGATTTGGAAGGTAATGTTTACATAGCAGATACCGAAAATCATCGGATACGAAAAATATCTAAAGATGGAATGGTAACAACGGTTGCTGGAGATGGCATTATCGGCGATGAAGACGGAAAAGGCACGGGTGCGAGATTCCAGCATCCTCAGGATGTGGCTGTTGCTACGGACGGTACCCTATACATTGCGGATACGTTGAATCACTTGATTCGGCAGATAACACCGGATGGACAAGTCACTACGCTTAACGCTCTATCGGATCGGGTCGTTGAGGTTGAAGCCGGTTACGTAGTTCCTGCAGGTGATTATGCGGACGGTGCATTGTCGGCATCCAAGTTTAATGAGCCTACTAGCATTGCAATCGATCATAAGGGCAATTTATATGTAAGTGATACAGGCAATCATGTGATCCGATATATTGATCTGGCAAAAGGTACGGTTACAACTGCGGCAGGTTTATCTTCGGGAGAGAAGCCAGTGTATGCGAGTGGAACTCTATATGCCGAAGGCGGTTATGCGGATGGGGCCGCTACAGAAGCACGTTTTCAGTCTCCAAGAGGGATCGCTATAACGGAAGAGAATGGACTGGTTATTGCCGATAGCATGAACCACACGATTCGTTACTTTGCTGATGGACAGGTGAGTACAATTGCCGGTGTACCTGCGCAGTTTGGTCATGTAGATGGCATTAACGGTCACAACCTGCTCCATAATCCGACCGATGTGGCAGTTCTGCCAAATGGTAACTTGCTCATTGCGGACAGTTATAACAATAAAATCCGCGAGCTTGAATATTATCGGCTTCCAACCAATCTGCCCCGCAATGATCAGGTGAAGGTAGTGGTCGGTGATTCGGTAATCAGCTTTGATGCGCAGCCCGAAATTGTGAAGGGACGAACGATGATTCCTGTCAGAGCCTTAAGCGAGAAGATGGGCTATAAGGTTGAATTTATGGATAATCAACGTACCATTGAATTGACGAAGGGCGAGGTAAGCATCAGGCTGCAAATGGGGAGTCAAATGATTTCGGTTAAGGATGCCGCGACCGATACGGAAGAGCAGCGTTTGCTTGAGGCGGTACCCTATACGAAAGATGGCCGTTCCTATGTTCCGGTTAGATTTTTCAGTGAGGCGTTCCGAGTAGATGTACAATGGGATCCGAACACGAAAACGGTTATTTTACGGGAAATTACGGAAGCCATCGATAAGCTGCCTGTAGCAGATGGTAAATCTCGTAAGGCGGTTCTTGAACAGATTAAAGGAAAGGTCTGGATTACTCAGGCGGGCGGTTCTTTGACTTACCAGGCCTATAATGGCATGATTCTTCATCAAGGTGATCATATTCTTACGGAAAAGAATACGAGCGCGATATTAAAGACGGTCGACCGCAAGGATGAAATTACAATTAGCGAAAATTCGGAGCTGTACATTTCAAATTTAAGTGATGTATCCCAGATAAAGCGAACGAGCTTTATGTTATGGAGTGGGCTGGTTTCGGCCAATGTGTCCTCGCTGGTAAATGCTAAGGATAGCTTCAAAATCCTGACGCCGACGGCTATGACCGATGTTCGCGGTACAAATTTTCTTGTGGCCATCAATCCGGCTACGGGGATATCGACCCTCTTTGTAAACAGTGGACTGGTTCAGGGAAGCGACAACGGAAATGCACCGAATCCAGCCTTCGTATATCCTGCGCAGCAACTGAACTTATCACCAAATTCCGAAGCACCAAATGAGCCTTATATAGTTGATCTGTCCGATCTCGTTAATCAAGCTTCACCCGCTGTCATCGAAGCCTTATTAAAGGCTAAGCAGAAAATAGATCAGGAAAATGCGGAGATGCTGGAGTGGTTGAGGAATCAAGCCCCAGGGCCTATCCCTAGCGAAAATCCGGGTGGATTGTCTCCAGACGATCTGGATCGATACCAGAATAATCTAAATAATCTACTTGCTAATATTTTAAAGCAGGCTCGTGATCAGAATTTAATAGGATCAGACCAATTGCATGCTCTTATCGATGAGTACAATAAACAATCCGATAATAAGATCGATTTAAATAATGTCCTGCCGCTTCAATTATCGGATGAGGAAAAGCAGCAGCAGGAGAGACAGAAGCAATTGGAGGAAGAACTAAGAAAGCGGCAGGAGGAGCTAAATAAGCAGCGTGAACTAGCTGCACAAAATCAAGCCCTAATAGATAAGCTGAAAGCTGAAAAAGAACGGCAAGAGCTGGAGAACAAGAAGAAACTTGAAGAAGCCCGTAAACAAGCGGAGGAAAAGTTGAAGCAACAACTTTCGGATGCTGAGAAGAAAAAGTTTGAGGAGCAACAAAAAGCTTTGGAGCAGATGAAGCAGCTGCAAGAACAAGCTCAGCGGCCGCAAGCACCGACGTCGACGACACCATCGACACCATCAACACCATCGACACCATCAGGACCATCGGGACCAACACCGACGCCAACACCGACGCCAACACCGACACCGACACCAATACCAACCAATACCGCTCCTAAGGTGGTCAAACCAATATCCGATAGAATGGTAAACTCGGAGGCGCCTTTTGAAATCAATATAAGCGAGGTTTTCCATGATGTGGATGGCGATTCGTTAACATTCACAGCCCGCTCGAGTGATTCAGCAGTTGCAGAGGTAAATGTAGAAGGAGCTAGTATGCGCATTAGCCCAACTGGTATCGGTTCAACAGAAATTCGTATAACGGCCGATGATGGAAAAGGCGGACTAACTGCAACCTCCTTCCGTTTCGCGTACTATGGGGAAATACAGAATATGAGGGCTGAAGTCCAGCCTGATTTCATTGAGCTCTATTGGGATGAGTATGGGGAAGAGGGGATCGACTATCAAGTTTATATGAATGATGAGCTGATCGAAACCACCTCAACCACCCATGTTTCACTTAGGGGTCTTAATCCGGAGACGGATTATCATCTGCGTGTAATCGCAGTTCGTGATGAAAAAATTAGAGCGATCGCAAACTATTCGGTAACGACACCTCCTATTTACTTTGAGCCATAGATGTGACGACTCTATCTGAATCATGAAGAGGTTGAACTAAGTATGAGCTATCCAAGCGACTTCCAATGATTATGAAGAGGACGTGCTAGTATCGCGATAGTGACTATTATGACAAATGGTCCTTTATCCTTTGGAGACGTCGAGGAGGCAACGAGATCCCACATTTCCAAGTTCAATGCAGACGCTTCCGAAACGATGACCGAGTTTATCGCGGAACCTTTGATGCAATTTTGCTGAGGCACCCCGGCCGGGTGCCTTTCGTTTGTTCGGTGGATTCCAGCATTTACATTTGTCGATAGCAACCTATTCATTTATACTGGTACCAATTTAATAGGATACCTTTAATTCAGTCCCGTGAGGCTGACAAGGACAGCGGAATGTATGATCTTTATAGTGATACGTGTGTATATGCATGTGTATCTATATGTTGTAATGTGATCGTAAACGGCTTATTGTCAGGGCAACTGGGCAATAAGCCGTTTTTTGTTGCTCCTAAAAAGTCCCTGATTATTCCCGCATGTTCCATCTGCTTGAGCATCATTGGTATCAAGACGAACTGGAGGATGGATAATGGAAAAAGTAGACTTGGAGTTCTCGTTGCAACCTGTACCGCAAACACATCGGAATGGATTTTGGAAAATACTCGCCGTGATGCTCGGATTTACGTTCTTCTCGGCAAGCATGTGGTCAGGCGGAGCGTTAGGAAATGGCTTAACGTTTAGTGCTTTTATCGGAATTGTACTGGCAGGGAATCTGATCTTGGGCATTTATACGGGGGCGCTTGCGTATATTGCGGCAAAGACGGGGTTATCGACTCACTTGCTGACGAAGTATGCTTTTGGCGTGAAAGGTTCCTATTTATCTTCAGGATTGTTAGGCTTTACGCAGGTAGGCTGGTTTGGTGTTGGGGTGGCGATGTTCGCCGTTCCGGTTCAGAAAGTAACGGGAATGAACGTGTATGTCTTGATTGCGATTGCAGGAATTCTAATGACGATCACCGCGATCTATGGAATTAAGGCATTGGCGATACTCGGTATCGTAGCTGTACCGTCAATTGCGATATTAGGAAGTTATTCGGTCTTTGAAGCAACTTCAACAGCAGGCGGATTGCAAGGATTAATGAATTATCAGCCGACGGAAGTGATGGGGCTTGCTACAGCATTGTCCGTCTGTATCGGGTCCTTCATCAGTGGAGGTACGCTAACACCGGATTTTGCACGATTTGCAAAAACGACTCGTTCAGCGGTTGTCTCAACGGTCATTGCCTTTTTCCTTGGAAATTCGTTGATGTTTCTATTTGGAGCAGTAGGTGCGATGGTGTATGGACAAGCCGATATTTCGGACGTCATGTTTTTACAAGGCTTGATTATACCGGCTATCATTGTGCTAGGGTTAAATATTTGGACAACGAATGAAAATGCGCTCTATGCATCCAGTCTGGGTTTTGCCAATATTACAAAGCTGCCCAAGAATATCATTGTTATCTTTAATGGAGTAGTAGGTACGATCATGGCGATGTGGCTGTACAACAATTTCGTAAGTTTCTTGACGGTACTAGGCTCAATTTTGCCGTCGATTGGCGCGATTCTGCTAGCGGATTACTTTATCCTGCATCGCGGATCCTATAAGAAATTCGAAGAGATGACCTTCAAAGCTGTGAACTGGATTGCGATATTGGCATGGGTTGGCGGCGTTCTGATTGCTCAGTTCGTACCAGGTATTCCGCCTATTAATGGCTTGATTGGTACAGCTGTGCTGTATGTTATAGGTATGAAAGTGTTTCCCGGTAAAACAGTTTAACAACAACGAGAAAAGGGGAATGAACAGTGATTATTCAACAAGCGAAGCTTAGAGGTTGCGAGGGTTTATGGAATATCGAGATTGTGGATGGAGCATTCAAGACGATTACACAAAGTCTGCTTCCTACTGAAGGACATGAGGTCATGAATGTTAAAGGGAGCATGGTGCTTCCTCCTTTTATTGAGCCGCATATTCATCTAGACACGACCTTAACAGCAGGGGAACCCGAGTGGAATCAGAGCGGCACGCTGTTTGAAGGTATTCAGCGTTGGTCGCAGCGTAAAGAAACTCTCTCCGTAGAAGACGTCAAAACCAGAGCGAAGACGGCGCTTAAATGGCAAATCGCTCAGGGTATCCAGCATGTGAGAACCCATGTGGATGTGACAGACCCAACGCTAGTAGCGCTTAAGGCGATGCTGGAAGTGAAGGAGGAGATGTCTCCTTATGTGGATCTTCAACTTGTTGCTTTCCCACAGGAAGGAATACTATCCTATCCAAATGGAGTAGAACTGCTTGAAGAGGCGATGAAAATGGGGGCCGATGTGGTTGGTGGCATTCCGCATTTTGAGTTTACACGCGAGTATGGCGTAGATTCGATGAGAATCGCGTTTGATCTGGCGGAAAAATATGATCGTCTCGTCGATATCCATTGCGATGAAATTGATGATGAGCAGTCTAGATTCGTTGAGGTTGTAGCAAAAGAAGCCTACGAACGTGGCATCGGTACACGTACAACGGCCAGTCATACAACGGCGATGGGTTCCTATAATGATGCCTATGCGTACAAGCTGTTCCGTCTACTGAAGATGTCAGAGATCAATTTTGTATCCAATCCACTTGTGAACATTCATTTACAAGGACGTTTTGATACGTATCCAAAGCGCAGAGGCTTAACACGGGTAAAAGAGCTTCAAGAAGCAGGACTTAATGTGTGCTTTGGTCATGATGATATTTTTGACCCATGGTATCCGCTTGGGACAGGCAATATGCTTCAAGTTCTGCATATGGGTATTCATACTTCGCAACTTATGGGCTATGAGCAGATCGTGAATAGCATCGATATGATTACGAAGAACAGCGCAACTACGCTGCAAATTGAGGATAAATACGGGATTGAGGTAGGCAAGCCGGCTAATTTTATTGTATTGAATGCGGAGAATGAGTATGAGGCAATTCGCAAACAGGCTGCGGTACGGTACTCTTTCCGTAACGGTAAGATCATTGCCGAGACAAAACCGAGCGAGACGAGCGTGCAGCTGGGCAGTATGCGCGAGACCGTTACGTTTCAAAGATAAAAAAGAAGCAGGCCTTAGGGCCTGCTTCTTGCTTCTTATTCTACTTGGTGCATTTTTCATTTACTGAAAGATCTTACGCCGTCAAATATTGCCCTAAATACATACCGGGCTTTTCTTTTATTAAGTTCATGACGAACTGCATTTAGACATAAGAATTCCCCTCGAAGGGTATATACTTTGTTTTATTTCATCCTCTCTTTTCATTAACCTTATACCACAATCAAGGAATATTCTCCTGCTTTGTGATGATCCAATAGAAATCATTGTGTTATGAATCGTCCTTTCTAATAAGGACATGGATTCCATAAAGTGGATTTGATAATATGAGTTTTAACATCAGTCCATGCTAAACTTATTGTGCGATCAGAAGTTACGGTATATTTCTTCGGTATAATCCCAACAATCAAAATGATAAGGTGGAATTTGTATGCAACCTATTAGAAAACCTGATCTTTCAACAAGACCCTTGAATCTAAAAGTAGTACGGATAATGGATTCGTCCCCTAGTGTACTTTTCAATGCGTGGACAAGTCAGTTTGACCGTTGGTTCGCAGCACCTGATAGCGTAATAATTCAAGGGGAGGTTAACACAACATTCTTTTTTGAAACTGAATATGAAGGTAAACGTTCTCCTCATTACGGAAGGTTCTTACAGCTTGTGCACAACAATCTTGTTGAAATCACTTGGGTTACTGGAGCGGGTGGAACAAAGGGGGCAGAAACAGTTGTTACAGTTGAACTTGAACCCTACGGCAAAGGTTCACGATTGCATCTGACCCATGCGGGGTTTCCAGATGAGGAATCGAAGAATGCACACGAACAAGCTTGGCCATTTGTACTTGAACAACTCGACAAGCGTATGTTGTCGGATCACTAAATTATTGGAGAACGGCCTATTCCTTCACGATTCCGATCATTATATATGCTTTTTCTACATGAGAACAGTGGTGGTATACCTCAATACTCTGACTTTTTCGTGCAGAGAATGCACGGCATTCATTGTTTATCTACCATAAAATTTATCTTGAAGGGAGGGAAAGCGATGGATTGGTTGGAGAGAATGAATTGCGCCATGGAATATATCGAGACAAATCTAGCGGACCATATCTCATATGATAAATTAGCTCAGATCGCCTGTTGCTCTACGTATCATTTTCAACGAATGTTTCCGTTTATTACTGGAATACAGTTATCCGAGTACATTCGACGTCGACGGTTGACCTTGGCGGCATTTGAACTTCAGACAACAGGGGCAAAGGTTATTGATGTAGCTTTGAAATATGGATATCAATCGCCGGAGGCGTTCGCAAGGGCATTTAAGAATCTTCATGGGATCATGCCGATATCTGCGCGCGATAAAGGTGTGCCTCTAAAAGCCTATCCTCGATTGACCTTTCAAATTTCTATTAAAGGAGATATCGAGATGAATTACCGAATTGAACAAAGAGGGTCTTTTGAGATGTTTGGAGTTTATGGCCTCATAAATTCGGACATGAATACAGCATTTGTTGAAGTTCCTAAGTTCCGTAAAACATGTGATGATGACGGCAGTGTTGCACTTATGAACGAATTACTGGGACGTTTTGGTGACACCAATCTGCATGCGGCCTTATACGATCACTCAGCAGAAAATTTTAAGTACATGATATGTTATAACTTGCCACAAGGAATGGAGATTCCCGAGAGATTTACCAAACTTTCTGTCCCAGCATTAACTTGGGCTATATTCCCGGAGCCTAGGTGTGATTTGCAAAGACTACGGGAACGAATCTATACCGAGTGGTTTCCGACATCGGAATACGAAGAGGTGGAGGGTCCCTCTTTCGAAATGTATTATGGTATGGCAGGACATGATATGGCGGAGATTTGGATACCAGTAAAGAAGAAATAACTTACTAAGTAGCCAATTTGGGACAAGGGGACAGGTTTCTTGTCCCACTTTATGAATTTGTTGATCAAGCACAAAGCGGCGATTCTCCGTTATTGGGGAATCGCCGCTTTGCGTTATGGTCTAATGGTTCTTTTATTGTATCCCTTTCATAAATCCCTTGTCTAAGTCAGCCATGCTGCTACTCCTTCCTTGGTGATAAGGAAAGGGTAATCCACGAAGGATGACCTTGGCGATAGATTGTCTATTGTACTAAACTATCCAAATCCGGCTGCAATTTGTTCCGTAATACATACACCATGATGGCACCAACAAGGAATGCGACAGCATCTGCAATGACAAGCGACCAGACCACCCCGTGGAAACCGTTCATTTGATTGGCGATATAGAGCACAGGAATCAGAGTAATTCCTTGAATAACTGACATAATAAACGCAGCCGTTCCTTGCGCTGTTGCTTGGAAGATCCCTGTAAACAACGTGGTCATTCCTGTAATGAACAAGGATAAGAACGTTACATGCAGAATGTAGCTACCCATTTCAATTAATTGCGGGTCATGCGTAAATAAACCAATTAAGTTGTCGGAAATCAGATAGACAATGATACCGAATACGACAGCTAACGCTACAATCGCTTTGATTGTAAATCCAATGGTATGCTTCATTCGTAATTTATTCGCTGTAAAAGAGAAGGCAATGAGCGGCACGACTCCTTCACATAAGCCCATCAGAATAAACTCAGGAAATTGTAATAAACGTGATGATATTCCGTAAGCCGCTACGGCTTGATCTCCATACTCGACAAGAAAATGGTTAAGGATGAGTGACATTGCCCCTAAGAAGATACTCATAATAAAGACGGGAACTCCAATTTTGAATACATTGCCCAGAATGTCCTTGGTAGCTTTGAACCATTTTGCGGAGATGGTTAAGAATTGGCTCTTATATCCCATATAAAAAGCGTAGAATACACTCGCAACCAAATTGGAAATGACTGTAGCGGACGCAACCCCAGTCACGCCCCAATGGAAGACGAAGATGACTAGCGCATCGAGAATAATATTCACGACAACGCTGAGAATCATACCAATCATCGACGTGATTGCTGCACCCTCTGAGCGTACGATATTCTCCAGTGTGAAGAATAATACGACGAATGGTGAACCCAATAGCATAATCGTGACATAGTCTTTCGTGAATCCGAAGGAGTCCGGCGTTGCCCCTAAGCCATGAACGATGGAATCGATCAACGGGAGGCCGACGGCCATCACGATAAGACCAATAACTAAACTGCTGTAAACGGCGAATGAAGACACATGTTTTACATCATCATATTTCTTTTCTCCTAGCAAACGGGAGATGAATGTACCGCTACCCATGCCAATCAAGTTGCCTAGCGCCATAATGATCGCGAATAACGGCAAGGTCAATGCGAGCGCGGTTAACATGGCAGTATTGTGGAGCGTACCAAGGAAGTAAGCATTTAAAATGGAATATATGACACTCATTGACGTACCAAGCATCATCGGAACAGCGAAATGAGCGACGGCTTTTGCGATCGGTGCTTTTTCAAAGTAATGGAGGTTTTCTGCATCCATGTGGATCACTTCTTTCTTTTTATGATTATCTAACAGTGTTAGGTTGAACCTTACAGTGTTAGATGATATCATGAACTTATAAACCTGTAAAGTATAAACTTACACTGTTAGATAAAAAGGTGGATACCGATGAAAAAACAACAGCCTCAAATTTCGGAGGATAAGATTTTAGAGATCTCGTGGGAGCTTCTTGAGGAGGAGGGAATCGAGAAATTCAGCATGAGACGATTGGCCGTCAGGCTGGGGATTCAGGCTCCCTCTTTGTACTGGTACTTCAAGAGCAAGCAGAATCTCTATCAGCGTCTGGCAAGCCAGGTAGCGAAAGTGATTTTGGAGGAGTTTCATTCCGAGGGCGACTGGAAGGAGCAGCTGGCGGTGTTTGCGGTAACGGTACGGAGCGTGCTCAACCGATACCCCTGCTCCACGCAGCTCATGATGATGACGCTCCCCCATGAACCGGACCTCATTCGGTTCACCAATCGTATGCTGCTCTGCGTAGAATCGACGCCGCTTGAGCAAGAGCAGAAAATGCAAGTGGTTACTACGTTAATGAATTATGTCTTCAACTTCGTTCTGGACAATTATGAGCACCAGCGCAATGTCTCCGCGATTGTTAAGGACAAGGGAGCGCCTCCGGGTGAGGAGATGATTCAACTTCTGGATTCTATGAGCGAAACAGATGCTGGACTATTTCGGAGGATGTTTACGAACGGGTTATTCGAACTGATGGGGACCGACAAGGCGTTTGAGTTCGGTTTGAAGGTAATTTTATTGGGGATTGAGCAGGTGATAAAGGAGCAGGAAAAGTAGACTGTAGAAGCCGCTCATTCGGTAAAATACCTCCTCGTATATTGAGGGGGTATTTCTTATTGTATCTTCTAATTTTGAAAGTTGATCGCTTGTGTATCTGGATATTTGAATACTTTTATCTCATGGCCATCTAAATCTTCCTTAAACATGTCAATAGCGTTAATCTGACTATTATTGTAAGTGTTGTAGTAATACACTCCATTTTCTAGACACATGCAAGATGAATATAAAGTGATGAACTGTTTACCTTCCTGCGTTATTACTGAACCGCCAATGGGAGCGACATTACCCAGAATGTGAAAAAATTCTGAAATGGTTGATTCTTTTGTATCCAAGAAAGCAGCATGATTTTTTAGAAAAGCAGATCTTACAAACCGGGAAGAGGGGTAAAAGTCACCGGGCAATCCCTTCAATCCCAATCCATTACCAATCGGCTCCAATTGTTGTTTGTGCCACGTGGTCGTTTCGGGTTGCATTGGCGATAAGGCCATATATTGATTTAAATTCATGATATGCCAATCGAATGCAGGCTGGTTAGTTAACACTCCAATTTTATTATCATATACAGCAATTCGGTCAGGGGTGGTCTCTATGACAATCGATTCCTCATTCTTATCATGAACCATCCAGTGAAGCGTAGGAACAGGAAGCTTGGGGGCAAATGGTTTATTGATCAGGTTTACTTCTTCTAAAGCGGATTTAACCTCAGAAACCGATCCAAAGTTGGATAAAATCCATAGCATCAAATCATATGGCCCTAAGTTCACCTTTCCAGCTAACCTATTTTCCTCAAAATGAGCGAAACCAAGGAAGTTAAGTCCTGCACAACCCAATCCCTTTTCATTCATTCCGTCTGCAAGGAGCGGATGATTGTTCATGAGGGTCCCCATGCCTAATAGTGCATATTTGGTTTTGTTAGACTCCCCATTCACTACATTTTCCCAATCTAAATTTCTTGGAACAAATATGACGGATTGATTAAAGTTATAATCGATATCCATATTTCTGCCAAAAAAATGAAAACCGTCTTTGCTGGTTAAAGTTAATGCTGTGCACATAGTTATACATCCTTCCTCTGTCAGGTTGGCAACGCAATGAGTAGATTACATAGTGAACTTAAAATGAACGTATTTTTATTATTTAGAAAAAGGAGAAGTACTATGCAAACTCACATCCAACAGCGTTATACCTAGTGGAATACCGCATAGCCAATCGGAAAATAGCTCGGTAGATCTTGGACCTTTCTATGTACAGGGTACCGAGAATCGGTGTTGGTGCAGCGAAGAGGGGCTCGTGCCCATCCTGCATTCGCACAAGCAGGCAGCCCGCCCCTGGCGTAGGATGAACTATAACTAGTGAGGCGAGGTGAACTTCCATGGCACAATCCAAAGAGGTGTTCGCACGGGCCAAGCAGCTGCAGGGTCAACCGGTATGCATTACGCTGCACAACGGAAAGACCTACGTCGGCTACATTACCGATGTCAACAGTAGCGTCTTGACGCTGGCCAGCGCCAGCGCCCAGCCGAGCACCTCATCCGGGAAGCAAGGCTCCCGGAGGTCTATGCAGGGCAGCACCGGCTCCCGCGCCTCGGGCAGCCGGCGAGGCGGCTCGCGTAAGCCATCCGTCCGCTCCCGATCACGCAGGTCTTCGGCCCGTCCCCGCTCCCGTAAGCCGGACGCCCAGATATCGGCCTTTCTACCGATTATAGGTTCGCTGTTCGGGGGATTAGGCGGCATCGGAGGGCTTGGCGGTGCTGCAACGGGATCGCTCGGAGGTGCGTTAGGCGGTGGTATGCGGCTGTTCGGCATGATCCAACGAGTTGTCCCGGTCATGAAGATGGGGTACGGCATGATCAAGTCTATTCGTCCGTTTCTCGGAGCCGTTCAAGGCTTGATGACGCCATCCGGAGCAGTGGGCGCAACAAGCGAATCACAGTAACAGAAGTAAAAGCCCCTCCGTTTTTTGGGGCGGATGGGGCTAATTCTATGATTGTTGAAGGTTAGGTTGAACTCAAATAGTCGCTACCGGGTCTATTTATGGGATCGAATCCTGGTACTTGTCGATATACAGTGTCCCGTCCAATTGGAGCTCTGCGTAAAATACTTGATCTAAAGAATGAATGTTGGCTTTCTTTAATTGTTGGTTGAGCCAGACAACAGAGACATCCATTTTCACAAGATTTTTTTCTACGATTTTACCATCAACAATAAGTTCTGTCGGGATTCTATGAATAGGTGTAAGGGTTGCTTTTATATCTTTTTTTGTTGCAGGCAGCAGTTCTTCTTTTTTCAACACGCTGAGTTGACCGTCAGGTTCTAGAATTGCAAATTCAACTTCTTCGGGTGAGAAGACATCCTTGTTCCGAAGCAACATGCTTAAATCGTCGATGTTGAGGTGCTGCTTAGCCAATGCCTTTTCTAGAATCTTTCCTTGTTTGACGAGAATCGTAGGCTGGCCATCGAGAATCTCACGCGCTTTGACGGAGCGCAATCCGGTCAATGCAACGATGAACGCCAAGAGCGACCATAAGATTAAGCTAGATATTCCTTGTAGCAGCGTGATTTGTTTGTTGACGATAATCTCGGCAGTGGTGGAGCCGAAGGTAATCCCTGTAACATAATTGAAAAACGTTAGATGTCCGACTTGTTTTTTACCGAGTAGACGCGTCAAAACGAGTAGAGCAATGAAAGACGTTGCCGTACGAAATAGAATTTCTCCATACGTCATGTGCCGAGCTCCTTGTATAACAGATAGTTTTATATTGGCCTTTGTTTCCATCGCTTATACTTGTTTAGTGAAAGAAATCTAAAGAACTTGAACGTCCGAAAGACAGAGCAAACTAGTATGTTGCTTGCGCTATGCGATCCTATGAAATTCAGCATTCAGCCCAACTGGGCTTTGTTGAAAAAAGCAATCGAGTAGCTCGGTGTAAGAATGTGCCGGTACTAAAGGAACCGTTCTAATCATATTTTTAAAAAAGGAAACCAGAGGAGGGAGTGCTAACGTTAGTTGAGAAAAATTAAGGTTCGTTTACACCCCATTGTAAGTAATATAAATATGCCCACTGTTTTGAAAACAGCTATACTTCCGGGTGATTCAATTGAAAGTTTATTTATTGTAACCCAGGTAGGAGAGATTTTTTACATACGAGACGGAGTTATAAGGACTTTTTTAGATATTCGCCCGCGAATCATAAAACTAGGTGTTTCTAGCGGAGGATATGACGAACGAGGATTGCTAGGGCTAGCGTTTCATCCTGAATTTTATTATAACGGTCTGTTTTATCTCCACTATTCAGTAGCTGGAACCCAAGGTTCAGGTGCCCTTCCAGGTGCTTTTGAATCTTTTAAGCCTAATCCGTGTGATCCCAGTACTTTAAACCTAAGGTGGATAAATAGAGAAACGCAGTATGATCATATCGATACAGTTGAAGAATGGATTTTACAACCGAATGATCAAGCTCAAAAACGACGGACATTACTTAACTTAAGAAGACCATTTTTAAATCATAATGGTGTCAATAGTTTAAACTTTTCACCTGAAACAGGAAAACTTGTTCTAACAACCGGAGATGGTGGATCAGGCTATGATCCATTTAATTTAAGCCAGAATGACATGGAAATCGCCGGAAAAATTATTGAAATTGATGTTGTTAAGAATACATTTATTTATAATCCACCCGTGGTTACACGTTTTGATGAACTTCCCGAACCGATTCAGGAAACGCTTACGGTAATTGCCAAAGGGGTTCGAAATATTCCAGGCATTTCATTTCAAAGGTTCTATAATTACTATATTAAATATGTGGGGATTGTCGGACAGGATTTGGTAGAGTCGATTTTTTCTTTCGTTCATTATAAACCAATACCGGTAACCCAGCTTGTTCAAACTTCTTTAATGAATTCTGAGCCTGACCATGAAGGATTTATTAACTTTGGCTGGCGAGGGTGGGAGGGTGCTTTTCCTACTTCGATGATTAGGGGCTGCTCTGCAAATTCAACTTTGGACGAGGAGACAATTGCGTATTACAACGAAGCAGTACAAACCTCAGTAAGGCGCCTTCTACCTTTAACGAGTTATTTTCATAAAGATTTAAGGATTGATAAATTTGGGGGAACTGCACTTACAGGAGTTCAGCCGTATATGGGAAATGGAATCCCCGGTTTAACGGGAAGCGTTGTGTTTACCGATCTTGCTCGGCAAGGATCTCACCCTCTGGTTAGAGGGGTTTTAGCTTATACCGGGCTACAAACAGATTGCAAACTAAATGATTTTAGTGTTATTGAAACGGATTATGATTTTGGATCCGGGTCAGCTTATTATGTTAGTTTGGGAACGAATCTGGGTCAAACCAAACTATATTTAGGGGCTTATGGCTCTATGAAAGTAGCTGATTTTAACCAAGGTACCATTTTTGAAATTGTTCCATAATTTATAACTCAAAGTGATATATGTAAGAAATTTAATTGATTCTTTTAAGGTAACGGCAGGATAGTACTCTTCCCATATGGAATATGTTGGTGATGATTTTTGGGATGGGAGGAGGCAATACATGTTGGAATCAATAAAAGAAGATATTATATTATCAAATAAAAAAAGTTGGGATGATGCAGCTCCACGTTTTTTTGGAAGAACTGCACTACCTATATACGGTCCAATTCTACCCACAGAAAACGAACTAAACTTATTTGATGACCTATCAGGTAAGAAGGTTCTGGAAATTGGTTGTGGCAGTGGGCACTCTCTAAAATATATGGCTTCGAACGGAGCCTCAGAGCTTTGGGGAATCGATTTATCTGATACTCAAATTGAGGCCGCGCGGACTCTGCTTTCAGTCGTCAACAATACAAAAGTAAATCTTTTTCAAGGGGCAATGGAAAAGAACCCCGGTATACCAATTGAGTATTTTGATATCGTTTATTCGATCTATGCGATTGGTTGGACTGTTGATTTGGGGAGGACTCTCCAGAATCTATATAGCTATTTGAAACCTGGTGGGAAATTTATTTTTAGTTGGGAGCATCCGATTCATAGTCGAATTAGTCAGAATGGGGAACAACTAATAATTAATAAGTCATACCATGATGAAGGTCTTCAGCAGTGTGAACCATGGGATCGTCCGGCTATAATGAATCAACTGAGAATCAGCACGTATATTAACGAGCTAATTCAAACGGGCTTTCAAATTGAGAAGATAGTTGAAGATGTTGTTATCCAAGAGGAAATTAAATCGGGAGATCCTGCTGTGTGGTATACACATAAAAAGGCATCACTAATTCCGCCTGCATTTATTATAAAGTGCATAAAAAGATAAGCTCGTCCTAACTCACCTTCAAATCACGTGGAGGTGTTTTTTCTTGCAGAGGAACTAGAGAGCACCCCATGCAGGTGCCCTCAAGTTCTTCTTTCGGGTTGATCCTATACAGGTTTATTGCCATTTACTCTCTTGGGTTAGGCTGTCCCTTTCCCTCGGCAATCAACTTGGGCAGACTGCCGTTTATGTAGGTTCTCCAGGAATCCGAGCAGATCTGATAGCATTCGAATGCAGGGTTGAGGCCTACATGTGTAAAGCGAGTTTCTGTTTTGTCCCCCTTTATAGCGATTTCAAAGACAATGTCTGTACCCGTCCACTCGCTCTTGCCTCTTTCGAAGTTAAAGTAGTTGTCTACAATGTGCCAGCTAACCTTCTTACCTGGAACAAGTTCGGTGATTCTGATCGTACAGCGGTGAATGTCTTGGCAGTGGTACCTAAATTCACCGAGTTCGTCGGTCTTGCCCTCAATTTCTTCTGACCACCACCCGCGGACATTATTGATGGCGGCAAAGACTTCTTCAGGGGTTTGTTCTACCGTAAAAGAAGTACTGTAATTTTGATTCATGAAGGTCATCTCCTTTTCCTATTTTTTCCTGGCACACTGAGTATAAAACCCATACTTGCAAAATGCAAGTATAAATGAAATAACCATGCCCTGAATGCTTGCGAATTGCAAGCACCGAGCGTATAATCATGCTTATGAAAAAGCGAGAATCCACCGTTTGTCCAATCGTATATTCGCTCGACATATGGGGTGATCCATGGAGCTTAATCATCCTTCGTGACGTCTTGATCCATAACAAGCGGCATTACCGCGAGTTTCTTGCTTCACGCGAGCACATTTCAACTAATATTTTGAGCGCACGACTCCAATCACTTGTCGAAGCAGACCTGCTCGTTAAGATAACAGGGGATTCAAACCGGGCGCAAACGATGTATCGGCCAACTCAAAAGGCACTTGATCTGTTTCCGGTCATATTTTCCATTATGCACTGGGGCCTTAAATACAACCCAAATACAGATATGAGTATTCCGATCATGCAGGAATTAAAAGCAAACGAAAAAGGGCTGGAGCACCGTCTTTTGCAGAATTTTGACGATATTACTTCATAACATGCAGTCACATCATATTCAAACTATGTAGAGAAGGCATCCGAGAGGGTGCCTTCGATTTCGCTCAAAAGATATTTTGGTGAGCCGTATCACAAATATGGGCAAGTTTTTTGCGGCATTCCGTTTTGTTTTTTCCACTAATAAGAATGTGGACTAAAGGAGAGGTAATCATGGGAAATACGGATAAGTTTGAAATGATAGCTAATATATATGACACTTCAGAAAGAATTCAAGTTGCCAAGATGTCCTCTGATGCCATTCGTGAATATTTAGTTGACGCTAAGAGTAAGAGTGCCATTGATTTTGGGTGTGGAACAGGTCTTGTCGGAATGAACTTGATCAACGATTTTAAGTCTATGCTTTTTCTGGATACTTCACCAAACATGATTCATCAAATCAAGCAAAAAATTTCTGATTTGAATATTCAGAATGTAGATACATTATGTTTTGATCTTGAAAAGGAAGGCCTATCGGATGTACATGCTGACTATATTTTTATGGTCCAGGTTCTACTCCATATTCAAGATGTTGAACTCGTGTTATCAAGATTATTTGATGTTCTAAATGAGGGAGGACATTTACTAATCGTAGATTTTAATGAAAATGAAAAAGTGGTTTCAGATATAGTTCATAACGGATTTAATCAAGTGAAGCTAACGGACATGATGACTAAAATAGGGTACAGGAATGTTCAATCCAAAACTTTTTATCATGGAAGTAAAATATTCATGGGACAAGATGCATCGATGTTTATTCTTGATGCTCAAAAATAAACGGTATGATGGATGTAATCTGCGGAACATTGGGCGCTGTCATCTCATCCTTCTATTTGTTAGGAAAATTACGCAGAGACATTTCACATTATGATTGAACCATGAAGGGGCTATTCCTAAGTATCTTAGGAATAGCCCCTTCATGCTGTACTACTTCAAGCGAGTATTCAGTTTTCACTATCTCGGTCTTACCGCAATTGTTTGAGTACCGCTTCTGTTACTTGAGCAACAATGGATTGAATTAGCTTTGGATCCACCTGTACTGAAGATGACTCATGAGAATCATTGTTCGCCCCGAGCTTCAAAGCCTCCTCATGGGAGATCAGATGACCGCCGGTCTTAATCCCCATGTTCTCTCGAATCTGAATTAGCTCTGCTAAGCGTTCTGCACTAAGCTCTTCCAATTGATCTGTGAGCTTCTTCGTATGAAGCAGTGTAAGAGAGTAGTGCTCAAGTGATTCCATACGATAGTAAGCTTCGATCATATCTCTTCCCCAGGTTAGTGCGCCATGATTAGCAAGCAATACAGCGTTGTACTCTGTACAATATGGAGCGATGGAATCTGGCACCTCTTGTGTGCCTGGCGCTGCATATGGAGAAACAGGGACTTTACCCAGCAAAATAACACCTTCTGGAGAGTAAGCACGATCCAGTGGGATCCCAGCCATCGCATAAGCTGTAGCCGCTTGAGGATGTGCATGAACAACTGCTGTTGTCTCCTCATTCTCCAGATATACTCGTAAATGCATCTTCAGCTCAGAGGAAGGCTTTCGCGATCCTTCCAATACTTTGCCGGTAAGATCCACCTTAACTAGCATCTCAGGTGTCATAAAGCCTTTACTTACACCAGTTGGTGTTGCCCATACTTCATTAGGTCCAACTTTAATGGAGATATTCCCATCATTCGCGGCAACAAAGTTTTTATTATATACGCGTCTTCCGATCTCACAGATCATTCTTTTAGCTTCATCATCACTTAAATAAGTCTTGTTATCTAGCATATAATTCCCTCCTGCATGCCCATGCTAAAGCTGCCCTGCAAGCAAATTTGCAGGGCAGCGTTTTATGTTATTCACAAGATTGTTCACATATAACTTACCAGACGAATAGCCCGACAAACGCAGCACTTAGCAGGGAGACTAATGTTCCTGACAGAATCATCATCCATACCCCTCTGGACAAATTATCAGCCTTTTCCTTACTCACAATACCGTTAAAACAACCTAGAATCATTCCCACGGTAGAGAAGTTCGCAAAGGATACAAGGAAGGTACTTAGAACCGCCCTCATATGTGGACTAAATGTATCCATAATCGACATAATATCGATCATCACAACGAACTCATTGGTTACCAATTTAGTGCCCATGTACTGTGCAGTTTGGAATGCTTCATCAAACGACAGACCGAGAAGTAAAGAAAAAGGTGTCATGATCGCACCTAGAATGCTGCTGAGTGTAAGCCAAGGTGCAATGAGCATTAGAACCTTATCAATAAGTGTCGCTAAGGATACGAATGCAATAATCATCGCTGTGATGATTAGAATCAACTTACCTGCACCAAGGATAGAATCACCCAAGAAAGAGAAGAAAGGAGGTTTTTCTTCTTTTTTCATTTCAAAGATAACATCTTCTTCTTTGGTTATGACGACTGGATTCAGGATACTTGTCACAATAATCGCATTGATAATATTAAGTGGTACAGCCGTTAGAACATATTCTGCTGGAATCATTTGTGTATATGCACCGATCATCGCTGCGGATACACAACTCATGGACATGAGCGAAACCGTGAATAGGCGTTGTTGGCTCATCGACTTTAATTGTCCACCAGATACGGCTAATGCCTCAGTGTTACCCAGGAACATCATTTCAATGGCATAGAAGGATTCAAACTTGGGTTGTCCCGTAACTTTAGACAGTGCCCAGCCCAAGAATTTAATGATTTTTGGGAGGATCCCGAAATAAGTTAAGATATCAAACAAAGGGACGACAAGTAAGATCGGCATTAATGCACTAAACACAACATCCATGTTCTCAACATTCACCATACTTGCAAATGCAAATCCTATACCGGAAAAAGCGGTATCAATCAACCATCTAAATCCATTAGCAACTTGTCCAACGAACCAGCGTCCACCTGAGAAGGCAGTTAACAGCCAGGCCATAAACAAATTAAAGAGAACCAGTATACTAATGGCTTTCCAATTTACATTTTTCTTATCTTTGGAGAAAAGAAACGCGAATCCGATAAAGACCAAAATACCGAGAATGTTGATGAGTAGAAAGAAGTTCATATGACCCTCCGTTGTAGTTATATCTTCTGATGTAATGTTGCCTCTAGTTGCCCAAACAGAGGTAGGGCTACATGTACTATACAAATAGGACTTTTAAATGTTCGGAATAAGGGGCTTGAATAATACCCTTTTCCGTAATAATAGCTGTAATTAACTCGTTTGGTGTTACATCAAAAGCAGGGTTGAACACTTTTACGCCGTCTGGTGCGGTTTGTTTACCCAAACCATGAGTAATCTCAGTAGCAGAACGCTCTTCAATTGGAATCTCTGCTCCAGTGGATGTTTCCATATCAATCGTAGAGAGAGGACTTGCTACGTAGAATGGAATATTGTGTTTTTGTGCGAGCACTGCAAGACCATAGGTGCCGATCTTGTTCGCAGTGTCCCCATTAGCCGCAATCCGGTCGCAACCTACTATAACGGCATCTACTTTACCTTGCTGCATCACCATTGCAGCCATGCTATCCGTAATCAAGGTAACATCCACATCTGCTTTCATGAGCTCCCATGCAGTCAAGCGAGCACCCTGCAGTAAAGGTCTCGTCTCGTCAGCAAATACCTTAATATCCATGCCACGCTCTTTGGCAAGATAGATCGGGGCAAGTGCTGTTCCGTACTTCGCTGTTGCAATCCCACCTGTATTGCAGTGAGTAAGCAGTGTCATCCCATCTTGGAGTAGCGTGAGGCCATATTCTCCAATGGCTGTGCAAATCTCTGCATCATCTTTCTTGATGGCATCAGCTTCGTTATGAAGAATTTGTTTGATGTCAGGGATAGCCATGTTTTTGTTGTCCATCAATGTTTTCTTCATACGGTTGAGCGCCCAGAACAAGTTAACAGCAGTTGGGCGAGATGATGCTAGATAATCAGAAATCTCTTCATATTTCTCGAAGAAAGATACATATTCTGTTTCAGTCAATTGACTCGCACCAAGTGCAACACCATATGCAGCTGCGATCCCTATCGCTGGAGCACCACGAACCTTTAGTTCGAAGATGGCATCCCATAGATCCTTCAGCGTTTCAATTTCTAGATATACTTCTTCTAGGGGTAATTTAGTTTGATCAAGAAGGATGATTTTTTTGCCATCGTATTTCACAGACTCTATGTGTATCATGCCCACCATTCCTTTGTATTAACAAATATTACAGCTCATCCTTTTACAGATCTTTATCTTCGCCGAACGATATGAAATTTCATAATATTGTTCACGATCAAACTTTTCCCATGAAATATCGGGTCATTCGCATTGGAGTAGAAAGTTTGCTCCAAAATTTGCAGCGCCTCGTGCTGTCTAATGCCCAGCTTATCGGCATCTTCCGCAGAAGCATTCTCAGCAAATAAATTGCAATGAGAGCTTACAATTTGAATGTTTTGCGCAGAACTTAGATAACTTAGAATGGATGCATCTGCATAATTCGTGAAGAAATCATCACTTACATATTTTTCAGGGATATAGACTCGGTCTAATGCAAATGGCTTTTTGTCTGCAGTACGAATTCGCTCAAAGGATAATAAGGTCTCATCATCTTTTAAGTACAGTAGCTCTCGGATGGATTCATCACTCGAAATGATAGGCTCTGTGATTCCAATCGTGCCGACAGTATAACTCTGCGCCTTTACCAGATCTGTCATACTGTCCAATTTCTCGATGCCAGTCGTTAACATAGGTGTCTTGGAGATGACAAATGTACCTACGCCATGTTTGCGAACGATGTATCCTTCTAACTCTAATCTCTGAAGAGCCTCCCTTAGTATAGGGCGGCTAATACGTAGCTTATCTGCGAGTTTCTGCTCCGCATCCAATTTGTCTCCAATTTTGAATACATCCGTTTCAATGAGATCTATAATGGTTCGTACCGCAATCGATGATAATGTTTCCTTTTCAATTCCAATGTTCTTCATTCATTTACCTCCTAGAGCGACTTATTTGATCTTACTATTGTTAATTAATGAAAGACAATGCGCATTCTAAGAGGCAGAATTTCTATAGGATCAGCATTGTTTCCAAAGCAATATCAATTTCGGCTTGAATGGCTTTTTTAACGGAATCTTTGTGTGGGTTGTAATCATTCATATCACTAAAAGCATATCCATCGAGTGCAAAGATCCCGACAGCGGATACACCTCTTAATCTAGCGATCACATAAAGTGCTGCGAGTTCCATCTCTGCACCAAGAGCTCCTGACTCTTTGTACAGCATATGAGGGAATTGGACAGGTCCCGCATAGAATGCATCCAAGGTAACGATCGTACCTAGTCCATACTTAATATTCGTTTTCTTTGCTTGTTCTTCGAGTTTGAGCAGCATATTGAAGTCCGCAACAGCGGGTACGCCATCAGGCACCATTTGCTTCGTTAGACCTTCTGCTCGTACTGCAGAATCCGCGATAATCAAGCTTCCTGGAGGCAGTTCATCCGTATATGATCCTGCTGTACCTACGCGAATGATTTTTTTGGCGCCTGCCTTGATAAGTTCTTCAAAACAAACAGCTGCACCCGGAGAACCAACACCATGACTTGTAACGGTTATTTTTTTCCCTTTATACCAGCCATTTATCGTACGGTATTCTCTGGAATAAGCGAGTTCTTCGGCGTTATCCAATTGATCGCCAATTGCTCTAGCGCGCTCAGGATCACCCACTACAATTACATGCTCAGATATAGCCCCTGGTTTTACTTTGATATTGGGTAATATCATTTCCGTTTTATCCACGAGTTCACCCCATTCAGTCATTAAGAGGTCTGACCTCTTTACCAATATCTTACGCAACAGAAAAAACGTCGTCAAATGTTATTTTTAAACAGCCCGGCTGGTCTTGGAGGTATCGAAAACATTAGAAAAAGCCTTAACCCTTCTTGTGAAGTAGGGTTAAGGCTTGGGTTATTTGTTAAGCTAATCTCATCTTAAAATCCTGATAGCCGAATTCACGAACGACGCGGCAATTACCGTCTTTCTCTTGCACGGCGATGGCCGGTAGTGGCATACCGTTAAAGGTGTTGGTTTTGACCATGGAGTAGATCGCCATGTCTTCAAACACTAATCTGTCGCCGTTCTGCAAGGGCCGATCGAAGGAATAGTCTCCGATGACATCGCCCGTCAGGCAGGTCGGACCGCCAAGCCGATAGGTGTATGGCTTCTCACCGGCCTCGCCTGAACCAACAAGCGGTGGACGATACGGCATTTCCAGAACATCCGGCATATGACAGGTAGCGGACGTATCTACGATGGCAATTTCGATGCCATTCTTATGGATATCCAATACGGAGGTAACCATATAACCCGCATTTAGTGCGATGGCTTCTCCGGGTTCGAGGTAGACTTCCAAGCCGTATTTATCCTGCATTCGCGAAATGCAAGCTTCGAGTCTGGGGATATCATAGTCTTCTCTAGTTATATGGTGACCACCACCGAAATTGATCCATTCCATTTGTGGCAGCCATGGCCCGAACTTGTCTTCGACCGCATTCAGCGTGGTCTCCAAATCGTCTGAGTTCTGTTGGCACAGGGTATGGAAGTGCAGCCCCGACACGCCTTCAAGCAGCTCCGGTTGGAAATCGTCCAGTTTTACGCCGAATCTAGATCCCGGCGAACAAGGATCATAGATTTCATGTCCCTCTTGCGTCGAGCATTCCGGATTGATGCGTAGGCCTACTTTTCTCCCCGCAGCAAGAGCTTTCGCTTTATACTTTTCCAGCTGCGAGAAGGAATTGAAGATTATATGGTCGCAAATGGCTATAATTTCGTCGATTTCATCTTCACGATAGGCAGGGGCAAAGACGTGATTTTCTTTGCCCATTTCTTCGTGACCTAGTCGCGCTTCAAATAAACCGCTCGCCGTCGTGCCGCTTAAATATTGTCCGATGAGGGGATACATAGCGGTCATGGAAAAAGCCTTTTGCGCCAACACAATCTTGGCTCCTGTACGCTGCATAACGCCACTTAGGATGTTCAGATTTTTCTCGATGAGTGCTTCATCAACTACAAAACAGGGTGTCGGTAATTCCTCGAACCGCATATTAGCGAACGAGCTCCGGCTTTTTAGCTTCCTCAGGCAATGCGTCAACAAGCACCGGATTAAAGTCTTCTACCCATGGAAGTCCCCATTTGTTCAGCTCTTCCATGAATGGATCTGGATCGAACTCTTCGATATTGAATACGCCCGGTTTATTCCATTTGCCAGTCATGACCATTGCCGCGCCGATCATCGCAGGAACGCCAGTTGTATAAGAGATGGCCTGGGAGCCCACTTCTTTATAACATGCTTGGTGATCGCAAACATTGTAGACATAGTAAGTCTTGTCTTGGCCGTCTTTTTTCCCTTTGAAGATACAGCCGATGTTCGTCTTGCCCACTGTACGAGGTCCAAGGGAAGCAGGGTCCGGAAGTACAGCCTTCAAGAATTGAAGCGGAATGATTTGTTTTCCTTCGTATTCAATCGGTTCGATGGAAGTCATGCCTACGTTTTCAAGCGCCTTTAAGTGCATGAGATAACTTGGGCCGAAGGTCATGAAGAAACGGATGCGTTTTAGTCCTGGCATGTTCTGCGCAAGGGATTCGAGCTCTTCATGATAGAGCAGGTACATGTCTTTTTCGCCAACTTCAGCAAAGTTATAACCGCGTTTGATTTCCATCGGCTTTGTTTCGATCCATTCTCCGTTTTCCCAGTAGCGTCCGTTAGCGGATACTTCACGGATGTTGATCTCCGGGTTGAAGTTAGTTGCGAAAGGATAGCCGTGATCCCCACCGTTGCAATCTAGAATGTCGATATATTCGATTTCGTCAAAATAGTGTTTCAGCGCATAAGCGGAGAATACGCCAGTTACACCTGGGTCGAATCCGCTGCCTAATAGAGCTGTAATTCCGGCTTTTTCAAAGCGTTCGCGGTAATCCCATTGCCATTTATATTCGAATTTCGCCGTATCTTCCGGCTCATAGTTTGCCGTATCCATATAGTGCGTTTTGGTAGCCAGGCATGCATCCATGATCGTCAAATCCTGGTAAGGCAGGGCCAAGTTCATGACGATATCTGGTTTGACTTCGTTAATCAGCGCGATCAGCTCATCGACATTGTCTGCATCAACATGTGCAGTCGTAATTTTGGTTTTACCGCCGTCCAATTTCGCTTTCAAGTCATCGCATTTGGATTTCGTACGACTGGCGATGCAAATTTCTTCGAAAACCTCGCTGTTTTGAACGCATTTATGAATTGCTACTGATGCTACGCCGCCGGCGCCAATGACAAGTGCTTTTCCCATTTTCAGTCTCCTATCCCAAGTGAATTTTATTTATGCAAAACGGCAACAAAAAAAGCAAGCGAAACACGCACCATGCGCATCACACTTGCTTTTGATATAGTCAAATAATAAGACAGTCCCAATAAGCATGACAGGACAAACTTCTTGCGTGTTCGTCAGTCAAAAAATTCACAGTTTCATGGGGAAAGGCCCTTAATATTCAAATATATCATGTTAGGATCAGAGTCTATATAGCAAATAATTCACTTTTACCACTCTTATTGACCGTTTCACAAGTTGTGTGCATATGCACTGGTTGTAAAGTAACCAACTTATAAAATTTGAGCTTTTAACTCAATCAATAAGGCAACGAAAGTTGCCAATCGGCATTTGACCCGGCTGTCCGTATGGCCTTAACTTCTTAATGGAAGTGGTCAAAGATTATCTGCTTGGAAAGATCCTAGATATTTTAAATATTAGCTTTCCAAAATTTATGCTCCTTCATAATAGCAGGGTAGGGGTTAATGCACAAGAAAAATTTTTGGATTTACGCATATTTTTTTTCGCGGCACTGAAAAGGTCGGCTGCATAGTTAGCTAACTTAAACATTTCTCCGAAACATTTAAACGTCACGTAGGCTTGAAGCTCTTAGAATACTGTAGTCTATAGAGGCTCTTCTCGGTACCTGCGGCGGTATTCGGACGGCGATATGGCTAAAAATTTGGTAAACGCCCGAGAAAAAGTATACAGATTTGGATAGCCTAGCGAATAAGCCACTTCCGTAATCGAAGCATCGGTGCCGATCAGCAGCTCCTTTGCGCGGTTCATCCGAACCTTGTACATGTATTCCGCTGGAGGCATACCAAAGGTCTTGGCGAATACGGTCGAGAAATAGGTCCGGTTATGCCCTGCCATACGTGCCACCTGTTGAACCGTAATTCCCTCCGAGGCGTGGCGTTCGATATACTCGGCCCATGCCCGGACCGAACCGGTAGGTTGTACGGTTTCTGGTTCGCCAAACTGCCGGATCAACGTTGCGAACAGCTGGTACAAGCGCGCCTTTAGCTCCAGATGTCCGTCGATCGTCATGAACCGCCGCATTTGCAGCATCTCGTAAATCGCTCCCAATTGCTCCACGACTGGTCCGCTCCAGCCTCCCCGTAAGACCGGACGATCCGGACGTAAACCGGCCATTTTCAGCAACGATTCTGCTTCCGTACCATCGACAGCTAACCAACATAATTTGAGAGACTCACGGTCTTCTTGCGGCCGGTAATATGTGTAGGAAACGTTAGGATATAGGCAAAACAAATCTCCTTCTTCTAGGCTCAGACACTGGTCTTTGAATTCTAAAATTAAACTCCCTTGACGAACAAAATGAATACTAAAGCATTCGATTCTTTTTGGACCTGTACGATAGTTTTCCTTACCATTGCTGAGGCCACCCCGAACAATTCGAATGGATTCTTCCTTCTCAGATAAGGGAGAAGTCGCATATAAATACTCTGCATATTCATATTCGTATTCCTTCATATTTCCGTTCTCCATGTTCATACGTCCTCTCCTGAACGAACAAATCGTTAAACAAATCATACATGAAGCCATTCAATTTCGCTACCTGCAAGCTTATACTAGGGAAAAGGGAGGCGAACAATATGAACAAACCGAATATCCTACTCATTACGAGCGATCAACAGCATTGGGATACAATCGGAGCCTTCAACGAAGAGATACATACGCCCAATCTGGATCGTCTAGTTAAGGAAGGCACGACCTTTAGCCGAGCTTATTGCCCAAATCCGACTTGCACTCCGAGCCGCGCCTCGATCATAACCGGTCTATACCCAAGCCAGCACGGTGCTTGGACGCTAGGGACAAAGCTACTCGAAGATCGTCACACGGTTGGTGAAGATTTTCAGCAGAACGGCTACAAAACCTCACTTGTCGGTAAAGCCCATCTCCAGCCGCTGCGGTCGGCCGAGGGATATCCTTCATTGGAAGCGTACCCGGTCCTGCAGGATCTTGATTTCTGGAGAAACTTTAACGGCCCGTTCTACGGATTCGAGCATATAGAGATTACGCGAAATCACACGAACGAAGCCCATGTCGGCCAGCATTATGCCTTGTGGATGGAAGAAAAGGGCTGCAGTAATTGGCGAGACTATTTCCTTCCTCCTACCGGTAACATGGACCGATCGATTACCTACAAGTGGCCGATCCCGGAGCAATATCACTACAATACCTGGATTGCCGAACGTACCAACGATAAGCTGGAAGAGTATGCGAAGAACGGAGAGAGCTTTTTCCATTGGGCAAGCTTTTTCGATCCTCATCCGGAATATTTAGTACCTGAGCCATGGGATACGATGTACGATCCGGATCAGCTGACGATTCCATCCATTGTGCCGGGTGAGCATGAACAGAACCCGCCACACTTTGGCATGACGCAGGAGGAGAATCCTGATTTCTCTGCTTGGAGTGAAACGGGGGAAGGCATTCACGGTTATCGCTCGCATCATTACTACCATTATGGAGAGCGCAAAAGACTGACCGATTACGACCGGAAGAAGCTTGTTGCTGTTTATTACGGTATGATCAGCATGATGGACAAATATATTGGACAAATTCTTGACAAGCTAGACGAGCTAGGTTTGGCTGACAACACGATTGTCGTATTTACGACGGATCATGGTCATTTCTTCGGTCAGCACGGCTTGCAGGCTAAGGGAGGGTTCCATTACGAGGATCTGATGAAGCTGCCGTTTATCGTGCGTTACCCGGGACAGGTTCCATCCGGTCGCACATCTGAAGCGATACAGTCACTCGTAGACCTGGCGCCAACCTTCTTGTCATTCTCCGATCTTCCGATCCCATGTGCCATGACCGGAGTCGATCAGAAGGAAGTATGGCTGGGGAGTAAATCTAACGCTCGTGATCATGCTATCTGTGAATTTCGCCATGAGCCAACGACCATTCACCAGAAGACGTACGTTGACGCGAGATACAAAATAACGGTGTACTACAATCAGACCTACGGGGAGCTATTCGATTTGCAGGAGGATCCAAAGGAATTACGAAACCTATGGAATGATCCTGCTAGCGCCAGCTTGAAATCTGAACTGCTGCTCAAATACATATGGGCTGAGCTGGGAAAGGAACCGATGGCGATGCCTCGCATATCAGGAGCTTAACGGGGAAGCGGTTCGAGGAGTCATAAGAGTAACCTGTCTATAATAAAGGCTCATGCACTCAATGTGCATGAGTCTTTATAGTGTGCTAAGATTCAAATAAAGACGGGCTTAATTACAAACGACAACCATTAAAGGGAAGTGCAAATGATGAATCTAGAAATGGTTATGCAAGAGCTTGAAGCTCTTGGCAAGGAACGAACCAAGAAGATATACCTGTCCAACGGCGCACACGAACCACTTTTTGGCGTGGCCACAGGCCAGATGAAGCCCATCTTCAGAAAAATAAAACTCAATCAACCATTGGCTGAGCAGCTTTATGCTACGGGGAACTATGACGCGATGTACTTTGCCGGGGTGATTGCCGAACCGAAAGCGATGACGGAAGCGGACTTTGAACGGTGGATCGATGGAGCCTATTTCTATATGCTATCGGATTTTGTAGTAGCAGTAACATTGGCAGAAAGTGATATTGCGCAAGAAGTCGCGGATAATTGGATTGCAAGCGATATAGAGCTGAGGATGTCGGCAGGTTGGAGTTGTTACTGCTGGCTGCTCGGCAATCGCCCGGACCGTGAATTTTCCGAAGAGAAAATTGCTAACATGTTGGAGATTGTAAAAAATACAATTCACGATGCCCCTGAACGTACGAAATATTCGATGAACAATTTCTTGTATACTGTGGGAGTATCCTATCTGCCGCTTCATGATATGGCGGTGGAGATCGCAAAGGAAGTTTGTCCAGTGGAAGTCAGTCACGGTAGCGCAAAAAGCAAGTTCTTAAACGCTTTAGTTAATATTCAAAAGGCAGAGGATAAAGGGCAACTCGGCTTCAAACGGAAACATGTAAGGTGTTAGTCATGAATATATTTCCATGTTCATTTGTCGGTTTTTTTATTAACATAGAATTATCACAAAAAATACAGTGAGACTTTTATCACTGATTAAATCATCACATCGCAAGTAATATGTTTAGATATTAGAACAGCAACACTTAATTCATAATTTCATATTTCACAAGCTATGATTGCTATGGATCACACTATAGCAGGAGCAGCTTCTGGAGAGACTGCGGGATTCCGCAGCGCCGAAGGGTTCACAATCTCAGGCAAAAGGACAGAAGAGTACTGAATTTGTATTTATCATGCTAATCGTTATTAGCGGGATAAATATTATTTCATATTCTTATGAACCAAAGAGATTGGATGACATCCGATCTCTTTTTTTTGTACCAATTTATCGTATTCATTAAGGGGGAACAGGTATGGCACAACAAGAATTAAAGCGGGAATTAGAAAATCGGCATGTTCAACTCATTGCAATTGGTGGAACCATTGGTACTGGACTATTTTTAGGTTCCGGTAAAGCAATACAACTAGCAGGGCCCTCTATCATTTTTGCTTACCTAATCGTCGGGATCGCCATTTTCTTTGTAATGAGGGCGTTAGGAGAACTCCTGTTGTCTAAAGCAGGGTATCAATCTTTTACAGATATTGCTGAAGATTATCTTGGACCACGAGCAGCGTTTGTCACTGGCTGGACCTATTGGTTCTGTTGGATTATGACGGCTATGGCTGATATTATTGCTGTCGGGATATATGTACAATATTGGTTCGATATTCCGCAATGGATACCTGAAGTTCTCTGCTTAGTCATTTTATTAGGACTCAATCTGTTAACTGTCAAAAATTTTGGGGAATTGGAGTTTTGGTTTGCCTTAATTAAGGTGGTCACTATTCTCGCATTAATTGCCATTGGGATTATTTTATTGGTGATAGGATTCAAAACAGATGCAGGAACGGTAACGGTCAAGAATATTTGGGGCCATGGAGGAATGTTTCCAAACGGGATAACAGGTTTCTTACTTTCGTTCCAAATGGTTGTGTTTGCATTTGTCGGTGTGGAATTAGTAGGTGTGTCTGCAGCAGAGACATCGGATCCAGAGAAGAATATCCCATCGGCCATTAATAAAATTCCTTTACGAATTCTATTCTTCTACGTTGGAGCAATTATTGCTCTATTATGCATTAACCCTTGGACGGAGCTAAGTCCGGCAGAAAGTCCTTTTGTTAAAACTTTTGCTTTAGTGGGGATTCCGATCGCCGCGGGCATTATTAACTTTGTCGTATTAACTTCAGCTGCTTCTGCTTGTAACAGCGGAATGTTCTCAACAAGTCGAATTCTATATAACTTAGGTAAGAATGACCAGGCTCCGTCCCAATTTGCAAAATTGAATAAAAATCATGTACCAAGAAACGGGTTGTTGATCTCCACACTTGTCCTATCTGTGGGAGCTCTTTTGAGTAAGTTTATTCCGGAACAAGCTTTTGGGATCGTGACAACGATTAGTGCCATTTGCTTTATTTGGGTGTGGGGTGTGGTTCTCATTTGCCATATAAAATATAAGAAAACTCAGCCGCAATTACATGAAAAATCAAAATTTAAAGCACCATTTACTCCATTTATTAATTATGTTGTCCTAGCTTTGTTTGCTATCATCCTCATTATTATGCTGTTTGCTGAAGAGACACGTCCGGCCTTATTGTTAACGCCCCTATGGTTTATTCTATTATTTGTTTTGCATTATTCCAATAGAAGGAAGAGAGGCAACTAACAAGATCGGTAAGCTCTATTGTTCTAGATAACGTGACAAGACCCTCCTCGAAAAAGGATCGAGGAGGTTTTTTTTGTATTCAGGATCTATTAAAATTTAATAGAGTTTTATATTTAATTTTCTGTTAAAATATTACTATTAAATTATTAATAATTTAAAATTATAGTTTGGAAAGGTGGTTAATTATGAACAAAAAGATTTGGATTTTGTTTACGGCGCTGACGGTTGGTTTGACGTCCGCAGTAACCATTGGCAGCGGTGTGAGTGAAGCGCAGACATCGGCCGATTTTACCGATTTAAAGGATTTGGATGCAGCTACAAAGGCAAAGTTTGATGCCATGATTTCAGCAGGTATTTTCAATGGAGTCTCTGATACTAGTTTTGGGCTGAAAGATGAAATGAATCGAGCCCAATTCGCGAAGGTAGCAGCGCTTATTGCTGGTCTGAATGTCAACCCTAATCTAACTACATCGTCTTTCAGTGACGTAACGTCAGATGATCCCGCTAACGGTTATGCACTGCCTTATATCGAAGCGCTTAAGACAGCGGGAATTACGGACGGCGTAGGCTCCGGGAGTTTCAACCCAGCTGGAAGCGTAACGAAGGAGCAATTAGCTACATTTCTAGTTCGGGTTTTAGGCCAGAGTGCAGGGGTACCGTCGGCTCCAAGTGTTAGCGATAATACTGTCTCTGATTGGGCGAAGGGTTACGTCCAATTGGCACTTGAGCTAAAGTTGCTAAATAATTCTTCGGACGGTACTTTCGGCGGTAAAGAAGAAGCGACCCGTCAATTACTAGCTACCGGAGCCTTCGAAAGCGCCAAAACGTTAGAAGCGACCAGACCTCTTGAAGTTTCCGGAGCGGACTTCAAAGCGGGGAACAAGTTGGAACTAACTCTGTCGGTAGGAATCGATGGGAGTTCCATTGATCTATCCAAAATTACCATTAACGGTGTGCCGCTTGATCCGAAGTTAGACAGTTACATGCTGTCCGAGGACAAGAAGACGATCATAATCACGTTACATCAAGGTTTTAAACTCGATTCATCAAAAGCACCGACTATTGTAGCAGATGGTTTAAAGTCATTATTCGGTAACGCGGTTAAAAATGAGGAGAATAAATCCATACCGGTTAAGATAACTGAACCTCCGGTGACACCGCCAGTGGTTACATCTGCGCCTTCAACATCTACGCCTTCGACATCAACACCATCGACACCAACACCATCGACGCCAACACCGACACCAACGCCAACGCCAACACCAACACCAACACCAACACCAACACCAACACCAACACCAACACCAACACCGACACCGACACCGACACCGACACCGACACCGACACCAACCACAGCGCCTACGATTACTTTTAACGCAGGGGAGACAAAAAGATGGAATGGAGAAGATAGCGACACGATCCATGTAAGTGTGAATCCAGGTGGATTCGATACGTTATATTACATGCTTACCGAGGAACTTTCAGATTCCCCAAGCGTCGAAGAGATAAAGTCAAATAAACAAGCTGATAGAGATATCCATATCGACAAGGACATAGTTCCCAGCAAAGCTTATTATCTCTACATAGTTGCTACTCAGGGAAATTTGGATAGTCAAGTTACCAAGTTAACCTTTTATCGTACGGATCCCATCATCGAAGATTTTACGAGCATAGGCACACCTATCGAGAACTCCGGTTCAATTACGGTCTCACCGGATTATAGCGGAAGTGAGTATGACTTCTACTACTTAACGACGGATCAGTTTGCAGAGGCTCCTTCTGCTGATTATATTATTAATCAGGGCAAGCTCGGAACGAATAATTTGGAAGACGGTACAGTAAATATTGAAGGTTCGTTTACCGCGAGTACTCGACTCTATTCGGTCATTGTGGCGCATGACCCAACATTGCAGGGAAATATCCGTTCGAACGTAGTTGTCTATATTATTCTTGTCTCTGAATAGCGAATTAGACCGCAGGTAACCTGCGGTCTTTTTGCGTTCAAAAGTTAATTTAACCATCAATCGAGTTCATGCAGCGTAACTTCACTGCGAATAAGGAACCTGGCATTGGGACCGGCCTGACCAATCCCTTTCGAGATATAGAACTGGCCATGGGTGCCTGTATGCATTCCCTTGATAATACCGTCTGCCGCGAGCCTGCCTTTATCTATGAATGGGAACAAAAAAGGCACGTTAAACTGCATACCATGAATATGACCTGCCATCAAATACGTATATTTTCGGTTCATAGATAGAACAAGATTGGGGTTATGAGTGAGGACTAGGATCGGTTTGCTTGGATCGACGTTTGCGAATGCTTGATCAACCTTGCTTTTGTTGCTACCAAAGTCATCGATGCCAACAATTTGAAAGTTATCAACTGATATAGACTGATTAATAAGGACTTGTATACCCATGCTTTCAAGAATGTGGATCAGCTGATGGAAAGCAGTAGATTTTAGGCGATGATCATGATTGCCCAGTACAGCAACAACAGGAATGCCGGGCTTTACAATCGCATGAGCATAACGTTGCACCTTGGATAAATATCGGGATTTTTGCGTGAAGTCCCCGGTGAGAACGACATAATCAGGGGCTTCATTTATAATCACACGGGTTAATCTACTGGGACTGATTCGGAGTTTCTCCACATGTAGGTCACTAATCTGCAGAACTCGGGCTCCAATCCCACAAGAGTAGCGGACTCGTTCCACTTTAAGCCATTGGGTCGGGAAGATCAAAAAGAAATAGATGACCGCAGCGATAAACAGAATAATTAACAAGATCATGGAGTAAGTCCTTCCTTTATGTAAAAGTGGAGATAACAATGCTACTTTCTATAATACCCGTCTATATTAATAATACAAAATAACTTTGCCGTGGTAGACTGAGCAGAATCAATCTGGAAGCACTGCAAGTGCTGGATTATCGCAGGTACAACGATAACTGACTTTTGTAAAATAGAACTTATCATTTCAGGAGGCACGAGCGTACATAGATCATGAAGATGAATGCTATAAGATCAACTCCGCAAGGCGATGAATTCCCTGCTCAATCGTTGCTTCATCCACTTTTGCAAATCCCAGCACCCATCCCTTTCTTTTGCTTTCCAAACAATAGGGTCCAAGAGGGTATACACGTATTCCCTGCTGTAGAGCTAACTTTGTCACTGCTTCTTCGTCGTATGAATCTTCTGCTTCAAGTAACATATGCAATCCCGTTTCTACTCCGCTTAGCGTGAAACGCTCTCCTAAACCGCTAACCATAATAGCCTTTGTCATGGCTTCGTGTCTTCGTCGGTACACATTTCTGACTCTTCGCATATGTCGCATAAAATGCCCATTCTTAATGAAGTGGGTTAGCGTTAGTTGATCCATAATAGGAAGATGGCGGTAAGTAAGCTCCTGTACTTTGGCAATTTGGGCAATGGCCTCGACGGATCCAACGATAGCCGAAATGCGAATGCCTGGAGCAATCATTTTAGAAAAACTCATGAGATACAAAGTATTATTGGATGCCTGACTAAACAACGTTGGAAGTGGCTCTCCACGATATCGAAATTCACTATCATAATCGTCTTCAATGATCCAAAATCGTTCTTGAGCCGCCCTATGTAACAATTGTTGCCTGCGCGGCTCGGTCATAACTACCCCAACCGCACACTGATGTGAAGGAGTCGTAAAGACCAGTTTGGACTGTGGGTGAATATGCTCAACAACTAGACCATACTCATCAACGGGAACAGGCACCACATTCATACGTCGATATTTCATCGCCATCCAGGCAGCTGGAAAACCGGGATCTTCTACTGAGACGGTGTCCCCCTCAGCTAAGAGTGATTGTGCGATTAAGTCAATACTGTGCTGAGCTCCTGAGGTTAATAGAATCTGATTGGTTTTGATATGAATGCCTCGTTCAAGTGATAAATAACGCTGTATTTGCTCACGTAATGGTGTGAAACCATAGGGGTCGCCGTACGCCCAGCTTGATAGGTCCATTTCATTGGATGCGTGGAGAAGCGACTGTCGCCAGTTCTTTTGAAATTGATCATCCAAGTAGGGTTCATGGGGACTGAAGTCAATTTCAACTTCTCGCACTTCTTTGCCTCTGAACCAGTCATGTAATTGATCGACAGCCGAGTTCAACAAGGGAAGTGAGGGGGGGACGGGGCCATCTGTGATCTTTTCCTTCGGTGACTTCGTAAATTGCTTCCATTTACTAACTCGCGTTCCTCCTCGCCGAGATGTAACGGTATAGCCGCGACTTAGCAATTCCTCATAAACGATTTGTATAGTCGAGCGAGAGACACCTACCATGTGGGCAAGTTCGCGGGAAGGAATCAGTAATTGTCCTGGCGCCCAGATTCCGCTAGTAATATTATGAATCGCTTGATCAAGCAATTGCTGCCAGATCGGTCTCTTATCATCACGGATTACTTTCATCATCGCATATACCCCCAAATAGAAGCTCCAATCTCCAACCAATAATTAATATGGATTGCTTAAAAGCAGGATCTTTGGATGTTCTAACGCAATCCATTCATTGGTATACTACCGTAATAACGCTGGTATTTGCAATCTGGTCGTTGCCGCGCACTAGAAGACGATCGAAGTTAAGACAATTGAAGTGGGATGATGGTTATGATGAAAGGAGAGATGATTTCAAATGGATTCAGTTCGCTACAAGATCAGGGAATGCCAGGATCAAGAGAAAATTGAAAGTTTTCTTCTTCAAGCAAGAGTAGGGTATCTTGGAATGGTTGATGGAAATCTTCCTTATGTTGTACCGCTTAATTATGTATGGACAGAGGGGAAACTCTATTTTCACGGGGCAGGAGATGGAAGGCGCAATCAGGTCATGAGTGAAAATCCAGAGGTATGTTTTACGGTGTGTGAGGAATACGGAACGATCACGGATCCGGTTCCTGCCAAGACAGATACGGCATACATGAGCGTAATGATATTTGGACAAGCAGAGCCAATCACGGATTTGGACGAAGCCACTCATGTACTCCAAGAATTGATCAATAAATATGTACCCGGCTATTATAACCGTCCCTTATCGAAGCAGCATGTAGATAAGTATAGGTCGGCTGTATTCGGTGGACCGGTGCAAGTTTACCGCGTAATTCCACAACATGTGACAGCAAAACAAAGTCCTATCGAAGCAGAAAAAATGTATAGAAGTAACCCAAATGTCGGGAGAGAAATATAACGGCAAGATACCGTGAAGACCCGCGCTAAATTAGAAGGAATGCCCAGGACGATGCAATATGGTCCTGAGGCATTTTTTTGATGTTCATTTTATTATTTCCTAGCTCCTGTTGTACACTCTGGAAGAATGTCCGGATATCACTTATCATTAAGTCTGACGCATCGATTGCTGCAAAATGCGTACCTCTGTCGAATTCGTTCCAGTGTACTATGTTATTTGTTTACTCGGATACGGACCGGATGTCACAGTGCTTGAGCCTGCTTATGTGGCGGAGAAGATCGCTAGTCTAGCCGAGCAGAACTCAAACAACTATAAGGCCGGACGTGCGAACGTTAAATTAGAAGAGGTTATTCAGCTAAAAGACACTCAATTGCAGGAATGCATTTATCGGTGTGGAATATATCAGACATCGTAGTATTGATGACCAGGCGTATTCTAGATACGCCAAGACGTAGGAGGAGAACTACATGAAGTCGATCACCGTTCAAAGCCTTACGGAAAAATTCCATTTGGAAGTGCTTGCGGGAGCCAGCCGCATGGATCGTGTGATTACCCGTCCGCGAACGCATAGACCGGGGCTGGAGTTTGTCGGGTATTTTGATTTTTTTCCTATGGAACGGGTGCAAGTGCTGGGCCGCAAGGAAATTAACTATTTATTGACGCTAAGCGTTGAGGAACGCAAGCTGCATATCGGAAACATTGTCAAATATCATCCGCCTTGCTTCATTGTGACGGCAGGACAACAGGAGATTCCTTATCTGATCCTGTTCTGCGATCAGGAAGGCATACCACTACTACGGACGGCAGAGACGACAACGGAGTTTATCGCCAAGCTGGACAGTTATCTAGTGAAGACTCTTGCGCCGGAGCTGTCGATCCATGGCGTATGTGTAAATGTATCGGGCATAGGCATCCTGCTCAGGGGAAAATCCGGGATTGGTAAAAGCGAGACAGCCCACACGCTCATCCGAAGAGGTCACCGGTTCGTAGCGGACGATATTGTGGTGCTTAAGAAGTTAGGCCCAGCGACGCTTCTTGGCACGCATAATGAGACAACGCGCGAGTTCCTTGCGCTACGCAGCATTGGTCTGATCAATGTTGTACGCCAATATGGACGCAAGGCATTTCAGGACGAGACACGAATTGTACTCGACATTGAGTTAGCTCCATGGCAGGAAGACTCCCTCAACAATGAGCTTGAGGTAGTCCCGCAATTCACGGAATATCTCGGCGTCAAAATCCCGCATATCGAAGTCCAGCTTCAGCCTGGACGCGACGTAGCTGGTTTGATTGAAGCGGCGGCCAACAATTGGTATCTCAAGCAGCTAGGGTATAGCGCAGCCGAAGAGTTCATGCAGCGGATAGAGAACCAGATGCAGTAAATAAAGAAGGAGCCGGTATTTTCATCGGCTCCTTCTTTTTATTTAATTTGACTAGTTATTTAATAGCATTAACGGCTGCATCAAGTTGTGCCTGTACTGAAGCATTCACATAGGTCAAATTCAGAGTATAATCGGTGTCCGTTGCTTTCAATAAAAGAGTGATTATAGTGTTTCCTACGTTCCACTTGCTTATTAAGTAACCTCCGTTGTCAAGGGTCACTCGCTCTAGTGAGTCCTCATCGACAGTAATTGTATCTACTTCTGGTTCCCCGTAACTATTAATTAAACTGACGACCATGGCATCATAAATGCTGAGTAACTCGGCTTCATTATAACCAGAAATGACTGGGAGAAATCCTATTTTGGCCAGTTTGTTTTTATAAAATATATATAATTCTTCAGGGTCTTCAGGTTGGTCATGGAAGGTAAGAATATAAATATCGCCCTGACCTCCTTCATCAATAAGCAGCTTCTGACCGGAGACAGCTTTAACTTGATTCGGAGTTACTCCCCATGTCGGAAGGACGGCTGGGTCCGTAGGTTTGTCCCCGATCCAGGCGATGCCTGATGCTTTATCTACACCGATAGATTTTCCGGTTAAAAGTTTAACTGCCGATATAGGTATGTACGTAGTTCCGTTCATTGCTTTGACCGATGCCGGAAGTAGGGTTTCGGATCCGTTGATCTTGGCTTTTTTGCTTCCTGCTTTCACGCTAATAAAAGAGCCAGTTGAATTTTTTGCCGTAATCGCCTTCGTTTTGTTATCGACTGCCGTATTATAATTTAGCTCGGTTAGAACAGCCTTCATAGGAATTAGAGTGGTGTTACCTTCAACGACGGTTGGGTATTTTGATGATAAAATCTTACCGTCTATATAGAGAGTGTAAGTAACAGGAGCAGCGGCAGAAGTTGAGGGAGCGAAAGAGAAAAGACCGGCGGAGATAACTAAGCACCCTATAATCATTAAATAAACTATTTTTTTCATAAATCCTCCTTTATGATTCATATTTTTCAAAATAATAGGATTATTTTCTTAAATATATCATAGAAGGTCAAAGCAATTAGTCCAAAATTTTCCTATTAATCGAATTATTTCGCCTAAATATTCATATTAAAATTATCCGATACATGACGCGTAGGAAATTTCTTCTTGCCACGCGGTGTATTTTTTGATATTTTGTTAGTAACAAATTGTTATTATCAAATATATACTAAGTATACACTTAAAGAATGAGTGGAGAAAGCTGAGGGGATACAGATGAAGAAGTACGTAGGCGGTTGGAACATGTTCGAGATAGCTTGGTTGGTTTTGTTTACCTCGATCGCAATTGGGTTTACGGTGATTTCAAAGGATTCCTTACTCGGATTTACAGTCTTCATCACTGGGGTACTATGTGTGGTACTCACGGCAAAAGGAAAACTGATGAGCTATGTGTTCGGTATGTACAATACGGTAGGCTACGCATATTTGGCTTACGTGAACGGTTTGTTTGGAGAGGTAATGCTGAATTTGCTCTTCTTTGTTCCTATGAATGTGATTGGCTTCTATATGTGGAAAAATAACCTCCAAGGCGGCAAGTTGTCGATGCGCCAAATGAAACTTAAAGGTCTGCTCCAAGTCGGAGTAGTTTGCGTATTAGGCTGCTTGTTGCTAGGGTTTGGACTTTCGTTCATACCGGGGCAGAACTCGCCTTACATCGATGCCACAACGACGGTGTTATCCATCGTGGCTACCCTGTTAATGGTTCGAAGATTCAAGGAACAATGGCTGATTTATATTGTACTGAATATGTTTACGGTGCTGTTATGGGTAATTCGTATGATCGAAGGCAGTGGCGAAGGCTTGCTGATGATCGTGATGTGGAGCGCGTATTTGGTTAACGCGATATATGGTTATTACAATTGGAATAAAGGGGCCAAGGAGGTATTGTCCGCATGAAGACACTTGGATTAACACTGGGAAAGTTTGCTCCGCTGCATAAAGGACATCAGTCTATGATCGAAACGGCACTGCAAGAGGTCGATGAATTAATTGTGGTGATCTACGAGACGACGGTTATCACGATTCCGCTTCATATTCGGGCGAACTGGATACGGAAGCTCTATCCGACGGTTCGGGTGATCGAAGCCTGGGATGGTCCGGATGGATATTCAGACGACCGGGAGCATGAGATCCGGGAAGAGCAGTATATTTTGGGGTTGTTGGAAGGTGAGCAGGTTACTCATTTTTACTCCAGCGAGTTTTACGGAGAGCATATGAGCGTCGCCTTGGGTGCTGTGGATCGGCGGGTTGATGAAGCTCGCGTACGGGTTCCGATCTCGGCGACGATGATCCGTTCTAATCCTTATAAATACCGGGAGTTTGTAAGTGATATTGTGTACCGGGATTTAATCACAAAGGTTGTTTTTGTGGGGGCGATGTCGACAGGCAAATCCACGATCACCGAAGCGTTAGCGCGGCGGTATCACACGTCCTTTGCAAGTGAATATGGGCGGGATTATTGGACCGAGCATCAGGTGGACCGCAGAATCGGCCTGGAAGCGTTCGACGAAATCGCAGTTGGACATATCGAACGGGAGGAGAAGGCATTGCTGGGAGCGGATCGTTATCTTTTTGTCGATACCAATGCGATAACCACGTATATGTACGCCCTAGACTATCACGGCCGTGCCCCGGAGCTCTTAACCCGGATCGCCCTGGAGAACGCACAGCTCTATGATCTGTTTTTCCTGTGCGACGACGATATTCCTTACGATGATACTTGGGATCGCAGCGGGGATCAGAAACGGCAAGTTTTCCATAGACAGATCATCGCGGACTTGCAGGCACGGCGGATCCCCTTTATCACGTTGCGTGGCAGCCTGGAGGAAAGAATGCATAAGGTGGACGAAGTGTTGGCCAAGTTCGAGCCTTACCGGAACTATTTCGGGGAGCTCAATGGCTAAGAATATAGGAATTAAGGAGGCAAAGTGGATGGATTTGTTGGATCGCGATGGACTTACAGAACGTGAATTCCTGGAGCAATATCGGGTTGGCGATTACGAGCGGCCTTCGGTGGCGACGGATATGGTCATTTTCACTGTAACGGATGCGGAGCCGGACAGTTACCGCAAGTTACCGGATAAAGAGCTGCGAATTCTGCTTATTCGCCGAGGGGGGCACCCTTTCATTGGTAAATGGGCGCTGCCAGGTGGCTTCGTCCGCCCGGACGAGACGACGGAGCAGGCTGCGGCAAGGGAGTTGAGCGAGGAAACGGGTGTGGATGACGTTCATTTAGAGCAGTTATACACCTTTAGTGATGTTGGGCGGGACCCCCGCACCTGGGTGATCAGTTGTAGCTACATGGCCTTGATCAACAGTGACCAGGTGCAGCTACAGGCAGGAGATGACGCTGCCGACGTCGCCTGGTTCAAGGTATCCTATAGGCTTCTATGGGAGCGGAAAGAACTGATTAAGGATGGATACGTCAAGACACTGGAATATGAGCTTAAGCTCAGTATCGAAGGAGAAGAGCTAACGGCAATTGTGGATCGGACGGTTGCGGTAAAAGTGAACTCGACGTCAACCACCTACTCGATCGTATCGAATGATGGATTGGCTTTTGATCATGCGAAGATTATTGCCTGCGCCATCGAGCGGTTGCGGGGAAAAGTGAATTATACCGATATTGCACTACACTTGATGCCACAGCTGTTCACCTTAACAGAGCTGCAGCAAGTTTACGAGGTAATCTTGGACAAGGAGCTGCTGAAGGCGGCTTTCCGGCGTAAAGTGAATGATCTCGTAGTGGAAACTGATCATTACACCGAAAATGCGGGGCACCGTCCATCCCGCTTATATCGGAGAAGTTTGGAGGATTAACGATGATATATAATCTTGAAGAGTTAAGAAAAGCATATAACGCGGGCAAAACGTTTAAGTTCGTGTTCTTTTGGGGCCATACGCCGCCTAAGGACGGGAGTGTCGATAAAAGCTGTTTCAGCCAATGGTGGATGTGCCCGTTCACGGTAGAGGAGACGAAGTATTCTTGTGCCGAGCAGTTCATGATGGCTGAGAAGGCAAGGATGTTCGGCGATGGCGAAATGCTGGAGTCGATCCTAAAAGCCAAGCATCCTAAAGAAATGAAAGCTTATGGGCGTGCGGTCCAGAACTTCGATAAGGACATTTGGGACAGAGAATGTTACGACATTGTCAAAAGGGCCAGCTTGGCTAAATTTTCGCAGAATCCGGAGCTTGGTAAATATCTCATGTCGACGAAGAATCGCATCCTCGTCGAAGCCAGCCCGCGGGACCGCATTTGGGGGATCGGTATGGGTCAGTCCAATCCGGACGCGGAGAATCCCGTGAAATGGCGTGGTAGAAACCTACTGGGATTCGCGCTGAGCGAGGCGCGGGACGAGTTACTGCGGGGTTAGCTTGAAGTCCCTCTTCACTCAGCACAACAAAGAAAGAACCGGCAGAAAAATGCCGGTTCTTTTACATGTAAATGATTTGCATTCAAAGAAACATCGTGATAAGATTAGAAGATCACTGACAAATTGTAAATGAACATAGATATATCATGTTACCTTACAATAATATAATATCATATGGATTTACCGTTTGTCAAATATTAATTTTGCTTCTTTATAACAAGATTGAAAAGGAGCGTGTTGAGCAAGATGATAAGCGCAAAGGATTGGCAGCAAGAGCAGGAGCGGCTTGATCTGGTAACAGAAGGACTGCGGTCACAAATCGCTGAACTGGAACCAGAAGTATCCGGATTACGTGAACAGGTGACCGATATTCGCAAGCAGTTCTGGGAGGAAGTTACGGTCAATACGAGCACGGAAGAAGATTTCGAAGAGACCTTCTACAGTATAAAGCAGCAAGAAGCGCTGTTGTCCGAGCGGGAACGCAGTCATCGGCAACGGATGCAACGTTTGAAAAGTATGAAACGGCTGTTGCCGTCCCCCTACTTTGGACGAATTGATTTTCAAGAGGACGGCACGGGGTTCAGTGAGCAAATATATATCGGTGCATCATCCTTCGCTGATGAGGATGCCATGAATTTTCTAGTCTACGACTGGCGAACACCCATTGCAAGCATGTATTATGACTATTCCCCAGGGCCATCAGATTATGATACGCCGGGTGGAGAAATAACGGGTGAGATGACGCTGAAGCGTCAATACCAGATCACTGACGGTCAGCTCCAGAATGTGTTCGATACGAGCTTAACTATCGGCGATGAGTTGCTCCAGCAAGTCCTGGGTAAGGGCGCGAATGCGCAAATGAAGAGTATCGTGGCGACGATTCAAAAAGAGCAAAACACCATCATCCGTAACGATAAGAGTCGTATGCTCATTGTGCAGGGGGCAGCTGGTAGCGGAAAGACATCCGCAGCTCTGCAACGGGTAGCGTATTTGTTGTATAAACACCGTGATCGGCTCAAGGCGGACCAGATCGTTCTTTTCTCGCCTAATCCGATGTTTAACAGTTATGTATCCACGGTACTTCCCGAACTCGGCGAGGAGAACATGCAGCAGACGACCTTTCAGGAATATCTTGAATATTGGCTTGGATCGACGATGCGTATAGAGGACCCGTTTGAGCAAATCGAATACGCCTTAACAGCAAATCTATCTGAGGAGTATGAAGCGCGGTTAAGTGGGATGCACTATAAGGCGTCTGAGAATTTCCTACATGCTATCCAAAGCTATGCGTTGTGGCTAGGGGAGGAGGGCATGCGCTTCCGTAGTATCCAATTCCGGGGCCGCGAGCTAATTACCGCGGAACAAATGAAGTCGCAATTTTATAGCTATGACCGTTCCATTCGTCTGGCTAATCGCATGGGTCTGCTACGTGAATGGTTACTGCGAGAGCTGACTACGCTGGAGCGTCAAGAACGGGATGAGCTCTGGGTTCAAGATGAACTCAATTATCTCGACAATGAGCAATATGCCGAAGCCTACAGCGCGTTGCTTAAGAAGTACCAGCGAGAAGAGGCGGTCTTCGACTTTACGAAGCAGTATGAAGAGGTCTATGGTGATTTTCGCGGGCAGGAGTTGGGGGAAGAGAACGTCTTCGATTTTTCCGTACAGGAAGAATCACTGCTGCGTCGGATGGTTGTAAAAGAACATTTCAAGCCGCTGAGGAGAGACGTGAAGCGGTTCATGTTCATAGATGTGGTAGGGCTGTACGATCAGTTGTTTAGCGAGGATGCCACTTTTCGGAGAATGACGAACGAGACGGAAGTGCCAAAAGAGTGGCCCGCAATCTGTAAACAAACGAAGGAAAAGCTGAGTCGGCTCGAACTGTTTTATGAGGATGCAACGCCATATTTATATTTAAAGGAACTCGTCGAGGGGGCTCGGACCAATACGATGGTACGGCATGTATTTGTTGACGAAGGCCAGGATTATTCACCGTTCCAATACGTGTTCCTCAAACGGTTGTTTCCGCGTGCTCGTATGACGGTGCTCGGGGATTTTGGTCAAGCGATCTTCCCACAAGCGACGAATCTACAGGAGGTCGACTCACCGTTGATCCGACTCTACGATGAAAGCGAAACGAGCCTGATTCGCCTTGTCCAAAGTTATCGTTCAACACGTGAGATTGTCGAATTTACGAGGGCGCTGCTACCAAACGAAGAGATTGTTCCCTTTCAGAGGGCTGGTAGGAAGCCTTGTCTCTTGAAGGCTGGCAGTAGTGAAAAGCGGGCAGCACGAATTATCGCAGACCTCGCCGATCTTAAGGCTGAAGGATTCGACTCCTTCGCCATTATTACGAAAAATGCAGCTGAAAGCCTCGAATCTTACGAGACATTGACAGCACAGGGTTGTGAGACCCTACGGCTCATCACGAAGGAGACGATCACTTTTGAGAAAGGGATAGCGGTTATGCCTGCCTATCTCGCCAAGGGTGTCGAATTCGATGCTGTATTGATCTATGATGCTTCTTCGCAGACATATCACCGGGAAAGCGAGCGTAAGCTCTTTTATACAGCATGTACGCGTGCGATGCATCGGCTTCTGCTCTATACGACAGGGGAATGGACACCATATATCCAGGCAGTGGATACGTCTTTGTATGAGGAAGAGTAGAGGTAAGACAAAAACTTCAAAATGACTTCAATATACGCTCGGGGATTCCGAGCGTTTTTTTTCTTTAAAATGGTCGCATAAAAAAAATCCAGCCCAGCATCACAATTTCACTTGCACCTTACGTAACGTAATGTTTTAAAATAGGGTTACCAGTATTTTACTATTACCAAAGAGTGGAGAGGAGATGGTAAATGAAGAGTCATTGGAAGGTCGGGGACCTCGCCAAGCTGACGGGGCTTACCGTACGAACCCTACGCTTTTATGATCAAATCGGTTTGTTATCTCCATCCGGTCAGACGGAATCGGGCCACAGGCTATATAGTGAAGCAAACTTGTCACGTTTGCACCAGATTTTATCGCTTAAGGAATTGGGCTTATCTCTCGAAGAGGTTAAGTCGGCTTTAAGTGGCGGGCAGATCAGCCCGCTTGAAATTGTAAACCTACAAATAGACCAGATCAAAGAACAGATGAAATTGCAGCAGAAACTACTAGAGCAACTCAGGCACGTATCCAAGCATATGCAGGGCAAGGCGGAATTAACGGTTGAAGATTTAACGAGCCTTCTGCAAGCGATGAAGGTGGGGTTTGAGAAACCAGTCATTGATCGACAAACGGGCTGGGAGCGACATTTGGATCTATTGGGAGCTTTTCTTGCCGAGGAAAGCGGAATTCCGGAAAATAAGGAGGAAAATCAATGAACGAACGATTTGTTAAACATGGAACCTTCGTCGTCGAGCGAACTTATGCCGCTTCGCCAGAGCGGGTTTATCACGCATGGGCCGACCCGATTGCCAAAGCCAAGTGGTTTTCGAAGCCAGATATCTTCGATTTCAAGGTTGGTGGGCGCGAGTATAGCAGAGGTGGGCCACCGGGTGGACCGATCTTTACCTTCGACGCCAATTATCAGGAGCTTGTTCCGGAGCAGCGTATTGTCTACACTTACACCCTGGACTCGGGCGACACACGCATCTCCGTCTCCATTACAACAATCGAGCTTATCAAGGTTGAAGGCGGTACGAAACTGATTTTCACGGAGCAAGGTGCGTTCTTTGACGGGCACGATACACTGGAAGAACGGGAACACGGTACAAACGCCATGTTGGACACACTGGGCAAGGTAGTAGTAGGGGAGGTATGAATATGACAATAGGTGAAAATGAACTTATTGCTACGCGCGAGTACGATGTGCCGCGGGAGCTTGTGTTTCGAGCGTGGACAACCCCCGATTTGCTAGCAAAGTGGTGGGGACCTCGAGGATTCACATGTACGTTTCATGAGTGCGATATGAGACCGGGCGGCACGTGGAAGTTCACCATGCATGGACCGGATGGCGTGGATTATCCTAACCATTGCGCCTTTGTTGAGTTCGTACCGCTGGAGCGGGTTGTAATTGATCATTTGAACATTCATGAATTTCGGGTAACGGGTATCTTCGAGGACATAGAAGGGGGGACCAGAGTTACCTTCCGTCAACAATTCAAGTTAAAAGAGGACTTTGAACATGCTAGGCCGATCTGCATAGAAGCTAATGAACAGCTGCTTGACCGGCTAGGCCAGGTGCTAGCGGAATTGACCTAATCGCTTTGCGTAATGCTACTAGATTAACCCCCTGACCACAAACGGTGAGGGGGCTGATTTCTGCTTAATATAAATGCAACGGCTAGAACAATCCGGGCTGACCATGCACCTTAGCTAGTGCCTCTATGAAATAATAATCCCCGTAGATAATCGGCACATTCACATGCTTGTTCACGGGATAGGATACAGTTCCTTTGGTAAGAATAGCGTCCTGCTGATCGCTGAAATCGGCATAGTTCTCATACAGACCTTGGAGTATGCCGAGAGCACTATCGTAGTAGAAGGATTTCTCCGTTGGATCCTCAAGCAACATACTTAACTCCAGCAGACCGCTTGCCGTACAAGCGGCGGCTGAGGAGTCGCGAACATGCTTATCCTTATCGGCTGTTCTGAAGTCCCAATAAGGAACTTGATCTTCAGGAAGATGAGATAAGAAGTAATTCGCGATATTTTTAGAAGCTGTCAGGTATTCGGCTTTTCCTGTCTCACGTGCTGCAATCGCAAAGCCATAAATAGCCCAAGCCTGTCCTCTTGACCATACTGAATCCGGTCCAAGGCCTTGCCCGCCCAAGTTCTCAATCTTTTCCCCAGTCTCTGGATCGAAGCTTACAATATGAGGAACCGTCCAGTCATCTCGTACAAAATGTTTAAGTACGGTATCTGCATGTGCAATCGCGATATGCTTGAAGCGTGGATCATGTTCTTCCTTCGAAGCCCAGAATAGCAATGGCAGGTTCATGAGGCAATCGATAATGGCCCAGCCTGTACTATTTGGATCGACGCGATCCGTCCACGCTCTGATAAATTGCCCCTTTAGATTGAATCTGCCTGCCAGATGGCTGGCCGCAATCAGACCGGATCTCCGTGCTTCTTCATTCCCTGTCCATTGATAGTTAACGACGGCAGTTGGCAAGTACATAAATCCAACATCATGATGAATATCATAAAAATCGCATAAAGGAACATTTAGTTCTTGTTCAATGTTAATTGCAAGCTTTTTCAAGGACTCCTCTTTCGTCTCGCGATAGGCTAGCCATAGCAAGCCTCCCCAGAATCCCGAGGTCCAGAAGGAGGCGTCTTCACAATTGTATCCGTCACTTAGACATACATGTGGGAAGCTTACCCCAATTTTTTTACTTAGTGTACTGATTTTTTTCAATGATTCCTTATAAGCATGATTCAGCCAGTCCGGATGTTGATTCATTTGGTATATCTCCTCTCATTCTAAGGTCGCATGATGTCACGATACCTGTATTCTAAAGGCAGCAGTATGAGAGGGATATCCTTACTATTTGTTGTTGTCGTGAATTTCAATATAACAGCAAGAAATCGTGATTCCAATAAAGATTAGAAGTTAATGCAGGTTCTTGACATATTCCCCCGGAGATACACCAATATATTGTTTGAAAATTCGAATGAATGAGTTGGTATTATTGCATCCGACAATAGCAGCCACCTCATGAACCTTATAATCCTTCTGATTTAGAAGTTCCTTGGCTCTTTTCACCTTTAATGTATTGACATATTGTTTGAAATTAATGTCCAATGAATTCTTTAATAGCTTGCTAACATAGCTCTCAGACAGGTTAAATTCATCCGCAATATCTGTTAACGATATATCTTTATCAAAGTTCTTATGGATATAAATAAAGATTTGGGAAGCGGTAGAGCTCTCTAAACTGAATTTCTCCTTGTTGCAATAATTAAAGACTAATTCGAACATCGTGAAGGTTTTTTCTGTGAACTTCGAGACAGGAACCTCCATGAACTCGTTTAAGATATCAGGATATTCTTTTACAAATTGATTCAAGGTTGTTCCATTCGTATTTAAGCATCGCTTGAAGGTAGTTAAGATCGAATGTTTCAAATTGGACAGATCCACAGGGCCAAGCGTCGTATGTTTGATATTCTGATCCAGAAGATTTCGGAGCAGGTCGTAAGCTTTGCCCAATTCATTCGAATTGACATAGTTAATAAGACAGGCTTCCGTCTCAATCGGATAATAACAAACCGCTTCTTCGAGATCTTGAATACACGAAGAGGTTAACACCTTGTTTGCCGTCGCATATTTATATTTGCCTATCCGGAGCAGCTCCTGCAGCGCGGAAGTCAGCTCATGGAGTTGATACGTACTGGATATACATGCTGTAATATCGAGTGCTAGATCTTGTTCGATGGTATGAACAACGGTCATCGCAATTTGCTTCAAAGACTCAGATGATATGCGATTAAAAATAATACAGTATTTACTCTTATCTAATGGCAATGTAAAGAAATCTCCGTATTCACACGGAATCTCTCTGATTAACGAATTGAAAACAAAGGATAGATTCGGAGCGGGTACCGTCTTATCTAAGGCTTCAATTCCTTCGCATTCCAATAGGATGATATTCAAGTCTTCCTGAAACTTCTCTAAATGAAGTTGAGACAGATTGTCTTGGATAAACTCCTCGCTTGCAATTCCATAAATGACCTTTCGGAAGAAATCCTCCCGTAGATGAACAGCAGAATGATCCAGCTTATCCTGCAGAGCATGATTAATGGAATAGATCTGTTCAATGCTAGATTGAATGTAAGCGAGTTCATGAATTTGGTTGACCTGTTCTTGAGAAGAGGCCGTAGAATGACCCTTTTGCTCATCTAGAAATTGCAGCAGCTGGCGAATTGGTTTGTAACTTGACCGTGTAGCTACATAAGCAAGTATGATACCAAGCAGTAGCAGAAGCACACTAGGGAATAACGCCGTCTTCCAAATTTCAACGAAAATAGCTCCAAAAGAAGTTACTTTACTGGAGTAAACATAGTTCAGATTCGGAATCACCTTGGAAGGATGAATATAATTAATGGTTGATCCCATTTTCAATCCATTAATTTCTTGGTCATCTATTGTATTAATATGAGCTAAGATCTCTGTATCTAGCTCCTTATGATGAATATAGGAACTGATGGTTTCATCGGTATGTAGATAAAAGTTACCTTTGGGGTTATCGGCAACACCCGGTAACAAAGAGACTCTATCCATAACAACAAAGAAATAAAGCGGTTCCATACTTGAATTTACAATTTGATGAATCATCACGATATTATCCGGTTTCTTGGACAACGATTGCGGGACGACATAGGTATTCGACGTAAGAAAAGGTTTCTCCATTTGTTGGAGCTGATCCAATGCTCCTGAATCAATGCCGAGCTCCTTCAAATAATTATTAATATTATAGGTTCCTCCAGCCGTGATCACCAGATCATCTGTCAGCTTGGTAATCCCAAAGGTGAAGCCTAGCTGACCAAAGCCTTGCAGTTGATCTATTAGAGCATTGTATAAATTAGCAATGTTGAGATAATTCGTACCGGTACTATAGCGATAATCGGTTAAGCTTTGCAGCGTAGATATCTTATATACAAAATCCATTGCAGTGCGGAGTTTGAAGTCTGCATAATTGCTGTTTTGATCGATATATAGTTGGTTACTATGATTGGTTTGGGTATCCACCATTTGGTAACCTTTATAAAATATGATGGATGAGGTAATCGCCGAATATAGCAGGACAATAACGATAAATAAGGTTAGCATTTTATACAAAAATTTCTTCTTCACCATCATGTAATACTCCCCCAGTATCCTCCTTATGATTGAATCGTCTCAAGTCTACATCAAGTTGAAGTGGAGTTCTAAGCAAAATTTTACAAATCGTAAGGATACTCATTTCTTGACCCAATGTAAACCCTTACATAAAGGCGCTTTATTCATGGATTATATCGAAGAATATTGATTTTTTGTTCTCCTTCGATTTCATAGGTTTTCATCCATTTTTGTCCTAAAACAATAAAACAAACACAACAACAAATATTCAAGATATCTCTTTTCGGGAGTCTCCTATAGGATGCAGTTATGGCAGCGCGCTGAAAGATCTGAGCCAATAACAGGAGGTGATACTTGAATATGAGTAATTCTGCAGCACCTATGAATTCACCTACCAAAATCAAAAAAAGGGTGAAGCCTAAAGGGGATTTGAAAGCTTACTTTAGGGAGTTAAGGAAAGATGTGTTTAGAGATCGGATGCTATACTATTTGCTTATTCCATTTCTGCTATGGTTTCTAGTCTTTAAGTATCTTCCCATGTGGGGGATTCAAATTGCGTTTAAAGATTTCAGCTTATTTAAAGGAATAAGCGGAAGCGAATGGATTGGATTTGAGTATTTTAAAGAATTTATGGCAAGCGAATACTTCTTAAGGGTATTCAAAAACACGGTTATTATTAGCTTGTATGGACTTCTGATTTGCTTCCCGGCACAAATTATATTAGCCATTATGATCAGTGAAGTGACTCGGACTGGATTCAAAAAGGTGGTGCAAACACTTACGTATTTGCCTCACTTTGTATCGGTAGTCGTCATAGCAGGGATTGTAACAACTCTCCTGGCTCCCAGCAGCGGATTGTTTAATCTCATATTAGAAAAGCTCGGGATGGAGAAGATTTATTTCTTGACCGATCCTAATTATTTCAGAGGGATCTATACAGTTATGAATCTATGGAAGGAAACAGGATTTGCTTCCATCGTCTTTATCGCAGCAATTGCCGGTATAGACACGCAGCTGTATGAAGCAGCAAAAATGGATGGGGCTAATAAGTTTAAGCAGATTATGAATGTAACACTACCTGGCATTCTACCCACTATAGTTGTCATGTTTATTCTAAAGATCGGGAGCTTACTGACTGTCGGATACGAGACGATCATTCTGCTCTATCAGCCGGCAACTTATGAGACAGCCGATGTTATCAGTACCTATGTCTATCGTTCAGGGCTTATTGATGGTAGATATGACTTTGCGACAGCTGTAGGATTGTTCAATTCCATTGTAGCCTTAGTCTTAGTCGTTACGGCGAATAAGATCAGTGAAAAAGTAACTAATGCAAGTTTATGGTAGGTGAGCAGAGTGATTGAGTCACGAGGAGAAAAAATATTTAAGATTATCAACAATATCCTGCTAGCTCTTATGGCGACAGCGGCGCTATATCCTTTTATATTCGTATTATCCGCTTCTATAAGTAAGCCCTATAACGTAGTTACAGGTAAAGTGCTTCTGTTCCCTAAAGGGTTCACATTCGATGCCTATAAGGCGGTGTTGGGCAATTCGGACATATGGATAGCTTATGGAAATACCATATTCTACACCGTTGCAGGAACCGCTGTGTCCTTATTCTTTACGATCTGTGGTTCATACGCTTTATCGAAGAAGCGCCTGAGAGGGAAAAAATTATTTACGATAATAGTTACGTTGACGCTCTGGTTTGATGCCGGCATGATCCCTTTTTATCTAACATTAAGAGATTTGGGACTTTTGAATACACGCTCAGGTATCATTATTGCATTTGCATGTAATGCCTTTAAGGTGATCTTGCTTCGTACCAACTTTGAAGGAGTGCCAGACGAGTTAGAAGAATCGGTGAAAGTAGACGGTGGCAATGATCTACATGTATTAATTAAAGTGTACTTGCCATTAGTGAAGGCCGGATTAGCGGCAGTTGGATTATTCTATGCCATTGAGAAATGGAATGGATATTTCTGGTCAATGATCATGCTGACGGATATGGACAAGATTCCGCTTCAAGTCTTACTGAAAAAAATGATAATACAGCATGACATGCAATCGGAGTTTGGGGCTGCATTGGACTTTACTTCCACTGTATCCGTAGAAACGGTAACCTACGCTACCATTGTCGTCTCTATTATACCTATCGTACTTGTGTATCCTTATATTCAAAAATATTTTATAAAAGGTATGTTAGTAGGCGCAGTAAAAGGATAAAACATACATTCTAAATCGAGGTGAAAGATTATGAAATTTAAAAAAAGCGTTTGCCTTCTAGCGGCAACAACATTATTGGCAGGGGGATTAGTGGGGTGCTCATCATCGCCTAAAGAAACTGCTGCTCCGGCAGTAGCGTCAACAGGAGATACTCAAAATCCGTATTTAGCTTCCGACAAATCGCTTAAGTTAACGGTTCATATGGGAACGAAGGATTCGGGCGTATTTAAAAATGATTGGCCGATCTTCAAGAAAGCGGCAGAAATGACCAATGTTACGCTCGAAGGAACCTTGCCAAATACAGTATCTGATTTCAGTGAAACATTCAGCATCGTCATGGCATCGGGCACGCTACCAGATATTATGCAAGCGCTGTCTAAGGACTTCTTGCAGTATGGTCCGGAAGGAGCTTTTCTGGAACTCAATGATTTGATTGACGAACATGCTCCAAATTTGAGGAAATTCCTTGAAGATAATCCGGATGTAAAAAGCGCATCCTCTGATAACGACGGGAAAATATGGTTCATTCCATTTATCCAAGATGGAGAAGCTGAAAAAGGTTGGTTTATTCGTAAAGACTGGTTGGACAAATTAGGACTAGAAGAGCCGAAAACCGTTGACGATCTGCATGATGTATTAACAGCCTTTGTGACGCAAGATCCGAATGGCAACAACAAAAAAGATGAAATCGGGTTTTTCCACAGAAATACAACCCTCGGGATTGAAGGACTTATGGCGCTTTGGAATGCCTATCCAAGCTATCGGGCATTTGATAACAAAGTCGTATTTGGACCTTTAGAGCAGGAGTACGGCGTTGCTATGGAAAATATGGCGAAGTGGTATAAGGAAGGACTCATTGATAAAGAGATCTTTACACGTGGAGGCAAGGCCAGAGATATTCTGCTTGCAGATAACGTGGGTGGTTTGACTCATGATTTCTTCGCTTCAACAGGTAATTACAATGATCAATTGGCAAGCAAGATTACGGGATTTCAATTTGACCCTATGCTTCCGCCGGCAGACGTTAATGGTACAGTGAAGGAGCCTTCCAAGCGGGATCGTGCTAGAAACTATGGCTGGGGAATCTCCCACAGTAATCCGGACCCGGTGGCAACGATTAAATATTTTGATTTCTGGTTTTCAGAAGAAGGCAGAAGAATGGCCAATTTTGGTATCGAAGGCGATACGTATACAATGGTCGACGGCAAGCCGATTTTTACAGATAAAGTCTTGAAGTCCGATAAAGCACCTGTAGATGTGATTCGTGAGACAGGAGCCCAATCCAACTTTGGATTCCAACAAGATTACTTCTATGAAGAGCAATGGACACTCCCATTGGCAAAAGAAGGAATTGACCTGTATAAAGAAAAGCAAGTATTTATGGACAAATATCCTGTTCTGAAGTTTACGAATGAAGAGCAAAAGGAACTTGAGAAGATTAACCCTAAAGTTGAAACGTATATTGAGGAAACGAGACAACAGTGGGTACTGGGAGCGAAGCCAGTAGATCATGCTGCATTCGTTAAAGAGCTGGAAAAGTTGGGTGCGGGACGTCTGGTAGAAATTAATCAAGCTGCTTATGACCGATATGTTGCCGAATTGAAACAATAGAAAACTGCGATAGGCTGTAGATGGGATAAGATCTACAGCCTATTTAAGGAGAAACAAAGATGAATATACAAACTTTGTTGAAAGAGCCGATATCTACTGGACAATTGTTAACTAACTTGCGATCTAGATTAGAGCCTATGGCCATCAAAAGCGCGTACATCTCTAACCATATGCCTGAGCTTGTTGCAGAGACAATTGCAAATGCAGAGCAAGCATATAAGGGTATGATGGAGCTTCCAGGTACAGGCGGTAAATGTGAATTTGTAGGGAATCCACCCTGCTGGTTGGAGCGCAGACATGATGATAATGAATTTCTCTGGCAACTCAATCGAATGACGCACTGGCAGGATTTACTGGAAGCCTACTCTTTAACACAGGATGATAAATATGGGCGCAAAGTGATTGATGAGATGCTGAATTGGGTCGAAACAGTAGAGATTCATGATGACATGATCGATTATCCGATCAGCTATTTCGAGGAATGCCATCCCTTGCGTGCCTTAGAGCTTGGCATCCGAACCTACAAGACTTGGCCGCTGGTATTGGAGCATCTGGGACATACAGAGCTGTTTACCGAGGCCGTATTAGAACAATATTTAGGGGCTGTATACAAGCAAGTTAAGATTCTACGGAAGGTATCGCCAATATTATGGCCTAAGGCCGACCATAACCATTTTCTCATGGAATGTCTGGGTGTTCTAACAACTGCGCTGTACTTTCCAGAGCTGCAAGAAGCTGAAGAATGGAAAACCTACGCGATGGATGGCATCGAAAGATGTTGCCGTGCGCAATTGACCGAAGACGGCGGCCAGATCGAGGGCTGTCCTTCTTACCATAATGGTTGTATGTTCTGGTTTGGTCTTGCTGTAATACTGGCCAAGCGTTTCCACTTCCAGTTCTCAGACAAGTATATGGAGATGTTTCGTAAGAACCTCGACTATTCTATTTACTCTCTGAGACCAACAGGGAAGTGTGTACCAGTGGGAGATTCACATGCGAATCATTTGGCTATTATGGGCGGAGTCTATGGATATCTGGCATTAGATGATTTGACTTGGCTCGGCCTCACTACCAATCTGATCGGCATTCAGGAGACCATGCATGAGGCAAGCAAGCATGTGTGGCGTGCTCTGGATGTACAGCGGTTCTATGAGGATTTGAATGCTCTTCATAGCAAGCATTATGAATGCGATAAATTGACAACGTTCTGGAATCGAGAGCTTCATCAAGCGATTATTCGTAGTGGATGGGACGCAGAAGCACTGAGTTTTCTGTTCACATGCAGAAGTCCGATACAAAACTTTCATGCGCATATCGATCTCATGAGCTTCGATTTTACAGCACTAGGGAAAAATATGATTTGTGATCCGGGTATTTTCTGCTATCGAGAGGATGAAGACCGCAAGCAATTTAAAGGCGCTAACTATCATTCAACTCTTCTGATTGATGAGAGAGATCATTTTGAATATATAAGTTCATTTCAATATGGTCCTCAGAAGATCGGGGCCATATACAACGTGGAAGACCGGGGCTTCTACCAAATGGCAAGCGCTTACCATATGAATTATGAGCCGATGGTTCATCATCGTCATATTGCATTGGTTGATAAAGAACTTGTTGTTATTGCAGATCGGGTGGAAGGGCTAGAACGTAACGGAATTCAGCGCTATTTTCATTTAGATTATACCGAGGTAGAGGTAGCGTCACAGGCTGTTATTGCTACGAACGACACTGCGAATCTTGCCATATTTACGTATCCACAGGAAGAAGTAGATCTTCTACCGGGAAGGCTGTCCGATGAGAATGATATTGCGAGAGCCGCTACAAGGATCCGATTCCAAGGAACTTACAGCGGTACGGCTACCTTGTTGACTGTACTCGTTCCTTACAAAGGGGGCCAAGCACCAGCTGTAAACATTCAAGACGTGGGTGATTGCTGCTATGAATTTAACTATGGCGGATGCTATCGCATTGTAGTCAAAGATAACGATATGGAAATCTATAAACCTGTATAAGAGGAGTGACCGAGATTGAGTATTCGGAGAACAATTTTTCAACGTACAAGTCTATTGTTAAGTATCGTGATAGGTTTCAGCGGAATCTTGGGTACCTTACCAGCCCAAGCAGCATCCAATATCAAAGTCCATATGGTTCAAGATTTTGAAGATTATACGCAGACAGGTGCTCCACCGAGCGGGTTTGAAATGACAGGAATAACCGATGTAAAGAAATCAAGTGGTGCACTGAACGACGGCGATACAGCACCTAACGGATCTAGCGTATCCCTTCGGATCCTTGAGTCCATAGCAGATCAACCGGATGTAGGCCTTGCCAAACGTTTCGGAGCGGATGACTTAACTGGCGAGCTCATCCTTGATTTTGATATTAAATGGCTAGATTTGAATGGAAGTCGATTTTTCGAATTGAAAGACAGTAGTAATAGGGGAATTACATTAGGTAGCATAGGGACGGATGGAATTTTAAAAGTCGAAGGAAATAAAATACCATTGAGCATGAACCAGTGGTACCGGCTTTCTTTTGCGATCAACTATAGTTCCAATGTCCAGACGGTATCTGTCTATGTAGACGGAGTCAAAAAGATAGATTCGATTATTCTGAAGAATAGTAGCAATGCAACAGGTATCAATTACATTCGAGTTCGGGCAAAACGGAATTCGCAAGCGGATCTAGCTACAGATGTCTCAGGTAATAAGAATTTTACAACATTGCTGGATAATATGAGGGTGTATGAAGGCAATGTGCTAAAGACGATGGAAGAATTGCAAGAGATGAATGTACCCGATTCATTGTTGGACTTTGACAATGACCTTGGCATCTCCGTTAACAATCGTTTGGAGGGTGCCTTGGCTATGGTCGTGAATAGTCCCAATGTGCTGAAGGATAATGTCAAAACAGTAAATGCTATTAGCGAGCAGAATATACCACGGAAGGTTGAGGGAGAGGTTGTTGTACCCCTTCGTTTTGTAAGTCAATTCTTTGGTGTTGATGCGGAGATTACGGAGGAAATAGCTAACTCTAATCCACATATTCAGTTTACTTCCGATGATGTGATGGTTCCTTTAGACCAGGTGGGGACCCTACTTCATAAACAAGTGTACACGGACTATAAAGGCAGAGGGCTTATTGTTATAGGCGATAAGGCAAACCCGTTTGACGATGATCTTGATAAAGTGGATGAAGCGATCAAGCCTCAGGATAATGAAAAATTCTTCATTGAGGAGGCAATAAAAGAGATCGTTTATGATAGACCATCCGGAGAAGAAGCCATTGCTCAATTGTTGAACAACAATGCGTCTCACCCAAGAGTTCTCGCGACCTCATCTGATTTTGCTCGTATCAAGACGATGGTCCAGTCTGGTGAAGCAACAATCAGCAAGTGGTATCAGGATATTCAGAAGCAAGGTGAGAAGCATTTAATTATGGCACTGCCTACGGATGATCTTCCAGATGGCAGAAGAATGATCGGTTCAAGACAAGTAGGACCGCTCGTTATAAACCTAGGGATGCTCTATCATCTTAGCGATAATGCAGTAAAGAAGGAACAATATAAACAGCGGATTTGGGATGAAGTTTATACAGTATCCCAATTTCCTAATTGGAATGAAGAGAATGAATTTCTGAATACGGCAGAATTCATGGAAGGTCTTGCTATTGCGTATGACTGGTTGTACGACGAATGGACTCCAGAGCAAAGACTTATCCTTGAGGATGCAATGATTCAGAAAGGTCTTGTTAAGACACTAGAGGCCTATAACAAAAATATATGGTGGATTCATACGTACCCAAGAACGAATAACTGGAATGCGGTATGTAATGGAGCGTCAGTTCTCACCTTGATGGCGATCGGTGACCTGGATAGAGAAGTCTTGCTACCTTCGAAAGAGAATGTAACGATGCAGCAATTTGGCGGTAAGATATTGGATACTGCCTTCAACGCACTAGAGGATTTTATTCTATTGGAATTTACACCTGATGGTGCATGGGCGGAAGGGCCAAGCTATTGGAAATATACTTTAGAGTATATTGTACGCTTCATTTCTTCTCTGGAAACAGCGTTAGGTACAAGCTATGGTTATGACCAAACACCTGGTCTTAACAAGACAGCTTATTTTCCAACGTATTTGAGTGGAGCAGTAGGTTCACTTAACTATGGTGATGCCTCAAGCAACAAGGTAATGTCCGCTGAAGAACTATGGATAGCGAAGAAATACGGCGATCCATTATTAGCTTCTGTCCATCTGGACAATAAGATTAAATTCAAGAATGCCGGCTCTGAATTTGAGATGCTGTGGTATGATCCAGCTCTTTATCTCCCGGGACAATCACTAGATTTAGATCAATATTTTAGCGGGACAGAAGTAGCTACGTTCAGAAGCAAGTGGGAAGATCCTAATTCAAGCTTCTTAGGCTTAAAGGCGGGTAATAACGTAGTCAGCCACGGGCATTATGACTTGGGCAGCTTCGTATTTGAGTCCTTGGGACAGCAATGGGCAATCGACTTAGGGAAAGATGATTATAATCTGCCGGGTTACTCGAATTATGACAAGGAACGTTTAACGTATTATCGCTTGAATCCAGAGGGGCACAACACATTAGTCATCAATCCTGACGGAAGCGCACAACAGAATATTAAGGCATTCTCCAAAATAGAGAGAGTTGAAAGCAAACCAGCTGGCGGATTTGCGATTACAAATCTGACAGAAGCATACGACAAGCATGTCTCTCAAGCTAAGCGGGGCGTAATGCTAGGCACGAACCGTACAAGAGCTACGATTCAAGATGAGGTAACTTTTCTAAGTCCTTCAACAGCATATTGGTTTATGCATACAGAAGCTGATATTCAAGTAAGTGCTGATGGAAAGTCGGCGATCTTTAGTAAAGGTGGAGAGAAGCTCTGGGTTGGATTGGATAGTGATGCTCGCGATGATGCAGACCAACCGATTGATGTGAGGTTTGGCGTCATGGACGCGAAGCCGCTGCCGGAATCGCCTAATCCTGCTAAACAACACCAGAATGCAGGTATTCGCAAGCTATTTATTAAGCTGGATCAAGTCAAGGAAATGAGATTGACGGTATCAATGGTCCCGATCGTTGGGTCAATTGAGGATACGGATACAACAGTCAGTAGCATTCCGCTCGATATGTGGAGTATTGATGATGGTGAGCTCACGATTCCTGTTATTCAAAGTGCGAGCATAGATGGTGTACCATTAGCAGATTTCGCTGAGCAGAAATTCAGTTATGATATTCAGTTGCCACTTGATCGTACGGATGTACCTGCTCTGGAATTTACGTATGATCTAACGTTGAATGATGTACAGGTCATCTCTGCAGACGAGGTTCCTGGTGTAACGAAGGTTATCGTATCCTCATTGCAGAATCCAGGAATCAAGAGCATGTATTATTTCAATTACAAACTAATGCCTAATAACGGGGAAGAGGAGCAGTTGATCGAACTCCCAATTGCAGCTGTTTCTGCAAGTGCCTCGCAAGCTGATCAAGGCAATACAGAGGATAAGGCTATTGATGGTAATCTGGATACCTACTGGGGTGCCGAAGGCGACCAGTGGATCATGCTTGACCTCGGTGAAGTGAAGACCATGAATAGTGTTGGCATAGCATTTATTCGGGGAAATGAGCGCAGCTTCAAATATGATATTGAAACGTCGCTCGATGGTCAGAACTGGTATAAGGCATATTCAGGCCAGAGTAGTGGCGAAAGCTTGGATATCGAGAAAACGTATCTGAAGCAGCATGATGCCCAGTATATCCGTATCACTGGACACGGCAACAGTGTGAACCAATGGAATTCTTATGCCGAGATTCGCGTCTATCAACTTCAACTGCAATCCTACGAAGACGGAAATGATCGTTAAATAGAGATCAAGGAGAGTAATGTTATGATGAAACTATTTTGGGGAGACTTACACAATCATTGTGGAATCACATATGGGTTTGGGGCACTGACGAATGCGTTGGAAGCGGCAAAGGGACAGTTGGATTTTTGCGCTATAATCGGTCATGCCATGTGGCCGGATATGCCGGAACGGACGGAGGATACGGCATTTCTGGTAGACTTCCACAATGAGGGGTTTGCGAAACTGCAAGCGGACTGGGAAGCGATCCGTTCCAAAGTTCAGGAAGCCAATATTCCACATGAATTTGTTACTTTTCAAGGTTACGAGATTCATTCCAGCGAGTTTGGGGATCATCATGTGGTATCGCCAAGCGATGAGCTTCCTCTCGTATATGCAGCTTCTCCACAGCAGCTTGCCGAGGAGCTAGCGCCTTATCAAGTGATTGCAGTTCCGCATCATATCGGTTATACGCCAGGTTATCGGGGAACGAATTGGGGAGCCTTCCGTTCCGATATTTCACCGATTGTTGAAGTATTCTCTAAACATGGATGCGGGATGTCCGATGGGAGTGCATATCCTTATTATCATACGATGGGACCAAGAGACTCGCGTAATACAGTATTCGAGGGCCTCAATCAGGGTAAGAAATTTAGCTTTGCCGGGTCGACAGATCATCATGCGGGTTATCCAGGATCTTATGGGGATGGACGTGTCGCGGTATGGGCAGAGGAGAAAACGCGTGAATCGATCTGGGAAGCGATTAAAGCTGGTCGCACCTATGCGGTTACCGGGGACAAGATCGAATGCCAATTCACACTAAATGGAGCTTGCATGGGCAGTGAAGTTGAAGCGGCGAGCGATCGCCATCTGGTATTGGATGCGATATGCGCAGACTATATTGATAAGATTACGGTGTACAAAAACACGAAGCCTTGGAAGGTGGTTACCGGGGACAGCATCATGATGGAGACAATCCCTTCGAAGGGCTCTATGAGCAGGTACAAGATCAGAGTGGAAATGGGTTGGGGCGAGTCTAAGCATGGCTACAGCTGGGAGGCCAAAGCTTCTGTGGAAAATGGTAAACTGCTCGCTGCAGATAGCTGTTTCCGCGGCCAAAGCGTGCTGGCGCCAGAGCCTGGCATGAGTGAAAATTTAGACATCAACAAGTTAGATAATCGCCTTGTAGAACAGACAGGGCAATCCCTTCGCTGGACCTGTACGACCTTCCAAAACCCAAGTACATTACATCCGGCCACAGCAGCGGTGATACTTGAAGTAGAGGGAGACGAGGCAAGTCGAGTGGTTGTTGAGGCTAACGGGATTAAAATGGAATTCAGTTTAGCAGAATTACTGACGGGATCACGCTCTATGCATGTGCAGCCATACAGTTCAGAGGCGATCCTGATCCATCGCGCAGTTCCAGAAGCTGCTTACCAGGTTCATTTGGAATGGAATGATACGGAGAAGGATAAGGATACAGATGTGTATCATGCTGAAATCCGTCAGGCTAACCATCAATTTGCATGGATTTCACCGATCTTCGTAAAATCATAATTATTGAATGAAGTTATTTAGACGGGAGCATCGTGTTAGGTGCTCTCTTTCTGCATGTTTACTAATTATTCTTACCGTGGTTGAGATAAAGTGATTGATATTCATTTTTAATCCTAATAATAGTAAATTAATGCTTCAAATTTATAATAATGATAGACTATAATTAGTTGTATCTGACCCAGAAAGATGTGTGACTATTTCGAGCCCTGGCTTGCTGTGACTCCTAAATAGGAGCGCCAACATCCTTTCTGCAAATCGTAGGAATAAGGACGGTATGAATGAATAGACAAACGAAAACAGACGTTATCTTAATTGGTGCCGGAATCATGAGTGCTACCTTGGGGTCACTGCTAAAAGAATTAGCTCCAGACTGGGACATCACAGTGCTTGAAAGGCGTGCAAAAGCAGGAGAGGAGAGCTCCAATGAATGGAATAATGCGGGAACTGGGCATTCTTCATTATGTGAGCTTAACTACACCGTCGAACAGGCGGACGGATCTATCGATATCAGCAAAGCTGTAAAAGTGAATGAAGAGTTTCAAGTTTCAAAGCAGTTCTGGTCTTATCTTGTGAATCACAATCGGATTCGTAATCCGCGGGACTTTATCGTGCCAGTGCCTCACATGAGTTTTGTACAAGGGGCGCCAGATGTCCGATTTTTGAAAAAACGATTTGAAGCGCTTTCTGCCCATCCCCTGTTCCCGGAGATGGAATTTTCCGATGACCCGGAACAACTGAAAGAATGGATTCCACTTATGATGGAAGACCGAACATTGAATAATCCTATAGCGGCCACAAAAATGGGCTCGGGTACGGATGTTAACTTTGGTGCTTTAACGCGTATGATGTTCAATCACTTACAGAGTCAAAACGTCGATCTAAAATTCAATCATAATGTGGACAATATTAAACGTACGAGCGACGGCTTGTGGGAATTGAAAGTGCGGAATGTGGAGAACGGTACGACCGAGAGCCATACGGCAAAATTCGTATTTATCGGTGGCGGTGGCGGAAGTCTACATTTGCTGCAAAAATCCGGGATCCCTGAAGGAAAAGGGATCGGGGGATTCCCTATAAGTGGAATATTCATGGTGTGTCGCAAGCCAGAAGTTGTAGCACAACATCGAGCTAAAGTATATGGTAAAGCGGCGGTTGGTGCTCCGCCAATGTCTGTGCCGCATCTTGATACCCGGGTGATTGATAACCAAGAATCGTTGTTCTTCGGACCGTTCGCCGGTTTTTCACCTAAGTTCTTGAAATTTGGATCCATGTTCGATCTGATTACTTCCGTCAAACCACATAATCTCGTCAATATGCTCGCGTCAGGTGTAAAAAGCGTTTCATTAGTTACGTACTTGGTCAAGCAATTGATGTTAACCAAGGAACAGCGTATGGAAGAATTACGACAGTTTGCTCCGAACGCCAAAAGTGAAGATTGGGAGCTGATTGTAGCAGGCCAGCGTGTACAAATTATTAAAGAAACAGCCGCTGGTAAAGGTACACTTCAATTTGGTACAGAGGTTATTAGTGCCGCCGATGGCTCCATAGCTGCATTGCTCGGAGCTTCTCCTGGTGCTTCTACCGCCGTTTCCGTCATGCTTGAGGTTATGGAAAAATGTTTCCCGCAGCATATCCAGGCATGGGAGCCAAAAATAAAAGAGATGATTCCTTCGTATGGCGAATCACTACAGGGTAATCCCGAGCTAGTTCAGGACATTTATACTTCAACCGCCCGTTCGCTGGGGTTAATGACAGGTCAAAGAATAAACGAATAGATGAAGGCGTGCATAGATTTTGCCTTCACCACATATAAATGCTCCAGCCTAATAACTGTGAGTGCTAAAAAAGGACGCCTACCAAGGCGTCCTTTTTTATAATAGGAATGTATATACATTGCGTACAATTTATATCTATATTGGTGTATCATACCTATAGGGATGTAGATCAAATATCATAGGTACGCCTGCAAAAAATATATTAAATGGGGATGCGCTATGCTTACTATTAATATGCTATCATCGGCACACAAGGTAAAGGCACAAGGGGTTTTATCCGCTTATATCGAGCAAGTAAACTTGGTGGAGACGGGACTAAAGGAACAGTATACTGTTACAAAAAATCGGATGATTCCGGGCCATATTAATCATTACCATACCATAGACTTTAAGTTTTTTTTGAGTATCCCCTTTGCAAAAATAAGAGGAACAACCGTAGCCTATGTTCATTTTGTACCGGAAACTATCGAGGAGAGTTTAAAACTACCCGCCTTCGCTAAAGCTATATTTTACGCCTATATGATTTGGTTCTATAGAGCCGTTGACCATATCGTCGTAGTTAATCCTTACTTCATCGAGGTTCTGAAGAAATATAAAATAGATGAGAGAAAGGTAACTTATATCCCTAACTTCGTCTCCGAGGACCAATTCTATCGATTGCCGGAAGCATCCATTGCTGCAACGAAGCAAAAGTATGCGGTCCCCTCGGACAAGTTCGTTGTCTTAGGCGTTGGTCAGGTTCAAACTCGCAAAGGAATATTGGATTTCATTGAGACCGCGAAACAACTTCCTGACATACAGTTCATATGGGCCGGTGGCTTCTCATTTGGCTCCATCACGGAGGGATACAAAGAACTTAAATGGCATGTCGACAACCCGCCCGAAAATGTTAATTTCATAGGTATTATTAGCAGGGAAGAAATGAATGCTGTATATAACATCGCGGATATCATGTTTCTACCTTCTTATAACGAACTGTTCCCCATGTCTATTCTCGAAGCATTAGCCTTGAAAATTCCTGTGCTATTAAGGAACCTAGATTTATATGAAAATATCTTATTTGATTATTATTTGAAGGGTGATCATGTACCAGGGTTCGTCCAAATCATAAAGCAACTCCAGCCCAAAGGAGAAGATTACAACACTTGGTGCAATCGCTCGCAGCAATGTCACGAATATTATTCCGAACGCCATGTGTTGGAATTATGGGATCATTTCTATAACGACATAACCCCTCATAACCAATAAAACAAACTGAGTATCTAGGAGTTAGCGAATGAAGAATAAAATATTCAGTACCATCATTGTCATCGTGACTTTCTGTATCTTCTTGTCGTTTTTCCTGTTCACCAAAGGCTTACCTTCGTTAATCCAAGAAATTAAATTGCTAGATCGCTCATGGATTCTGCTATCTGTTGTATGTTTACTTGTGTTTTGGTTTTTCGAAATGTTGGTGTTATATATCATAACGGGAAAGCTATACCCGATTAAAAGATTGCTTGCCCGATCGATTAAGTTCGAGATGATCGGCCAATTCTTCGGCGCCGTTTCGCCCTTTTCGGCTGGAAGCCATCCTGCCCAACTCTATGCGATGACGGAACGCGGTATCCCTGTGGGGATAGCTGGCTCTATTCTAATGATCAAATTTTTGATTCATCAAGCCGTGAACATCGCCATTTTGATCTTAGCGTTCGTGTACAAGTTTGGTTATTTTAACGCTAGGGTCGACTATTTTCCGTATCTTTGCATTTTGGGTCTCGCCGTTCACGTTGTCATCATGATATTCTCTGTAATGTTCTCGGTTAATAGTAAACTGACTTTGCGTATCCTAACAGCTGTATTTAAATTTTTACATACTGTAAGACTCTTAAAGGACGTGGATTCTAGGCTCCAGCAAATCAAGATTGAATTAGAAAAGTTCCATCAGAATGCTGCCCTGATCACGAAACATAGACGAATGTGTCTTTACGCCACGCTATTCACATGCATTCAATATTTAGCTTTCTTTAGCATTCCTTACTGCATTTATAGAAGCTTCGGCTTGGATTCCGTGGATATGTGGACCCTCATTTGCGCCCAAATATTCTTGGTCAACTTCATGGCGATCATCCCGCTTCCTGGTGCCGCGGGAGGTGCAGAGGGCGGATTTTATTTGATTTACAGTTTATTTTTTCATTCGAGTACGATTCTGACCGCCATCTTTGTTTGGAGATTGCTCACCTATTATTTCTCTATCGCAGCCGGCAGCGTGTTTCTGCTGGTATCACCGAACGTCAAAAAAAGCCATTAACGACAATGGCTTTTCTCAGTATTTCTCACACTCGCTATAAGGTCAAACTTCCCTCTCATGGGCCTTGGGATTTCCGAACGTCACCAAGGATACTTTGGCTTCCTGATTGGCTTGTATCGTGCTCCGATACTTATCTAATACTCCACTCGCGAATATACCGCTGGAATAATCTTTGGCCTTCAGGACCGCCTGTTTGCACATTCTATTTCTCAAACTGACATTGCTGAGTATTTCATGGATATAACGGACAAATTCATCTTTCTCCTTGTACGAATAACCGTTATCCCCCTGCTCAATTACCCCGTCCAAGCAAGGATCGTATTTGCATACCACGGGACATCCGCTGCTCAGTGCCTCTAAATAAGTTAATCCCTGGGTTTCGCTAGTGGATGCGTTCACGAAAATTTCGCCCATTTTATAGTACTTATAAACTTCATCTGAATGGATCATTCCCGTAAAAATAACGTGGTCTTCTAAAACTTGTTTCTTAACTTGGTCTTGCAAATGAGTTAAATAGGGCCCTCCGCCTACGATTAGCAACTTTACCTTGTCGCAAATTTTGATTACATCCGGTAGAAGGGTCAGGATTTCGCTAATGTTCTTTTCTTCCGCGATCCTTCCGACATAGACGAGTACCCTATCGCTCTGATTAAGCTGTAATTCCTTCATAATAGTTTGTTTATCTTCAGCCGATAGCTCCCGTTGAAATTTACTCAACTCTATCCCGGTTGGCACGACGTAAGTAGGCTTATTTACCCCGTAACTTAATAGCGTATTTTTTGTTTTATTCGTCGCAGCAATAACACCATCGAGATTGTTCAACATTCTCTTCGTTATTTTTATCGACATATTCTTGCTGATGATCTTTCCACCCCATAAATAATCCAAATAGTTCTCATACATGGTGTGATACGTATGTATCTGGGGTATATTTAGTTTTTTGGCGATATGCCTAGAAACCAGCATCATAGAAAATTCAGTTTGAGAATGAATGACATCCGGTCCCCACTGTATAATTTCATTAATCAACTTGTTGTAAAAGGGAAACTTAATTTTTGCATCCGGATAGACGCCGATGGGAATAGATTTTACGTAATACACATCTCCTTCGACCGTCTCTTTGCGGGTAGGTGATAAGGTCAGAATCTTAACGTCATGTCCATTGGACTTCAATTCTTTATATAGATTTTTGACCGAAGTGACAACACCATTGATCATCGGGGAAAAGGTATCCGTCGTTATTAAAATCCTCATTCCATATTTTCCTCCAATAATAGGCCGCTTAGAATACCCTATGAATATTAACAAGGACTAAATAGGATAATATTAACATTATGACATATAAATATTAACTAATTATGAAATTCATGAAGCAAGGGTAGAATCCTGTGGGACCGGTCGTTGCTTTGCTTTGACGAGCCAGCCAGTTATCCGGAACACAATTTCACCAACAGCAATACCTGCCATTGCATCCGCGATGACATGTTGCTTAATGAACAACGTCGATAGGATGATCGTCCAAGATAAGAAAGCTACCGCCCAGCGAGCCGGCTTGTTTAAAATATGTGAACCTCTCAGCATCAAAAAGCAAGTAAGCACATGAATACTAGGAAAACCGTTATACGGTTCATCTAGTCTGTAAGTGATGGGTACGAAAAAGTTCCACCCCTCCCCTAATGTGGGCCGAGGGACCATGGTTGGATAGACCCAAAAAATAACGTTGGCAATTAATATTCCGATACAGACGGCAATGAGGGTATGATAGTATGCAGACCTTCGCTTTTGGAAGATCAAAAAGAGTGTGATAAAGATAAATGGATACCAAATAAAATAAAATATCGAAAAGAACGGTACAAACGGCGTGGCACGGTCAAACTGTGTTACAAGCAAATGCACGTCCGGTCTCGCGTGGTTCTGCAAAGAATATATTGTGCCTAGTAACGGAATAGACAAGAGCCAGAGAAGTGGCAGTTGGTTTTGTATTTTCTTCAAGTCATTCCCACCTTTTTCTTAATCCTTCATTATTTTACCATAAAAATCAAGTTGTTTGTCATATATACCCATATCGTTATGCACACAACTTTGACTAAATGTTTCTACCGTACATTTATCGCAGATAAACCCACAAAGTATAATTGTGAGATTTGTTACCAAAATATGATATAACATTTTCGAGGGGGTACGAATGACCATGATCAAAGAACTCATAGAAGCCGGTTGGAATTTCGATAACAGTTATGCTCGTCTGCCTGGAACATTCTATACCCACTTGGACCCAACTCCAGTAAGCGCACCGCATTTGATTATTTGTAATGATCGACTTGCAGCCACCCTGGGGCTAAACGCTGAGGCGCTTCAGAGCGAAGATGGCGTAGCTGTATTTGCCGGGAATCAAATTCCGGAGGGCGCTGCACCGTTAGCTCAAGCTTATGCAGGGCATCAATTCGGATATTTCACCATGCTGGGCGACGGCCGAGCTATATTGATCGGGGAACAGATTACGCCTAGAGGTGAACGGGTAGATATTCAGCTCAAGGGTTCGGGTGAAACACCGTATTCTCGATCAGGCGATGGGCGAGCAGCACTGGGTCCCATGCTGCGTGAGTACATCATTAGCGAAGCGATGCACGGGCTTGGGATTCCGACTACGCGAAGTCTTGCGGTTGTGACGACAGGTGAGACCATCATCCGCGAGACCGAACTGCCGGGTGCTATTCTGACTCGTGTGGCTGCTAGTCATTTGCGTGTAGGTACGTTTCAATACGCTGCCAATTGGGGCAAAGACGGTGAGCTCCGGGACCTAGCGAATTACACCATACATAGGCATTTTCCTGGCGTGGAGAATTCCTCTGAGAATCCATATCTTCGTCTGCTTCAGGAAGTGATCAAACGTCAAGCTAAGCTGATTGCGAAATGGCAACTGGTGGGCTTCATTCACGGGGTAATGAATACCGACAATATGGCGATTAGCGGCGAGACGATTGATTATGGCCCATGCGCTTTCATGGATGTATACGATCCGGCAACGGTATTCAGTTCCATCGATCGGGATGGTCGCTATGCCTATGGTAACCAACCGAAAATGGCTGCATGGAATCTCGCACGGTTTGCTGAAGCTCTATTGCCGCTCTTGCATGATGACCGGGAACAGGCGATCAATCTGGCCCAGGATGCCATATCAAATTTCTCGGACTTATATCGTCGTCATTGGCTTGAGGGGATGAGAGCGAAGCTAGGGATATTTAATGAAGAGGAACAAGACGAATCCTTGAGTATAGATCTACTTGACTTGATGTATAAACATGGTGCTGACTACACGAATACGTTCCTCGCATTAACGTTTGAACAGCTGGAGAATTCGGAGCTGAACGATAGCACCGAATTTAACGAGTGGCAGGTAAGATGGCAGGCAAGATTAAGTAGACAACAAGAACCGAAAGTTTCATCGCAAGCTTTAATGCGTAGCAGTAACCCTGCGGTAATCCCGCGTAATCACCGGGTAGAGGCGGCGCTTGAAGCCGCAGTGAATCAAGAAGACTACAGTGTAATGGAGCGACTGCTCGCTGTTCTTAGAAATCCCTACGAGCACACCTCCGTACAAGCTGAATTCGCAGCGCTGCCTCCGAAATCTTGTGGTCCTTATCAGACCTTTTGCGGTACCTGAGGCTTCTGGATAGATGCTAGGTCAAGAATCAATTGAAATGTTCGAGCGGGTAAGCGGCAATATGACGAAGCTTTGGAGAACGTTAGTTCAGTAATCAAGGAAAAGGCCATCCTACACAGGATGGCCTTAAACTTACAGTTACAAATTGCACTTTTTTGGTCAGTAATACTAAACAGGAATAGCTTCATAGGCCAACTTCATAATGACATCTTTATGCTGAGGATACTCGGCCAACAGCTCGTCCTGTGTAAACAACTCGAAATCTTGAAATTCGAACCCAGGCGAAACCATACATCCTACTAAGGAGAATGTATCTTCATCCGTAACGGATGAACCAAAGATAGAATTTTTCGGAACTAGCACTTGTGGGGATTCCCCGTTATCTAAGTTTAATCCTAGTTTATATTCTTTATATTCCCCATGTTCATCAATAACATGAACTGTTAAAGGACTTCCGGCGTGATAATACCATAATTCATCTGATTTCAAACGATGAAAATGGGAGACATCATTAGAGCCTAATAGAAAGTAGATACTCGTGTAAAGTTTTCTCTTCCCTTCAAAATCTACGGATAATTCTTGAGCTGAAGTTTGTTCTTCGGATTCAAATGTTCTTTTGTAATATCCACCCTCTGGATGTGGATCCAGTCCAAGCTTTGATACATAATATTGTGCATCATGTTGCTTCATAGCAGTATGCCTCCCATTAGATGTGTATGATGAAACAGAAAACCCAGGAGATATTGTTCACTTCTTCGAGTGGACAATATCCCTGGGACCTAAATTTTTTAACACGCGCATCATATTCGAAGCCTTTATAGGATTCGGTAGAAACTTGCAGGCCCTATCCCAGCGATTATATGAGAGAAATCTAAAATGGTCAAGATTGTATGATATACTCGACTATTTGTTATGCCTTGGTGTATTTCTCAATCAGTGCTTCAAGCTCGTTCCAATGCTCGCAGTTCTCCCAGCGGAACGATTCCGGCAGCTTGGACATTTCCTCCCATGAACGTTTTTGCAGGTAGGGCTTCAGGTTCTGTTCCACACAAATCACTTGCATGATTGTTCTCATACGGAATTGGAGCGGATAACGTTCCTCCTTGGAGATGGGCTTGAAATAGGTTTCCGCCATGTAATCTACCAAGGCTTCGCCCTTCTCCTGCTCTTTATGTTGATTCCAAACCAGCTTGATTTCTTCGGTCAATTGGCGCCATGGGGTTTCTTCTTTCGGATATACAATTCCCATCACGTTAGCGTCCTTATAAAGCCACAGTGCCCAAGATACATCATTCTGTTCACACAAATCGAGCATATCCTCAATAATCGTCATCTGGAAGTCGATGTCTTCCTTCTCATACACCAATCCAAGCTCGCCGCACCAGAGCGGGCGCTTATATTTCTCGCGGATCTCAAGGAGACGGTGGAATTCCTCCGCGAAGATCTCCTTACGGCGTTCGCGGCTCATTTCATGCGTAAGTACGGCCGGTTCTTTTACGAACGGATAGAAGTGGAACTCGTAGGCGATTTGCGGATCGTCCATCGGATCGAGCATGGAAAAGTCCGTCGTAAAGGCATTGCCCTCAATGAAAATAATATGCTTCTGATCATATTTACGAATTTCTGCTACCACTTTACGGTAGAAATCATTGAACACTTCCGCGTTGGTAACCAAAGAAGGTTCGTTTACAATATCGTAAGCGGCAATCCAAGGTTGCTCCTTGTAATATTGCGCGATGTGGCCCCAAAGGCCGATGACGGTATCACGTAGAGCACCGTACTCCCAGAATAGCGGCAGACCGGAGTAGGTATCGCAGTGCCAGTCCGGGTTTTGTCCGCCAGGAACGGAGTGAAGCTCCAAAATCGCGTAGATCTCGTATTTTTCACATAAGTTAATAATATGATCCAGATATTTAAAACCATCATTTTTATATACGCCCGGATTTTGATCATCGATAAAGTACTTATAGTTAAAAGGAAGCCGCAGATGGTTGACGCCGATCTTTTTCAAAAATTCAAAATCCTTTTCATCCATATATTCCATCAAGAAGCGATCGAAGAAATCTGTACTGCGTTCCTTGCCGTATACTTCATCAAATGCCTTTTTAATCATGGTATCCGTACCCGGAAGACCGATTAAAAAATGCTCCAAATTCATCCATGTACCTAGGTTGAAACCGCGGAACAAGATTTTTTCACCGTTAACTGTAAAATTCTCGCCTGTAACCTGAACAAAGTGATTTGTAGGAGTAGTTGTGGTCATTTTTTAGCACCTCTGTGTGTTTATTAGTTTTTCATGCCTGTCGTAGCTACGCTTTGAATAAAGAATCGTTCACCTGCGAGGAACACGGCCACCATCGGAATGGTTGCAAGCACGGTTCCGGCCATCAGCAAGCCGTAGTCCATCGTATGTTCGGTTTGGAATGCTTTGAGACCTAACTGCAACGTTTTTAAGTTGTCATCATTGAGATAAATGAGCGGTGCCAAATAGTCATTCCACATGAAGGTGAACGTAAAGATCGTTAAGGTAGACAAGCTCGCTGCAGATAACGGCATCATAATTCTCCAAAAGATTTTCCATTCGTTATAACCATCTACCCGTGCAGCTTCATTAAGCTCATTAGGCAAACTCATGAAAAATTGGCGCATCAGGAAAATCCCAAAGCCACTAAATAGTTGGATCAAAATGTAACCGCTGTGCGTGTTGTATAAGCCCAGACTGCTAACTACTGAAAATTGAGGAACCATGATGGAATGCCATGGCATCATTAAGTTGGTCATGAATAAAATAAAGATCAAGTTTTTAAACGGAATTTTTAACTTGGCAAACGCGTAGGCGGCCATGGAGCAAATCACGACTTGTAGTACGGTAATGATAACTGACAGCTTCACTGTGTTTAGAAAATATTGAGCAAAAGGAATGGCTTGCCAAACTTCCTTGTAATTGTCCAAGTATAAGGTTTGCGGAATCCAATTCATGGGATTCTTAAACAAATCAACATCCGTTCGTAAGGAAGCCGAAATCATCCATAAGAATGGAAAAAGAGTAGCAAGCGAAAAGATAACTAGAACCAAGAGCAGTAGATAATAGGGCAGTTTAGTTCTTTTCGTTGTATTGATGACGGTCAGCATAGGTAGCTCTCTCCTTTCCTAGTAAGTGACCCATTTTTTCTCGAGCCTGAATTGAATTAAGGATATAACCATAATGATCAGGAATAGGACGGTTGACATGGCTGCAGCGTATCCCATTCGATAATTCACAAAGGCCTCCTGATAAATTCTAAAGACCAACACGTTGGTCGAGCGGCCTGGCCCGCCGTCTGTCATGACAGAGACTAGATCGAATACTTGGAAAGAGTTAATAATGGTAAGGACCATAACCATAAACAGAGTCGGTGATAAGCTAGGCAACGTAACATATAAAAATTGTTGAAACTTACTGGCGCCATCAAGCTCGGCAGCTTCATATAAATGCTGGGGAATGCCTTGAATACCAGCTAGCAAAATGATCATGTAGTAACCGAAGCTCTTCCAAACGGCTACAAGAATAATAGCTAATAGAGCCCACTGTGAAGACATGAGCCATTCCGGGGGATTCGCGATCCCAATGGCTTTTAGAATATAATTGATCGGCCCGGAAACGGGGTTAAACAAGAGTCCCCAAGCAATGGCGATCGACACCATGGACGTAATATAGGGAAAATAAAAGGAAATACGCAAATATTTGCGAAGGTGCAATATATTGTTCAAAGCAATAGCCGCAAACAAGGCTAATAGCATGGTTAACGGAACGAATAACAACGTGTATATAAAATTGTTCTTTAATGAAATAAGGAAATAGTCGTCCTGCAATAGTCTAGAATAGTTGTCGAGACCAACAAAGTTCGGCGTCACGTTAAATCCACCATAATCCGTAAAGCTCATGACGAGCCCGTAAACCAACGGTATAAAAATAAAAATTGCAAACAAGACGAAGGCCGGAAGAATGAATAACGTCCCCGGAATGTATGACTTGTAGTTGCGCAGACGTTGATTTGTCATCATAGCAACCTCCTTTAAGATGTTATGCCCTGTAAATGCGGGCTCGGCTTCCGTTAACAAGCTAAGCGAAAGCCGAGTACGTGACTATAAATTAGCGGTTAAGAACAGATTGACGATTTTTCAAAAAGTTTTGAATGGCTGTGGCGGAATCCTGCTCTTGGAATAAGAAGAGGTCGCGCTGCTCATTATACACACGATTCATCTCATCAATTTGCGGAACGGGTTGATTTTCTACCACGGTATTGGTCTCGAAGAAGTAGCCACTGCCTTGAATGCCTGTCGCGTTAAGGAATGCTTCCTTCGTTTTGTCACTGGAGTAGGCAGGCAACACGCTCGAATCAGCGATAATGGCTTCACCCTTTTCACCTGTTACAAACTGAACGAATTTAAAGGCTGCATCGGCATTCGCACTTTTTGGATTAATTCCAATAAAGGTACTTACGCCACCAACTGTAATCGGATCTTTCACACCATCCGGTAATGGAAGAGGGGCCATATCAAAATCGATATCGGTTTTGCCGGCAGCAATATCCGCTTTCAGCATGTTGAGCGTCCATTCTCCGTTAATCAGCATAGCTACATTGCCGCTTTCAAATTGCTTGATCCAGTCAATGCTTTCCGCCTTCATTTTCTTATAGCTCATATGCGATCCATCCTGGTAGTACAGGCGATCAAGGTAATCAAGCCAGTTGCCAACAGGCTCCAGACTATCGTCAAGAATCGTTGTACCTTCTTGAAGTGCGCCCAGTGGTGCGATAAGCCAATCGGCATAATAGCCTCCCCATTGTTTGTCTGCCCCTTCACCTTTCGTTAGGCTTTTGGCCAGCTCTGCATATTGCTCCCAAGTCATTTGCGAAGGAACCTCAATGCCTGCTTGATTAAAAAGGGCTTTGTTGTAGAACAATGCATATTGTGAGGTGCGGTACGGAAGGGCATAATATTTTCCCTTCGTCAGCACCTCTGTAATATCCTGAAAGCTTGGTCCGTATGCGCCTACATCTAAATTTGCCTCTTTAATTCGATCCGTTAAATCTATTAGCTGATTTTTGGAGGAATATAAGCCGAGGCTGCTTGTTCCGTTCATGCTGTAAACATCCATTTTCGAGCCGCCGGATAGATTGTTCATAATTTTCGTATTGTACTCGTCGGCATCGTTGCTAATGGTGGTCATCCGTACCTCAATGTCGCTGTTTTGGGCATTAAACGCTTCAACGACTTTTTGCATATAGACTTCCTCATCGGTCCATGTGTAATATTCCAAGACGGTTTTTTCATTCCCCGAGTTATTGCTAGCGCTATCATTTTTACCTGAACCACAACCGGCTAAGACTAAACCGAGCGAGGCAATCAACATTAGACTGACGCAGCTTTTCTTTTTATTCATGAAGAACCCCTCCTGTATCTGTGTTATGCTTTTAGTTTAAGTGTTTCTATTTACGGTAGTAAGGTTGAACTTTTATCCCCATCAGAGATATAGGAACCAATGAAACTGAGCATTTGAGGTTATTTTGCTACATTAGGTTGTATGAAACTTCAACCTTTACAGATGAGTACAAACTAATTAAATTTAACTTATTTATGGGGAAGGGGTGGCTTCTATGTTTATATTCTTGGTTTTTATTCTGTTCATCGCCATTTCCACCTTCTTTTTAATCCAGAAAAAATATACGAAAGCCACGCTTTTTATGCTGCTTATGGGCTTTTCCTATTTAATTGTGGTGTCCTGCATCATTATCTACATGTCCAAGGATGCTTACTATTACTATAGTCTGAAAGATTTCTTTGGCATAAATCAAAGCCTGCAGAATCAACTCATGTTCTTGCCTGTTTCTCGCATAAACTTGATTCGGTTAATGAACTTATTTTCCGTGGTATTTGTGTATGCAGGACTATGCTCGGCGATCTATTTTGCGTTTCAGGTGCAATTTAAGCGAAGACTCTTTCTTCTGGTGGCGTTAACAGTTCCCTGCATCGTTCAGGTTATTGTGTATGATCCTGCCGTTTATACCCAAATGTATTATTGGCTTTATCCTGACTATGTAAGCTCACAGACCTTTATCTCAGCGTATGAAACACTACATAAGATTACCTTTGTATTGAATACCCTTTACATTGCAGCAGGATGCGTATTACTGATTTATGCACTGTATGATGCACCTAAGGTTCGTCTAATCAGAAGTAACATTATCATGATCTTGATTTCCTATATTTCTGTACAAATAACGTATTATTACATTAACTACTGGGCGCCAGATGTTCTGATCAAAGTCTCCAAAGCTACTAATTTCACAAGATTCAAGCCTATAAGCTTAGTAGGCAACCCATCTATATATACTTTGCTTCCCTATATTTTAGGGTTTTGTTTATTGGTTAGCCTATACAGTATTTATAAATACACGCGGATCCAAAATAGCATTAAAAATCAAGAATCGGTGATTTCCAAAAATATAGATTCCGCTCTGTTGACCTCGCGTGTTTTTAGTCATTATATGAAAAACGAACTGTTAGCTATTATGGCCCAAACTGAGTTTTTAGAAAGCATGTGTGATCAATCGCCAGAAATGGCCCGGGAAATTCGGGTTATCGAGCAAAGGTGTCGTAAGGTATATGATCGTTTGGATGCAGTCCATCAAAAAACATTAAAATCAAAAATAGAGCTGGAACCTGTTGTATTAAATCAGCTATTGGATAAGCTGTTAAGAGAGATGCAATTAGAATTGAAACACACACAAATCCAATATACGCCGCCAAATCGGCAGCTTGTGATTATGGCTGATCCCTATTATTTTTCTCAGGCCATTGAAAATATGATCTCCAATGCCATGGACGCGTTAGAATTTGTACCTGAGAAATCCAGACTCATTACGATCGAGATTATTGTGAAGAATAAATGGGTTGAGCTGGTCATTAGAGATAACGGGGCGGGGATGGAGGAGGAACATTTAAGTCATATTTTTCAACCCTTTTACTCCTCAAAGCCTACGGCAACAAACTGGGGAATGGGCTTATCCATCTGCCTTAACATTATTTCAACGCATGGTGGTAAAATTAATGCAGAGAGTAAATTAGGCGAGGGTAGCTCGTTTCATATCATTATGCCTCTACTTTCTGTAGCAGAGAATTAAAGGAGATGATAGCAGCATGAGTACGCCATTGATTAAAGTGCTTATTGTAGAGGATGACCCTTTAATTAGTAAGCGTTATCAGATGATATTATCCAAGGATGAGCAAATTGAATGTGTAGGTATTGCTTCTAGTGGATATGAGGGAACGATGCTGGCAGCACTCAATAAACCGGATATTATTTTAATGGATGTTGAACTGGAAGATAAACAGGCAGGACTTCGAGCTACATCAGAGATTTTGAATTATATGCCCGATATTAAAATTGTGATGCTGACGGTTTGTGAAACGGATGACACCGTTTTTCGTGCATTTGAGCTGGGTGCTTCAAATTACTTGTTAAAAAATATGCCAGCCGGAGCCATACTCGAAGCGGTGAAGGATGCTTATTATGGCCGTTCGTCCTTGCATTCAAATATTGCAGGTAAAATTACGCGCGAATTTAAAAGGATAAAAACAACAGAGGACAGCCTACTTCATAATTTTTATATTTTTACACAGCTTACTCCAACGGAGCTTGAGGTCTTAGAATTATTAATGAAGGATTATACACGTCAGGAGATATGTGAGCTGCGACATGTAGAGCATTCAACCCTAAAGTCGCAGATCAATAGTATCTTGAAGAAATTTAATAAAAAAAGTGTCCAGGAAATTGTACCTGTATTACGAGAATTGCATATTCCGGAAATTCTATCGCAGCGAAAAAGAAAAGTATAATTAATAAAGTCACTTCATAATGCTACTCTGATTGAAATGTAAATTCCTTCTTTCGATGAAAGAAATCACACAGAATTGTAGCGTAGTAGTGAAATATGATTGTAGGACAAACGTCCGTGGTTTCTGCTGTTCGCTGAGCATAGGTTGGAAATGGTATACTTCTTATAAGTATTAGAGTTATTGTACTGGGAGGCATAAATGATGAGAGATGATCTTTTGGCACAACTGGATTCGTGGCATGAAGAAGATGAATTCCAAGAAATCGTGGATGCAATTTTGGAGATTCCCGTAGAGGACAGAGATTATGTCCTGGTCAGTCATTTGGGAAGAGCACTGAACAATCTCGAGGATTATGAAGCGGCGGTTGAACAGTTCTTAACCATTGCAGAAGAAGGTAAAAATGATCCGCTCTGGCATTATCGTATAGGACTTGCTTATTACTATCTAGACCAATATGAAGATGCCTTAAGAGAATTTGAAATTTCAGATCAGTTAGAGCCTGGTGATGAGGATACTTTGGAGTTTCTGGAATCCATCCGGAGTACAATCGCCCAGAACTTAGAAGAAGAATTGATCGAACCAGTTGACTCAGCTGAAACCGTTGAAACCGTAGTGTCCAACGTTCAAATGGATACAGACCTCGATTTGGCGAACTTTTGGGATGATCATGAGTATGCGTCGAAAGAATATGTTTCTGATCCGCCTACAGATGAGCTGATTGCTTCAGTGGAAGAGGCGCTGGTCTTCAAGTTGCCAGCTTTCTATGTTTCTATGATGAAGGTACATAACGGAGGAGTTCCTCAAAACCGATATTTCCCAACAGGACAAGCAATCTCTGGGGGAAGAGACGGTGTTATGATTTCTGGAATCCTAGGAATTGGTCGAGAGAAGAGCCAATCATTATGCGGAGCGGCAGGAAGCCGGTTTATGATTGAAAATGGGAATTATCCTGAAATTGGCGTAGTCATTTGCAAATGTCCTTCAGAGTCTGAAATCGTGATGCTGGATTATCGTCCAGCCGGAAATGATGGCGAGCCAGAGGTCGTCCACGTGGACAAAGAGAATAATTACAAGATAACCAAGTTAGCACCTAATTTTGAAGCCTTTATTCGCGGATTAGTGAAAGAGGAGACACAAGGTTTATAAACGATATCACGAATGTCTCAAAGCGGAGGTTTTCTCCGCCTTGAGGCATTTTTAATTTGGATAGCCAGAGCGAAGAATGAAGACCCTATGTATAGTCTTGCGGTCTTATTACACGGAAACATAGAGTCTTCGGGGGTTAACCGAAAGAGGTAAAAACGCTTTGTTCGACGACTTCCTTGAGTTCTTCTTTGTACGCGGCATATTGCTCAGTGGTAATGCTTCCGCTGTGAAGGCGGTTATCTAGTTGCTGTGTAAGTTGTGTCATTTGTAACTGGATGACTTCCGCGATGTCTCCACCGTGATCGGCCGCAATGTCATTTAGGGATTTACCTTCGTACAAGGATTCATACAGTTCCTCGTCGGACGATTGATTGAGTGCTACCAATAGGTCATCTTTCTCCGAAACACTAGTGGAGGACCACTTCGCTACGGGACTTGCGTTTGCGACGGAGTCGCCTAATGCGCTGTTACCGAAGGACATAACTACAATCATCGTTCCGACAATGATCACTCGTTTTATGTTCATAGTTAAATTCCTCTTTTCATATAGTTATTGGTGTTGATCATAACGAAAATTAAGAGATGTAAGAGTTTCGGCCTAGTGTTATTGTAACCAGCAAATCTGAGAGGAACCTTAATTGTTCTTTAAGATTATGTAAAGATTGTGAGGGTATCCTCTGTTATATTGGGTAAAGTTGATATTCAGGTTTATTCTTAATGAATGGTCACCTGTTCGCAAAATAGCTTTACTTATATCATCAGATTGGCGTAATCTTCTATCATATAGTCAGAATCAGATATATATTTGTACAAGTAACACAGGTTGAGGGGAAGTCATCTATTGTTTGAAACTCTATTATTAAATTTCTTATTTTTGCTGTTTCCAGTGGTCATTTTTTTAATCTTCTTTGAAAATAGTACACATTCCTATAACTATAGAATGATTGTGTTACTGTCGGCAGTGGCAATGAGCCTCTGTATTGCAAAGCCCATTAAACTTGAAATTGGATTTATCTTTGATTTAAGATACATTCCATTTATTATCGTTGCACTTTTTGGCGGGTATAGACATGCCCTCCCGTTATATTTCATTTTAAATATCGCCCGGCTCTATGTTGGTGGAGATGGGACGATTCGATCGTTCCTTTTTTCAACAGCGATCATGATGATAGTGCCTTTATTTAGCAAAAAATTTCTGAAATTAAATCATAAAGGGCGTATTCTATCGGCAACCGCAATTTCTTTTACGGTAATAGGAATTTACCTAGTTACTTTAAGTCTTACTCAAGGAACATTAGATAGACAATTTTGGATTCTTACCCTTAATGCTTTAACGACTTATACTGGGGTGATGAGTACCATTATGATTTTAATAGAGAAAATCATTGCAAATATTAAAAATCGTGACCGAATTATGCAATCAGAAAGATTAAATGTGGTTAGTCAATTGGCAGCTAGTGTATCACACGAAATCAGAAATCCACTGACGGTTACTAGTGGCTTTCTCCAACTGTTAAATAAATCGAGAACCATTACACCGAAGGAAAAAGAGTATGTGGATTTATCATTACAAGAACTAAACCGAGCTGAAAAAATAGTTAGCGATTATCTTTCCTTTGCCAAGCCACAATCAGAAAACGTGATATATTCTAATATGAGTGTGGAGTTCGAGTATACCAAAAATATTATTATTCCTTATGCTTCCGCGCATAATGTTGAGGTTAAATTTAGTTTTAGTAACTCTTTAAATAAAAGCTATGAACGGAGCCAACTTCAGCAATGCTTAATTAATTTATATAAAAACGGTATTGAGGCAATGAAAGACAAAGGCGGCGGTACTTTATTCATTGATATATCAGAAAGAAAACAAGATATTGTCATTCGAATCCAAGACATCGGAATTGGAATGACCAAGGAAGAAATATCACGTCTAGGGAAGCCGTATTACTCTACTAAAGAAGAAGGGACCGGGCTTGGCATGCTTATGGTCTACAGTACAATCAATAAAATGAATGGGTCCATTGAAGTTGATAGTGAAAAGGGCAAAGGTACAACGTTCCTGATCACGATACCTACTTAAATCCTTACGATAGATAACAAAAAAGGACGTGAAAGACACGTCCTTTTTATTATGTTTCATAGAGTGAAAACACTCATTACTAATTATCGATTAATGCCCGCAGGTCCTTGAGTTCTGCTAATCCGTTAATCATCACCCTTCCGTCTGGTGCAATACGCACTTCAAGACGGTTTGGGATGTTCATCAGCTCATCAGCTAAATGCATGTAGAGTTCAGTCAGGAAATGATAACGCTGGTTGGCTGAACCGATCCATGGCCTGCTTGTGTCCAAACGAGCTTATGTTTGACAACGCTCGTAGTATTCTGCTAACTTAAGTGTGTAACGTTACACACTTAAGTGGGAGAAGGTGTTGGATATGGTGAGAAGGGATAATTATTCGGTTCAATTCATAGAGAAGCAACAAGCGGCATTAGTAAAGTGTGATTGGCAGGACTGTCCTCCCTCTGAGCATGAGATCATCGGACGTACATTAGTATCCCTTGTCTCTTCGGGTTCGGAGCGTGGGGCTTATATGGATTACTTTGGTGGGACCACTTATCCTTTGGAAACAGGGTATGCGGCGGTGATGGAGGTGCAGGAAATCGGCGTTGCCGTAACGAATGTGAAGGTAGGAGATATCGTCTTTGCTATGGTGCCGCATCGTGCATACAACCGGGTGAAAGATGACGAAGTTATACATATCCCAACAGGTATGCTTCCGGAGCATGCAGTGATTGGCCGTTTTCCAGCTGTATCGATGACTTCTATGATCCATACAAGGATCCGTCCGACTGAAGTTGTTCTTGTAACGGGATTGGGTGTTGTTGGTCTGATGTGTGCTGAAGTTATGCAGCATTGCGGTTATAAAGTTTATGCGTTTGATCCCAACTTGAGTCGTAGAGAAGTTGCACAATCCTGTGGATTGCGGCATGTATATGGATCTCTTGACGATGTACCTGAAGTAAAAGGAGTTGCTGGTCTAGCAATGGAATGCTCGGGACGGGAAAATGCGGTGTATTCCTTGATCGCAAATTTGAGAAAAGGCGGCGAACTCTATTTAATTGGGGTACCTTGGTTTCGCTCAACGGATACTTTCGCACAAGAGTTGTTATTGAATATTTTCTACGGGTACATTCATGTATATTCTGGTTGGGAATGGTCCCTACCGGATCGTCCCAAGGATTTTGATCCAAATAGCAATTATAATAGTATTAAGACAGCAATGGAATGGATTCGGGATGGTCTCATTAAGGTCGAAGGAATTTACGATATTGTACCACCATCTGAATGTGCAGGGGTATACGAGAGTATATCCAAGGGTACTTTGCAGAAGACATGTGTACTATTCGATTGGAGAGACTTACAGAAATGAGAATGGAGGTATATGAATGGTAACAATTAAAGATGTCGCAGAGAGAGTAGGGGTATCTGTTACCCTGGTTTCTCGCACTCTGAACAATCAAAAAGGAGTTAAACCGGAATCCAGAGCCAAGATCCTTCAAGCTATGCGCGATTTAAATTACGTTCCTAACGAATTGGCGCGTTCTCTTGTGCTCCAAAGAACAAATACGATCGGTATCGTTCTAGACTACCTAAGCTCTCCTTCTGCCAGCAAGCTGATTAAGGGGTTAGAGAAAGGGGTAGATGAGTTTGATAAAGAGGGCGTATACAATATTATTTATTGCAGCGCGAGCGGAGATTTCCAGAAGAAGCAGAGGCATGTTGCATTCCTAACCAAGGGTAGAGCTGACGGGGTCCTAATCTATGGAAGCCTTGTTACGGATGATGAGATTATCATGAAATTATCCCAATCTAATTTTCCAACCACACTGATCGAGAACGATTTGGATTCGGTAAATGCGAATAAAGTCGTTATCGACAATGTAGATGGAGCTTATAGGGCCACACAGTATCTCATAGGTCTAGGACATCGCAGAATTGCCCATGTAACCGGGAATATTAATCTTAAGATTACACTAGAACGACTTAATGGTTACATGAGAGCATTACAGGATGCCCAGATTCCCATTGATCCATCTTTAATTATTTACCCTGATTTTAGCGTCCCTGAAGGTGGAGACACACATGATGTTTGGAGTATTAAAACCTATATAAGATGCGGTTATGAGAGCGGTAATAAGCTGATGGATCACCCGGATCGACCGACAGCAATCTTCTTCGCGACGGATATCTCTGCGTTTGGAGCAATGCAGGCCATTGAGGAGAGAGGGCTCTCCGTACCGGGTGATGTATCCATTTTTGGTTTCGACGATGAGCGTCCCGCTGACTTTGATTTTAATTTTGAGCCTATCAGCACGGTCAGGCAGCCGCTTGAACTTGCTGGATATACAGGGATTAAGCAAGTGATCAGCAGCCTGCAAGACGTGAATGCGCCCAAAGAAAGAGTTGTACTCAAGACAGATCTAATCATTCGCAATAGTTGTAAAGAGAAAGTGTAGTAGACGGATGTAATATGTCTTATGAACGGCTAAGTGGCTTAGCACCCCTGTATCGCTAAATATCCATCGTATATAGATCAGCTATAATCGATAGCCACTTGCCGGCATTCCCCGTCCAGACCTCTTTGTAAGTAGCGTTATTAAATTGAGGCCAATAGGGCTCATCCTCATTACCAAATGTCTGGATGCCTACCGGAATTTCTCCGGTCATTTCACCGCTCATCACCGAATATTGCTGTGCATAACGATAGCCCTCGCCATACATCAGTGATTGACCAAATGGATTTTTACCCACAATCCATTGCAGCTGCCCTTCTGCAATCTCCTTTAATGTACGGTCCTGTAAATATGTAGCGGCTAATGAAGCAGCCTTCCCGGTAGATAAGATAATGGCATTGTTGCCTCTAAAAGAGAACCATACAGGGAACTTACGCAAATAATAGGAATCGTTCAATTTAACGCCGTGTTTCAACTGGTGCTGATAATCTTCTCGTGCACGGTGATCCGTCAGAATATGCTGATAATTAAAGCTCTTTTCATCTAAATTCTCCTCGATATGATATATACCGCTCGATATCATGGGATAAGGCAATGTGTAGGTCGCCAGATCCTTCAAATATTGTCCATAAGCTTGGATGGATTGAAGCCAGCTCTCTGCTCTAGGATGATCATTTTGCGTTTCGTGAACGGCGATAAGGGCAAGCATGTACAAATGCTCTCGGGCTTGATGATTGAAGTGTTGTACGACCTGTTTATTCGGGTGACGGTAGAAGAATCCAGATAATGTGGAGTTATTATCAAGAACAACTCCTTCTAACTCTTGGCAATCTTGCACGTATGCGATGAATTCTGCGGCTTTGAGGGCGTACCATTCATCCTTTGTTATACGGTACAGCATCGATGCTGCCCAAGAAGCCGTGGCCATATATAGACTTTCTGAGGTTTGATACGTATGTTCCCAGAAAATAGGCTTCTGCTCAAAGCCATGCTGTTCAAATTCAGTTATCGCAAATTGGAAATCTTCCTTTGCGATCTGATGCAGACGGTTGGATAGGGCAGGATTGTCTGCCAACTGGCTACTAATGTAGGCCTCGATTCCCGCACAATAGAAATTCTCGTAGGCTTGATTGTGAACGCGGGCTTCTGCGTCGTCCATATTGCCGATTCGTCCATCAGTCCAGCGAGTAATACCGGCGCTTGTCGCTCGGAATCCATCGCCGAAACGTGTCTTCAGCATGAAATCCAATCCCCATTCTCCTTCTTCCAATAGCCGGAGATAAAGGTTCTTGTCTATTAGCTTAACCTTCTCCGCCATCTCAAAGAGCGAGAGGGTTACTTCGGCTGTTTGAATTAGCTGTTGCGATACATCTCCAGCATCATGCCAACCCCCATTGAAGGACAAGATTGTACCCTCATGTTGTGCGACAATGTCAGCGTGACAGCTACCGTGAATACCCGGCACGGGATAACCACATCGTTCACAGAAAATGAAGTTCAATGATTTCCATATGGATGCGTGCCAAATATCCTCTGAACTCCCAATTGTAAAAGGATCCGAAGTTAACGCACCTACCTGCAAATAATAGCGACCTTCTTGATCAAATTTGGAGAAATCCATGATATGAAATTTACCGAGGTCAGTCTCCATTTGATCTATATCACCGGTGTAAGCAATCTCATTTGTTTCGGCATGCTTCACTTGAAAGCGCTCGGCAGGCAATTGAGACGCAAAGGCTGTTTTGATGCCAGATAGGCTATACCCGCTGTGGGAATAGATAATATCATTTGGCTTAGGAAGCCATCCCTTCGAGATCTCATACTCCTCTACCTTCTCAAGCTTCACCTTCCGTAGTCGTAGCTCAAGCTCATCTCCTGTGGTTCGTTCCTTACCAACCAAGTAGTAGCCGATGGACAGCTCAGTGATCGCATCCCTAGGCAAGCCTTGAATTTCTAAGTGTACGGTATTCCACTCGTGGTTCTTCAGATTGATACCATGATATCCTTCACGGTGGTAGATGTCTGGAACCTGAATGACTCCTTGATTTTTGAACCTCAGCATGATGTATGCGTTAGGAACACCAGTGAAGTTAGGGAATACCTCAAGTGTGATACGGTTGAAATTTTCCCAATTTTCACGGGCAAAACGCTTCACCAAATTTGCTGTTCCAAAGTTTACGTAATCTCCGTCTTCCGGGGCGCCTTCAGGCCAGTTTGGCATAAGAGAAGGGGAGCTCAACTGAAGCTCCTGGCTAGGTAGCATGCGTAAGTCACAGACCCCTTGCCTAGTCCAATCGGAATGATTGAAATGCTCGGAGTCGAACAGACATTTCTCTTCCAACACGGTATGGTTGTTCTGCTTACTCTCAAGCGAGTGTTCTTCGTTCAGCTCCAACGGCCGATGAATATATCCCGATTGTTTAATCGCCTCTATGAATTTGCTGTTCATAACCTAGCAGCTCCTTATCGTTGTGATTTTGATTTACTTGCTTCTAAACCGGCCAATGCAGCACCAATAAGTCCACTTTCGGTAGGTGAATGCTTTGGAAATACAAGACCATTGGTCACAAATCGCATTGTCCGCGGGTTCAAATAGTGTTTAATTCTATTCAAAAAATACATATTATTCGTGACTCCGCCACCAAGGATAATCGTATCTGGATCGCTGACCCGTACAAGATTCATAATCGTTGAAGCGAGTGCTTGAGCAGCTTCCTCACTAACCCTCACACAGAGCTCATCACCGGACTCAGCTGCTTCAAATATGGAATCGGCAGATACACGCTTACCTTCTTCAATGATTAAGGAAGTAGGGTAGTAATCGTGCTGCAAGGCAATGATTCGCTCATGTAGGCCTAGACCTGATGCTAGTCGTTCTACGCATCCTTTTCTACCGCATCCACATAACACATCGCTATCCATAGCCACGACCATATGTCCAATTTCGCCAGCATTGAAATGAGAGCCTGTGATGTATTCCTTGTTAACGACGAAGCCGGCTGCAATTCCTGTACCAACATTTAAATATAAAAAATTATGGGATGAGGCCCCCCAGCCGAAGGTTAGTTCAGACTTTGTTGCGCAGGCTACGTCATTATCAATTCCACAAGGTAAACTAAATGCTTGCTCAATAATTTGCTTGACAGCCGTGTCATGTGATTTACCAGGCTCGATTTCAAGCCAAACTCCACGTTCATGATCAACTCGCCCAACAAGACCTATACCTATGGCTATTTGCTCTTTGGCTATGAAGGGTACGGTCTCCTTATAATCGTGAATTGCTCGAATAATATGCTCTAGTGCAATCGCTTGTGTAGTTGTATCGCTCGGATAGGACTTGGAGTTTAATACCTCTCCATCTGGTGTAACCTCTCCTAGCAGTATTTTGGTTCCGCCTAGATCAATTGCAAGAATGGATGTGGGAATCTTCTCGCTGTCCATTAGAAAACATCTCCTGACTACTTGGTAACTTTACCATTTTATGAATGTGTAACGTTTTCGAAACAAGGTTATCAAACAAGAAAATCGCTGTCAACTAAACAAAATAGATTAAAAGCATGATTTGACTACATTTATCCCATCCAAAACAATTAAAATCCAGCTGTATAGCCGAGTTTGGGCGTTATAGATAGAACTTTTCGATGAAAAATCAATCTATTTTTGATGAACAAAGTGTGAAAATTTGTATTGAAAACGTTGACAGGGTAATAATTACCTGATATTTTATGTGTAACGTTACACAACAGATTGATTGAAAGTCCATTATTCGGGATTGTTACATGCTCTTGATCCTTGAACTGGAACGTCACAGTGCAATGGAAGAATAGTGGGAAAATCTGAGTATAGACTCTGGGGGGGCAACTATGAAAATTACAATTATGCCAGACGAACAGAAATTTGATATTACAGCAGCATGGAGAATCATTGCACAAATCATGCAAAAGCCTGACTCCGTCATTGGATTATCTACAGGCCAGACAACGGGCGGGATGCATCGGATCGTGTCAGACATTTATAAGGAATATCCATTTGATGTATCAAAGGTAACCTTCTTTAACGTTGATGAATTAACCAATTTGGAAAGAGAGTACTCAGGAAGTTGCTATACCATGATTTACGATCAGTTAGTCAAGCATCTGGGTATTTCCGAAGACAACTTTATCATGCCACCAACATTATCAGATGATTTTGATAGAGAAGCACTGATTTTTGAAGAGAAACTAGCTAGTCGTGGGGGAGCAGATTTACAGATGCTCGGAATCGGAATGAATGGGCATATCGGTATTAATCAGCCTGGCACCCCGTTCGAAAGCGAGACTTGGGTATCCCCGATGGATCCTGACTTTGAAGCCCGCGTTCGTCGGGAAACGAATGTACCAGACAGCTTGGAGTTAGGCGGACTAACACGCGGAATTAAAAATATAATGCATACTCGTAAAATCGTCTTGGTTGCCAAAGGTGCACACAAAGCGAAGATTATCGGACAAGCATTACTTGGACCTGTTACGACGGACATCCCAGCTTCCATCATTCAACTTCATCCGAATTGTGAAGTGCTTATGGATGCCGAAGCAGCAGCTTACGTCAAGCACATGGTGCCAGACTTGGAAGATATCTCATGAGGTCCTTATCCGTCGCGCTAGGATTGTATTCTGTCTATCGGGAACTGCAGGCCAATATTGAGCAAACCCTTGCTCGTGTAAAGGAGCTTGGATACGAAGGTGTTGAGTTCTACGGTAAGTTTGAACATGCTCCAGAAGTGATTCGAACGCTTTTGGAGCGAAATGGCCTTGTGAATTGTGGATGGCATACCGAGTGGGCGTTATTGCAACCGGATACACTGACAGCTACGGTTGAATACCACAAGCTTGCGGGTACCCGAAATGTGATCATTCCGGCACTCGGTGGTCCTTGGGAAATTGCCCATACCCGTGAAGAGGACAGTCCGGAGGTTTGGATACAACACGCACAAAAGATGAACGAAATCAGTGATCAATTACAACAACATGGAATGAGGCTCGGGTATCACACGCATGCACACGAATTCGAGATTCAATATACGGATGGAACCACGCCGTGGGATCTGTTGTGCAAACATCTGAACCATGATGTCATCCTTGAACTTGATACGGGTAACTGCTTGGAAGCGGGTGTCGATCCTGAGCGAGTGCTTGCAGCCATTCCAGGGCGGCCACTGCTTGTGCATGGTAAACCATATTCTCACCGCTCGGGATTGGAGAGCTATATCGGCGCGGAAGATGATGATAATCATTGGCCGGAAATTTTGCAGCAATGTCAGATTGCTGGAACGGAGTGGCTCATTGTAGAACATGAGTCTGAGGCAGCATTTCCGGGATTCAAAGGCGCGGAACGCTCCTTGTATGGTATCCAGGCGGTACTGGAGGGTCAATCGCGAGATGTATACGACAAATAAGCGCATAGGCATTCATCACGTTTGCTTGAAAACCTGCGACTTGGCTCGAACTGTCGCTTTTTATATTGAAGGTCTGGGAGCTAGGTTCGTGGTCGAGTGGGGGACGGATGAAGGGAACGACCATGCAGTATTGGTTGATTTGGGTGACGGAGATTTTATAGAAATTTTCCAATCTAATGAATCTTTCTCTGCGGGTAAATGGCAACACGTGGCCGTTCGGACAGACGATATTGAGTCCTCATTAGTTAAGGCAGAAGCGGCAGGAGGAATTCGTAAGGGGCAACCACTGGATGCTGATATTCCGGCTCATTCTGGGGAAATCGTACGGATGCGCTTTTGTTTTCTAGAGGCTCCGTGCGGAGAGATGATTGAATTTATACAAGATCGGTAATGTGCCGGTAATCAAGGAGGATTTGTTCCCTAATGACTAGAGATCAATTGAAGAACATGAGTATAGAGCAAAAAGTCGGTCAATTGTTCATGTGTGGGTTTGATGATACGAAGCCCAATGATTCAATTCTACACCTGATTAACGAATACCATATCGGCGGCGTCAATTATTTCCGTCGTAATGCCAAATCACCAGAACAAGTAGCTGCTTTATCCGCAGAGCTTCAGCAGGTATCTGATATTCCGCTTCTTATTTCTATCGACCAAGAAGGTGGTATGGTAGCGGGAATTGAAACAGGCGTAACGCTCATGCCAGGTAATATGGCGATCGGCGCGACAAGAGATGTTGAAGCGGCTCATACAGCAGCGTTCATTGCAGGAAGAGAACTGCGGGCCATGGGCATCAATATGGACTTTGCCCCTTGCCTTGATGTTAACAATAACCCGGATAATCCCGTCATCGGCGTTCGCTCCTACGGAGAGAGTCCGAATCTAGTTGCTACCATGGGCTGCGCTGCTATCAAAGGGTATCAAGAAGCTGGTGTTACTGCCACAGTGAAACACTTTCCGGGACATGGGGATACGAATGCTGATTCTCATCATGAGCTACCCCTTGTAGGTCATGATCGTAAACGCTTGCACGAAATAGAATTAGTACCATTTAAACACGCTATTGCGTCTGGAGTAGATGCGTTGATGACGGCACACGTTATCTTTCCCGCTTATGAAGATCAAGATATTCCGGCGACATTATCACATAAGATTCTGACCGGTCTCCTACGGTCGGAGTTAGGATTCGAAGGAGTCATCACGACGGATTGTTTAGAGATGAATGCCATCTCAAAGGGTGTAGGTGTTGGTCTTGGGGCTGTCATGGCTATCGAGGCAGGAGCCGATCTAGTACTGATCAGCCACCAAATCTCCCTTCAAACAGAAGGTATCGAGGCAGTCCTTACTGCTGTCCGCAGCGGAAGAATTAGTGAAGCCCGAATCGATGAGTCGGTGGAACGCTTACTTAAATTGAAAGAGAAAAATGGATTGTTTGAGCGCGACATGTCTAGCAATACATCCATCATTGCGATGGAAGAGTCGTTAGCATTCGCTAGATCGCTAAGCGAAGCCAGCATTACACTGGTGAAAAACGAGGGCAAGTTCCCATTAACTCCTGATGCTAAAACGTATATCGTATGGCCGAATATGCGTCCGGTTTCTGAAACTGCCGAGCCTGAAGGTCAAGAAGTAACACTGGGCAAAATTCTGACAAGTCGGGTGGCTCAGCTCAAAGAACAGGTTATTAGTGTGAACCCAAGTGAAGAAGAAATAGCGAATGTGATATCCGAAAGCTTGGATTACGAGCAGATAGTTATTGCTACCTATAACGCTAGTTTCTCAGCTGGGCAGCAGCGACTGGTACAGGAACTGGCTGAAAGAGAAGATACCTCTCTAATTGTTGCTTCTCTTCGCATCCCATACGATTTAACAGCTTTTCCAAAGGTGAAAACCTATTTGGCCTGCTATGAGAATAAACCGCTCTCGATTCAATCCTTAGCCAAAGCTCTCATGGGAGACATTCCGGCAAGAGGTAAGCTTCCAGTTACCGTAGGATCTTATGGGACCGAATGAGTGAATGACTTTTTTACACCTTATGCTCTTTGTACACCAAAACTAGAAGTTAAGAAAATACTTGGAGGATGCCAAATGGATGGAGAAACAGCAATCCCAGGAATAGAGGCTAATCGACCCGACAGGAAATTAAAGATGAAGAAATTCACAAGAAAGCTAATCAGTCAGCGGTATTTGCAAATGATGGTGCTACTTGGAGTAGCTTGGATGATCGTATTCAACTATATCCCACTGTACGGAATCATCATTGCGTTCAAGGATTTTAACATCATTAAATCGATCTCTGAAGCACCTTGGGTGGGATTAAAGCACTTCAAGGCATTCCTGACCGACGAAAACCTGCTTTATGTCCTTAAAAATACACTGGGTATGAGCTTTTTTAAGCTCATTATAGGTTTTCCGCTACCAATATTGTTCGCACTCTTTCTGAACGAGCTACGAAATGTACGTTTCAAACGATTTGTACAAACCATATCCTATTTACCCCACTTTCTTTCGTGGGTCATTTTAGGTGGGATACTGACAACATGGCTCGCCGATGTCGGAATCATTAACAATATACTCATGGCCTTACATTGGATCGACGAACCGATTAGTTACTTGGCAGAACCATCCTATTTCTGGGGCATCGTCGTTACCTCAGATATTTGGAAAGAACTTGGATGGTCCGCGATTATTTATTTGGCTGCCATTTCTAGCGTTTCACCTGAGTTGTATGAGGCGGCCACCATTGATGGGGCAGGTCGTTTCCAACAAATGTTCCGGGTTACGCTACCAATGATTAAGGGGACTGTTTCAATATTGTTCATTTTGGCAGTTAGCGGTATTTTGAACTCCAATTTCGACCAAGTATTCATTTTGCGAAACCAGCTTAATGAAACCGCAAGTAATGTTATCGACACATATGTGTATCAAACGGGGATTACCCAAGGCCGTTATTCTTATTCAACAGCAGTTGGACTATTTAAATCGATCATTGCCTTTATTCTTTTGCTCTGCGCCAACTTTGTCACGAAGAAGTTAAACGATACGTCATTATTTTAAAAGGATGATTAGAATGCGAGTCAAACGAAATTTAGGAGATGCACTCTTTGATTGGGGCAATGTGATATTAATGTTGTTCATCTGCTTTATCACGCTCTATCCGATTTGGTATGTGTTAATCAATTCGTTTAACGACGGCGTCGACGCTATGAGGGGGGGCATTTACTGGTTACCCAGAGTGTTCAGTCTGGAAAGTTACGAGGCTGTTTTTAAGAATAAGGGTCTGATGACATCGATGGGCGTTACAGTCGCGAAGACCTTAATTGGTACCGTTGTGCATGTATTGTTTACGGCGATGGTTGCCTATGGGATTTCGCGAAAAGATTTAATAGGTCGAAACCTTTACATGCTTATCGGAACGATCACGATGTTTTTTGGTGGAGGGCTGATCCCAACCTACTTGCTAATGCGGGATCTTCATTTATTGGATAACTTTATGGTCTATATTATTCCGGCAATGTTTAGTTTCTTTGATCTTATTATCTTTACCACGTTCTTCCGGGATATTCCTGAGGGTATGGAGGAAGCAGCAAAAATCGATGGAGCCAATGACCTGAAGATTTTTTTCCGCATTGTTCTTCCGGTGTCTATGCCAGTCTTGGCGACCATTGCGATGTTTCATGGGGTCTTTCAGTGGAATGACTACTTCACGGCTGTTATCTACACGAACAACGCGGCTCTGCAACCGATTCAAACTTTCTTGTATCGAATCGTTGCATTATCTGGATCGAATCAGATTGCGTCTGTCGTTCCTGGTAACGTTGTCCGAACAGTGACCTCCCAATCCGTCAAGCTGGCTACAATGGTCATCACGACGGTACCTATCGTTATGGTGTATCCATTCTTGCAGAAGTATTTCGTGAAGGGATTCATGATCGGTTCAATGAAAGGTTAAATTCCACCCGGTTACAGACTTTGTTTTCTTACAAAGATGTATATAAATACACAAATGAAAAGGGGTTTTGAAGTTGAACAAAATGCGCAAAGGTCTGATCGTTGGAATGCTTCTCTGTATGGTATTTGTTTCAGTCGCTTGTTCGTCAACGAAATCGTCTGAGAACGCAGGTCCTTCTGATTCAACTGCAACTGCAGTAGTGGACCCTAATGTACCAGGGTGGAAATCTGATTTGTCACCGATCACGTTTGATTGGTACATAAACTTCTCATGGTTCACTAATAAGTGGGGGGAAGATTACACTTCGAAGTTCATCACTGAAAAAACCGGCGTCAACTTGAATCTGATCGTTCCAGCCGGGAATGAGAACGAGAAGCTCCAAACTATGATTGCCTCCGGTAATTTACCTGATTTCCTCACCTTGGATGTAGGGGATGGTGCAATTCAGAAATTGATCGATGGCGGCTTGGTAGAGTCATGGAATGAGTTAGCCGACAAATACGATCCTTATTTTTTCAAAGCTTCAGATCCAGATAAAGTAAAATGGTTCACACAAGAAGACGGTAACTTCTACGGTTATCCGAATGCCTCTTCATCACCAAATGATTTCAAGAAATATGGTGTGCAATATACATCTAATCAAGCGTTCGTTGTCCGTAAAGATATGTATGAGGCACTTGGTAAGCCGGACATGAGAACACCAGAAGGCTTCCTTAATGCTCTAGTAGCAGCGAAAGAAATGTTTCCAGACGTAGATGGACAACCACTTATTCCGATAAGCTTTCATGAATTCAGCGAAAATGGTAACTACTCGCTTGAGAGCTTTTTGCAGAATTTCTTAGCCATTCCTCAAGAAAAAGATGGTAAGTTATATGACCGCTCTACCGATCCTGAATATCTAAAATGGTTAAAAACATTCCGCAAAGCGAATGAAATGGGATTGTTCGCTAAGGATATCTTCATCGATAAGCGCCCGCAAGTGGACGAGAAGGTTACGCAAGGTCGTTATTTCTCCATGTTATATCAAATTTCAGACATTGGACCGCAAAATGCTGAGATCTATTTGAAAGATCCGAATAAGATTTATATCCCAATTGATGGACCAGCGAACTCTAATTTAGATCAGCCTACGCTTTTAGGTCCGAGTATTAATGGATGGACACTCACTCTGATCTCCAAGAATGTAAAAGATAAAAAAAGAGCTATCGAATTCATGACCTATATGATTAGTGAAGAGGGACAAAAAGATATTGCCTTAGGTGTAGAAGGTATCACCTACGAGCATGTTAATGGTAAAGATCAATTCATAGAGTCTTATTTGAAAGATACTAGCGGCAGCACCAAATATGGGGCACAACAGGCATTTTGGATGCTTATGGATACGAACATGTGGTTAAACTGGGCACCACCGACGATCGAACCTTACTTAACCGCTCAGGAATGGTCGAAGGGCAAAACGTATAACTTCTCAGAATTTTCACAGCTCGATCCAGTAGGTACTTCTGATGAGGGTATTGCAGGGACGAATATAAAGCTGTTGTGGGGCAAGACATTGACGAAGCTACTGCTATCTAAGAGTGATGCTGAGTTTGATGAAATTTATGAGAAATTCCTTAAAGAACGCGATAAATTAGGGTATGACAAAGTCATAGCATATCAGCAAAAGAAATATGAAGAAAATAGAGCAAAACTAAGCATTGAATAGGAGTACAAGGAATAAGGAGGAAGTTATATGCCAAAAACGGTGTATGTCATAAGAGATGATTTCTATCATCCGAAAGAAGTGATCGACCCGGAAATTTCTAAGGTTTTTAATCCTAATGAGTGGAATGTCGTTTTGACCAACCGCTTAAGAGATGTACTAGAATCTGAGCAATCGATAGATCTAACCATGTTATTTACAGTAGGTCGTCCAGATGGCGAGAACGACATCACGCACGAAGAGCAAAACCGTTTCATAGCCAGAGTTAAAGATGGGATGGGCGTCATGTTCGTTCATGCAGGGTTAGTCTTAATCGAGGAAGACAGCCCATTCTATCAAGAGTTGAATTCTGGTAGATTTCTAGGACATTCACATGATCACGTACCTGTTGTGAACGTTCCGATTCGTAACGTATCGCATCCGATATTGGAAGGTATTACTGGATTTACAGCGATGGACGAGCATTATTATTGTCAGGTAGATGTTACAAGTACCGATATGTTGATGTTAAGCACGTCTGAAGTGGTAACCGCTGCCTGTGCTTGGGCACATACGGTGGGCAAGGGCAAAGTAGTCGGTATGACGCCAGGCCATACAACGGAAGCTCTTGGCAATCCGCAAATGATTGTATTAATGCAAAATGCAGCGAACTGGGCTACGAGTCAGAACCATGTCTGATATGCTCGTCAAGCTATATGAGCTGAATGAATCTGAGTCTATTGAAGATTTCAAACGGCGTACTGGGGTGACGATAAGGCGTGCACTCGTCCCAGAAAAACATGTTGTCACCGGGTGGGTTAGTGAACATTACGGTCGTCCATGGGTGAGTGAATGTGAAGTCGCATTCTCCCGTTCTCCTGTGAACTGTCTAATTGCTATTGAAGACAATAAAATGCTGGGATTCGCTTGTTATGACGTCACGATGAAAGGCTTTTTTGGTCCGACAGGTATTGGCGAGAAGGAGCAGGGTAGAGGAATTGGGACAATGCTATGCCTATATGCCATGCAATTAATGCGAGCCGATGGTTATGGATATGCGATTATAGGCGGTGCAGGACCTACCGAATTTTATGCAAAGGCCTTAGGTGCTACGATTATCGAAGGCTCCGTACCAGGCATATATAATGGAATGTTAAATAAAGAATGGGATTAACAGGATCTCCCCATCATCATCTCTCTGGATGCATGATGGGGATTTTTTGTGTTTGATGAAAATCGAATTGAACGTTTTGCATAGGTTAAACGTATTATAGTCAGTTTAAACCGGAGAACATGAAGAAGAGGTGAAGAGGATGCTCACAATAAAACATTTTTCTAAAAGTTATAAGGGTGGTAAAAAGGCAGTAGATGACTTGAATTTAGTTGTCGAGCGTGGCGATATTTATGGCTTTATCGGGCATAACGGTGCAGGGAAAACAACGACTATCCGATCCGTAGTTGGTGTCTTGGACTTTGAAGAAGGGGATATTGAAATTGACGGCATCTCCATAAAGAAAGATCCAATCGCCTGCAAAGCGGTTACTGCGTATATACCGGACAACCCAGATCTGTATGATCATCTGACCGGCATACAATATTTGAATTTCATTGGTGATCTCTTTAAAGTATCCAAATCAGATCGTGAGTTACTCATTCGGAAATATGGCGATGCCTTTGAGATTACATCCAGTCTGGGTGATATGATCTCCGCATATTCACACGGGATGAAGCAGAAGCTCGCTATCATCTCTGCTCTCATCCATAAACCTAAGCTGTTGGTGCTAGACGAGCCCTTCGTTGGACTTGATCCCAAAGCAGCTCACGTATTAAAGACGGTTATGGCGGATCTGTGCAGCAATGGTAGTGCGATTTTCTTCTCGACCCATGTGCTAGATGTGGCAGAGAAGCTCTGCAATAAGATTGCGATTATCAAAGCGGGCCAATTGATAACCCATGGCAAGACTGAAGATGTTAAGGGTGATAACAGTCTTGAAGAGGTATTTCTGGAGTTGATAGCTAATGATTAATATATGGAGATTAACGAAGCTACAGTTGCTTTCTTCCTTTGGTTTGAATAAAGCATTGCATGCTCGTGATATGAAGGAAAGACGTAAATTACTTCTGCTAAGCATCGCTATTCTTATTGGTGTGAGCATGATTGCAGTGGCTTCATTTGGTTACAGTTATATGATGGCCTTGACCTTTGAACAATTAGGTCGGATGGATCTGCTACTTGCTATTATGATGGCTGTTACCTCACTGATTGCGCTCTTCACAACGGTCTATAAGGCAAGTGGTGTGTTATTCGGATTTAAAGATTATGATTTGGTTATGTCATTGCCTATCAAAACGAGCCATGTTGTAGCGAGTAGAGTGCTTCAACTCTATGTGCTGAACTTATTTTTTACTTTGATAGTGATGGTGCCAGCAGGTGCGGTTTATGTCATCAAAGTGAATCCAGAATCGGTATATTATTTGTTTTTTCTAATGACACTCTTATTTATTCCGTTAGTACCTATCATCGCTGCAACTATTATTGGCTCATTAATCAGCTGGATCTCCTCAAGATTTAAGGCAAGTCGGATGGTCAGTATCGTACTAACCTTTGCAGTCATTATTGTCTTTATGGTCGGTTCGTTTCGTATGAATGGGAATGAGCAGGTACTTGCTGATATGGGTACGGGGCTGGGTGATATGATATTCAAGCTATATCCTCTAACATCCATGTATGTTGATGCTGTTTGCTCGTATCAGATAGGTTCATTTCTCTTATTTATTGCGATTTCGGTAATTACATTTATGTTATTTACCATTATTCTCGGCAGCAAATTTAAAGTTATCCATACAGGCTTAACGACTTCTCATACAAGCAACCGATATCAAATGAAGTCGTTAAAGGCATCATCACCATTTTTTGCGCTGTATAGGAAAGAGCTGCGTCGATATATTGGTTCTACTATGTATGTGCTGAATACGGGTATTGGTATGGTACTTTTACTCGCAATGTCGATTTCCTTACTGTTCATAGGCTCTGAGCAGCTCGGACAATTGATAGATATGCCTCAGCTTTCTACTTTACTGACTACATTGGCACCACTATTCGTTTCCGTCTTCGTGGCTATGAGCTGCACAACGTCATGCTCCATTTCTCTCGAAGGTAAAAATGTATGGATATTAAAGAGCTCACCTGTACCCAAACAAACAATATTACTTAGTAAAATTGCCGTAAACCTTACCGTAACTTTACCTATCGTGGCAGTCAGTTGTGTACTGCTCATGATATCCTTGCATACGGGATGGATGGAAAGCTTGCTACTGCTTGTTATCCCGATGATTTATGCTTGTTTTTTAGCCATAGCGGGTGTGCTCGTCAACTTGAAGCTGCCTAATTTAGAGTGGACAAACGAGGTTGCAGTAGTTAAACAAAGTGCGTCCGTCATGGTTTCGATGCTTATCGGTCTCGTCAGTATAGTGATTCCAGTTGGTTTGTCCCTTCTTCTGTCCAGTATAAATGGGAATATTATCTTGTTGGGCATTGGTCTTATTATGATCGTGGTATGTGCTATGATGTACAGATACCTCAAGATAAAAGGGGAGCAGCTGTTCCAGAGTATTTAGGGTAGTGGCATTCAAAATTAGATGTAGTGAACGCGAAGGAGCTGTCCCAAGAGTAGATTTTTCTACTCAGCGGGTCAGCTCCTTTTTGATAACGAACTGTATTTTTTTAGTTATTGAAATAATTGCTGTTATATTTGAAAATATTATAGCGGAAAAGGTTTTGCAACTAGGTATCGACAGAAGGCAAGAGAGGCGGATGGTATGCAACAAGTATTAGATAATTTGATTAACGGAACCAACGAATTTCTTTGGTCAAGAATATTGATTGTCCTTCTTATTCTTTGTGGTGTTTATTTTACGATCAGATCGAAATTCGTACAATTTGGTATGCTGAAGGAAATGTTTGTAGTCCTTAAAGGGTCCAGTGAAAGGTCAAAAGACAGTATCTCATCATTCCAAGCCTTTTGTATCAGTATGGCAGCAAGGGTTGGGACTGGAAATATAACAGGTATTGCGATTGCTATTGCATTAGGAGGACCAGGAGCGGTCTTCTGGATGTGGGTTATAGCAATTATTGGTTCAGCTTCGAGCTTTATTGAGAGTACTCTAGCACAAGTATATAAAATAAAGGATAAGACGGGATTCCGCGGTGGTCCAGCTTATTATATGGAGCAAGGTCTGAACAAGCGTTGGATGGGAGCTATATTCGCTGTGTTGATTACGTTGTCTTTTGGCCTCGTATTTAACGCAGTACAGTCCAATACGATTACAGTTGCCTTTGAGAATTCATTCGGCACGAATCGCACCATCCTTGGGCTTGTAGTGGCCGCTGTGTTTGCTTGTATTATCTTTGGCGGTGTTAAGCGTATCGCTAGAATGTCAGAATACATTGTCGTTATTATGGCTGTAGTATATATCGGAACTGCACTAGTCATCATGCTAATCAATATTACAAGACTGCCGGAAGTTATAGCACTAATCGTGAAGAGTGCCTTCGGCTTTGAACAATTTGCGGGCGGGACTCTTGGCGCAGTAATTCTACAAGGTGTGAAGCGAGGTTTGTTCTCAAACGAAGCGGGTATGGGGAGTGCGCCCAATGCTGCGGCAACGGCAACCACAAGTCATCCTGTGAAACAAGGGCTTATGCAAACACTGGGCGTACTCACAGATACGTTAATTATTTGTTCAAGTACCGCTTTTATTATATTGCTGTCCGATGCGTACAAACAGCCAGGGCTTGATGGAATCAGGTTGACGCAGGCTGCATTAAGTGAGCATTTAGGTTCATGGGCATCCGGTTCATTGGCTATCATGATTCTTTTATTTGCATTCAGTACGTTAATTGGAAATTATTATTATGGAGAAACGAATATAGAGTTTTTGAACTCAAAGAAATCAGTATTAACATTCTATAGATTTAGCGTTCTGGCTATGATTATATTTGGTTCTGTAGCCAAGGTTCAATTGGTCTGGGACTTAGCTGATTTGTTTATGGGCTTTATGGTGGTAGTTAACCTGATTGCCATCCTGTTATTATCCAAAGTAGCTTTTGCGGCCTTGCATGATTATAAGCGGCAGAAACGAATGGGGATAGACCCTGTCTTCTATAAAGACAGCATCAAGGGTCTAGAGAACATTGAATGTTGGGAGAACGCTCCTGTTACGAAAAAGTAAGGGTTATCCCTAAAAAAACACCCCTTAATTTAGCAATCGGAACAACCACCGAGGTGGTCCCGAATGCAAACTAAGGGGTGATTTGTATATAAGACTTACTTGATGCTAGCGTTCAATATGCTGCACTCTGCTGCCGTTAAGTTTTCGCCGCATACAGCAATTTGGTTTTGTGGCTTTCCATCTGCTAAGTCGCTTAACAGACGATTACCCAGGACGTGATTTAGCGCATTCAGATTATAGCCATTGTCCTGTTCAAATTGCCATCCGAATACACCAGCCAAACCGTTATCTTTGGCATATTGCGCCTTTAGTGCGACGGTACGCGGGGTTTCGATGGTGATGAAGGAGCCGATCGTCGGATTGACCAGGTAGTCAGCGTTAGCCGCTTTATCGGTGTAGAGATGGTAACCGTTCTTTGGCTTCAAGTCTTTATCAAGGAAGTTTTGATATAGATCGTATCCTTCTACGACCCCTGCTTCCCAGGTTCCGACACCCGCAATGCCTAGGATCAGAGCTGCACCTGTAGCGTTCAGGTTACCGAAAGTAGATGAACCTATCAGGCCATTGGTGTATTCGGTAATATCGCCAGGTTTTATCGCTTTCGAGCGGTGGTAATTAGCGATCCCAATCATGATTTTGTTAGCTGGTACGCTATGATTGGTTAAGTATTTCACCATCGCATCAACTGAGAGCTGGACCTGATTGCCGTTTGTATCTTTCAGGTTCGGATTGTTATATAACGAAGTATGATGTCCTAATTGACGATCCCATGCGCCGGAGAAATCGTAGGTCATGGCATACAAGCGATTGAGATAAGGGCTTACTTGCGTCCAGTCGATTTTATCAAGTGCTGGTTGACTGGCTGGTATCGCGCTGGAAAGCCGGTACTGCTTACCTGTCTTTTGCGATAGCCAATCCATGCCTGCACGCAAATCTTTGATAAGCTGCACATAATTTTGTGGATCGTCAGGCCGGGACATGCCGATTACAGCTCCATCGGTGCCTGGGTATTCCCAGTCGATGTCGATTCCGTCAAAATCGAATTCCTCCAAGAAGCGAACGACGGAATCTACAAACGCTTTGCGACGGGTAGTGTCCGATGCCATCCAGGAAAAGCCTTCACTCAGTGTCCATCCACCTATAGACAAATCGAGCTTCAGGTTCGGGTTGTTCTTACGATGTTGATAGATCACGCCGAACACGCCTCGCACATCTTTAGGGTCCAGATCGTACATGCTTTCTGTACCCGCCAAACCACTGGCTGTTTGACCTGGTTGCAAGCGAAGGAATGCAGCTTCAAAGTCCGCTACGGCCATGGCGCCATCGGGTAGATTGCTTTGCTTACAGGTACGGTTGGTTGCAGCCGGAGCTGTAGTTGGAAAACCAGGATCTTGCGTATTCTTCGCGGCTGGATAGCAGATGCCAGCAAAGCCATATACGATCCGATCAACGTTCTTCGCTGCTAATTTGTTGAAATCGAATTTACGGCCATAAATTCCCCAATCGCCCATATATTCTACGATTTCTTGACCTGCTCCACGGTCATAAACATTGTTCTGAAGCGGTAAGGTTCCCGAGGTGAGCTTCGCCACACGAGCGCCGTTGTCCGCATCAAAGCCTGGATGATTACCTCCCGGATCGGTCGAAGGGTCGATTCCTCCACGAGTTCCGCCCGTTCCTGTACCCGAAATAGGATGCGCTGCCGCTATACTACCGGATGGCAGGGCGACCCCAGTATTCGGATTGCCGCTAACGGGCGAAGGCTGACCGTAATCAATGGTGTTCGGTATAGATACAGGGCATAAGTTAGGGTCTGCGATCCCTACTAATTCCCACATATGATAGATCGTATCGTCAGGTGCGATCCCGTGAACATCGGATAGCGCACGATATGCTTTGCCGTTATACCCGACAATCTTGTCTTTGGCATAAATTTTGGTCGAGGCATAAGTAGGTGCGCAATATGGTGTAGTTGGAGTGGGTGTACCTGGGTCAATCGTAACTACTTTCCATAAAGTAGGTGCATTTGAAGGCTCCCATCCTACTAAGGAAGTATGAGCATAGGTACATTGATAATTCTTGCCATTGTAGCTAACGGTATCTCCAACTTTATAGGAGGTATTGGGTTGCCACGCGTTGTAGCCGACAGGTGTCGTTGTCGACACGGAATTACTGGCAGGAGAAAGGTTTCCGGCTTCATCTTTAGCTACAACAGTGAAAGTATATGCAGTGTTGCCCGTCAATCCACTGACTACTGCCGTTGTATTGCTGGTGGACAAAGCAAGCGTTGTGCCATTGTACACATTGTATCCAACTACGCCTATGTTATCGGTGGAAGCACCCCAGGATAACGATACGCTAGCCGATGTTGTGCCGGTAATGGTTAAGTTCGTTGGAGTAGTAGGCGGCTCAGTATCAATTACGGGGGTAGTTGTGGTGATGGTGACTGTGTTGCTAGCAGGGGATAAGTTACCGGCTGCGTCTTTCGCTTTGATGGTAAAGCTGTATGCCGTATTGGCGGTCAATCCGCTGACCGTTGCGCTAGTAACCTGTACGGTAACTGCAGTTTGGGAGCCCTGGTACACGATGTAATCGCTTACACCAATGTTGTCGGTAGAGGGGTCCCATGAAAGTGTTACACTGGTGGATCCAATATTCGTTGCGGTCGCATTACTTGGAGCCGTTGGTGGTTGCGAATCGACATTGGCCGTTTGTGACCAGAGTGCAGGAACGTTTGTTGGTTCCGGGTAAAGATTGGTGGTTTTGCCGGGCAGCATAGGTATTTACCCCATACGTTACGGTATCACCTGTCGAATAGTTGGTGTAAGGCGCCCAAACTCCTCGATCAGCGGCAAAAGATTTAGCGGCGAAAAGTGGTAGCAGTGTTACAAGAAGTGCAGCCACAAGCGACAGAATGAAAACTTTCCTTAGCGAACGGTTTATCATTCCTCACAAAATCCCCTTCCATATTTTGATTAATTTGACCAATATATGAACTATACAATGATCTTTACTCCTATTGAATTGTAAATATGACCTCTTTTTGGGTGTTAACCAATATTTGTATAAAAATATGTAGAGATATGTTCGACGAGATTCTCATCTTAATAGTGAAATTATGGATAATGGATATCGTTATAATGATTCTATTTTTATAAAAGCAGATTTATAGGAGGAGATTAGACTATATACCCGGAAGTAAATACGCAGCTGCTATCTCGATGTCCAAGGTAAGCTTATCCTTGATATTAGGACGGGCATCAGCTACTCTATTGTCATGCTAAGTTCAGTTCAGAGAACCGTATTACACGAATGAGAGGTTAACATGATGATTGTTTTTATCTGTGTCATTATTATTTTAATTGTCGTAACGATTCTATTCTTGAATCTATATCCACCATTTGGCGGGAATCCTTCTAAAGAGAAGCTTATTGCATATCGAGAGTCCCCGAACTTCAGACAGAATAAGTTTTTTTATCCTGCAACTTCGGAGTCAACTGAATTTCGTCTCCATACCGTGGTTTCTTTGTTGCGAGATTATATCAAAGGCAATCCAAAGATAAGACCTGATCAGGCGCTACCGATGGACAAGTTTGATCCACATCATGAAGAGGGACAAACACAAAATCTCGTTACATGGTTCGGACATTCAGCCTTGTTACTTCAGTTGGAAGGTACAAGAATATTGCTGGACCCGATGTTCGGTAAATCTCCTTCTCCTGTGCAGATATTTGGTGGTAAAAGATATAGTAAGAAGTTACCGTTCGAGATCGAGGAGCTACCGACGATTGATGCCGTTATTTTGTCGCATGATCATTATGATCATTTAGATTATAGGACCATACAGAAACTCAAAGATAAGGTGAAGCAATTTATCGTACCTCTTGGTGTTGGCAGTCATCTGGAACGGTGGGGGATTGATCCGAAAAGAATTAGCGAGCATGACTGGTGGGATGAATTCGAATTTCAAGGAATCAAGCTTGCTTGTACACCGGCAAGGCATTTTTCGGGCAGAAACTTGTTTAATCGTGCCTCTACGTTATGGTGTTCCTGGGTAATAGCAACGATGGAGACCAAGGTATATTTTAGCGGTGATGGCGGTTATGGTGCTCATTTCGGGCAAATTGGAGATAAATACGGTCCATTTGATCTAACCTTGATGGAATGCGGTCAATATGATACAAGATGGTCTGACATTCATATGTTGCCAGAAGAAACGGTACAGGCTCATATCGACGTCAAAGGTGGAGTCATGATTCCGATCCATTGGTCTGCATTTACATTGGCGCTTCATGACTGGACAGATCCGATAGAGCGCGTAACCGCAGCAGCTCAAAAATGTGGTGTGAATATCTCAACCCCGAGGATTGGGGAAACCGTACGAATCGGTTCGGATATATATCCTACTTCGGTGTGGTGGAAATGAAGAACAGAATTAATCGATAAGATCAGCGAGGGTTAACACAATAGGAAAGGCTGCCGATGATCGGCAGCCTTGTTTCTATGTGAGATCTTTAATCTTAAAGTATTTAACAACCGTAGTAATGAGTTGGATGCCTAGAATTATTCCTAGGATAGCAAGTACTCCTTGTGTAGCATTTGGCCAGACGGTTTGGATGAATTGCAATCCATCGCTTTCGTGTTGTATCAGATCAGGCTGTGCTATTTGTTGTAAGAAATGAGGATTCCATATGGATGAATCTGAAAACATAAACACTGCCAATACGAAATGGAGGAGGATTACCACAATATCAAATGCAATGAGCTTGATGGTCCATCTTCCCAGAATGATCTTCATGATATCGCTCAGTATATTTAGGGCGAATACAACCCAAATGAATGGTAGAAAACCACGAAATACCTCTTCATCAAAAATGGGAATAACCGTACGAATACTGGCATCTGGAGAGAACCATACACCGAAAAGATTGATTGAGAAGGTCAACAGCACTAACAAAATAATTGTAAAAGAGATACTTACAATAGGATCGGCCATTTTAATTTTAACCCTATGATCGGGTAGGGGTGGTAAATCGGAAGGTTTCCATGAGTTTTTGTTCAGTTTCTGTTTGTTAAGTCCCTTATAGTCTACTAAGAAAAAGATGATCGTTACCCATGCAAACCCTTGAAAGATACCACTCATGATTGAACTTATATAGCTTGTTAACTGACCTTGTATCTGAGCAGGCTCTAGAACAGTCTCAACCACAAAGGCAACCGTCGTGGCAATGCAGATCGCTGCGATTGCGATCTTGAGAACGAATATATAAGTAGGGAAGAGTTCTGGACTAATCAGATACCTCTTACTTCCTCTATATTTATCTGCCAGTTCGCTAGGGTTTCCAAGTTCAAGAAGTACGGCTTCCACGTCGCTTGCAGTCGGGATTCCACCTTGAGTCCGTTCCTCCAGCATATCCTCAATTAATCCGTGCAGTTCTTTCTCTATGTCTGCTCTTTGTTGTTCAGGTAACTTATTCGTTACGGCATAAATGTACTTTTTAACTAACTCCATCGCCCGTTCCTCCCCGAATTAAGCTTTCAATGCTGACCGTCATCATTTGCCATTCCTGACATAGTTGGCGGTAAACTTCCTTACCAGTAGGACTTAGCAAGTAGTATTTTCGAGGTCTGGTTTCATTGGTATCCCACTTACTTTCAAGTAGTTCTTGTTTCTCCAATCTGCGCAATAGAGGGTACATGGTGCCTGGATCAATGTTAATGCCTTTCTCCTCTAAAATAGAGACGAGAGAATAGCCGTATTGCGGCTCCGATAATTGACTGAGTACGCCGATAATGATCGTCCCCCGTCGCATCTCTTGTGTTAGTCCGTTGATCGTTTCTTTTATATCCATGAAACATCAGCTCCTGCTTTTACTATACTGTATGACACACACTATTGTAAATAATACATTAAAAATAAATTTCAATTATAACATTGTATCTAACTAAAAAAACTGCTCACACTTTAAGCTTCATTCGAAGCAGCGCGAGCAGGTGAGCATGGAACAGGTTTTGCGGTTATGTACACGAAATTTTTGCACAGGCGGTGGAATGGGTAGATTTATTTTTCCAGTTCAAAAATTAATTCATTAGCCATTCGTTTATTCAAATGATAGGTTTTGAACTCTTCTTTTTTTGTTGCGAGTTTCTTAATTTTTGCGATTTGGGTGTCCGTTGGTAGCTGAAGCTCAATCATTCGCTCATAGTTAAGAGAGGCAACTTTGAGCGCAGTTTCGTCAGAGAGAAGATCTATGAGATCATACAAACCGTCCCTAGCCTGGTTAGCTGGTAGGCCAAATCCGGAGTCAGTCGATAACATGAACCGATCTGGATATTGCTCTATTATGGGTACAAAATCTTGAAGTGAATTAGAGCTATCTGGACTATAAGCGGTAAAACCAGCAAAAAAATCGATGTATAAGTTGGAGTGCTTGTCTAATAAGTATTTGATATTATCTGGCGTATTGTACGCATTGGCATGTCCAAAAATAATGCTCGTATCGGGATGTTGATCCAGTGCCTGCTCCAGATAATCTATGGGTGAACCGCTTGGGGGATCGATATGTAGTAGGACAGGGACGCGGTATTTAGCAGCGAGATCATAAATTTGCGGGAGATAACCATCATTAGGATGCTCCGATTTCCACTCCACTTTGGATACAACCGGTGAGTAACTTGATGCAGCCACAACCTCACCGATGTTGAGATATCCTTGCTCCAAGTTGTCTTTTACAATGGTTAAACCTTCTTCTTCATAAATCGGAAATCCCGCGAAGGATGGGTAGACGTGCGATGGGTCATTGCGATAATGCTCCCAGGCGAGTTGATCCGTTCTTTGTGCGCTTGGTTCAGATACATCGCCGAATAATACAACCCGGTCGATCCCATCTTGTGTCCATTCATTCACGGCATTAGGGTTTTCTGCGGCATGGTTGTGAATATCAATAAGGGTAATATCCTGATATAGCTCCGATAATTTTATATTGGAATCTCTAGTCTTTCGAATCTTTTGAATCAATTCTAGCTCCTGCTTCGGCTCATAACTAGTGAGAGAATCAACAACGACTTCACGCTTGGCTCCAAATGTATTACATCCAGTTAACGTAGCAATAACAAGACTTAAAGTGAGGGCTATCAACCATAGTTTCTTCGACAAATTTCTTCCTCCTTGATTCTTGTATCAAATCTTGCAGATGATGAGTCACCATCTTTTTATGGAGAATTTTAATCAAAATCAAATAGATTTTTGTTCCAAAGCCTGCTGTTTCTACAATTTGGTCTATACCTATTTCAACGTAAAGCTCGCAGTTACAGGGTTGTGATCACTATTAGCGAAATTCAGTTGATGTCCAGTAACATTTACGATCTCAACATTTGGCGATACAAGAAACCCATCGATGACAGCGAGGAAATTAACCCCTTGTTGGTATGCCACATCCAGAGTACGGACGGAAGGGGTATTCGGGTCAACGGCCCACTTGAAATCACTTGGTCCAAAGGAGTCGGGGAATGGTTGAAGCCATTCTGGCCATTCCTGTTGCGTGGCGAACTTACTAGGGTCCGTCCCTGGAAGGGCATGGTTCCAATCCCCACCAATAATGAGATAGTTATCTTTCTTCATCTCTTGGTTGATATAGTTCGCTAGGAATTCAAGCTGTTGTTTGCGGATCGTACCGCCCTTGTCGAATGCCGACAAATGTAGGTTGACCAGTACCAACTCCTTACCGTTATCTACTGGGAAGCGACTCTCGATAAAGGCACGATCCAGTTCAAACTGTTGAACAGGCCAACTTTCCTTACCCGGTAGGTCGAAACGAGTTTGCGACGTGCTGTTGAACGTTGATAATGTCAGTAAACCACTTTTCACGCCGCCCATCGGATGAGTTAGCGGAATGGGTACCCAAGGAACCTTATAATTATAAGCAAATGTGTTGCTATATTCCTGCAGGCTGTCACTGATTTTCTTAACTTCGTTAATATGGTTGCTACGTGATGAGTTCTCATCTACTTCCTGTAACATATACAGATTGGAACGGGTTCCACTCAGAAAATCGACGATGGCATTCAGATTAGTCTCGGTTTGTTCTTTACTACGGGACCTCGACATCGTTCCACCATCCATGAAGAAATCTTGTCCTTGGTCGAGTCCGGCATAGCCGATATTAAACGTAGTGATGGTGAACGGTTTACCTTGTTTAAGCGAAAGGCTGCTGTTGTTGCTCGCTTGAAGCTCTACTTGAGCTGGTGGCTTATAATCAGCCACAGTAATATAGATGAGTAAAATGGCAAACACAGCGACTACGGACACCACGATCCAAGCTAGCCATTTGAGCGTTTTTTTGATCATCAGGTTATCGTTACCTCCTAGATTTTATACTTGCCGTGCGATAGTCATTTACGTTACAGAGAACTTACCATAGTTACGAATACAGGGTCTAGTGCTGGCGCAAAAAAAAGAAAGCAGAGCTGGTCCGCTTTCTCTTATGACTAAATGTGTGAATATGAATCTCGGTCCAAGGGCTGAGATGATGTCCGGTTAGAGTCTGATTTCAGATGTTTCGGGAGATAGTACAATGAACACAGATGAATGAGGGGACGGGATGGATATGAGATGGCATCAATATATAACACGCTGGGCAACTTCCAAAGGGTGGGAGGGGCAAGAAATCGATTATCAATGGCCGTCGCCCGCACTTCCAATCGTTTGTATTCGTAGTAATCTAGGGAGATACTCAGATCAAGGGAATAGGATGGGGAGCAGTTCTCGTTGGAAAACAGCGGTGGGTTTGATTGCTATTGGTGATATCGCAATTGGGCTAATTTCTGTCGGTGCTGTTAGCGTAGGACTGTTATCTGTAGGGGCGTTGACACTGGGCTTATGGATGGCCTTGGGCGCTGTGGCTATGAGCTGGCTTGGTTTGTCTGTTGGTGCAGTGGCCATTGCAGGTACAGGTGTAGCAATAGGTGCTGTAGCTATTGCCAACTGGGCTGTTGGTGCTGTTGCTATCGGAAAGATTGCCGCAGGTGCAGTGGCGATTGGAAAATGGGCATATGGCGTAGTGGTTATTGGTGAGCATGGATATGGATTAATCCCGATTACGATGGACGTGTGGAATTGGTTCCGACACTTATTTGGTATGAGGGGCTAACGGGTTGCATCATAATAGCGAATAAATAGTCCAGCCGCAGCACTTTAGGTATGCTCGTCCTAAAGCGCTGCGGCTGTTTTGTTGACCCTATCCTAACAATTTAGCGATCCGTTCTAATGCTTCAGCTAGAATGGATCTTGGACATGCGAAGTTAACCCGCATATGTCCCTTGCCTTCTAAGCCAAACATCGCTCCACTATTCAATAGAACCTTGGCCTCTTGTGATATTTTTGTCTCCAATTCCTCAGCGATAGCGGTGTCTCTGAAATCTAACCAAGCCAGATAGGTACCCTGAGGTTTATTGTATTTTACATTCGGCATGTTCTCCGCTACGAACGTTTGAATGAACTCCGCATTAGAATCCAGATACTCCAATAATTGATTCAGCCAATCCGCGCCTTCTTCCGTATAAGCGGCAGTGGTTGCTACAATGCCAAAGGCATTGGGCTCCATAATGGAGGATTTCTTCAGTTCGGTATCAACTTTCTCTTTGAGACTTTGATTTGGAATGATAATATTTGAAATTTGCAGTCCTGCTAAGTTGAAGGTTTTACTTGGAGCAGTACAGATAATTGAGTTATTGGCGAATTCTTCGCCCAGTAGCGCGTAGGTAACATGACTGTTCCCCGGCAAAATCAAATCGTTATGAATTTCATCGGCGATGACAATCACGTTGTTAGCGTTACAGATTTCTCCTAGCTTCCGAAGTTCCTCGCTACTCCACACAATACCCATGGGGTTATGAGGACTACAGAGGATCAGCATCTTCGTTCTTGGATCTTTAGCTAATTGCTCCAACTGAACATAGTCCATCACATATTTGCCGTCTACAAGCTTCAATGGATTGTTTGCTACGATTCTGTTATTGGTCTCGATGGTGCTTCTGAACGGAGGATATACGGGTGGTTGGATAATGATCCGATCGCCCTCATCGGTTAGAGCCCTGATAAAGAAGTTAAATGCAGGGACGATTCCTGGCATCATCGTAACCCATTCCTTTTTAATATCCCAATCATGTCGTGACTTCTGCCACCAAATCAGTGCATCATAATACTCGTCAAGAGGTGAGCTATATCCGAAGATTCCGTGTTCTACCCTCTTCAACAAAGCATCAATGACAGGCTGAGGAGCGCGAAAATCCATATCTGCAACCCATAAAGGCAATATTCCTTCAGCATCAAATCCCAGTCTATTTGTAAGAACAGTCCGATCCCATTTCAATGAATTTGTATTCTCTCTGGCAACGATCTTGTCAAAATCATATTTCATGGTTAACCCTCCGAGTGAGTAAGTTTATTAAGTCTCAAAATCATACTGTTATTCAGTATAACTTATTATGAACAAACAGAAAAAACTAAGTCGATCCATTTACGGATTCAAGGGGCATTGAATTACATTTGAAAAAGTTTGTAGGCAATATAAGCGGCAACGATCCAAATGATGATCGCGGAAATTTTATTAATGATGAGCATGATTTTTCCGTTGGTATCTATTTGCCCTACGAGCTTGCCTGCAAAGGCAATACTAGAGAACCACAGCCAAGAGACAAGGATTGTCGCACATGCAAATATAACTTTGTCTATTCCGGCATAGTTAAGAGAGCTGGTGCCAATGACTCCAATCGTATCCATTATGGCGTGCGGATTTAATAAAGATACGGACAAGGCAAATAGGATTTGTTTCTTGGAGGATAAAGGGGTAGCATCTTGCTCCAACTTGGATGGCTTACTTCTCCAGATCGACCATCCCATATATAGAAGAAAGAGAAGTCCAATGCTAAATAAAGCGGTTTGTAATGCGGGAATTGCAAATACGATGACAGAGACTCCTAAAATAGCTAATAAAATAAGAAAGGTATCACATAGTGATGCTGTAACAATAACAGGAATGGCTTTCTTAAAATTAGGTTGGGATGCTCCTTGGTTAAATACAAAAACATTTTGTGCTCCAAGAGGAAGAATTAACCCTAGAGCCAATGCTATTCCGTGGAATAGTGCAGTTAACATAGCTTGTGCCTCCGATTTTGGTAATAAGTTCTGATTATAAGGCACGTGCGATTATTTGTGCAATATTAGAATTTTTCTATATCTAAAGTAGCAGTACCTACAGCCAAATGTTTTGAAATTCATGAAAACTAATTTAAATTACCTAGTACGATATCATACCAACTGATCATGCGATGAGATGTATGGTTATGTTACTGTGAGAAATGTACTTAAAATTGAATAGGCAAACCTATGGAAATGTAGGGACGCAAAGCTAAAGGGACTAAGGTTAATTAAACTTCGTAACGATGTCAGCCAGCTGCCAAAGAGTATATTATGCTTTTTGTTATTTGAAGTTTATTAAAAGTGAAGTTTTCATTTTTAATAGACTTTGTGTGCAATCGGGCTACTCTTCAGGGTAGTTTTTTTTGCGCCTGTTTTAGGTTATTCGTCATAACTATCATTCATCAGGAGGAAAAAGTATGAAGAAAATGATTGCAATCGCCACATCGGCAGCGCTACTAGTTAGTTTGTCGAGTGAGGCGGGGTTTGTTGCAGCAAGTGAAATACATAACACAAATGTGACGAAAAGCGTGTTGGAAAGTAGCTTAACTCTAGCCAGCTTGGCAACGGTTAAGCCATTTGATTTGTATGGGAAGGACGTTTTAAGTGCTTATAATGAAGTATTTAAAATGAATAATGTAAATATTAAATCGATCACGAATAATGGTGGTAACTATTCAGGTTCTCCTATAAATAAGGCGATCGATGGCGATATGAATACGCACTGGGAGACAGGTAAACCGAATACTTCAACATTTACGAATGAGGTCGTATTTCTGTTAAATGAATCAACTACATTAAATAGAATCGTATATGCAGCTAGACAATCTAGTGCCAAAGGCAAGGGATTTGCCCAAGAGTTCGAAATTTACAGCTCGATGACGGATGCAGGCGATGATTTCAGTTTAGTATCCACGGGAGAATATACAGGTTCAACAGGCGATATAGTTGAAATTAAATTTGCGCCGGCAACGTTTAAGCGAATCAAATTTGTCTACAAAAAAGCGAATCAGGACTGGGCAAGTGGGGCTGAATTTGCTTTTTATAAAGAAGATGCCGTATCGGACAAATTAAATTACTTATTTACCGATGATACATATAGTCAAGTGAGTGAAGAGTTTAATACAGTAGACAAACTAATAACTTTGGAGAATGAAGTGAAGGCACATCCTCTATACGCTCAATTTACAGCAGAAATAGAGAATGCCAAAATACTTTTAGCAAGCAATCCAATAGCATCAACTACAGCAAAGGTTTCTACCCTTAAAAGTTATGGCACGGAATATGAGGCGGCTTATAGCGAAGCCTATCGTATGCCGAATTCCAATGTATCCAAAGTAACGACAAATGGCGGAAGCTACCCGGGCACGAAACCAGAATACATGCTCGATGATCTGCCAAACACACATTGGGAGACTAATAAAAACAATGATGATACCTTCACGAATGAAGTTGTATTTGAATTAACGAATGCTGAAGTGCTGGACAGAGTAGCCTTTCTAGCTAGAGACAATCGGAAAGGATTCCCGGAGGCGTTCGAGATCTATGCATCAGAGACGAGTAAAGGAGACACATTTAAGCTTGTTTCTAGCGGAACTGCGGTTAGTACAAATGATTTTCTGCAATTCAAGTTCGAACCAACAAAGTTTAAGCGAGTAAAATTTAAGTTCACAAAAGCCAATATTAACAGACCGTTTGTAGCTGAATTTCGGTTTTATAAGCAAGATCAAGTAAGTGATGCGGTCGATGGACTGTTCATCGATGGAACGATGAGTTCAGTAGTTCCCGAATATAATAGTGTGGCCAAAATCAATGAGCTAGAGGAAGCTGCCAAAGCGCATCCATTATATCCTCAGTTCAAGGATCAACTGGATTTGGCGAAGAAGGTAGTAAATGGTGAAGTGCAAACCGAAGGTACGATCATTACGGCTGAACAACATGGCGATATGAAAAAGCATGCGCAGCAAAACTTAAGATTTAACATGGGTACGAATAACCAGCCTACCGGACTTGTGGGCATGCCAGGCGATACGATCAACGTCTATGTGGATGTTGATTCTAACGCTAAAGTACCTTCGTTAATTTTCTCACAACAAGAAGGTTCTTGGAATAGTTGGGCAAGGGGCGTGCAATTACGTCCTGGGAAAAATACAATCGTGGTACCTGAATCCCCTACCAACAATGCTTACGCCCATGATGTAACGAAAGGTGGGCCTATTTATATCGTTAATCCTTATACGCCGGAAGAGCAAGGCAAAGCGCCACGCCTTCGTTTTGAAGGTGTAGAACGATTCCCGATGATGACAAAGGATACCGATCCGGCAGAATTTAAAGCCTTGTTAACTTCGTATAAACAAAAGCTAGACGCAGACAAAGCGGCACATCCGAACGTTAATGACCGTGAAATGATCGATGTTGTCGAAATGGTGAGCGATCGTATTATTTTCACAGGTACAGCTACGGCAGCTTACAATCAGTTTATTACAAATGATCAAAATCCACTCGATACCTTATCGGGTTACGATGTGTGGATCAATAGATTATTTGATTACTTTGGTCTAGATGGCCGCAGTGAGAACCATGATGCCAAGCTTATCCGGGAGAATATTAGATTAATGCAGCCATATGGTGCGATGTACGCAGCAGGTGACCACACCGGGATTCAAGGCGGAACCGTACCCCTGATGCTAGAGGATTTCAGCAAGGTATATCCAGGCTGGGGCTTATCGCACGAGATCGGGCACCGCATGGCTGTGGGTGAACGGGAGTATGGTGAGGTCAGCAATAATATGTTGCCTATGTTGCTGTCTGTAGAGCGTAATTCTATGGATACGCGCATCCCATTTGAATCGGATATTTATAAATATGTTATTGAAGAAAATAAAGTAGCCATGGAACAGCAGGGTCTTTTTGCGAGACTCGGAGCGTTCTGGCAATTAGAATTAGCGCACCCGGGGTATTGGGCGGAGCTAAATAGTCTATATCGAGATCGTAAAGTATCCCTTCCTAATGGTGAGAGCTCGAGACAGCAATATTTAGTAGAATTCTCTTCCGAAGTGTTAGGCCAGGATTTGAGTAGCTTTTTTGCTAGACATGGCTTCGCGGTGGATTCGGAGACAAAAGTCAAGGTAAGTAAATATCCAGCTTCGGGCAAGTTATGGTATCTAAATAATTCGGTTGTCTATTATGAAGGAACAGGAATCGCTAACAAAAATGTTACTATCAACATCAATATTAGCGCAAATGCTGCGGCTAAAACGAATACGTTGAACTTCAATATGGATAAGGCATACAAGGAAGATTTTCTAGGATATGAGATTTACCGAAACAATGTCTTAGTTGGATTTACGGGTACGGATCAATTTGTAGATACCAATGTCGATGGGGCTCAGAACTATACCTATAAGATCATTGGCTATGATAAAAAATTGAATGCCCTAAATCCTGTAGAGGTTAAGGCGTTCAAGCCAGCACTATCGGTTGAAGAGCATGTTACGCTCAAGCTGAACCAAACATTTGATCCAACCAGTTACGTTAAGGCGATGAACTATCAAGGACAGGATATTTCAAGTAATGTCGCTGTAAAATCAAATAACGTGGATATTACGACCAAAGGAAATTATGAAGTTGTCTATGAAATTAAGAGCGAAGGGACAACTGAGACCAAGACGACACATGTAACCGTAACAAGTGATTATGTGTATGCTTCGGATCTGGATGCTACATCGGCTACTGTTGGTTGGAGCACATTGAAGAAAGACAAAGCACCTGCAGGTAGCGCGATCACGTTAGTAAGACAAGGAGTAGCTGCGACGTATGCTAAGGGCTTAGGTGTTCATGCCAACTCTGAGGTTGTGTATAACATTGAGGGTAAGGGTTATGACTTCTTCAAGAGCTATATCGGTATCGATCAAGCGATGAAAAGCAATACGGCTTCTTCTGCAACGTTTGAAATCTATGTCGATGGGGAGCAGAAATTTAGCAGTGATGTATTCCGTTCGAGTACAGAACATGAATTTGTACAGATCCCTGTTACAGGTGCAAGAGAAGTTAAGCTGGTAACAACCGATGCGAATAATAATGGAAATTCGGCGGATCACACCGTATGGGCAGATGCAAAGTTCACGAATAATGCTAGTCTGCCTACATTAACGGTTCCTGAAGACATGGCGCTCTTGAAGTTAAATAGTGAGTTTGATGTGCTGAAAGACGTAGAAGCATTTGACGCTGAAGATGGTAATTTAATTGGACAAGTTGAAGTTAACTTGAATGGTTTCGATTCAGGTAAACCGGGAACTTATCAAGTCGAATTCAAAGTGACGGATAGTGATGGAAATACCGTTACGAAGACTAGGGAAATCGTTGTTTACAGCGCAAGTTCATATCTCAGTGACTTGAACTGGGAATCAGCAAGAACGGATTACAATGTGGTAAGAAAAGATAAAGCGAGTACAAACAATCCAATCAAGTTACTTGTTAATGGTGTAAACCAAGAGTTTGAAAAGGGGATCGGAACGCACGCCAATTCTGAAATCGTATATAACCTTACTAATACGAACTATGCTTATTTTGAAACGGTAGTGGGTGTCGATCGCAATATTCCAGAACAGAATAACTCGAGCGTGAAGTTTAGCATCCTGGCAGATGGTCAAGAAGTATATAACAGTGGATTGATGAAATATAGTACTGAGGCTAAAATGGTTCGAATCCCAGTGACGGATGTGCAGCAATTGAAACTTGTCGTAGACAATGCAGGGAACGGGAATACTTCTGATCATGCCGATTTTGCAGATGCAAAATTCCTTGTATTGAATAGTGTGCCAGTACTTATGATACCTAAATCGATATCGACTAAAGTAGGACAAGTCATCCATATCGATGAGTATTATGAAGCCATGGATGCCGAGGATGGAGACTTAACTTCTAGTGTGGTAGTTACAGGGGCAGATCAAGTCAACTTCAATCGAGCTGGTGAGTACACAATCTCTTACAGTGTAACGGATAGCGATGGCAATACAGTGACGAAGACTCGTACGGTCGCCGTTGTGAACATGGAGGATTACAGCTATCTGACGGATTATGATTGGGCGGCTACAACTCATAGTTATACGGCTCCTCGCAAAGATATCTCTATTAGTAGTAATAAGCTACGTTTAACAGATGAGAATAATCGTGAGGTTGCTTATGAACGAGGAATCGGAGCGCATTCGAATTCTACGATTGTGTATGACCTGAGCGATAAGAACTATGATTACTTCACTTCTTACGTGGGTGTCGATCGTCAAATGTACGGTACTGTTGGTTCTGTTAGTTTCGAGGTTTATGTGGATGGAGACAAGAAGTTTGATAGTGGACTCATGAATTCAAGGGACCCGCAAAAATTCATCGAAGTGGACATTAACGGAGCGGTTGAGTTTAAATTAGTCGTGACCGACGGGGGAAATGGCAACGGGTCTGACCATGCTACATGGGGAGATTCGAAGCTACATTTTGCCAACGTGGATAGACTATTCACTGGAGTTCTGGAACAAGCGATTGTAGATGCTAAAGTGCTGAGTCTTGAAGGATATACGGAGGAGAGCGTTGCAGCATTCACTGCGAGCCTAACTGATGCCGAAGCTGTTCTAGTGAACCCGCAAGCGACACAAGCAGAAGTCGATGCAGCGCTGGCCGCATTACAAGCAGCAATAGCAGGTTTAACCTCAATTGACTTAACACAGGTAATTACTGTGCAAGACAACTATCTTAGTAATTCTATCAAGACAACGTTAGGCATTACGGGTGATATTACGCTTGGTGATATGCTGAAGTTGACTACATTAACGAGTGAATCCAGAAGGGCAAGATCGCTGGAAGGATTGCAGTATGCCAAGAACCTGATGACGTTAGATGTCATTGGCAATGAAATTACGGACTTCTCTCCATTAAAGGATCTAAAGAAACTCGAAAACCTATTGATCGATCCGCAAGTCGTTGAGGTAGGAGGAACGTTAGAAGGACCTATTATTGAAATAGAAAACTTAGTCACAGGAAGAGACGGTAATAAAGTTATCCCTTATTTAGCAGGGGTTAGACACAATCAAACGTTTAAAGAGATTGTTTATGATATGAGTGAATGGGAACAAAACCCCGATAAGTTCACCATAGACCTGTCCAATGATGATAAGGGGTATTACATGATGTTCATCTCTTATCAAGTAGAAGGTAGCCTTGTGCAATTAATGTATATGATGGATAACAACAAGTAGTGACAAGAAGTAGGGACAAGGGGACAGGCCCCTTGTCCCTTTCTCTTTCTAGAACGGACTCATGCCGAGAGTGTTTAATTTCTCCCCTGTAATATTGACCCCCATTTTTGTTGTAATATCACGATAATGACCAACGCGGCGGCCGACTCGATAGTCGGTTTCGTCTTTGTTTCCTTCAAAACTGCCATTGATGATCATGATGGTGACACCAAACCCTGGAGGGGTTAATCCCTTGGATATTTCTGCTGCTGAAGGCGTCCAATTTCCGACCATGACATCGTGAGCCGATGGTTTTGGTGGCTGTGGTGTCATCCAGAATAGCATAGCCGTCATGAAGCCTAATTTACCTTCACTCGTAATAAGCTCCGGTTGTTGAAGCAAGGTATCTTTAGTTCCATAAATAATTCCGCTAATTAAGCCATAATTGTAGTTCCAGCTCAATTGAATCGGCCCACGTCCATGATACGATTTGCCTGCAACGGGTGGGAAGTTCGTATCGGACTGAACGTAACCAATGTTGGTAGAGTTAATGTATCCTACTTCTTCATTCCAATAGAGACCCCAACTAAGCTCGCCGCCAGGCGCTGTCGCCCAACCTCCACCTGTTTCATGAGCGATATTGGCGAGGAATGCCGCCAGTTCACGCTTGCGGTCGACCGTAGAGCCTTCTTTAATAAATGAACCAAAATCAACGGTTTTGGAGATGATCGGAACGCTTAAATTCCACGAAGCGTTAAAGTCGGCATTTTGCATAATGAGCGTTTCTTTCTTCGTTGTCTTGTCTAATCTGAATACACGAGTGTTCCAAGTAGCTCCTTGCCGATATTCTAGCTTGTATTTGATATTGGCCACATCGGTTACGGCAGCGATCAAGTTGTTGTACGAATAATAGTCTGTTTGGCCCGGCTTGTAATACGGCTTGTCTGCAGCAAATGTATGCCATGCTGACGAACCGATACGCATGGGGAATAGCGCTTCGTATTCACTTTGTGGTAGTGCACTTTGTACGGCTGCAACTGCATTAGTTGGTGAGAATTGCGGATCGATACCGCCCCATGACGATATAATTTGCTGATCGGTTAATACCCGGCTTTGACCAGGAGCTAATTCACCTAAGGTCGTTCTCACGCTGATCGCCTGGCTTGCTGTCGTGTTATTCTTGGCATCTCTTGCTTTTACGTAATAAGTATATGCGGTATCCTGTTGTAAACCTGTGTCGGTGTATGTCAGTGTGGAGGCATTAGCAGAGGAACCCACCTTGATCTCGTTACGGTAAATGTCATAGCCTGCTACAGCAATGTTGTCTGTTGCGGCCCCCCAAGATAATGTGATGGTGTCAGCAGTTTGCCCTGTCGATACAAGATTAGTCGGAGCTGTTGGAGGGATCAGGTCTTCAACGCCGCCTGTATCTGGGCCAAGTAGCAGCCAAGGTGAACTTGATGGATCCCCCGTACCGGGTACATCGCCTTGTGTCCACCATTTGGCTCTATACACATTGTTGTTGTAGCTGACTTCATTGCCGCCCACATAGACTTGAGTAGATACCCAAGGTGAGGCAGTTAGAGAAGCTTGCTGTTGTACTTCACTTGCAGATACATTTGTTGTAACCGCTTCCATAGGTGCGAATACTAATAAGGCAGATAGTAGAGTGATGCTTACGCGCATTAACTTGGTACTTGTCAATTTACGTCGTTTCATAGTCATCCTCCTATACTATTGGTATAAATTCAATATCAGTATAGTAGACTATGAATCTATTAGCTATAGTCAATTATGCCTATATTATGTTTAATATACAAATATTGTTATATAAATTAACGTATGGTTCTCTTTATTAGTCTTAATACTCTTAATCTAATCTATGATTAATAAGCTTGATATTTATAGGGTATCCCTTAGAATGGAAGAAAGTAACTTTACAAGGGAGACAGATGGAATGAGCGATATTGTTGTACGAAATCATGTAAAAGTAATTGGAGAAGGGCAACGTACAATTATCTTTGGCCATGGATTTGGATGTGACCAAAGCATGTGGCAATATATCGTGCCCTCATTTAAGGAGAAGTATCGCATCATTCTTTTTGACTATGTTGGCTCAGGTCATTCAGATATAAGCGCATATCGATCAGACAAATATAGTTCACTACACGGTTATGTTCAGGATGTATTGGACATTATTGAGGCCTTAGAGCTCAAAGATATTATCTTCATTGGCCACTCTGTCAGCTCCATGATAGGCATGCTGGCCTCGATCGAGCGCCCAGAGGATTTCGATAAATTGATTATGGTTGGACCTTCACCGCGTTATTTAAATGAGGGTGATGATTATTTCGGTGGCTTTGAGAAAAGTGATATTACAGAACTACTAGATATGATGGAGATGAATTTCGCAGGTTGGGCTAGTTTTATGGCTCCACTGGCGATGAATAATCCAGATCCTATGTTATCGCAGGAACTGGAACGAAGCTTTAGCTCAGTAGATCCTGTTATTGCTAGAGAATTTGCTAAAGCAACCTTCCTATCCGATCATCGGAATGACTTAGCAAAAGTCACCGTTCCTACACTCATCATGCAATGTTCGGATGACAGTATCGTCCCTATAAAAGTAGGCGAATACTTACATGAGCACTTGAAGAATAGTACGTTACGATTAATGAAAGCCAAAGGTCATTATCCACATATCAGTCATCCAGAGGAGACGATCACTCTCATTAATGAATATCTGCAAGCAGTATGATGAGATTATGCTAACTGAAAGGAATTAAGCAATGGATGAGCGTTTGCAATATGCCCCATGTGGGTATGTTTCTATAACACATGAAGGAGAGATCATGGATGTAAATCATACCTTCCTTGATATTATGGGATATTCACGGGAAGATTTGGTGCAGCAACATTTTGAATCTATCATGTCTACGGCTAATAAGCTCATTTTCCATACTTATTTCTACCCTTTTATCAATCTAAATGGACATGTAGAAGAAATGTTTATAAGTTTGAGAGATCGTAAAGGTTTGGCGATTCCTTTCTTGCTTAATGGTAGAAGGTTTGAGAAGGAAGGCGTGGAGATTATTGATTGCATATTGATGCAGATGGGCAAACGGATTGATTATGAGGTTGAAATTCGGACGGCGAAGCGGCAAATAGAAGAGGCCTATTGGGAAAAAGACCAAGCGCTCGAAGAGTTGCAACAACTCCATGCCGAGATTGAACAGAAGCAGCAAGAGTTGATGGATTTAAATGCGGATTTATTAAAACTATCTGTTACGGATAAGCTTACGGGCTTGAACAATAGAAGATTTTTCGAGGATAAGCTAGCAGAACAGATCGCCTTATATGGCAAGATTCAACAGCCCTTTTCACTGTATATTATAGACATAGACCATTTCAAAAAAGTGAATGACACGTGGGGACATCCCATTGGCGATCTAGTATTAGTGAGACTAGCGGAGATTTTGCAATCGCATGTCCGTAGCGAAGATATGGTTGCTAGGTTAGGGGGAGAAGAGTTTGTGCTGATCTTACCTAACTTAGATGCTGCTGAGTCCAAGCGAAGAGCCGAGGATTTGCGCCTTGCTGTAGAGAGGGCTACCTGGGAGACGGGAGACATCACGGTGAGTATTGGCATAGCAACGTATTCCCCAATGGATTCGGATGCAAGCATCCTGAAAAAAGCCGATTTAGCACTGTACGCTTCTAAAGAAAATGGAAGAAATCGCATAACACATATCATGGATTTGTGAGTGGGACAAGGGGACAGGCACCTTGTCCCATTTTTGTTGGGATAGAGTGGGACAAAGAACCTGTCCCCCTGTCCCTATTTTACCGCGGAGAGGATGAGGAACATAGGTCTGCGATTCTCATCTTTCATTAGGGGATCACTCTGTAACATCTCATCGGAAGGTATCGGCTCTTTAACGGCTTTTATGGTGAATCCGGTCTCAATTAAGTTATTCATGTAGGTTGAAATGGTACGGTGATATTTAATCACGTTATCGGTTAAGAAGGTGGTTTGGCGTAATCCCTCGGATTGATAATGATCTACAGGCCAATGTAGGCGGTTGCCTTGATCATCGACAAACCAGTCTTGTTCATTGCGAGAAGTAAAGATAGGATGCTCAACTGAGAAGATGAAGGATCCGCCAGGCTGTAGGCAGTCATAGACCTTTTGGCAGATGGCCTCAAACGATTCGATATAATGAAAAGCCAATGAACTGATGACCACATCAAATTGTGAGTTGGCGAATTCAATATCTTCAATCGGCATTTGTGTATACGTAATTGCTGGATCATCGGTTAGCTCTGCAGCGGTTTGCAGCATTTTTTCGGAAATATCTACGCCTATCACCGAGCTTGCCTGCTGCTCACGGGCATATCGGCAATGCCAGCCAAAACCGCAGCCAAGATCCAGCACGCTTTTATTCCGCAACTCAGGAAGTAATGCCTTTAGTACATGCCATTCGCCTGCACCCTCTAGTCCTTTGGTTGAGCGGGGCATTTGTTTATAGGCAGAGAAAAAATTGGAATCATCGTATTTGTTCTGTTTCATTGGATACACGTCTCCTAAAGTTTGCCTAAGCCTATGCTAACTGAAATACATCGCAGCTTCAAGGTGGGACAGGTTCTTTGTCCCAAAAAAAGAGGGACAAGGGCCTTCCCCCTGTCCCTCCACATATATTAAAAATCAAAGTTGTCCGGATCCGGGCCAACGCGAAGATCTTGGTTCAAACCATCAATCTGAGCCATATCTTCTGGTGAGAGCTCAAAATCAAACAGTGCCGCATTTTCGATAATCCGATGCTCTTTTGTAGACTTTGGAATCGTTACAACACCGTGTTGCAGATCCCAACGCAAAATCACTTGAGCAATCGATTTATTATGCTTATCGGCAATTTCTTTGAGGATAGGCTGATCGAGCAGCTGACCTTGCATCAAAGGAGACCATGCTTCCATTTGAATCCCCTGTTCTTTGCAGAAACCCATCAGCTTGGTTTGAGTTAATCGTGGGTGGAATTCCACTTGGTTCACCATCGGTTTAATTGTAGCTGTCTTCATCAATTCAACGATGTGATGGATTTGGAAATTGCTTACCCCAATGGCTTTTACACGACCCTCTTTATATAAGGTCTCCAAAGCTCTCCATGCTTCTTGAAATTTACCTTCTACAGGCCAATGAATCAGATATAGGTCCAGATACTCCAGACCGAGTTTGCTGAGACTTGCCTCGTAGGCTGCTAGTGTGGATTCGTATCCTAGATCAGCATTCCAAACTTTTGAAGTCACAAAGAGATCTTCTCTTGGGATATTGTTCTCAAGCATGGCTTGTTTAATGCCTTCTCCAACACCCTGTTCATTGCCATAAATAGCGGCGGTGTCGATACTGCGATAACCATGTTTGATTGCTGCTTTAACAGCCTCGACTAGCTCCGCACCTTCCTCTACTTTAAATACGCCGAGCCCAAACCACGGCATTTGAATACCATTGTGTAATGTTGTTGTGTCTTGTAAGTTTTGTACGATCATTGAAAAACCTCCTAATGTTAGATTGTAATTTTATTATCTTTTCGATCCAAAGAACGTGCCCAGCCGGTCAAAATGACGGCCCCGAGAACCATCAACGCTCCAACCCATGCAGTATGAACAAGTCCAATGGAGTCGGTAACGACACCACCTAAATATGCCCCAATGGCGATGCCAGCATTAAATGCAGCAATATTAACAGCAGAAGCAACATCTACTGCTTTCGGAGCATATCGTTCAGCCAGCGTAACTACATACACTTGTAGTCCCGGTACATTCATAAAAGCTAACAAACCCATAAAGAAGATCGTTATAAGACCGGCAATTTTATAGGGGGCTGTGAATGTTAGGACGAGCAGTACGATAGCTTGGAAAATAAACATATAGAACAGGGCCGTAGTAGGCTTACGGTTTGCAGCTTTTCCTCCAATAACGTTACCGATGGCAATGGCAATGCCGTATAGCAAGAGAATCACCGCTACCGTACTTTCCTTAAATCCGGTTATATCATGTAACAAGGGGGATAAATAAGTAAAGACAACAAACGTCCCTCCGTACCCTATGGCTGTAATAACGAAAGCCAGCAGTAAACGCCCATTCGTCACTAGTTTGAGCTGGTCACGAAGCGGCGTTTTGGTTCCTTTACGCAAATCAGAAGGAATCAATATCATATTGGCTATGAAAGCCAATATACCAATGATCACGATCCCAATAAAGGCGGCACGCCAACCCCAGTGTTGCCCGATCATCGTACCTAAGGGTACTCCTGTAACGGTAGCGACGGTCAGTCCAGAGAACATAATAGCTATGGCACTGGCTCTACGATTTTCGGGTACGAGGTCAGCTGCGATGGTTGAACCTATCGACATAAATACGCCATGAGAAAATGCAGAGATAACGCGAGCTACCAGTAAAATACCTACTCCACTAGCCGTAGCTGCTAAGCTATTACCCACAATAAAGACGATCATAATCCAGAATAATAAAGATTTCCGAGGAACCTTTGTGGTCAATGACGTTAAGATAGGGGCTCCAAAAGTTACCCCCAATGCATACAAGGTAACAGTTAAAGCTGATGTTGTGACAGATATATTTAAGTCTTCAGCGATAAGGGGGAGTAACCCCACGCTAATGAACTCTGTTGTCCCAATCGCGAATGCACTTATGGCTAATGCAAGGAGTGCAAGTGTACTTCTTCGTTTATCAAGGTGCATGAGTATAACTCCCTTAGTGTTAGTGTGGAATAACCGGCCGGTAGATGCTATTATGAGATACTTGGGGGATAATGAACAGTACGCACTTTAAAGTGATATAGGTACTAAAAAGTAATATAGGCACTAGAAAGTGCCTATGAACCGATTGGGAGGATGAATTTGTGGTTACTAAGAAATACAACATATCAGTGGAAGCGACCCTGGAGGTTATCGGGGGGAAATGGAAGTGTGTCATCCTGTGTCATCTAACACATGGCACAAAAAGGACAAGTGAACTAAAGCGGCTTATGCCCGCTATTACACAGAAAATGTTGACTCAGCAACTACGGGAATTAGAGCAGGATGGCATTGTGAACCGAATTGTCTACAATCAAGTTCCTCCTAAAGTGGAATACGAGCTTAGTGAATATGGATGGAGTCTGAAATCAATATTGGATTCGCTTTGCACTTGGGGGGAGAACCATATTATTAAAGAGTACGGCGATAAGTTCGCTGTCTTAGAAGACAATGTGCTAAATAATTAATGTAACGTGAGGAATAGATCATGCTCATTTCTAATTATTTGCAAAGGTATAAGGAGACGCTGCTCTTGCTCCCTAAGGATACGATGTTATCTAAAGAAGACCTGTTGGTTGATGAGTTATTAATGGAGCGTAATGGTACCCTTGAGATGTATTACGCACCACACAATGAGTATATTAATCCCTCCGCAAGAGTGATTATTGTAGGAATAACGCCGGGTTGGACACAAATGAGAATAGCCATTCAAGTAGCAGTTAAAGGTCTAATAGTTGGCTTATCAGATGAGGAAGTATGTAGAGGAGCAAAAGAGGCAGCGAGATTCGCCGGGACTATGAGAAATAACTTGATTAACATGCTAGATACACTTGATTTGCATCAACAGTTGAACATCGCTTCCTGTGAAGAATTGTTCAAGGAGAATCAAGGTCTGCTGCATACCACTTCTTTATTGCGATTTCCGGTATTCTTTAAGAAGAATAATTATAGTGGAACCCATCCAAATTTAATCTCATCCCCATATCTAAAGGAATTTGCTCTAGTGTCTCTTCGTGAAGAGCTTAGCATCATGAAACATGCGCTAATCATTCCATTAGGCAAAACGGCGGAGAGTGTCCTTCAGCTCCTAGTAGGAGAAGACAAGCTGGATGCTAAAGCGTGTTTATGGGGATTTCCTCATCCATCAGGAGCCAACGGACATCGACATAAGCAGTTTGCCGACCATCAAGACCATATGAAAAGGATAGTAAAGGATCTATTCTAGAGTAATTTAAGCGGCTCTATTTACTGTTTGGAGGAATGTTTCAGACTAATCCAGCCAAGGACTATTTTGGATGATCCAAATTCATTGCTTTTTTGAATATCAGTTGATACGATAAGCTCTTACATGTATATAAAAAGGAGTTAGTTCATCCATGTTACGTAAAGCGAGAGGTTGGCTGGAACAACGGTCACCTGCTCAGGTTATAGGCGGATATTATTTACTAGCTGTAATAGTATCGATCCTCTTATTTAGTATCCCGGCCGTGCACAAGCCTGGGGTTCATGTGACTTTTTTTGATACTGTCTTTACAGCGGTGAGTGTAGTGAGTGATACCGGTCTAGGTGTATTCAACGTTTCGGAAACTTATAGTGGATTTGGTTATTTCGTCATTATGCTCGTCTTGCAATTTGGTGGTATTGGCATTATGGCGATGAGTACATTTTTCTGGCTCCTTATGGGTAGAAAAATTGGGCTGAAAGAACGCCGACTGATCATGGTAGACAATAACCAGTTCGAATTATCGGGTCTCGTACAACTAGTGAAAGAAATCCTGAAAATTATTGTCTTAACTGAGCTTATAGGGGGACTGATTTTTGGATTTTATTTTTTGCGTTATTTTCCAACCTGGGAGGAAGCATTTCTTCAAGGCTTATTTGCTTCTGTCAGTGCGACCACCAATGCGGGTATGGATATAACCGGTGAATCACTTATTCCTTTTGCGGGTGACTATTTTGTGCAACTGGTGACGATTATACTGATCATTTTTGGAACCATTGGGTTTCCTGTTTTAATTGAAGTGAAGAACTTTCTTTCTAGAAAAAGAAACCATGCGGAAGGCCCTTTTCGCTTTTCTTTATTTACGAAGTTGACGACATTCACGTATGCGATTCTTCTTTTAATAGGGACCATTTTTATATTCTTATTCGAATATCAACACTACTTTAAAGGTATGTCGTGGCATGAGAGCTTTTTCTATGCATTCTTTCAAGCGGCAACGACGAGAAGTGCCGGGCTAACTACCATGGACATCAATGAGTTTTCGATGCCAACGCACTTGCTAATGAGCTTTCTTATGTTTATTGGTGGGTCCCCTAACTCTGTGGGGGGTGGGATTCGCACGACGACATTTGCACTTAACATCTTATTTATTTATCACTTTGCTAAAGGAAACCGTGATATCAAGATTTTTAACCGAGAACTTCATGAAGATGATGTGCTGAAATCACTGGCCATTACGTTATTAGCTATTATTATGTGCTGTATGTCTGTGATTGCTATAAGCATTTCCGATAGCGGACAAGATCTTATTGCGATTCTTTTGGAGGTATGTTCAGCCTTCGGTACGGTAGGATTGTCGACGGGGATTACTCCAGAGCTTAGTCCTTTTGCGAGATGTTTGCTGATGATTTTGATGTTCATTGGTAGAATTGGACTAACGTCTTTCTTATTTATCATTGGCGGCAAACAAAAGAAAGCCAAGTTCCATTATCCAAAAGAAAGAGTAATTACAGGGTAATCCGTAACCTTTTTGCGCCCCCTTGGCACTTACTATCATACGGAAAGAAAGGAGTGCGAGGGGCATGATTCAGCATATCGAAGCCGCAAAGCTGGGGGATGAACTGGCTTTTGAACATATTGTTCGGCATTATACCGGGATGGGAATAACGATTGCGTATGAAAAGCTGCGTGATAATCAATTAGCAGAAGATGCCGTCCAAGAGGCTTTCACAGAAGCGTTTCTGCATTTGGACAAGTTGCGTACAGCAGATGCTTTCCCAGGATGGTTCAAAGTTATTGTTGTTAGGCAATGTTATCGTATCTTGCGTAGACAACAGCATGATAAAGTTCCATATGATGAAGCAGTTCACTCGGTAGAGTCACCTACAAATGTCGCTGAACTTATTGAGCAAAGAGAAATGCAACAACTCATTCACGACTCTATCGCCAAATTAACATCCAATATGAGAATTGCGGTTCAATTATTTTATTTCCAGGGGTATTCACTGAAGGAAATTTCATTAGTTCTGGGTGTATCTGTTCCCGTATTGAAGAAGCGAATCTTTGATGCTCGCCATAAGCTCAAAGGAGCATTGCCCGTAGCCGATTTGATCTCCGTATTTCATCATCTACATGAAGGAGGACAACGCATGTTACACATTGTAAATGGGGATTCGGTAGCGGAGAGGTTGCGAGAAGGCGTGGTAGACGGGGATATTCTCGTATGGAGAGAGGTCTACCCGCATGGTCCTGTATTTGTAGATCCTGCGATATCTAATCATCGTACCGTTCGAGCACAGTATTTAGAGCAAACGTTGGGCGTGCCAAAAGGGGATTTTATTCAGAGTAGTGAGGATCAGGAGAAGGTTCTGGCTGATTTTCAAAAGTACGACGAGGTTGTGTTATGGTTCGAGCATGATTTATTTGATCAGTCGATGTTATGCTATTTGCTCCATTGGTTCTCGCAGCAGCATTTGGGCACAATGAAGCTGAGCTTATTGTGCATCGGAGAATATCCCGGAATCGAAGTATTTCGCGGGTTAGGACAACTATCTGCGGAACAGCTAGGAACGTTATCGGGAACCTGGAGAACGATCGGGGCTCCAGAGCTGGAACTTGGTAAAGCTTTGTGGCAGGCCTATGCTTCTCAAGACCCTATGCGGCTGCAACAGATGCTCACTGAAGATACTTCCGCATTGCCCTTTGCGCATGACGCATTTGAGGCTCATTTATCGCGATTTCCTTCAACGTACAATGGACTTGGTGTAGTAGAACAGACAACGCTTGAGATGGTTCATGCTGGAATAAATACGCCTCATGAATTGTTTCGAAATGTGGGAAATAAGCTTCATGTTCTAGGAATGGGGGATCTGGAATACTGGTATCTTCTACAGAAGATGTCTCAAGATCCGTGCCCACTACTGCAAATGGATGATTTAACGGTACGTCCTACCTTTAATGAACCGACGACGCCAGTTCATAACGCTGAAGTTGCGCTCACAGAACTAGGCATGGCGGTAATGAACGGACAAGAGGACTGGGTTGTAACGAAGGGCATAGATCAATGGTATGGCGGGGTACATTTGCTGGGGAAATCTCCTCAGTGGCGTTGGGATTCTGCCAATAAAACGCTTCAGTAGGGACAGGTGGACAGGATTCTTCTCCCACCTTGGTCCCAAGGAGGGTAGCCCCTGAAACCAAGCGGTTTTAGGGGTTTCTTTTTGCATGTGGCGTACATTCGTAACCTTTCTTAGTCCTACACGTTTATCTATCAGGATCATCCTCATGATGACTCCACGCTTGATCAAGTGGATAATAGAAGTTATGGTAAATATGAGTACGGTGCATGCTAAGGTTGATAGGATTAATTGATATGGGAGTTGGATGAGATGAAGCTTATCACCATTTTAATAGCGGATGATGAAGCGGAAATTGCAGATCTGATCGCGTTACATTTGAAAAAAGAAGGATATCATATTATCAAAGCAGCCGACGGGAAAGAGGCTATGCAAGCCATTCAATCCCAATCGATAGATTTGGCGATCTTAGATATTATGATGCCAGAGCTAGATGGGTATGAAGTCACTAGGCAAATTCGCGAAAAACATCATATGCCGATTATTTTTTTGAGCGCGAAAACTTCTGACCTCGATAAGATTACTGGGCTTGTTATGGGGGCCGATGATTACATGACCAAACCATTCAATCCAATGGAGTTAGTTGCACGTGTCAATTCTCAACTGCGCCGATCCATGCAATTCAGTCAACCCTCAGTAGCGACCAAACCTATACTTGAAGCGGGAGGATTGACCATATGCCCCGATCAGCATACCGTTACCCTGTATGGCGAATTGATCGAGCTCACGCCCAAGGAATTCGATATTTTATATTTGTTAGCTAAGAATCCCAAGCAGGTCTTCAATGTGGAAAGCATCTTCCAGCATGTGTGGGGCGAAGCGTACTATGAGAGTGGCAATAATACGGTCATGGTGCATATTCGGGCCTTACGTAAAAAGCTAGGCGACGACATCAATAAGACCAAATTTATCAAAACCATTTGGGGTGTGGGGTATACGTTCAATGGATAAAATATTCCGTAGCTTTCGGACCAGGATGATTCTGTTGCTAGGGCTAAGTATGTTAATATCCGGCTTGATTACGTACTCTATATATAAAATTCTTCAGTTGTATTATCGTTCTCAGGTGAAATTTGAAGATCCATTAACTCCGATTCGCTACTTCATGAGAGATATTGGCGACGTGAACGCCTTTCTGATTATATTTATTCCTCTGGCGATTTTCTTCTTTTTTATACTGACCAAACCATATGCGACCTATTTCAATGAAATCTCTAGGGGCATTCATCAGCTTGCTAAGGGGGATTTTAACCATCGTGTCCATATTTCCTCCAATGATGAGTTTAGACAAATTGCAGATGACCTTAATCTTGCCAGCGAAAAATTACAAGAGGCTGTTGAAAGAGGAGAATTTGCGGAAAATAGTAAGGATCAGTTGGTCGTTAATCTAGCGCATGACTTACGTACGCCACTGACTTCTGTGCTAGGTTATCTCGATTGGATTCTTAAGGATCGTGATCTAACCGAAGAGCAGGTCAGGCATTATGCAAACATTGCTTATACCAAATCACAGCGTTTGGAAAGGCTCATTGATGAGCTATTCGAAATCACCAGAATGAGCTATGGCAGACTGCCTATTGAACAGTCACGAATAGATATAAGTGAGCTCCTAGTGCAATTAAATGAAGAAATGTATCCAACTTTTGAGAATAATAACGTAACTTCGAGATTGACTATTACGCCTAATCTATGGATTAACGGAGACGGAGAGCTGCTGGCACGGGTGTTTGAGAATCTTTTAGCCAATGCAATTCGTTATGGTAAAGACGGTCAGTTTGTAGATATCAATTGTGAATCGAAGGAAGGACAAGTGGTAGTTCAGGTGATCAATTATGGAGGGTTTATTGCCCCAGAAGAATTACCGCATATTTTTGACCTGTATTATACGAGCAACCGAGCGCGGACACATCAAGATGGCGGGACTGGACTTGGTTTATTTATAGCGAAAAATATAGTAGAGCAACATGACGGGATCATTACTGCTGAGAGTAATGTGGTAAGTACGCAATTTGAAGTGAGGTTGCCGCTGGACATGGGCAATTGAAAATGAGACAAGAAACCTGTCCCTCTGTCCCATCTTAAGAAAATCTTTAGATTTGTCCTATTTTTTCTTAAACATTTTTCTCTATCCTAGGTATTATGAAGGATCAAGGAGGAAACTGCACATGAAGAAGTGGGGCTTTTTGCTGTTGATTGTATTGCTGCTAGTCGTTGGATCTCGGTATTTGGGACCATACGCCCAGCAAGAAAATAAGCTAATTAATGAAAAGCGAATAGTTCGGGAGGATAGCGATACTCATAAGGTTGCAGATACCGTTTCGAATCCCTTTGGAAATACGAAGAAAATAGTCGTGACTCAAGATCAGATCTACCAAGGCAATTTGTTGCTGGTGAACAAAGACTATCCTGTTCAGCAACAAAGTGTGAAGTCTGATGTTGTTAATCTATTTAAGCAAAACAATATGGTGAAGAGTTATGGACTGTTGGATACGAATATCAGGTTGTCTAAAAGTGTAGCGGAACAATTTCAGAAGATGATAGAGGTTGCGGAGAGCGATGGGGTTAATCGCTTTATGATCAGTAGTGGCTATCGGGACTTTGAGGAGCAAGAAGAATTGTATCAGACCAAGGGCTCGGATTACGCTTTGCCAGCGGGGTACAGTGAGCATAATTTAGGATTATCGCTTGATGTAGGCTCCACTCAAGCCGAGATGAGTAAAGCGCCTGAAGGCAAATGGTTGAAGGAAAATGCCTGGAAGTATGGCTTTATTTTGCGTTACCCAGAGGATAAAACGGCGATTACAGGGATTCAATATGAGCCTTGGCATTTTCGCTATGTTGGTACGCCGCATAGTGTCATTATGCAGGAGCATAATCTGACGCTAGAAGAGTACGTAGATTTCTTGAAAGAACACGGGAGTATTTCAACAACAGTTGCGGGCAAGGAATATGAGGTTACTTATTATCCTGTTTCGAAACGAACGACCGTAAAAATACCAGCGAATAGTCAGTATGAGATATCCGGGAATAATTTAGATGGAGTTATTATCACTGTCGAATTAGATGGGGAATGAGGTGAGGAACTACAATGAAACCTATGAAGCCTGTATTGAGAGTTGTTCTAACCGCAGGATTTGTCGTGTATTTATATGCACTAATGAGGCTGATTTTATTAAAATGGAATCCTCCCAACCTCCCGTTTCTCTACGGTCAATTGTTGCAGGCTTTTAACAAACCTGAGCGGGTATTTGGATCCGGTGCACGGCTAGGAAATTTAGTCCCCTTTAAGGAGATCCTAAATGCAATGAAGGATATATCGCTCTCTGATCCTCATTCACTGATTAACTTAGTAGGGAATATCGCGGTGTTTGTTCCGTTCGGAGTGTTCATTTCCATACTATTTCATCATAAGGGTGCATCTTTTAGGAGAGTGTTGATTTCATCTCTAGCTCTCAGTTTGAGTTTCGAAGTGGCACAACTTGTGTTATACATTGGAACCTTTGATGTGGATGATCTGATCTTGAATACAACTGGCGGATTGATCGGTTATGGTGTCGTAAGATTGTTTATGTGGGTATGGGGCAGAGATGGGGGGACGGGTTCCTTGTCCCACTCTTAACTGGGATAAAGGACCTGTCCCCCTGTCCCACCTACCACGCCGTTTCCTAATTCTCTTTCTTCTTCAAGAATCTTTTCTTCATGAATAGGAAGACACATAGGGCAAAGATCAATATCAAGGCAATATAGATGATGTTCGAATAGACATCCATATAACCAACGATATCTCCCCAGGAAGAGCCAACCGCAGCGCCAATATAGATAAGAACTGTATTCCAGATTAAGGAACCAAGCGTTGTAAGAGATAGAAAAGTAGCAAAATTCATTCGTATACTACCGGCCGGGATAGAGATTAAGCTTCTTATCAACGGGACGAACCGACACACAAATACTGCCCATGAGCCATATTTGTTAAACCAGGCATCCGCCTTATGGATATCTTTGTTCGTTAAACGAAGGATGCGACCATATTTGACGATAATCATTTCCAACCTTTTGACATCAAGCAGTAGACCAATCCAATACAAAATGATGGCTCCGACTACTGAACCAATGGTGGATGCGATAATGACTCCGATAATACTTAGATTTGAATAGGTAGTCATAAAACCGCCAAAGGTGAGAATAACCTCTGATGGAATAGGTGGGAAAAGATTCTCTATCGCAATCAATAGAAAAATACCAATATAGCCAAACTGATTCATGACGTCAGTGATCCATTGTTCCATTTCTACACTCCTATCAGATTTGTTTTTCTAAGTTACATGCTCTTTTGGACTTTGAATAAATCGATTCACAATGTTGGTTGTATTCACCCAATCCTGAATATCTCTATTTAACAACTGTACTCCCTCTTCCGTAATGGAATAATATTTACGCTTTCCCCCGTGAGTTTCATCACCCCAAAAGGAGGAAATGGCATCATGCTTCTCCAACCGTTTGAGGGCCAAGTACAGCGTAGCCTCTTGTATCTCAAATTCCCCCTGGGTTTTTAACTTTATCGTCCTAGATATCTCGTATCCGTAGCTCGCTTTTTCTTTAAGAACAGATAAAATCAGCAGATCGATGGTACCCTTTAGCATTTCGGTATTCAAAGTGTCACCCCCAAAATAAGTACTCAACTATATTAAGTACTTTTTTATCATAAATGAGATGGTTTGAAAATGCAAAATAGTTGGAAAGCATGAAAACGAGATTGCTAATTTCATAGTGGTCAGATAAACTTGGTAAAAATATACGGGGGGGAAATTGGCCGTGGTGGAAAATAGCGAGTTAAGACAGTTTCCGGTACTAGAGACCGAGCGTTTGCGGTTAAGACAACTTGGACCGTTGGATGCTGCAGCATTGTTCCGCATTCTCTCTTCAGAAGAAGTTACACGGTATTATGGTAGATTCCCACTAATAGAACAGCTTGAAGCAGAAGAGATGATTGAACGATTTCGACTATTGTTCGAGGAGCAGAGGGGCTTTCGTTGGGGGATTGAGCTAAAGGAGAACGCACAAGTCATTGGAACGGTAGGATTCCATGCTTGGGCATATTCTCATAACCGCGCAGAGATTGGGTATGAGCTTAATGAGTCCTATCATGGCAAAGGTTATGCCCATGAGGCGCTGACAGCGGCGATATCGTATGGTTATCAGGATATGGGACTGAATCGAATCGAGGCTCTTGTATATCCACAGAATGAAGCATCGGAAAGATTGCTGCTACGGCTTGGTTTTCAGTTGGAAGGTCTATTGAAGCAATATGCCTTCTTTCGCGATACGTATGTGGATTTGAATATGTTTGCATTGTTGAGAGAACCGTGAACCTAGTGGAAAGTGGTGAGAGTTAATCGGGGGGAACCGTATAACAAGATAATATGGTATGAGTACACATTCGGTGAATTAGGAGATTTCTAAATATGCAAAAGAAGATTTTGATCGTTGAAGACGATATCCATATATCCAAAATCATTAAAATGAATCTCAACCTCGTGAACTACGTGACGACTGAGGTGTACGACGGCTTGGCTGCGCTTGAGGCGGTGAAGCAAGAGAAGTTTGATCTCATCCTGCTCGACGTCATGATTCCGCTGCTCGACGGATTTGCGTTAATGGAAAAAATCCAGCCTTACCGCATTCCGGTCATTTTCCTGACGGCGAAAAACTCGGTTTACGACAAAGTGGGCGGATTGAACTTGGGAGCCGACGACTACATGGTCAAGCCCTTTGAAGGGATTGAACTACTGGCCAGGATTGAAACCGTATTGCGAAGATACGGCAAAGAAGAACACATGATAAAGTTTCGAAACATTCAAATAGACTTAGACAAACGAGAAGTGACCCAACAGGGGGAGCCAGTCGAACTGACCCCGAAGGAATACGAGTTGATTGTCGTGTTGCTGAAAAATAAGAACATCGCCCTCTCCAGAGAGCAGTTCATCGATAAAGTATGGGGAGGCGACTATTACGGCGAGACGAGAACGGTCGATATGCATATCAAATCGGTGCGCAAGAAGCTTCAGCTTCAGGATCATATTAAGACCATTTACAAAATCGGTTACCGGCTGGAGGATTGACCGATGAAATTTTGGCAAAAAATTTATTTGTTCTCTTTTCTGGTCTTTGTAATCATCTTTAATGCGGCTTCCATTATGGTCATTGAGCGGAGCCATAACAAAATGCTTGGACAGGAAATCAATAACGTGTTAAGCCAGAATATGAGCATTCATTCCAGCGTAGATGCGATTGTTCCGATCCTTCGTATCTACGATTCTATTGATTACGAGAAAACGGTATTAACCAGTATCGCCAATGAATTTGTTGCGAAGAATAGCGACGAACATGTTTATATGGAGATTACAAACGATACGAACCAGATGATCTTCAGCAATACCGATTTCACGATGCCGACGCATCGTGAGGAATTGGATAACCTGGATATCGACGAAATTAATTACATATTGCGGGATATCGATCAGCATACGATATTATTCACATCGAACATTACGAATATTAATAATAAAAGATATGTGTTCACCTACATGAAAGACGTTACTCCCTTGTACCAGGATCGCTTGGATCAGTACGGTTTTTTCGTAAGAGTAGATTTGGCCGCATGTTTCCTCTATATGCTTATTATGCTTTTTGTGAGCAGAGGGCTGACGAAGCCGATCAATCAACTCAATCGAACGGCTCAAGTCATTGCGCAGGGGGGCTTTTCGGAACGTGTTAGGTTGAAATCAAAGGATGAAATAGGCGTATTGGCACGCAATTTTAATGATATGGCTTCGGTTGTCGAGAATACAATTAATGAGCTTGAGCGGCACAATCAAGAGAAGCAAAGGTTCATCAATAATTTTACTCATGAATTAAAAACGCCGCTCACGTCGATTATCGGATATACAAATTTCCTGAGGACGACTAAATACAACGAAGAGCGGTTTCTGGATGGGTTGAATATCATTTACTCGGAAGGCAAGCGATTAGAATCGCTTTCTTTCAAGCTAATGGATTTAATTATGCTTCAGGAGGATCATTTCCAGATGGAGGAGCATGATATGGGAGCCGTTATCGCCGAGATCGAGCCTGCATTGGAGATGATGGCCAAGGAGAAGCAGGTTTTGATCATCACGGATTGCGAAGAGGGCAAGCTACAACTAGACAAGGATTTGATCAAAATTCTGATCTTCAATCTGGTTGACAATGCGCTTAAAGCTTCAGCCGAACAACAGAGCATCATGCTCCGTACTTACTGGCGTGACGGCCGTTACATTCTTGAAGTGATTGATCAAGGCATCGGTATTAGCAAAGAGCATGGGGACAAAATTTTTGAACCGTTCTACATGGCGGATAAAGCTAGAACGAGAAGCTACAATGGGGCGGGCTTAGGTCTCTCGATATGTCAAAGCGTAGCGAGCATACATAATGCCGTCATCGAAGTGGGCAGTAAAGAGAATCAGGGAACGACGATTGGCGTTATTTTCGATCAGATAGGTCCGAAAGGCGGGATGAATTCATGAATAAGCTCATTTTAGTTATCGTATGTGCGTTATTCATGTTCCTGACGACAGGGTGTGGGGGATTGTTCAACGCGATCGAAAAGGACACTGTCATGGTAAAAAAAATAACCCAAGAGCACAACAGCAACGAAGTGAACTACGAAGGCGTTCTTTCTCAGGATACTGTGAAGACGCTCAGCTTGAATGCAGTCAACAAGTACTTTAACAAGAAGCTGACGATGGACGTGGTCCAATTCGAGTTGATGGCGATAGATCAGAAGAAGTTTAAAGATTTGCTAGACAAGGCGGAATACGGCGTTGATTCGAAACCAAAGCACAATCAGGGGTTCAAATTTGATATCAAAAAGGAGCTGAATAAATTTCCTGACGGTCTGTTTTACATGACTCTAACCCTTTCGGCTGATCGAAATGAAGTCTATGATATTGTGTTGAATGCCAAAGATGGTGAAGTAATAAAAATAGCCAAAGTAGATCAGATCTCAAAGGTCACTTATAACGATAATGAACCGAATGTGATAATGGATGGGGTAGTCGAGATCGCTAATCAGTTTATTCAGGACAAGGGAAGTTATCCCTTGTCCGATCTAATCCTGGATGAGAAAGGCATCCGCTCTGGGATCGTAGCGGAATTGTATTATATGAGTAAGGATAACCAATCATTAAGCTACAGTATCATAATTAATACTAGAACGAAGCAAGTGGTTGGGTTTAACAAAGAAGTGATGGCGATGCTTAGTTATTTTTCAGGGTCATAAGTTGACCAACAGTACCAGTACCAGTGCCAGCTGCAGCCGCAGCTGGTATTTTTGTGTTGATCTGCTGGTTGAATGCAATCTTTACAACTTCAATACAAGTCCATCTAACTTATCATATATGCGCTTACTATACTGACAGAGTACCGCCGCAAGATGGATGAGGGACGATGGATTAGCGCAAGTGCCCATCTATACGGTTTTATTATTTGATATCCGAGAGACAAGGAAGCGAGACAGCGTGATAAGGATAAGCAGAAAACAGCTTCAACGCCGCCAAGCGAAATTTTTAATAAGTGTCTTCGCTTTGATAGGAATGGTCTGGTCGATATATGGACTATCCTCATCCACGGTTTCGTGGAATCGAATCACACCTTCGGCGGAGTCGGCAGTTTTGCCGTACAAGAATGAGGCAACGCCAAGTAAAGTATCCCAACGCTACAAAATCGTGATCGATGCGGGGCATGGGGGCAAGGATCCTGGCGCAGAAGGAGTTAGCGGTAACAGGGAGCAAGCGTACACGCTCGAGCTGTCTATGAAGGTTGTTGACTTACTTCAGAAGGAGCCGATGTTCGAGGCGTACATGACACGTACGGATAACACCTTTGTCGGTCTGGAGGATCGCGCCCAAATCGCAAACGATCTAGATGCAGATGCATTTGTCTCTATTCATGGGAATACATACACGGATCCCGACGTATCTGGCACTGAAACGTATTATTATGCAGACGAAAGCCTTCCGTTCGCACGCGAGGTGCACGAGCAACTAGCAGAAACTACAGGATTCAAGGATCGCGGTGTGAAAAAGGAAGGCTGGAAGGTACTTACGAACAGCAACAATCTCGCTGTTTTGCTGGAGGTGGGGTTCCTCACGAACCGGAGCGATGAAACGAATATGCTCAGCGATATGCACCAGAATCGAACAGCCGGAGCCATTGTGAAAGGGATTAAAAAGTATTTCGTGGATAGAGAAGATTAGAAATAGGAAGGAAGAATAAATATGAAAAAAGCATTGTTAATCATGGTAACAATTATACTCATGATCTCTGTCTCTGCTTGTAGCCGTGCTGACAATGGGAATACAGCGCAAACACCAAACGAGGATATGACAATAAAAGTGCCCGATGCAAATAAGACAGACGGAGAAAAGACTGAAGGAACGAAATCCAATAATGAGAAGAAAACCATTGTGTTCTCCACGTATTTTCCTGATGATTTCTATAAAAATGCTAAGAAGAAATATGAAGCCAAACATCCTAATATCACGATCGAGCTTACATATTTAGAGAGTGATGATGGTCCAGAATTGCAAGCAGCTACTGAGAAATTCGAAAAAATGACGAACACGGCCATGTTATCAGGTAAAGGTCCTGATCTGATTCAAATGGATCAATTGCCAATGGATAAATATGTGAAAAATAAATTATTAGCCAATATAAGTGAAATCATAGAGAATGATCCAACCTTTAAGAAAGAGCAATATTTCAACAATATTTTGGACAATGTTAAGACAAACGGCGGAATTTATGGGATGCCCTTGAAATTCATTGTGTATGGTCTGATGGGTGACGAGACATTGATTGAGAAAAACGGGGTGAAGTTTGACGACAAGACTTGGAATTGGAGTCAATATACCGATGTAATCAGAGAACTAATGAAATTTGGAGAGAAAAATAGCAAATATGGAGTATTTAGTTCTCCGGATGCTCTATTAAATGAAATGGTCAAAGATCAATACTGGGCGTTTGTAGATGAGGTCAATGGAAAGGTGAATTTCGATTCGGAACCCTTTACTACTTTACTCCAGCAAGTAAAGTCCTTGTCCGACGAACGTATGATCACTCAAGAACAAGTACACCCTCTATTCAGAACGGTTTCTATTATTTCACCAACTGATTATATTATTACCTTAAAAGAGAGTGAATTTTATCCGAAGGGCTATGTATTTAAATCCAAGCTGTACGATAAACCCAATGCAAATGGTCAGCAAGCTGGAGGTTATTTTAGGACGTATCAAACCATTGGCATCAATGAGAAGTCTTCTGTCAAAGAGGAAGCATGGGATTTCCTTAAATTTATGTTATCTGATGAGGTGCAAGCTCCAGGAACGAGTTTTCCTTTAAATAAAAGCTTATATGAGAAGCAAAGGCAGCAACTATTAGAGGAAGGGAAGGTTACTGCTAGTCAAGAAATGGGAGCTATGAGTGGCAAAGTGTTCGAGGTAACAGCAAAGGATATTCAAGAATTAGATCAATTCATTTCTGAAGCAACCCATCCCGTTGCATTCAGACCTTCTAAGGTCGAAGAGATCATTTCAGAAGAATCCAAAGCCTATTTCAGTGGACAGAAGTCAGCCGAAGTCGTGGCGAAGTTGATTCAAAATAGGGTGACAACTTTCTTGAATGAATAACCAATTGCTCGTAATGAACCTTGAACGAAAATTCAGGGTTCATTTTACTCATTTGAAGTGGATTTAGGAGGTATTAAACATGGAGGGCAAGCGTATTCGGAGCAAGCTATTTAAGCTGCTGTGCAAGGATTGGGCGGTGGCTTCTCTCTTCTTGGCACCGAGCTTGATAGGCTTCGCCATTTTTTATCTTATTCCGTTTGTCATGGGAGTACTCTATTCTTTTCAAGATAGCACGGTGGATGGCTCTTTTGTCGGTTTGGACAATTATAATGAACTGCTCGCTAGCGGATCTTTTCGTAAAGCGGCAACAAACACATTCCTATTTACCGGTGTAAGTGTACCTTTCATCGTTGCTCTGTCCTTATTATTTGCGCTTTTGCTGAATCAAAAACTATTTATTAGGAATTGGCTGCAGACCGCTTTTGTATTGCCACTTGTTGTACCCGTCGCATCCATTGTTATGATGTGGCAAATTTTATTCGACTGGAATGGGACAGTGAATTTGTGGATGGAGAGCATGCATATAGAACGAATCGATTGGATGAAGTCAAATTGGTCTATGGGCGTGCTCATCATCGTCTATATATGGAAAAATATCGGGTACAACATCATTTTATTCTTGGCCGGACTACAAAGTATTCCTAAGGATTACTATGAAACTGCGGATATCGAAGGTGCGGGCAGATTTCATAAACTGATTCATATTACGCTAGTCTATGTGACTCCGACCATGTTCTTTGTCATTTTAATGTCCATTATTAATTCGTTCAAAGTTTTCCGTGAAACGTATCTAATCGCTGGCGATTATCCACATGATCGAATTTATATGCTGCAACATTATATGAACAATATGTTTCTATCACTCGATATTCAGAAACTGACGGCCGCTGCCACTTTGATGGTAGGCTGTATTCTAATCAGTGTGACTGTCATGCTTTCAATAGAACGCCGTTTTCGGCAATTCATGGATTAAGTATAAGGACGGTGATAACATTGGTTATATTTCGCAAGTTTTCGTTAACGTTGGTGATGGGGATAATCGCCGCGATGATGTTATTTCCTATTGTGGTCACATTCACAAACTCGTTGATGACGGAAGGCGAGATTGACCATAACTATAATCTCATTGGCAAGATGATCAATACCGCAGCAGGAGAGAAAAATGGATATGTTAATCTGAAGTTGATTCCCGATTGGCTGTCGTTCGGTCAATATGCGGGAGTGTTGGTTCGTAAGCCTATATTCCTCCAGATGTTCTGGAACTCTGTATTGATGGTCACACCTATCATTGTCGGGCAAGTGCTAGTCGCATCTCTAGCGGCCTATGCTTTTGCCAAGCTCCGATTCTGGGGGCGAGATAAGTTGTTTATCATGTATTTAATGACCATGCTTATGCCATTTCAAGTCACGTTGGTTCCCAATTACATTATTGTGGAGAAGCTTGGACTTATGAACACGACATCTGCGATTATTGTACCGGGAATTTTCAACGCTTTCGGTGTGTTTATGTTGAGACAGTTCATATTACATATTCCGAGTTCGTATATCGAAGCAGCCAAAATGGATGGAGCCGGAAATTTAAGGGTCTTTTATAAGATCATCGTTCCTCTCATTAAGCCTGGGATCGCAGCACTGATCGTATTGCTATTTGTTGATAATTGGAATATGGTCGAGCAGCCGCTTATTTTTCTAGGGGATTCATTCAAGCAGCCATTGTCGCTATATTTGTCACGTATCAACGAAGGAGACCGCGGGGTTGCTTTTGCTGCAGCGGCGCTATATATGGCCCCAATGGTGCTGTTGTTTTTATACGCAGAGTCCTACTTTGTTGAAGGAATTCAGCTATCGGGAATTAAAGGATAGTCATATGGGGGTGATTATAATGGAATTACAACATACAGAACAAACGAAGTCTGGACGTAAGCGAATGATTCGATTGCTTTCTGGCTTGTTTATCAGCCTCCTGATTGTATTTACATTGCTTAGCAACACGCTGACGGCTCTGACTCTACCTAAGGTTATTGTAGTAGAAACGAGTCGGGGGCAGCTTATTCATATGTTTCAAGGTAGTAGTGTATTAAAGTGGATGACAGAAGTAACGTTAACGAATAGTACGGGGTGGAAAGTTAAGAGTGTAGATGTTAAGGAAGGAGAGGTTGTGAAGAAAGGCCAGAAGCTGGTCCTATATGACAGTACAGAGGCGGAACAACAGATTCTGGACGAACAAGCGAGTCTTCAAAAGCTTAAGCTTTCAATGGAAGAACTGCAGAGCAGTTATATTGAGGCTGTACAGAGCGGAGATGAGATGAGCATACGTAGCGCTAAACGTGTAATCGAGACCAGTAAAATCGATCTGGGAGTTCAACAACGAAAAATACAAAAGTTACAGGATCATTTGACTAATAATCGTGAATTGGTTGCTCCGTTTGACGGAATCGTCACGCAAGTAAACGCAACAGATGGCCTTATTTCATCAAATGGGGGAGCGGATGTGCGTATCTCGAACGGAAGCCTTGGGTTTGAGATGTTAGCCCCTGCTGGTATAGCTGATCTGCTAGAGATAGGAGAAAAGCTTGATGTTCAAGTGGGTGGAAAGAATGTCAAACAAGTCGAAGGCCAAATTGCAGAGATCCAAGATACAAATTCCATCGACACAGGCTCCGTAGGTAATGGTACGACCTTGAATTCTCCAATGAAGAATATTCTAGTCAAGGTACAAGACGAGAGTTTGAAGGGAGGCGATCGAGTTCACATGGAGCTGATTAAACCGACATCTGATGATGCGATATTGATATCCAACAAAGCCATCCACAAAGATGGCAACGGAAGTTATATATTTAAAATCGAAGAAAGAAGTGGTCCGCTTGGCAACACATATTACGTTCGAAGAACATCCATTATCGTCGCTGATTCCAATGAGCAAGTATCAGCCGTAACCCAAGGTGTATTCGAGGGCGAACAAATCATAGTCGAGAGCAGCGACCCGCTTCAGGATGGTGACAAGGTTCGGATGCATTAACAGCTATGCTAAAATTGTGACAAAGAAGGCTTCGTGAGGGCTGACCAATAGAATCCATAAAGAATCATCTTCTCATTCACTGAAGACGATTTTTTATGGATTTTTTTCACTGAATACCATCATCTTATTTAATTCATGCCCATATCTTCCATCTGATCTAGCTCCAATGGCAAAAGTGCATAGTCTCCGTCCCTAACAATCTGACATTTACGAACAGGAATAGGGTGTTTGAACAGCGGCCCATCTATAACAGTCGTATGGAACTCGCCACCTTCGCCGCAGGGGTCAATACCACGCGCTATAAGCTCTTGTATATATTCAAAGGTGAGTGTCCGTCCTAAATCATCTTCTCGCATGCCTAAGGATAGATTCACGGTTACAACAATTGTGGTAAATCCAAGATGGATAAATTCCTCGACTGCTTCTCTATGATCCATTACCCATAGAGGCATCCCAAGCTTTAATCCCGCATTTTTCGTAACTTTGTCATACCAACAACCATGAGCTGGCATATCCAAGTCTCCAGTTACTAACACCTCGGCACCTTGATCCTTAGCTTGGGCTAAGAGTTGCATATACACTTCTTCATAATCAGTCCAACTTGCTGCCCCGGTATATACCGGTAAACCTATAGATTCAGCTTGGGCACGTATGAGTTCTGGCGGCATTCCGTGGGATCTCGAACGTTTCCCTTCTTCCTCTAACATGACGATTAGTCCAACTGCCGTTCCCATTTTCATGGCCTTGTATAGAGCTAGAACACTGTCCTTTCCTCCACTAAAAGAAGCTATAAATTTATGCCCGTGGGCGCCATTTTTCCGGCCTGTAATCTCCATCATTGTAATTTTTATCCTTTATTGTTACGACTGTTGTTGAATAAGTTATATTTTTGTTGGAGGAACTAAGATGAGAATGGAACAAGTAAGTTCTTTAATTAAAATAGTTATAGGATTGGTCATTTTGCAGAATAGTAAAATACCGTTTGCTATTCTGATGAAAGTTGTAACAGGGTTAATCTTTGGTATTGTCTTAGGTGTTGTACGATATAAAACAAAAAATTGTTATTCCACAACTATTCTTCATAGTGTAATGAACATATTTGGAAGATAAGACGAAAGCCAAGTTAAGTAGGTTTAAAAGAAGTTACCAGTCGAAACTCTCAATCACACTATCTTTTACTCCACTAAATGTACAGTATGATCATAGATCATAATACAAGCAATATTCCTTTTTCAACAATATATTGTAATTCAATACATTGTAGGAGGGATAAAAAATAAGAAAAGTTATTTCATCAAGAAGAGGAATTGCTGCTTTAACTCTTAATTCGAGGTTAACAGATCTTGCAGTTTTGAAATCAAGAGATATGAGAGATAACAATTATATTAGCCATACATCCCCAATCTACGGTACTCCACAGCAAATGTTAGATCGGTTTGGAGTTAGCTGGCGTGCTTATGGAGAGAAAATAGTAGCGGGTCAAGCAACACCGGAGGAAGTTATGAGAGTGTGGATAAATATCCCCCTGTCCCACCACCTGCCACACCGCAATGTCTCCTTAGTTCTCCTTCTTCTTCAGAACTCTTCATGAATAGGAAGACACACAGGGTAAAGGCAATATAGATGATGTTCGAATAGACATCCATATAACCAACGATATCTCCCCAGGAAGAGCCACCCGGCTCCAATATAGATAAGAACTGTATTCCAGATTAAGGAACCAAGCGTTGTAAGAGATAGAAATGTAGCAAAGTTCATTCTATACTACCGGCGGGATGGAGATTAAGCTTCTTATCAACAGGACGAACCGATACACAAATATCGCCCATGAGCCATATTTATTAAACAAGCATCCGCCTTATGGATATCTTTGTTCGTTTGTAGCAGTTGCACGCTTCCAACGACAATGGAATTCCAGCTCATTTTTCCTTCTCGAATGCGTACCGTACCTTGGGAGTCAAGCAAATACCCACCAATGCTCACATTGGTGGTCTTTACGATATCGGCAGAAATTTGTTTAGAAGAAGATAGGTAATATCTTTTGGTGAAGAACTGGCACCCATAGGGGTGCTTTTATTTTTCTCCGATCTTTGAAGATTGGATTCAAGAAGCATATGAGCCTAATTGATAGATAGATATAAATCCATCTTTCATTTAACCGATAATATAATATATCATTATTTGAAATATTAAAAATAAATATAGAACTTAGAAGGTGCATAACCATCAGATATGATAAAAAATTGAGAGAATATATAACGGTTCCATCTATAGATCTTGCGCGTTTCCTGGAACTCTCCGTGATGCTGACTGAAATGGTGTACCGTGAGCATCAACGGAATGTGGTGATCGGGTGTCTCAGTCCCGATCATGTAAGTATTCAATGGGAACAAAAGACGGCGTACCTAACCGAGTGCGTGGAAGAGCATACGGCCTACCAGTCCCCAGAGCAGTCGGGGCGGATCAATCGTGTGCCGGATGGGCGCAGCGATCTTTACGCATTAGGCGTCATCCTCTATGAGCTGTTGACTGGTCGATTGCCTTTTTTCCTCGATCGCGTGGAGGATTGGGATACCGCACACATTTATCGAACGCCAGAGCCAATATCTAATATCCGTCCAGATGTGGATGGACCGCTGCAAACTGTTTTAATGAAGCTACTGGCCAAATCGCCCGACGATCGTTATCAGAGCGCTTACGGGTTGCTTGATGATTTGAAGCAGTGCCTTGGGATGCTGAATAGTAATGGTTTGCTAGTGCCATTCGAAGCGGGCCGCTTGGACAGAATCCGTTTGTTGCGGCTATCCGATTCATGGTACGGGCGCAACCCCGCGGTAAAGCAACTAGAAGCCGGCCTTGAGCAGGCTGTTCAAGGCTTGAACGTGTTCCAATGGGTGATGGCCCGGGAGGGTGTCGGCAAAACGACGTTAGTCCGCAGGCTTCAATCCAGTGTCGTTCGAACGGGAGGCTCGTTCGTGGAAGGGGAATGCGAACACTCACGGCGAACCGCGCGGTATGAGCCCCTTCTTCAAGCGATGCGTCAATGGGTGTATCAGCTGTGGAGCGAACCGGTGGACGTTATTGCGACACTGAAGTCAAAGCTCCAAGCAGAGTTCGAACAAGAAGAAGTGCAGACGATCGTCTCTTTATGGCCCGAAGCCAAGCCGCTTTTTGAATGTGAGGTATCGGAGACATTTTTTTTAGATGATGAGAAGGCTTGGGAGCGTTTCGGAAAGCTGTTGCCAGGCTTGTTTCGTTGCTTGGTCGAATGCAAATCCCCACTAGTCTTGTTCATCGATAATCTGGAATGGGCCGATGAATGTACCCTCGAAGTGATTCGGTCGCTTATGGGGGAGGAAATGGTGCCCGGATTATTCCTGATCGGCGCTTGCCGGACAGAAGGGGAGACGGTTCCAGTCTTGGGGGGAGGAAATCCGGGCCAAGCGCCGGGAATTTTCTGGTTAGTCGAGAGATGGCAGACCCATCCGGAGGAGCATATCTCCCTTCAACCAATGGCTTATGAAGACGTAAGGCAATATGTCTCAGATGTTTTGTATGAGGACTCGGCTCGTATTCGTCTGCTGACCCGATCCGTCTTTGATCAGACCGGCGGTAATCCAAGGGCAATACGACTCTTGTTGGAAAGCTGGCTAAAGGAGAAAAGGCTCGGCTTCGACGAGAAACGGCGTCAATGGACGTGGGATCGGGAAGTCATCCGCCAGATGAGTGACTCTGAAGCCAATCTCCATCTAATAGAGGAGGGCTTCGCCAAGCTCCCGATCGATCGAAAGGAACTGCTTGGCATGGCTGCTGCGATCGGTCCTGCTTTTCACTTATCTCTCCTGTCCGAAGCGTGTGACATGGAGCTAAATGCCGTGTTTCGCGAGCTTCAAGAAGCAGAGGCGGCAGGCATGATCTGCCGGGGGGATGAGGCGGAGTGCGGGAACGGAGAGGATAGCATCTATCTATTCGTGCATGATGCAGTGCATCGAATGGCGTATGCCTTCGATTCGGGACATAACGCCGAGCGGCACCGGAAGATTGGGCAGTTGCTGCAACGCCGTTCTCCGGATTGGAACGACGATACGATGCTGACGGCAATCGATCATTATAATCTGGCCATCACGATCCTGTCGGAGCAAGAGAGGCAGCAACTGGCCGAGCAGAACCTTCAAGCGGGACAGAAGGCACTGGCAGAAGGGCGCTATGCGAAAGGGAAACAATATGCTGAGAACGGGCTACGTCTGACCGGAGAAGAAATGCGGTTCAAATCGGGATCACTCGATGTCCAACTGCGGTTGGTATTGGTATGGGCGGAGTACTTGAGAGACCATCTTGAACGTGCGAGAGAACTATTGGAGGATTTGAAAAAAGACGATGGGAAGCTGAGCCGGTCGGAGTGTTTGCAGATTTGGGAGCCCTTGATCCAATTCCATACGTTCGTGGACGGGGAGAAGGCAATCACATACGGGCGAGAGGCGCTTGCGGCTTACGGTTGGAAGCTTAGAGAGAAGACCTCCTTGTTGTTCAGTGGTAAAGAAGTCATACGGACGCAGCTCTTTTTGTACCGAAAGCGCGGTACGCCCCTTCCGTTGTCGGACCCTCACGATGAAGAGTATGAGACATTATGCAGGTTGATGGTACATCTATTTTTTCCGTTGCTCATGCACGATCCGGGGACGCTGCTTGAGCTGTATGCCAGGTTCATTCGTTATGGCCTTCGAAAAGGGGTGAACGAGTCGTTAGCCAACATGATCGGTGCATATGAGCTGATCTTGCAAAGGGTGCTTCCGAAATATGCGCAAGTACCTCCGGCTGCCGAACGGGCTTTCCAGCAAATCGTGAACCCCACTTCGTCCGGAAACACACATTTGTTCACTTCCTTGGGCGGGATGTCCAAGCAATTGGATAAGCCTTGGGAAGCTTCAGATGCGCTGTACAATGCAATGCGTCAAGGGTTGGAATCCGGAGATAAAGACTTTGCCAACCTGGCCATAATTACCTGTCTCGTAACCCATAACGGAGATCTCTATACTTTAAAGGAAATGCTCCGTTATTTCGAGGCACACATGCGGCAGAACGCCAACGCCAAGATAAAGGACATGGTTCGGATAGCCGATGGTTATGTAGCAGCGCTGCAGGACGAGTCCCTGACGTACGGCTTCATTACCATTCCGCAGGCTCCGGACGATGATTCGGAGCAGCAGGACGAGGACAATTACAGCTGCGGTTGCCGGCTTGAAGCGGCTTACTTGTCGGGGAAGTATCGGGAGGCGTTGTACTGGGCGAAAAGGGGAAGGGCCAACGAACTACCATTGGATTGGATACGAATCAGGAAGCAACGCTTGTATGAAGCCTTGTCGTTAGCCGCCTTATTCCCTGAAGCGAACGCGGAAGAACGCAAGCGGATTAGAAAAGTAGTTCGTTCACACTTGCGAAAGATGAAGAGCTGGCGAGGATTCCTCGGTAATGGGACTTCCGCGTATTTGCTGATGAAGGCGGAATGGGAACGAATATCTGGAAACCCGATGGGGGCGTTACGCGAGTATACGGCCGCAACCCAGCAGGCGAGAGCTGAGAAATATGGCTTAATGGAAGGAATCGCATGCGAACGGCTTGCGATTTATTACCGGGATGGTATGATCAGCCGGTCTGGGGCAACGATCGCTATGATGGATGCCTGCGCCGCTTATGCCGACTGGGGGGTCACTTCCAAAGTGACGCATATCAGACGCCGACATGCTGACCTGTTGAATCAGGCTTTCAAGCGGTATGAAGGTCCAGTCTTGCAGGGGGAAGTCGAAAGTGACCGTACTCGTATTGACCTCGGGCTGCAAATCGAACCCATGGAATACAGGGGTTCGAAGAGTGATGACGAATACGAGCTTATACGACGAATCGTCGATGATGCCGGAAAGCCGAAGAAAGCTAATTGGACGGTAAGTCTCCTGGAGGCTGCTCTTCGAGAATCGGGAGCCGACCGGGGCTTCTTACTAAGCTGCCGAGATGACAGGTATGCCATCGAAGCAAGTGATTCGGACATAACGGAGAAAGAAGCGGTGTCCGGGTTATATGCGGAGAGCGTCTTGCGACATGTGACGATGACGAACGAACCGCTTATCCTTGATGACGTGATTCGGAGCTATTGGGTGAAGGATGCTTATATTGAGGCACAACGTCCCCGGTCGATTCTGTGCTTGCCAATCGCAGTTCCGGGAGAGCGTTCTTCCTTCGTGCTCTACTTGGAAAATCGATGGATACCCGATGTATTTACGGATCGGGATGCGAAGGTGTTGGAGATTCTAGCGACGAGAATGATTTATGTCACGTTGCTGGATAACGAAACAGCGGTCGCGGAAGCGACGAAACCATCGGAAGGACTTACGCGATCCGCTCCAAGAGCCGTTCAAACGGAATTCACCGAACCGCTAACTGAGCGGGAGATCGAGATTTTGACGGCAATTGCAGAAGGGTTGTCGAACAGAGATATTGCCGAGCGGTTCGGCATTGCCGAATCGACCGTCAAGACGCATGTGTCCAGAATCATCGGCAAGTTGGGCGTAAAGCGGCGAGGACAAGCCGTTGCTCGGGCCAGAGAGCTGCAATTAATAGATTAACAAGCGAGGAAGCGTGCCTTAATGGACGCTTCTTTTTCGATGTACGTCTTTAGTAGGACTACAATCTCCAATGATTCGCTCTATGATAGTTGGATAGAGTCGAAGGATAGGAGATTTTGTGATCCTTATCGATGCCTAGATGATCTCCATAAGGATTAATTCTTCAACGTCTAAGGACGTTGTTTGCATGAAATCAATCTAGTAACGATACGAAGGAGGAAAAAGAATGCGTAAAAAGGCAAAACAATTTAGGGTCTCTATGCTGGTGTTTCTATTGATAGTGGCACTGCTACCTGGGTTGTCGGGAGGGCAGGTTTATGCGTCATCGAGCGCGGACCTAAGCGACTTGACCTTGTCGAGCGGTACGCTGAGTCCGGCGTTTGGAGCGGGCACGACAAGCTACACGGTTAGTGTGGATAACAGCGTAAGCAGCTTGACAGTAACCTCAACCACAGCTGATCCTACAGCGACGGTGCGTTGAAGGTTGATAAATAAGCTATGATTCGATCTTTTTGCGTAGGCCTGTGGAGAGAGCTTCATTTGGCCTACCGCCCCAAATATGAATGCCAATTGATTTGAAGGAGAATGTACCATGAGCAAAATCTTAATTACGGGTGGTACCGGATACGTAGGAAGCCGTTTGATTAACGAAATAATAAATGAGGGAAAAGAAGCAGTCGTGCTGACTCGTTCGGCGGAGAAAGCCAAAGAGCTGAAATCGAAAGGCGTCGAAGCGCTTGTCGGCGATCTTTTAACAGATGGAGCGTGGCAGGAAGCGGTTAAACAAGCTGAATACGTGATTCATTTGGCGGCACCTCCAACATGGGGAAAAAAAGTAACAAAAAAAATAGCAACTGCCTTCAGCGAGGGACACTATGAGATGACGGTTCGTTTATTAGATCACGTGAATCCGGCAAAAATTAAAAAAATCGTGTATATTGCAGGAACGAGCTTTTATGGCGATACGGGCTCCGATGTTCCGAAAGACAGTGATTACAAAAGTGAGCCGAAAGGTTGGGGACCTTATATTGCAGGTTCTGTTCATGTTCTGGATCGTTATCTTGCCCAAGGGTTACCAATTACGACAGCATTTCCGGCACAAATATACGGACCGGATTCCTGGATGCCTCAGTTATTCATCGAGCCCCTTTATAGGAAGAAGCCTGTATACTCGTTAACAGGATATGAGCCGTATTTCTCTCCCATTCACGTTGAGGACACAGCTCGTGCATGCTTATTTTTAGCAGAGCATGGTAAGGTGGGAGATCGGTATATTTTATGCGATGACGAGCCGATGACTTCCAATGCATTCATGAATTTAATAGAACAAGAATTGGAAATAACGGGGACGGTTCGTAAAATTCCAAAATGGTTATGTCAATTCATTCTGGGACCGGTGTTAACGGAATATGCAACAGCACATACATATTTCACAAACAGAAAACTGAAAGAAATCGGATTTGATTACCGGTATCCGACGGCCAAAGACGGTGTGCCAAGCGTCGTACAAGAGTGGATTTCCAATCAAAAATAGGTCGAATTGTTGGAATAGGGGAACTGACACAAGGGTGATTGAACCCTTCAGCATTACTGGACACAACTGTTTATTCAGAGACCTTGATCAATCTAGTAGCTAATTAATAGCCGAATGTAGTTAAAAGCGTAATAAAGGGTATCCCATTCAGGGATACCCTTCTATTTTGCGATAGAGATGTTAGGGTAATCCTCTCATCAAACTCTAATGTTCCTCCAAAGTCTTTCTCATTCATTATGTTTTAACCTAAGGGTAGTTACAATGAATCTAGGAGGAATGAACTTGAAAAATCTAATGAAGTTTGTGTTGGTATTGAGCTTATCTGCGGTCACTCTTTTCTACACGGGCGGGGGGGATACAGGAACTGCCTCTGCGCGTTCACTGGCTGATCTGGATCTGAATTTCGATCTCGGTCCTGATTTTGATTTCGACCTCAAGCTAGATTCCTCGGATTTGCAACAAGTAGATAATATAGGCACGGGAATAACCATCGATAAAGGGACGACTCGCATGAAGGTAGGAGACAAAACCAAGACGATTTCTGTAATGAACCAAAACGGTACGATTGAGTTTAAGCAAGGCTCTGTTAAGGATGTAGAGGTACAAACGAAAGTGGTTGTGCAAAATGCAACGAAAGAGGAAGCGAAGGTAGTTGCTGACAAGGTGAAATTGCAAGTAAAAGAGGGTACAACTTTGGATATTAAGACCTCCAGCGAGCCATATGGAAGGAGTAATATGTATCGTCCGAGTATCCATTTAACAATTACCTTACCTCAAACTATGAAGTCTGATTTGAACGCTGCGTTGACGAATGGAAATATTTCTTTGTCAAAACTTACTAGCATAGGTAAAATCAAATTAACATCTGAGAACGGGAACCTCACAGCGAAGGGTGTCAGTAACGACATCTCTCTGCAAACGACAAATGGTGTAGTCCAAGTGTCCGATGCGAAGAAAAGTGTTCGCGCTAAGGTTACTAATGGGAACATCGCAGCCAATCGTATTTCGGGAGCACTTCATATGGAGACGACGAACGGGAACTTGTCCTCGGATGGTGCTGTATCATCCATAAAGGCAGTAACTATGGCGGGGAACATTAATATTAAGAGTTCAAAAATTGGCGGCGATTGGGACGTGTCGTCTACCGTGGGGAATGTATACCTAGCTTGGCCTGAGAAAGCAGCGGTGGAAGTCGACGGAACAACGTCCTTCGGAGTAATAGAAACGGATCTTCCGCTAACAGTTAAGAAAAATCATGTAACAGGAAAAATCGGCTCGGGTTCCTATCAAATACACGCGTCCTCCATGGCCGGGTTATCACTAATGAAAAACTAGCTAATTTGCGAAGAGGTGAATCAGGAGTGAAGGAACGGATTTTAATCATCGAAGATGAAATCGCTATGATACGCCTCTTAGAGTTGGAACTCTCTTATGAGGGGTATGATATCACGATTGCCAGCGATGGTCTTGTGGGTGCAGACATAGCCTTAAATGAGAGTTTTGACTTGATTTTACTAGACTTGAATTTACCTGGAATCAATGGAATAGAAGTTTGCAAGAGAATACGTGCGGTGAAGCAGACGCCGATTATTATGCTAACGGCACGAGATACGATAAGCGACCGAGTACGAGGACTAGATATGGGTGCGGATGATTATGTGCCGAAGCCATTTGCGATCGAGGAGCTTCTCGCTCGTATCCGTTCTTTGCAGCGTAGGCTTCAGCTTAAGGGAACAGAGGATGTGCTGTACGCAAAGGATTTGACGCTGAATCTGACGTCGTATTACGTCAGTCGTGCCGGACAAGAGATCGAATTGTCGCATCGAGAATTCGATCTTCTTCGTTGTCTACTCACCAATAAGAATCGGCTGATGAACCGCGAAGCGCTACTCAATCTCGTATGGGGCTATTCCTATGAGGGTGAAACGAACGTAGTAGATGTTTATATAAGGTACCTACGCATGAAGGTAGATGAAGGGTTTGGCGAGAAGCTGATTCATACGGTCCGCGGCAGCGGCTATATTTTAAGGGACTGAAGGTGAGGGCAATGAAGGCATGGACGTTCTCTCGTAAAGTCAGCGCATCGATTGCGCTCACATCCCTGGTTGTTGTGATGGTCGTTAGCGGATTCGTATATGTCACGTTCAAGTATTGGACAGAACGCCAAGAAATCGCTTTGCTGGATGCGAAGCTTAGACAATTCGAACTTCAGATCAGTGAAGTTGGGTTTATACCTTCCTTGCTTAAGCCGGGACTCGGGGAGGGCAAAGGATTAGCGGCTGTATTTAAGCCCGACCTATCTAAATTCTCATCGGAGCTTGATGAAGGGCAGCACCTCCAGATACTAGATTCGCAAGGCCAGGTATTGGCTGAGGTAGGTGTAGGAGATCAGGCAGATAAGGATATCAAGCATAAAGCGGAAAGAGATCTAGATTTACTCGTCTTCGGCTCTGTAAAATTACAGCTTACCGATAGTGGGCATTCGCGAAGCGCGACGGCAGAACGAGAAGTAGGCAGGCTGCTTCTGCTTGGCCTATTAATAGCAGCTGGAATGTCTGTCATTGCCGGGTGGATCGTAGCTCGTTCGGCATTGAAGCCTATCCGTAGCATGATTGGGGAGGTGCGGAACATTGGGGCGAACAGTCTCTCTCAGCGACTGCATCTGCCTGTAGCTAAGGATGAACTCCATCAATTGGCGGAGACCTTCAATAGTTTCCTTCACAAACTGGATGTCTCTTTCGAACAACAGCGCCGATTCGTATCGGATGCCTCGCATGAACTGAAGACACCGATCGCTATCATCGAAGGGCATACGCGTATGATCCAGCGATGGGGCAAAAAGTCACCGGAAGTACTAGATGAATCGCTCACGTTCATGATCGATGAAACCCAAAGAATGAAGGAATTGATCGCCCAGCTACTATTGCTTGCCGAAGCGGAAGAACCAATACAAAGTGATGGAGAAGAAATATGCGATCTTCATGATACATTGAAGGAGCTGATTCCTCAGACGGTACACGTCAATCCCGAAGTAACGCTGGACTATGACGGGAGTCTGAATGAGGAGGAGATCCTGATTCGGATGCCACGGGGCGCCAGTTATCAGGTGTTGCGTAATATTGTAGAGAACGCTCTAAAATATACGCCCGAAGGCGGTACGGTAAGCATTAGACATTTCATGAAGGATGGACAAGTGATTGTTACCGTAGCAGACACGGGGATAGGGATATCCTCCGAGCAACTGCCCCACATCTTCGATCGATTCTACCGCACAGAAGATTCACGGAACCGAGCCCAGGGAGGATCGGGTCTTGGACTTGCCATCGCTAAAGCCATCATGGAGCGTTATGGAGGTTCAATCCTCATTGATAGTGCGTTAGGTCAAGGTACAAAGGTGACTTTACAGTTTGTTGGAGGATAAAAGATGGAAAGCCGCGACATTTTAGGGGATTCACCCTCAAAATGTCGCGGCTTCTTCTGATTCATTCCCGGTTATTCCGGAGTATTCGTCGTATGATTTAAATTAAAAGTTACAATTTTAATCAATTGTTCTGCCATATACTCAGAAGTATATTTGAATCCGCCCCTCACCCATTCCATAATCAATCCAAAGAGAGCATAGGCACTATAACTGGAGAACAAATCGGAATTTATGTCCTCATTAACAGCAGTTATATCCTCTGAATTATACTGTACTAGTTGTTTTAATATGTCACAGATTTTATTTTGAAATCCCGGTAACACATTCGAGTTTACAATGATCAAGTAAAAGTTGGAATAAGAAGCAACATGCTCAAAAATTCTTATGGAGGAAGCTGTAAGCTCGCTAACCTTCAGTTTATCAGTATGAAGATAAGGCTCCTTATACGATTTAACTAAATCGTCCATGACGTCGTCAATCAATTCAGTTAGAAGTTCTTCTTTAGTTTGATAGTGTTTATAAAATGTTCCTCGGTTTAAATCCGCGCAATTAACAATATCGGTTATCGTAATTTTTTGGAAGCTTTTCTTCTCTATAAGGGATATCAAGGCGTTTTTTAATTCTTTTTTCGATTTATTAGTTCTTCGATTATCCTTTTGCAACAGACCACCACCTAAATGTCTATTAGCCAATCCGATTTGAACAGATTGTTGAATAAATATATGTTTATCAACATTTAGTATAGCATTTGCTTATTGATACACAAATTTCAAAGGATTACACTAAAAACGTACAAATAATTAACCTGTTATTGTGATAAACATCATTTCATTTTTCGATAATAAATAAATCAAAGGAGACTAAGAAAATGAAACTACAAAACAAAGTTGCAGTTGTAACAGGGGCCGCATCAGGCATGGGGAAATCTATTGCAGAATTGTATGCTAAAGAGGGTGCGAAAGTCATTGTAGCTGATCTTAATATAGAAGGTGCAGAAGTAGTTGCCCAAGAAATTATTAGCAATGGCGGAGTAGCAAAAGCAATTCAAGTAAATGTTGCAAAATTAGAAGATATCGAAAATATGATTGATACAGCAGTAAGCGAATATGGAACTTTAGATATTCTCGTTAATAATGCCGGTATTATGGATGGTTTTGAACCAGTTGGCGATATCAATGATGAAAGATGGGATCTAATATTTGATATTAATACCAAAAGTGTCATGCGTGCTATTCGTAAAGCACTACCCATCTTCTTGGAAAAAGGAGCAGGTGTTATCGTGAATACCGCTTCTACTGGCGGATTGAACGGGGCACATGCAGGTGCTACATATACTGCATCCAAACATGCCGTTGTTGGTTTGACGAAAAATACAGGATTTATGTATGCAAGTAAAGGGATTCGTTGTAATGCAATCGCACCTGGTGCTACAATGACTAATATTGGAGCATCTATGAAAAATATAAATGAATTCGGCATGAGCCGTACTCAATTATCACAAGCCGTGATCCCTCGTGCGGGTTCACCAGAAGAAATTGCTAAGGTTGCTTTATTCTTAGCTTCAGATGATTCCAGCTTTGTAAATGGAACAGTTATAACTGCGGATGCTGGTTGGACTTCTGCATTTTAATTCATTTTATTATAGAACTCCGTTAGAGCTAGATCTAACGGAGTTTTTTATACAGTAAAAACGGAAGAGCGGGTTAGACAAACAATTATAATAGGAATAATATAAGCTTTGAAGGTTACATACAAACAGGAGCCTGTGCAAGGCCTCATTTAATACAACGCTTCTTGAGCAGGCCAAGCATTTCTTACCCAACGATTTCGAGTTTACCTTGGCAGATTTATCGCAGATTCCGTTGTAAAATCAGCTTGCAGATCTTATAGCAGCTTATTGAGAATTTCACCGTCAAAGTAAGAAAGTATAAGAAAGAAAATGGAGACGTTTAGAGGAGAAATACCAGATGTAATTATTCTGAATAGTATTAAAGGAGCAAAGAAAGCATGAGATATGTTCGTCTCGGAAATAGTGGATTAGAGGTATCGGCATTAGGACTTGGAACCAATGCATTTGGCAAACGGGCTGATCAGGACACATCTACAAAGATCATACATTATGCCTTGGATCACGGGATTAACTTTATAGATACGGCTAATATTTATGCGGGCTCCGAGTCGGAGAGAATTATTGGACAAGCTTTGGACGGAAGACGAGATCAAGTTGTATTAGCGACAAAGGCAGGTTTAGTGAAGGGCAATGGTCCAAATGAGCGAGGTTCTTCGCGCTATCATTTGCAACAGGAGCTAGACAACAGTCTTAGACGCCTAAAGACAGAATATATAGACTTGTATCAAATTCATACCTTTGACCCGTATACTCCGCTGGAAGAAACATTGCGTACCTTGGATGATATGGTTAGTTCAGGTAAGGTTCGTTATATTGGGGCATCTAATTATGCGGCATGGGAGTTAATGAAGGCACTGGGGATTAGCGAACGCAAAGGGTATGTGCCATATGCTTCTACTCAAGTCAGTTATTCTCTCGCAGATCGAACGCCTGAAGCGGAGCTAGTTCCATTTTGCTTAGATCAGGGTGTAGGCATTATTCCCTATTTCCCGCTAGCAGGTGGTATTCTAAGTGGAAAATATACTTCAATAGACCAAGCACCTCCAAGTTCAAGAGCGGTTACTGACCCAAGCTTTAACAGATTTATCAATGAGAGAACGATAGCACTAGGGAAAAATGTAAGTAAGCTAGCGGCAGAGCATGGCTATACGCCTAGTGGGATTTCGATTGCCTGGCTTATGGATCGTCCTGCTGTCTCGACAGTGATCGTGGGTGCTACACGTGTCGAACAATTAGAGGCTAATCTAGAGAGTGTTGATATACATCTCAATTCCGAAGTAACGAAACAGTTGGATGAAATAAGCGATTCATTTCGCTATAGTGAGCCATTCGCTGTTTACCGTCTAACCTAACTTGATTTAGAATTCAGTCATTTCACTTATAGCGGGGAGGGCCATTATGGCAAAGTTTAAGATAAGCTCTATGCAAGGTCTACACTATGAACAACGGCGGTTGTTTGTATAGAGCGAAGAAATAAAGTTACCGCCTTCCTTTTAGAGGTTGTTCAAAAAGCCATCTATTGATCACGAAGCATATCAAGATGTAAGTTCGACATCGAATCTTGAATTGAGCCGGGTCCGGCATATGCTTACGTAGTATGTTTCCTATGGAAACATTTCAGGTGCTCACGTAGGTTTTGCTTTTTGAACACACATTTGTAGGATGATCGTTGTTTGTAAAATAGACTTTGCTACCTTAAAAAACTTCAATTATTTTTAAGGAGTAGAGGGCTTATGAAATATGTAAATGCTGATCTTATTTTTCCAGAAGAGCTACTACAGGAAATACAGAAATACGTTCATGGTGGCCTCGTGTATATCCCTAAACGTGAAGAATCACGTAAGAAATGGGGCGAAAATTCAGGCGGCAGGAGCTATCTGAATCATAGAAACCATGAGATCCGCGAGAAGTTTGCCGCCGGGATGACGATTGATCAACTTTCAGGTCAATTTTGTCTTTCCTTCGATAGTATTAAGAAGATTGTTTATGTTAAAAAGTAGACGATGCAAGGTCACATTGGACGAAATTCTGATGTGGCCTTTTTGTAATGGGGCATTACTGATCAAAGGCGATCCCGTTCAGAACGAAAGTAAGAATATTCAAAATATTACATTGTGATAAACTTGCGATGATGATGGCGTGCTACTTTGGGGAGAGATCTGAAAAAGGGAGTGAGTTGATGAGAATTGCTGTTTTTTCAGACACGTTTGTCCCCCAGGTCAATGGCGTCGCACTTACCTTGAAGCGTTGGACTGACTACCTTTCCATTCAGGGGGTTGAATGCAAGTTGTTCGTACCCACGGAACCGGAGCCTGTCTATGAGGATCTAGTGTGCCGGCTTGCCAGTATCCCCTTTTGGGCTTATCCAGAATATCGATTCGTTATTCCAAACTTGCTGCGTATACGTCATGAACTTACTCAGTTCAAACCCGATATTGTTCATATTGCCACCCCATTTAATGTAGGTCTTGCCGGTTTGTATGCCGCTCAAAAGCTTCATGTCCCCATAGTTGCCTCGTATCATACTCATTTCGACCAGTATCTCGAGTCTTATTGGTTTCCGTTCGCACATTCCTGGTACTGGTCATATATGAAATGGTTTCACCGAAACTGCCGCGCTATATTTGCTCCTTCGCATGAGACAATTAATCTATTGCAATCCAAGGGATTGAGTGATCTTGAACTATGGTCGAGAGGGGTTGACTGTGACAGGTTCACGCCCAGTAAGCGTTCCGACTGTGTTCGCGAACTTTATGGGATCAAGGAGCGATATCTGCTGCTATTCGTCGGTCGACTGGCGCCTGAGAAGGACCTGGATGTCTTGCTTCAATTGATGCATCGGTTACCGGACCGCATTCGTGGTCAAGTGCATTGGCTTGTCGTTGGTGATGGTCCGATGATGGAACTAGGCCGCAGAGAAGCTCCGCAGAATGTCACCTTTACCGGCTACCGGAGCGGGGAAGAACTTGCCGTATTGTATGCAACCTCCGATTTATTTGTATTTCCCTCCTCCACGGAAACCTTCGGTAACGTCGTGCTGGAGGCAGCGGCTTCCGGTCTGCCTGCTGTAGTAGCCGACAGAGGAGGCGTGACCGAGATTGTCCAGCATGGAAAAACCGGCTTACACGCTCAAGCGGGAAATGTTGAGAGCTTTCTTGCGGCTCTGGTCGACTGGTTCGACGCACCTGACAAATGGCAACTGTTTCGTATGGAGGCGAGGGAACATGCGCAATCCCGCACTTGGGAAAAAGCAATGGAGTCGATTTACACTCGCTGTCAGCAGATTGCAAAAGCAGAGCAACCATCGGAGGTAGTTGGAAGTGGACGTATTCAGGGAGAAGGTGAGTCCGCTTGAAAATTGCAGTCATTGGAACGGGATATGTCGGGTTGGTCACCGGGGCATCCTTGGCTCATCTTGGACACCAAGTGGTATGCATAGATGTAGATAAAGATAAAATCATGCTGCTACAATCCGGTGGTATGCCGATTTGGGAACCGGGGCTTGAGGACATGATCCGTGATGCGGAACTTAAGGGAATGCTGGATTACTCAACAGATGCTTCTGCAGCAGTTTCTGGCAGTGACGCTGTCTTTTTGACAATCGGCACCCCTTCATCAGAATCCGGCGAAGCGGATCTATCCGCCCTATGGTCAGCCGTACATTCGATTGCACCCATGTTACCTGATAATGGACTCTTAATTATCAAAAGTACAGTGCCCTCTGGAACATGCGAACAAATTGAGTCTTATCTGCGCAAACGACTCCCCTTTTCGTCTCGAATTGCTGTTGCACATAATCCCGAGTTTTTGCGGCAAGGTTCTGCTGTCCGGGATTTTCTTGCTCCGGATCGATTGGTTTTCGGGGCTTCCAGCCCGGAAGCGTATAATCGACTGGAAGAAATCTATGCACCAATTAAATCGCCTAAGATAAGGTGTGGACTAAGTGAAGCAGAGTTGATTAAATGTGCTTCCAACGCCTTTTTAGCCATGAAAATATCTTACGCCAATATGATGTCTGATTTATGTGATGCACTTGGGGTTTCGATAGATGCCGTTGTGGAAGGGATGGGCCTTGACCGCCGGATCGGTTCCGAGTTTCTGAGCGCCGGGGCTGGATATGGCGGCTCTTGCTTCCCCAAGGACCTTCACGCGTTAATCGCGTTAGCATCGCGAGAGCATTTGGACATGGAATTGCTGAAGGCAACCGAATCAATTAATAGGCAGCGTATCCAGATTATCATCCAAAAGCTAGAAACCGCACTCGGATCTTTGGAGGATAAGACGGTTACGGTATACGGATTGACCTTTAAGCCGAATACCGATGATATACGTGAGTCACCCGCGCTCAGGATTTGTTCGATGTTGCAAGAAGTAGGGGCGCGTATCATGGTATATGACCCGGTTGTCACATGCTTGCCAGAACTGCAGGTTGATCTTACCGTGGATATGTATGCGGCAGCAACCGGGAGTGATTGCGTGGTGATTGTAACGGATTGGGATCAGTTCCGCCACTTGGACTGGGGCAGATTGAGGCAGGTGATGAGATCGTCGTACGTTCTAGATGCTAGAAATATGCTAGACACTGCGGAGATGGCTGTAAACTGTGAACGATATGGCCTACACTATATGTCCATGGGCCGTCCATCCATAACACCGGATTGTCCCATTAACAATAGAGCTGAAATGACGATAATGACCTAAATTTCTGTGATGAGGTGATTGATATGGATACCGCAAGCCATCTTCTTCTTGGTGTCACTTTAGGCGGACTGGCAATGGCTTTATCCGATCCTGCCATCGGAAACCATTCGCCAATTGTGTATGGATTATTTGCGGCGACTATCGTCGGCTCGAATGCTCCCGATTTCGATTCCGTCATTCGGATACGCGGATATGAGTCATACCTATTGCATCATCGGGGATTCAGCCATTCATTGCCGATGCTAGTGGGTTGGCCAGTTTTACTTACCCCGTTGCTTTCATATCTTTTTCATGCCTGGGATTATATGCTTCTGCTGTTCCTCTGGACATTGGCTGGTGTCATGCTTCATGTGTTCCTAGATTTCTTCAATGCGTATGGCGTTCAATGTTTCCGGCCGCTCTCGAGGAAATGGTGTCATGGTGATACTCTCCCCATATTTGACCCGGTCATTTTCGGACTTCATTTAGTGGCTTTGTTGTTATGGCTGTTTGGCGTCATGACAGCACAGGTTGTATTCCCTCTTTTATTCGTTCTAACTTTCCTCTTTATCGGATACCGCATTGTAATTCATCGTTTGATGCTGCATGTTGTTCAAAGGCGTTATGGAGTTGAAGGGTATTCCTTCTTAGTTCCCCAGTGGTTGCCTCACAAATGGGGATACGTTCATGAAACCGATCAAACTTATATTGCCGGTTCGATCCGCGGCACCCTTCTAGTAGAAGAAACGATATTCCAAAAGGGTGAGCAGAACGATGCCGTTCAAGCGGTCATGGGCAGTGATGGCGTCCGCAGCTTTCTTGCTTTTGCGCATCGTGTGCACATTTCATGTCAAAAGATTCAGAACGGTTACAAGGTAGAAATGCGGGATGTCCGTTTTCGGCACGGTGAAAAATTACCTTTCGGTATAGATATAACCTTGGATGACCATTTGCAGGTGACCGGAAACTCCTTAGGATGGAAAAAGAAACTGTGGGAACCTCCATTTTCCTAATTCAGGTCAATTTTATCTTTCCTTCGATAGTATTAGGAAGATTGTTTATGTTAAAAAGTAGACTGACAAGGTCACATGGGATGATAATTCTGATGTGGCCTTTTCCTTTTTTGTGCAAAATACATTTTAAAAAGTTTATTATATATGCTTTGCGTGCTGCCACTTTTATAATTACATGTACAAGGGGGGAGCAGCAGATGCTTGAATTTTTTCAATATGATACCGATGATAATAGACGTTCTTTGCTTGGTCGAGCGAGAAAAGTTGCTCTATCGGCATTACAACAGTATGACCTGGAGTGGGAACGTATCCAATTTATCCAACTATCCGACACGATCACCTATAAAATTGAAACAAGTACAGCGGAAAGTTATTTGCTTCGTATTCACTCGGCACGGTGTAGCAAAGAGGAAATCAGATCCGAACTTGTCTTTCTTCAAGCTTTGAACAAATCGAGTGAGTTAAATGTACCCGAAGCGCTGGCAAGCTGTGATGGTTCTTATGTATTGGAGATTACAACAGAGGAAGGGTATATGCGTCCTTATGTCACGATGATGCGTTGGGTAGAGGGGGAGCATGCAAGCGGGAAGCTTACAGACAGCTGTGCTTATAATGTGGGTGTTATGATGGGAAGACTGCATGATGCGGCAGCGAGTTTTGTTCCATCTTCTGATTTTGTTCGTCCTGAATGGGGATCTGAAAGTTTTAGTCGCGAATTTACGAAATTAGAACCTTACCACTCACGTTTTCTATCGGACGAAGAATGGAAGTCATACCAAGCTGCAGCAGAGAAAATATGTTCAGAACTTACTGGAATGGAGCGCAGCAACCAGAACTATGGACTCATCCATGCTGATTTACATACGGGGAACATTGTATTTAATAATGAACAACCGTATCCGATAGACTTTGGAAGATGTGGTTACGGTTATTATCTCTACGATATGGCGGGTTTGTTACTAGAGCTTTCTCCAGCGCAACGTGGGATGTTTATCCAAGGCTATGAAAGTGTGCGGGAGCTTGAACCTAACTATGTTAGACATCTGGAATGTTTCTTCATCATGTTCATGATCGAGAATTACTGCCATCATGCTCCCGATCCGAGAGAAACCGCCAGTTTAATTGAAGAACAGCCATATGCTGGGGCATACATAAGAGAATATCTAAGGGGTCATTCATTTCTATTCGAAGTGATTAAACCTGTGAATAATGCATAGATCAGCTAGTAAGGAAAAGGGAGCTGTTCAATATGAAAATTGAAGTTAGATTAACCACTAAAGAAGAAGCATATATAATAAAAAATATGTACCCCCTGTATCTTCATGACCTATCCGGACACTATGGAAACACTCCGAATCGTCATGGAATATATGAGGATAGCCAGGATTACGCAACATTGCAAGATCAATATGATGTCCAGAATATTTGGTGGGAGAAGCCAAACTGTCTATATCCCTATTTAATTCTAGTAGATGATACGCCAGCTGGTTTCGTGTTTATTGCTACACCACCGCACTGTTCGCTGGGCGTTAATTATTTCGTAAATGAATTTTTCCTTTTACAGCCATTTAGAGGTAATGGGATTGCACAATATGTCGCTACGGAAATATTCGAGAAGTTCAGAGGCAAGTGGGAGTTATTTACGAATCCAGCGGCCAAGAATGTGATTGGTCAAAAATTTTGGCGTAAGACCGTATCTAATTATACAAAAGGTGATTATGAGGAAGTGTTAGGGCCAACCTTCGATGGTGACAAGTTGATATTCAGATTTTGTAATGCCTAACCCTAGTCCAGAGCATTAGGTCGCATGGGCGCATCCAAAGAAAAAAAGGAGTGAAGAACGTTCTTCACTCCTTTTTTTGTATTCTTATTTAGCCAATGCATTGGATGCAGCGTTCTCTCCACCTAGACGTCCAGAGGTAAAGGAATATCCAATACCAACTCCGTTGCCGACATACGTGTCATTAAACAGTACACCCTCTGACTCTAAGCCAACGGCATACAGTCCTGTAACGGGTACACGGCTGTTATTAAGCACTTGAAACTTCGTATTTACCAATAGACCACCAACTGAACCTAAGTTGTTAATCTCAGCAATAATTGCATAGTAGGGTCCGCTTTCTCCCATAGACTGCAAATATTCCTTCGTTTTCCCGAATTCAGTGTCAACACCGGTCTTAATTGCTTTTTGATAATTGTTGAATGCTTCTGTAAATACGGTAACATCCATGCCCGCATTCGCAGCTAACTCTTCAATGGTATCTCCTTTATAGCCATCACCATTCTTGACCATATCATCAAATACCTGCTGAGCATTTGCCCAAGGGGTTTCGAGCTTGAACTGATCTTGGAAGTCCGCATAGAATTCAGGTGGCATACCTGGTAATTTAGGAGCCTGCACACCATTCATCCCTTGTGCTGTCAAAGCATCAAGCTGGGATTGAGATACAATGACCATATGGTAAGGACCATTAAATGCACTTGTATTCGCAGCTGCAACAGACTCAAGTGTGGCTGCTTCATCTCTAAATCTTGCACCGGAAGGGCCGACGTTCATAAAGTTTGGCAGATAACTCAACATTAACGGATAGCTAGCTTCGAAAGATGTATATTGTTCCTTAAGCTTGCTAGTGGCTCTAGCGAGAGTCTGATGTAACATTTGACCACCAAAGTTATCTGGGATCTTGGCGCCAGCCTCCCAAGCCATTTGTAGTCCTTCACCAATATTTTGACCGAGTCCACCGTTAATACCCTCGAATCCAAAGGCTTCCTTGACCATTTCCTTATTGGCGGCATAACCACCTGTGGCCATAACGACACTTTTAGCTGAGATTTCGAGTGTGGTTCCATCTGCTTTCTCTGCAACTACTCCAGTCACTTCACCATTTGAACCTGTGATGAGCTTCTTCGCCGTTGTTTCTGTAATGACGTGGCCGCCATTTGCCTCAACGGATTCGGCTAGCATCTTTCTTAATATATCTTGGCGGCTGTCGTAGGCAGGCAGTACATGTAGCTGCTCTCCGAAGAAGTTTAGAAATGAGGTTTGATAACCTTTTTCCGCTAACCAGTCGTAGGTTTCTCCCGATTTGGTTACGTACTGGCGGATCGCTGCTGCATCCACGCGCCAGTGATTATTTACAATCCAATTGGCAATTTCGTTCTCCACGTTAACTTTTAATCCATCATTAACAGCGGCTGAAGAGTTATAGAATTTACCGGCCCATGAAAGGTTGCTTGCTCCACCAATCGTTGCCGTTTTTTCGATAATAATCACCGTAGCCCCTTTGTCTGCTGCCGACACGGCTGCCGAGACCCCGGATGCGCCGGCACCAACGACAACAACATCTGCTGCCATTTGTTCTGTTTTACCGCCACCCGCTTTAGATACCGGGTTGGACTTGAATGCTGTTACATCTCCACCTGCTTGCTTCACAGCATCTTCAACTGCAAGCAACAAGCCTTCGCTTGTTTCTGAGGCACCGCTTATGGCATCTACAGCTAATGTCTGCCCAGTTATGATTTGTTCCTTAAGTGTTTCAATGGCTTTGTCACCAATTCCCGCAGTTTCTGAGGCACTGATGATTTTGATGTCCGTAAGTTCTGATTCACTAAAGGTTACTTCTACCTTAATAGGTCCTTCTTTACCTTTGGACTCAGCGGTATAGGTTCCAGGCTTAAAAGTCATTCCTGCCTGGTTATCCTGTGAGTCATTCTTTTTCTGATTAGAATTACCAGCACATCCACCAAGCAATGAGACTGTCATGATTAAGCACAACCATATCGTCATTGTTCTGAAAAAATGTGATTTACGCATCTTGTAGCTACCCCCTACAGTTTATATTAAGAAATAGATTGTAATAAATTTCACAATCAATACGAAAATCTTAAACCTTGGTGCGGCACCAAGGTCAATGGAAGAAAATATATAATACCTCAAGGTTATCGAAAGGTTCCGATACAACCTTGAGGTTAAGGTAGATTTGTAAGGAATATTTAAATTGGAATATTCACTTCCAGGTAAGTGGATGAGTTCATTTCTACGTGCTCACTTAGCAATATTTTTCCTGTAATATCGCCGGTAATCTGGAGACCTCTACTTGCTATCTCATCCAGCATGAAAGCAAATGACTTCATAGAAAATGGAGCTTGCGGTGAAGTATAGATAACGGACGATAGGCAAAGAGCAGGAGGGAAATATTCAACCTCATCAGGTATTTCTGCTTGCAGTTTAAGGGCATCCTCTTCGGTTAGGCAAACTCCCCAACTATGCCTAAATGCGGTGTCAGTCATTACATCTCGATGTTCAATTCGAAAAGAAAAGAAAGTGTAGGGCAGCAAATCCATCCATTCATTAACCGGATCGCGTAAGTCTCGTTCCCTTAACAAGTAGTTCTGATCTGTCTGCTTGATTCGATATCTACCAGGTATTTGTTTCAACTGGCATTGGCAAAGCCGACTTTCTATACTCTGAAGTTCCTCATGAATTTCATTCATCTTAGCCAGCAGCATCGTGTATTTGCGAATTTGTTCTTCCAAATGCAGTTTCGATGCTGAAATACGATCGATCACTTGATTAGAGGTGCCTCCATTCATCAGTGTAGACACTTGATAGAGAGGAATGTTCATACTGCGATACCATCGGCTCATCAGCACATTGCGAGCGTCTAGATCCGTATAATAACGGTAATTGTTGTTGCAGTTTTTGGTTGGAGTAATAATATCTTGCTTCTCATATAGCCTTAGGGTATCTGTCGATACACCTGTAATGGCAGCAAATTCTCCGATGGAATATTGTGCTCCAGTAGCTCTGATCAATTCTACCACCCCTTTTCCTAGTAGTAAGCATGAGGTTCTATAGTTAATCTTAATATAACTGCCAACACAAGTTTGCGAATTTTTTCACAATCATCTATGTTAGAAAACCCCACTTTCTACGATTGGTAATATTGTAGAAAGAAAAAACCACTCCGTTAGGAGTGGTTCTAATAATTATACAATTTTAAGGCTTAATAAACCTTGTCTCCGTTAAAAATCGAATTTTTAACGATTACATAATCTACTTTGCGGATAGCATCTAATTTATTACCGCCAGCATAAGAAATTGAAGATTGCAGGTCTTGCTCCATTTCGATCAATGTATCCACTAAGGAACCTTTATGCTCGACGATCATTTTTTTGCCTTCTACATTTTTCTTCTCGCCTTTTTGGAACTCCGACGCGGAGCCGAAGTATTCCTTGTAGAGCTTACCATCTTTCTCGATGGTTGCGCCTGGAGATTCTTCATGTCCCGCAAACAAGGAGCCGATCATCACCATGGAAGCACCAAATCGGATGGATTTCGCGATGTCACCATGCGTACGAATGCCACCATCCGCAATGATAGGTTTACTTGCCGCTTTGGCACAAAGACGTAGTGCGGCTAATTGCCAGCCACCTGTTCCGAAGCCCGTTTTGATCTTCGTAATACATACTTTCCCCGGTCCAATTCCTACTTTCGTAGCATCGGCACCCGCATTCTCCAAATCTCGCACTGCTTCTGGAGTTCCTACATTTCCTGCAATAACAAAGCTCTGAGGCAAATGTTGTTTGATATGCTGAATCATCTTAATCACCGCATTGGAATGACCATGTGCAATATCGATCGTGATGAATTCCGGTATTAACTTCTCGTCAGCTAATTGCTGTACAAAGGCATACTCTTCTTCTTTAACTCCAACACTGATGGATGCGATTAATCCTCTAGCGTGCATATCTTGAATGAAAGATACACGCTTTTCTGGTTCGAAACGATGCATGATATAGAAATAACCATTTTTGGCTAAGTAAATTGCGACCTTCTCGTCGATAATCGTTTGCATATTTGCAGGTACCACGGGTAACTTAAAAGTATGTCCACCTAGGGATACAGAGGTATCACACTCAGAACGGCTATCCACAATACATTTTGCGGGAATTAATTGGATATCTTCATAATCAAATACATTTTCCATTAAATACACCCCTAAACACGAACGTTATAGTTTTTGATTCTGAAATTGTTCGTCCAAACTGTAATGTACAACATTTTGAACCGTAAGTCAAAATTTTTGCACAATTAGGCTACGAATACCAGGTATTTCCTGTTTAATTGTTAAGGACTACAGCATTAAAGGAAACTTTATCCTTCCATATTGCGTATGAATGGTATCCTTAACAATCAAGGGGGACTTGCTATGAATGGATTTTTCGGGTTTATTCTGCTTATCATCGGAATCATATCTGCCGCATCACCGAATACAGCTTGGTATTTATCTGTTGGTTGGAAAATAAAAGATGCCGAGCCAAGCGAGGCGGCACTCGCTATGAATCGGGTCGTTGGCGTGATTGCCTCGATTGTTGGACTGATCATACTTATATCTAGTTGCGCCTCTATGTTTACAGGTGGCTCAGATGCTAAATGGGAGAAACAATTCCAGCAACGAATTGAGGCAGGAGAGGTATCAGAGATCAAATTTGGTCTAGTTGATCAAACCATTCTGACTTCGGAGGAAAGGATGGAAGTTACCGATTTAATCCATGAGGCGCAATTGGAACCCTTCGATCCTGGTAATATTTGGGGGTCTTCTGGCTCAGGCACTATTTCATTTGTAGACGGATATCAAGTCGACTTGGTCCTATTTGGGAATTCCGGCGGTATTGAGCTTCATCCTAATGAGACGGAGAATGCCTACAGGATACAGAGCGATAGTCTCGAAAGTTGGATTCGAACTCATATTACGAACAATTATTAACCTATGCTACTTAGCGATAGGTTTGTCAACGAGAGCAGATTATGCCAGTATATAAGGGTGCTGTAAGCAATAATTAAACGAATGGAGAATGTAACAACATGTCTAATTTGCCTAATTGTCCTAAATGTAATTCAGAATATACGTACGAAGATGGCAGCTTATTGATCTGTCCAGAATGTGCCCATGAGTGGACTTTAGCATCAGAATCCGGGGACAGTGAAGATCAAAAGGTGATTAAGGACGCAAATGGGAATGTCTTAAGCGATGGTGATTCTGTAACCATTATCAAAGACCTCAAAGTAAAAGGAAGTTCGTCCGTCCTGAAAATCGGTACAAAGGTAAAAAATATCCGCTTGGTTGATGGAGATCATGATATCGATTGCAAGATCGATGGTTTTGGTGCAATGAAATTAAAATCTGAATTTGTTAAAAAGATATAACATGGCCAAGTCAATCGTAGAAAAGCTGAATTTACATAAATATGATCATGTGGCTGTATTGAATGCTCCAGCTGGGTCGGATTATTTACCGGAGTTAACGGGTTATGACACGACGCTAAAGGACAGTGCTTACGATCTCATTTTTGCTTTTGTGCTTGATATGGAGTCCTTGAAGGAACTTGTTGACCGTGTGATTGAACATCAGCTTCTAAAGACGAATGGATATCTTTTTGCCGCGTATCCTAAAAAGGGGAATAAGGTCTACCCAACCTTTATTCATCGTGATGAATTGTTAGATGGACTTGGCAGTGACGACGATGGATATATCGGGACAAGCCCTATCAAATTCGCCCGAATGGTTGGACTCGATGATATCTTTACGATTGTTGGGTTGAAAGAGGATGCTAAGAGTAAGAAAAGCAAGAACAAGGCTATTGCCAGACCCAGCCAACGTGTTGATGACTATGTTGCCTTCATTCCAAATGTGGAACAGGACTTGAATGATACGCCTGAGTTGCTTACCCTTTATCAATCGCTAACCCCGGGGTATCGTAAAGATTGGGCACGGTATATTTATAGTGCAAAACAGGAGGAGACTATAGCCAAACGTCGCGAGGAAATGAAAATGATTCTTCAGGCGGGTTATAAGAGTCGTGAGTTATATCGTAAAGATCAAGCTTGATATAAGCATTACAATAAAGTGGATGTCTTTCCGTACCGTTCCAAGGAACTAGTTATCGGGCTGGGTAAAACGCGTGCCAGCTATCAAGGGGATTAGTATGTCCTTTTGATTGAAGTGGAACTAGAACTTTGAATGGTGTCAGGCAGTCATTTTTATAGCGCCAGAGCACTACGCTATTTAACATAAAGAACCATGCAATTATTTAATGATGGTGAGTTCTTTATTATCAAGTGCTGACATAGGAGGAGATAGGCTACTCCCTAATAACAACACAGTGGCAGCCTTGAACATGAAATTCAATGCTCTAGACTGCCACGTTTTATTGAACTATCATTGCTGTTAGTTTAACGTACGTTTACCTCTACTACGTTCGATTTGGAAGTTTTTGTTTTTATCATAATCAATAAGAATGCAAGCAGTGCAAACATAATTCCGCTCCAGATGAGTTGATGTATTCCCAATTGTGAAATAAACCAACCCCCGATAGAGGTCCCTATAGTAATGCCAAGATTGGAAAATGAGATAAACAAGCTGTTGCCGAACTCAGGAGCTTCTTTCGTTTCAGTTGTTAACCATGCTTGACTGACAATAAGGCCTCCGGAATGCACGGCCCCCCAAATAAATACGATAACAACCATTGGAATGAAGTAAGAACCTAGATAATAAACGAATAAGTAAGTTACCGCATATAGCAGAGGAAACATGATGACGGTCTTTGTCATGCTTTTATGCAAAAACTCCCCAAATAAAAAATTCCCCAAGATCATGATAATACCAAAGGCCATCAACATGATACTAATCCATGACCCGTTCATATGTGTTACTTGTCCAAGATATTCAGCAAAGTAGCTGTACACAGAAAACATAGCTGCAAAGATAAAAATAATGGTCACGATATTTAACCACAATTGAGGTTTGCGTAATATACCAAGCTGCTTACCATAAGACATTTTTTCCTTAACAGGCATGGAAGGAAGCCAAGCTAGGATCCCTACAAAGGCAATTATACTTACAACAGCTCCAAACAGGAAAGCGACTTCTAATGAAATCTTGTCCGCGAGATAAGAAGTCAAAGGGACGCCAAAAGCAAACCCGACCGTTATTCCGGCGAAAACCTTTGTGACCGCTTTGGTGCTCTTTTCCGGAGGGACAAGTTTGGCTGCGGTCACAAGGGCAACCGAAAAGAAGACGGGATGAAAAATAGCAGGGATAATACGGAAAATCAACATCACATCGAACATGGTTGTATAAGCATAAACGATATTTGAAATCGCAAAAATAAGCACAGCGGTTAATAGAATAACTTTACGATTAATACCGGAAGCGAGTAATGTCAGGAATGGACCTGAAATCGCAACGACTAAAGCAAATATACTTACAAGCCAACCGGCCTGTGAAGCCGATATATTAAATCTTTGAGTGACCTGGGGTAGAACACCTATAATCCCCATTTCCGTTGTAATGATGCCAAATACGCCTAAAGCCAAAATAAGAATAAGCAAAGGGTTATCCTTTTTCATTTAAAATATAAACCTCCATTAATATTCATATATATAGAATTGTAGATATGATTGATGAAAAAAAAGGCCTTTCTCCTCTCGTTTATAGTTTCTTTTGGATATACTCGGAAAATTCCTGTATTGTCTTTTCGTTCCGACGATAGTACGTCCACTTTCCAATCCGTTCGGATTCGAGCAAACCAGCCTTTTGCATAGTCAACAAATAACTCGAAATAACCGATTGTGCAAGTCCGGCTTTAGCCTGAATATCTCCCACACATATACCAATACGAAAATTGAGGCCTTGTTGTAGATAAGGCTGTTCATCAAAGAATTCATCTGGATTTTTTAACCATATCATAATTTGACTACGCGTCTCGTTAGACAAAGCTTTATAAATCAATAAAGGTTCCATACAGATCATTATATCTATTTTTATAGATTTGTAAATGTAAAAGATGGGGTTATTCTACATGGTAGGAGGAACACGAACTCGCCAGCGGCTGGAACGTATACTCGCCTTCCTTATGCCACAAAGTATGGGTTTGCACACAAAAAGACCGTCCGGTGTTGTTCCGGACGGTTGTTCTTATTTTGTATAGTTATCGAAATAACCTTGGATGAAGATAATAGGTGTACCTTTATCTCCACTACCGGAAGTTAAGTCAGATAGGGAACCGATGAGATCGGTAAGTTTACGAGGTGTAGTACCTTGTGCTTCCATCGCTCCAGTAAGGTCAGCGTTTTTGTTGTTGATATATTGAGTTATAGCTTGTTTCAGCTCTTCGCCTCTTAGATCAGCAAAGTTATTGTCAGCAAGATATTTCAACTTAACTTCATTTGGTGTACCATCAAGTCCGGCTGTGTAAGCTGGCGATACAACGGGATCTGCAAGCTCCCAAATTTTACCCACAGGATCTTTGAACGCGCCATCTCCATAAATCATCACTTCAACCAGTTTGCCCGTTTTTTCTTTGAGTACATGCTGGATTTTATCAACGATAGGTTGGCAATTACGCGGGAACAGTTTCACACTGTTTTCTGTGGATTTATTGGATCCGAGCAGACCATAAGCTTCATTACATCCGCTGCCATCAATGGATTCGGACAAAATATTATCCAGGCTATAGATCTTTTCTCCACCGTTGGCCTTTAGAATTTTCTTCGTTCTGAATCTGGTATGGATATCGCAAGTCAGAACATTTTTAGTGTAATCCAGAATGGTCTTTGGATTGTTAGAGAAGATCACTTCACATTCAACGCCGTATTCTTCAACCAGAGATTTATAATAATCAATATAATCAACACCCGTAAACGTGTGTTTGTTGTATCCGAAATGCTGACGGAATTGTTCTTCGGTTAGAACATCGGTCCAAGGATTAATTCCCTTTTCATCTAACATGTCGAGGTCCACTAAGTGGTTACCCACTTCATCCGATGGATAGCTAAGCATCAAGACGATTTTTTTAGCGCCTTTAGCGATACCGCGGAGACAAATGGCAAACCGATTACGGCTTAGGATCGGGAAGATAACACCCACGGTTGAATCTCCAAATTTAGCTTGAACGTCTTGGGCAATATGGTCGATCGTAGCGTAGTTACCTTGAGCGCGAGCGACGATGGACTCGGTTACGGTAACGATATCGTTATCTTGAATTTGGAATCCTTCGACTTCAGCAGCTTTTAATACACTATCTACAACGATTTCCTCGATGTTGTCACCTTGATTGATGATGGGACAACGAAGGCCTCTAACAACAGTTCCAACTACTCTTTCCAATACAATCGCTCCTTAAATGCTAAAAATATGAATGAAGTATCTCCTTGTACTATACATAACTTGAGTGATATAAGTAAAATTAATATATCGAATATGAGGTATAAGGGGTGATTATATGGTAAGTAAATTAGATTTATATAAAATATTTTGCATGGTAGGGAAGAGTCAAAGCTTCTCCAAAGCGGCAAAGGATCTTTATATGACACAGCCGGCGGTAAGCCAGGCGATTATGCAATTAGAGCGGGAATTGGACATCCGTCTATTTACTAGAACACCTAAGGGAGTGTCTTTAACGAATGAAGGCAAACTACTCTTTGAATATGTCAACTCGGCCATTAATTTAATTGATATTGGCGAAGAAAAAATATTAGAATTCAAGAACTTAACGGTAGGCGAGTTGAAAATAGGGGTAGGAGATACGATTTCTAGATATTTCTTACTTCCGTATTTGGAAGCCTTTCATAATAAATATCCCAATATAAAGTTTAAGATCGTTAACGGTACAACATTAGAGCTCTGTTCGATCTTGAAATCCGGAGAGGTCGACATTGCGCTTTGTAATTTTCCACTTGATGATTCTGCATTAGAACTAAGACCATGTATGGAAATCCATGATATTTTTGTCTGTGGACCGAAGTATAAGGAGCTTTTATCTAATCCCGTAAGTCTTGATGAAGTGGTTCGACAGCCCTTAATTTTCCTCGAGAAGAACTCGAATTCCCGCAGATATGTTGAGGATTATTTGTCATCGAAGGGAATCAAGATTTCACCAGAATTTGAACTGGGTTCACATGATCTTTTATTAGAGTTTGCTAAGATCAATCTAGGGGTCGCCAGTGTGACTAAGGAATTTGCCCTGGAGTATATAAAAAAAGGGCTACTATACGAAGTGCAACTTACAGAGGAAATACCCAAACGAAATATCGGAGTCTGCTTCTTGAAAAGTGTACCTTTATCCTTAGCTTCAACAAAATTTATGGAGATTATTGAAAATAAAATGAACTAAAATATGATGTAGTAGTGAATGGGAGACATCTTAAGAATAACGAAGACCCGAGACTCACACCAATGGTGTGAGTCTTGCATAATGCATTTTGCGGTGGGCTTGTGGTGTTCTCCCAAATAGGGCTTTGAAGGATTTATAAAAATGTCCTAAATTACCGAAGCCTGCCTCTAGCGCGATATCCAGTATCCCCCGATCCGAGTGCAGTAATAAATTCTCAGCGTATTGAAGCTTGATGCGGTTCAAATATTGCAGCGGCGTTTGATGCTCCCATTCTTTGAATGTGCGGCATAAATGGGCGTGAGATTTTCCAGATATCGAAATCATAGCCGGGACACCTTCGATGAAGTGTTCCGGTTTTTTCATTTCTTTGCACAGATTAAGGAACCATTCCGGTTTCTCATGAGGCTCCAAGACAACGGAGTGCATTAAGTAATGACAGTATACTTCCGCCAAGAGCGCGCGAAGCTCGGTTCGGTACCATTGCTTCTCATGCTGTGGAATCCGATAGAGCTTTTCCATGCGCCGCTGAAGCAGCAGCTTCTCTTGGTGGGAGAGTTGTATCGTAATAGGAAAAGCCGAGCCCAGGAACGATTCCTTCGGAAATCCAGCACCGAGATACGCAAGCAAATCCATCAGCGTCTTCTCGTAAAATGACAGGTTAATCAATCGGCAATCGATGCCAGGCAACTGTTCATAATAATGGATATCCTGTGGTCGCATAAACACAAGTGAGCCCTCACTGAGCAGTTCTCTTTTACCATTAATACAATGATAAGCAGCACCTTCTACAATAATAAAAAATTCAAAAAAATCATGGTCATGAGGCCCTGATGTATTTCCTATCCCCGTTATGTCCCTATAGTGGCCTTCTGCTTCGGCATCGATTCCGACCTCTGCTCTAAGTGTATGGATCTCCATTACTTCCTTCCCAGCCCCTTTCTTACATCAAAATAACATAATTTATCTGAAGATGATATAGAGTGATGAAATGCTGATTTATCTGAAATAATTGATGATTGAATATTATTTTTTGTTATGAATGCAAAAATAGCGTAGTCATTAGCTAAATATAAGTAAGATTCCTCTACCACGTCGTGATAGAATAATCGGCAATAACCACGACAAACCGGGAGATGATTTCAAGTGAATTTGCTTCAGCGGAGAGAACAGTTTGAGTTAAATAAGTCCATTTATGAGAGTGCTAAGCTTAGCTTTCACGGTGTAGAAGGTTTCGATGTTTATAACATTTCAATACCTTTCGAGTGGAAGGGAAAGGACTATATTTTCGGCCGTGTGGAAAGACGGAGCGAATGGGCACGTTCATGGGTACGTTTGTTTGAGAAAACGGGACAGGATGAATGGACATTGGTTCGGGGTTCGATGGTCTATCAGTTGGAGGACCCGTATATTAGCTTGATCGGCGATTCGCTAGTCATGGGCGGGACGCATGTACGCTATCAGCAGCATAACGTGGATACATATTTCGGTTATTTTTACAAGGGAACAGAAATTGATGATTTGTATTATTTCACAACGGGACCAGAGTATATGAAGGATATACGATTGGTCGAGATGAATGAGGGACGAATCGGTGTGTTCTCTCGGCCTCGGGGCGAGGAAGTGCGTAAGAAATTTGGGAGCGAATCCATGATTGGCTTCACCGTGATTAATAGCCTGGACGAATTGACGATGGAGGTCGTCGAGAATGCGCCCTATATCCCCGATCTATTTGATCAAAATGAGTGGGGCGGTTGTAATCAAGCCTATTATCTGGAAAGTGGGAATATTGGCGTCATTGGTCATATTTGCTACAAGACTACTTCGGAAAATGGTCAGTTGATGCAGGTCTATATGAATTTCTCATTTGTACTGGACGTGACCCATCATGTTGCTCTTGATCAGAAAATCATCGGAACGCGCACCTGCTACCCGGATGGTCCAGCCAAAAAACCGGATCTGACTGATTGTGCCTTTACTTCGGGCATAGTCATGCGCGAGGACGGAAAGTGTGATCTGTATAGCGGAATTGGTGATACGGAAGCTGGCAGAATCGTGATTAATTATCCGTTTGAAGGTCACGGAGCTATCATTTCGAAGTAATTGTGCAATTCAGACAGTCTTTTATTATAAGGACACAAAGGAGATGACAGCATGTTTTGGACATTGGATAAACTGGGGCAGCGCATTCAGGAGCTAGAGACCTATCGATACCGGGGAATGATGGAGCTTGAGGAATGGTCCCATACAGTGGATGCTGAGCATGAGATCGGGGCGTATCCTTCAGATGTAACGGCGGAGAAACAGGTAGGGAGAGGCGACCGCTGGAAGGGAAGAGATTTATACGTTTGGCTTCGCAGGAAAGTCCTTGTTCCGCAGGAATGGCAAGGCCGGAAAATTTGCGGACTATTTGATTTCGGCAAGTCGGGACCGGGCAACAATGGTGGGTTCGAATCGCTATTTTTCTTAAACGGTAAGCCTTATCAAGGTGTCGATTCCAATCATAAAGAAGTATTCTTGCCTCAGGAACTGGTGGGTACCGAAGTCGAACTATGCTTCCGATTGTGGTCGGGACTAGAAGGTGGTGGCAAGCCCATTGAGCAGGAACATGAGTTCAAGCAGGCTGCATTAGCCTACCTAGATGAACGTGTAGACAATTTGTATTATACAGGTAAAGCTGTTCTGGATAGTGTAAAGGTGTTGGCAGCAGATCGACCGGAATACCATGATTTATTAAAGGCTCTTGATCGTTCATTTCAAATTTTGGATTGGTCAAGACCAGGCTCGGAGGTGTTCTATCAGTCTGTCTATGAAGCAGATGCTGAATTGAAGAGCCAATTACAGCGGCTTAAGCATAACCATCCGGTAATCGTTCGTTGTATCGGACATACGCATATCGATGTGGCTTGGTTATGGCGATTGTCGCATACGCGGGAAAAAGCTGCACGCTCTTTCTCGACGGTACTTCGCTTGATGGAGCTGTACCCAGAATATACTTTTCTACAAACTCAGCCACAGCTCTATGCCTATATTAAATCCGACTATCCGGAGATCTACGAACAGATCAAAAAGCGGGTTGCGGAAGGACGCTGGGAAGCCGGGGGTGCGATGTGGCTTGAAGCGGATTGTAACTTGACGAGTGGGGAATCTCTAGTTCGGCAAATTCTGTACGGAACTCGATTTTTTCGAGATGAGTTTGGCGTAGAATGCAAATACCTCTGGCTGCCAGATGTATTCGGCTATAGCTGGGCCCTTCCACAAATATTGCGAAAGTCCGGGATCGACACCTTCATGACGACTAAGATCAGTTGGAGTCAATATAACCGGATGCCACATGACACGTTCCAGTGGAGAGGGATCGACGGCTCGGAAATACTGACGCATTTCATTACGACACCGGAGGAGTCGGGTTCGAAAGCTTGGTATTATACCTACAATGGCACGACAGAACCGTTCGCAGTGCAAGGAATATGGGATACTTATCGGGATAAAGGCTTGAATCAAGAATTATTACTGTCTTACGGATACGGAGATGGAGGCGGTGGAGTCAATCGCGATATGCTGGAGATGCGCCGGAGATTGGAAGAAATGCCGGGAATTCCTTCCGCTGTTACAGGTCGTGCAGATGATTACTTCGAGCGGCTTCAAGCAACAGTGGCGGATACTGACCAGTACGTACATACGTGGGACGGGGAGTTATATTTGGAATTTCACCGGGGCACGTACACGAGCCAAGCCTACAACAAGCGGATGAATCGGAAGCTAGAGCTGTTGTACCGGGAGGTGGAATGGATGCATGTGCTGAATGCAGCGGTTACTGGGGGATGGGGTTCTTATCCTTCTGACAGCTTGACTGAAGGTTGGAGCATCATCCTCCGTAATCAATTCCATGACATTATCCCGGGTTCATCGATCCAGGAAGTGTACGCCGACTCCCGCATTGAATATGCTGAAGCTCATCAATATGGAACGGATGCTTTAACATTGGCGGCTGCCGGACTGATCTCCGGTGTGAACGATCCGAATGTCATTACGGTCTATAATAGTGCATCCTTTGAGCGTAGCGATCTGGTTACGATTGCCACGGACAGTCTGAAATGGATTAACGGAGTATGGATGGATGAGGGAGGCAAGGAACTGACCTCTCAACAAATGAATGGGGAGTGGCGGGTGCGAGTTGAAGGTATCCCTGCACTTGGGAGTCAGAGTATCAAGTTCCACGGGGATGCGCAGTCCCAGAACGAGAGCAGTAGCTTCCAGCTTCAGGACTGGGGCTTGTCTACCCCTCATTACGAGATCAAATGGAATGGAGCGGGTCAACTGATCTCCATTTATGATAAAGCGGCCTCACGTGAGGTGTTGGCTGAAGGCGAGCGGGGTAATGTGCTGCAAGTCTTTGAAGATAAACCGAAAATGTTCGACGCATGGGACATCGATCTTTATTATCAAGAGAAAATGACCGAAATTATCCAGCTTCAATCACTCGAATGGATAGCAAATGGTCCGCTTGTCGCTACAGCACGGTTTACCTGGTCTTATATGAGCTCCGTGATCGTGCAGGATCTTACGGTGTATGCGGATAGCCGCAGAATCGATTTTGCGACCAAGGTCGATTGGCAGGAACGGCAACAGCTGCTGAAGGTCGCTTTCCCAGTAGCTGTTCGCTCCACCGAGGCTACGTATGATATTCAGTTCGGTAATGTTAAACGACCAACGCATTGGAATACGAGCTGGGATTATGCCCGATTCGAGACGGTCGGTCATCAATGGGCTGATCTTTCTGAACGGGGTTATGGGGTTAGTTTGATGAATGATTGCAAATACGGCTACGACATTAAGGACAACGTCATGCGATTATCGTTGCTTAAATCGGCCATCTATCCTGATCCTCTCGCTGACCAAGGGGAGCATGAATTTACTTACTCAATTTTTCCCCATTCGGGCGATTGGGTAGAAGCCGGGACTGTTCGCGAGGCATGGGAACTGAATAATCCGCTTCATTATGTTCAGGGTGCATCGCCTACGGCAGGCAAGTCTCTATTCCGTTTCATGAATGATCATGACAATGTGATGGTGGACGCGGTGAAAAAGGCAGAAGATGCAGATGCCATCATCCTTCGGATACATGAGTTCACAGGTAAGCGTAGCGAAGTAGGGCTTACTAGTGATTACGGGGTTATATCATGGCAGGAATGCGATCTAATGGAACGTGAGGTAGCAGAGAAACAGTGTGGACCGGAGCTCCAATTCCTTCTGAAACCTTATGAAATCAAGACATTTCTCGTTAAATTAAGTTGTTAAGTTAGATTATTTATATACACATGGGGCTGTCCTACATCATTTGAATGACAGGGAGACAGCCCTTTTCTGCTATGGTATTATTAATATCGTTAATCAAATATGAAAGCGTTTTATATCATTTGTATAGGATGACAACATAGGGGGACAGAGATGAGACGCATAAGAGAAAGGATTCATTTGAAATCATGGTTTGCTAGATTTTTCTTTTCTTTCGTTGTGTTGCTTGTGGCCGTTTCCCTATCCATCACAACACTACTATATCAAGCCTTTTCTAAGGGTTCGACAGAACAGATCAATCAAATTTCACAACAAAGACTGGAACAAAGCTCGAATATGTTCGAGTTTATTATGAATCAAGCAAGACTAATTACGCTGCAATTATCATTGGATAATGACATCATAAGGTCCATTAACAGTGGGGATGCTGTGAGTGATTACTTTATCAATCACGCTTCCTTAAGAAAAATAAATGATCTTCTAATAACCAATAAAAATATCTACTCCATCACGTTATATAACGGGCAAAATAAAACTCTTATTGGAACTGATCGTGATAAAGCAAACGCTGAGGCTGCAACAATTGAATGGTTGAGGGATGCTACCGTCCAGAGTTTGGGCCGTGCGGTTCCTCGGAAACTACTAGTAAATGGTCCAACAGGGACTGAGCAGAATGTGTACACTACCTTTTATTACGACAAAAACCCGGATAACAACGAGATTACCAGTGCCATTATCGTCAATCTGAAAATGGATAGCTTTGTTAATCATCAGAGCGATAATCTCATGATTCTGGACCAGGAGGGGCATGTGGTCTTCGGTTCAGATAAAAGTGGGTTTCTTGATGATATTTCCGAGCGACACTACGTGCAAAGGATTATGGAATCCAGCACAAATGAGAGCTTTACAGATACGATAGATGAGTCAAAGACACTAGTGTCCTCAGCCTATTCAGAGCAACTCGGATGGTACTTTGTTTCTATAATTCCATACGAAACGGCTACGGCGCAGATTTCTGATATTAGGCATACGGCGTTTCTGATCTGTTTACTGCTACTTGTTCTAGCATTAGGTGTATCTGCTGTGCTTAGTGGCATGTTATCTTCACCCCTATCCAAGCTTGCGCGGAAAGCACTCAGCTTTCAATCCGATAAAGGTGATCTACCGACCGAGAAGCTTAGCGAAATGGAGATATTGAACCGATTTTATTCCAATATCACGTCTCAATTTGAACAGCTGGAAGCTTCTAGCCAAAGGTCACGCGTCTCGATCAAGGCAGAATATTTCAAAGAGCTGCTGCATGGCGTGCGGATTCCGGAGTCAGATGATACCAAGCAATATAAGTTGAATGTGGATCTGATTGAAAGTACAACTTTATATGTGGCTGTTCTGAAGCAAGATAACATTCGTGAATTAGCAGAGCGAAAAGAAGAGATTGATTATACGATTAGTACCGTCTTGTATAGCTTTACGGATCAATTCATGCGCTCGCGCATCCCCTGTGAAATTGTGAAAGTGGAAAATGAAATCATCCTGATATTTAATGGCGGCGATGGAAACGCAGTTCCAGACTCAGTTAAGGATGTTATGCATGAACTTCAGCAGGAGGTTGCTCATACGTACGGGGTGACGATAACGATCGGTATAGGATGTGCTGCTCATGGAGGTCAGGAGATCAGCGATTCCTATTTAAGTGCGAAAGAAGCTTCCCTTTATAGACTTGTTCATGGTGATGGGAGCATTATTTTCTATGAAGATATGATGCCACAACTTAACAGCGATTTTGAATATCCTTATTCCAAACAAAAGGCACTTCTTGAAGTGGTTAAAGTAGGCAAAGAGGAAAAAGTCGGAGCCGCTGTAGCGGATATTTTTGAGGCCCTGAAGCTCGCTCCATACAATATGATTCGTTTGTCCGTGCACCATTTGTTATTTTCTGTGGTTACGGCGACTTCTGCCGATTCTTCTCTGACTACTACATCGGCTACTTTTATTGAAACGCTAGGCACCCTCCAGCGGATGGAGTCTTTGCAAAGTATCGCGGATTGGTTTGTTCAATATATACAGGAGACTATTCAGCGAACAAAAGAGAACAAAAAGCATCTGAAGTCAGATTTGGCCGATGATATTGCCGCTTTTCTTGAGGAGCAATACGGCAATCCTGATTTATCTATTGAAATGGTCGCTGAACGGTTCCATTACAATGGTATTTATTTTGGCAGGTTGTTCAAAGAATTATTTAACCGTCTGTTTCTGGAATATGTTACGGAGCTGCGGATTCGCAAGGCTAATGAATATCTGAAGGACTCGAAGCTTACGGTCAAAGAAATCGGAGAGAAGGTTGGCTTCCTGAATTCATCCTATTTTGTAACCTGGTACAAGAAAAATACCGGCTTAGCACCAACCGAATATCGGAAAAGACATTAACACGGAGGCGTTCCCTTAGGAGCGCTTTTTCTTTTTGCTGGACATTTTATGAGGAAATGGGGATATCAGGGTCTTCTATACAATCAGGATGGTTTGAAATTCAAAGATCCGCGTCATATATGGTTTTTTGAAGGGTGTGACCTACAGTATTGAAAGGAATATTTAGTTTTTAAACTTGTTGGTTTATCTTGAAAGCGCTATATTTTAGGCCGAGATGCAAGAGAATCGATACAGAAAAAAACGAGGTGTTCATATGAGGAGAGCCGTACATGTACTATTTAGCGATTTGGTTAAAAACAAATTTTTGTATTTGTTAGTTTTACCCGGATTGGCCTATTTCCTACTATTTAGTTACTTACCTATGGCGGGCATTATTGTTGCATTCAAAGAGTACCGCATGGATTTGGGCATTTTCGGAAGCCCGTTTAACGGATTGGATAACTTTAGATTTCTGACTGTGGATACGGCTTCAGTCTTGAAGGTTATCTTCAATACCTTATTTCTAAATATCTTATTTATAGGAATAGGTACCGCATTAGCTGTCATCACGGCCGTATTGATTAATGAAATTCGCTTAACTTGGTTTAAGAAAATCTCTCAATCTCTGATTATACTTCCTAACTTTATTTCGTGGATTATCGTCGCCGTATTTGCTTACAACTTTCTCAATACAGATTTCGGTATCTTAAACGGATGGTTAAAAGGTCTTGGGATGGAAGGGGTTAGTTGGTACAACCGCGCTGAGTTTTGGCCGGTCATACTAGTGCTGCTGTACTCCTGGAAATCGGTCGGATTTAACAGCATTATTTATCTTGCTGCCATCACAGGGATCGATCAAGAACAGTATGAATCGGCCTCACTTGATGGAGCGAGTAAGTTCAGAAAGATTTGGCACATTACCATTCCGGGCATTTCCAAGACGATTATTATCTTGCTTCTACTAGCTATCGGACGAATCTTTTATGGTGACTTCGGTATGATTTATGGTTTGGTTGGGGATAACAGCCTACTATTCTCGACGACTGATGTCATTGATACTTATGTATTCCGGGCACTTCGGACCTTGAATGATGTTGGGATGTCCTCTGCCATCGGTCTGCTGCAATCCGTAATTGGCTTCCTTCTTGTCTTTGCGGCCAATGCTGTAGTGAGAAAGTATGACAAGGATTCAGCCCTATTCTAAATGATAAATCCTGAAAGGAGTAATAACAGATGAAGACTAAAACGGCCAGTGATAAATTTATTGCCGGATTCGCCTACGTTTATATGATCTTATTTGCGATCGTAGCCATCATCCCATTCATGACCATTATTTCTACATCGCTGACCGATGAGCAATACATTCGTGCCAACGGTTTCGATATATTTCCGCATGAAGTCACATGGGCCGCTTATAAGTACGTGCTAGGAAGAGGTTCTGCCATTCTTGGTGCTTACCAGGTTACACTTGTCGTTACGGTTGTCGGAACCCTATTCAGTATGCTGATTACAACAATGATGGCATTCGCCTTGTCGCGAAAGGAATGGAAGATGTCCGTGCCGATCTCGTTCATTGTATATTTCACCATGCTGTTTAATGGTGGGCTTGTTCCTTGGTATATCGTAACTTCGAAGTATTTGCACCTGCATGATAATTTGTTAGCCTTAATCCTGCCTTATGCAATTAACGCGTTCAATCTTCTTGTACTGCGAAGCTTCATTTCCGGCATTGATAACTCTATCTTTGAAGCCGCCAAAATCGATGGCGCTAATGACATTCACTTGTTATTTCGAATTGCGCTACCACTGGCGTTACCTGGGCTGGCTACGATCTGTCTATTCTATGCGATCAGCTACTGGAATGACTGGTGGCTTGCACTCATGCTAATTAGCGAAAGGGATCTTTATCCACTACAATTGCTCATCCGTGCTATTACTTCCAATATATCTTATGCGGCGTCCGGTGCTGCAAATTCATCGATCGCTGCTGCATCCATCCCCAAGGAGGGGGTGAAGATGGCGACGACGGTTCTAACGATTGGTCCAATCATCTTGCTGTATCCGTTCCTGCAACGCTATTTTGTTAAAGGACTGACGATTGGAAGCGTAAAAGGATAATAGAAGCTTGATTTATGTTCCATTTGTATACAATCCGAAATGGGTTCGTATAGATAGCACTTTTTATACAAATACACAGGAGGTCAAGGTATGCGAAAATCATTTAGTAAAACGTTGGGGGTCTTCCTAGCAAGCATCATGCTTGTAATTTCGCTGGGCGCTTGCTCATCCAACACGGGTGGCAACGACAAGGGAGCTGCAACAGATCATGCATCAACTCAGGAAAGTAACACAAATAAAGGTACAGAGTCGTTGCCAGTGGTTACGCTGAACATCGTTTATCCAGGGGATCCACAACCGGATCAGGATACGGTAACAGCAGCTTTAGAGGAGAAATTAGCTGCAGACGGTATCAATGTAAAATTGAAGTATCAATACATCCCGTGGGGTGACTATTACCAGAAGTTGCCGATCATGCTAGCAACAGGCGATCAGGTCGATATTATGTGGACTGACCCTGGGCTTCTAGGTACTTTCGCCAAATCGAACTCGCTTGCTCCGTTAGATGAACCATTGTCTAAATACGGTCAGGCCATTACAGCTGCACTGGATAATAAATACTGGCCACCAGTTACGATTAATGGTCAGAAATACGGTGTGCCAGCAGGTGCATTAGGTACAACTAAAGGTTACTATACGGCAACCATTCGTAAGGATTTACGCGAAAAATATGGCTTACCTGAGATCAAAACGATGGATGATCTATTAGCTTATGCTGAAGCGGTGAAGACCAATAATCCTGAAATGATCGTATTTAATGAACCACCTGCTGCTTATCATAAGGGCGAAGTGTTACAGAGCACCAGCTCCGATGGTATTGTATTCGATTACAAGACGATGAAAGCAGAAGCTAAATACGACCTTCCGGGTACGTTAGAGGATGCTAAATTCCTGCGCTCATTATATGAAAAAGGATATATCGATAAGGACGTTATGGTTGGCCGTGACATCCGAGCGGATTTTAATTCCGGTAAAGCAGCTATCGGCGGGGGAGATGTGTATGAATATAACAACTACTTCCGTAATATTGCCGTAGAAGGTGCACAAGTTGAGTTTGTGAAGATTCTACTTACAGATGAGCCGTATATGCCTACGACTACCTGGAACTTCCAAAGTGTTGCAGCAACATCGAAGAACATCGATAGAGCGGTCATGTTCCTTAACTGGATTCAGCAAAGTGAAGATAACTACGATATGATGACAAACGGTTTGAAGGGTACACACTTTGATATCAAAGACGGTGCCATTATTGCTCCTGAAGGAGTAGATCCATCTACGATTGGATACGCTCCACCGGAGTGGATGTGGCAAAATCCGAACTTCCTGAAACCAAAAGCATCGGATGCTCCAGATTTCATGCAACAACTGCAGGATTTTGATAAAGATACGAAGTTACTTAGCCCGATCATGAGCTTCAATTTTGATCAGACACCGGTTAAGACTGAGCTAGCTGCCCTTAGTGCGATTGAGAACAAATACAAATATGGGATTTCATCAGGCGTATTAGAGCCGGAGAAGGCCGTTTCTCAATACAGCGCAGAGCTTAAGAAGGCAGGTCTGGATAAGGTTATAGAAGAGTTCCAGAAACAAGTCGACGCTTTCTTGGCTAGCAGTAAGTAATTAATAGATAGAAATTAAGAGTATAGCCGATAGAGAAGCTTCTATTCATTTGATTATCTGGATGAATAAGGAGCTTCTCTCTCCTAGGAAGAGAGACCATGCTGATGACATCGAATAATGGAGGATATGCTGACGTGAAAAAAGGAAGAAAACACTGGAGGATTCTTTTTATAAGCTCACTGAGCGTCTTAATATTATCTACCTTCGTAACGGGGGCTTCCGCCTATGCGAGTTTCAGCGCGCAATATGTAGGGGAGAGTTCATCATCTATTACTGTACATCCAGGTGAGACGGGCAACTTTTGGGTTGATCTTAAGAATACCGGAAGTGAAACATGGCTATTCGGCTGGCCCACCCATGAGGTAGTACTAGCGAATACCGACAGCAGTTATTCCTATGAGACAAGTTCCATTTTTACGGGATATAATAATTGGCTTTCATTTAGTAGGCCGGCTGCACCTAACTATTCTGGGATTCAGCCCGGCGGGACGGGAAGATTTGGCTTCAGCCTTACGGGGCAGGAAGAGATCGGGACAAATAGAGTCTATTTACGACCTGTAAAAGCAGATGGAACCTTCTTATCTGATCTGGGCTTATGGTTTGATATTAATGTTGTCCCTTATCCAGGCTTTGCCCTGTCTGCTGGTAATCCCGTATCAAATCAAGTAACGCTTAACTGGGATAAATACGTAGGAAATCAGTTTGGATCGTACAAAATTTACAAATTTCCTAAGACATATCCGGATTTGAGATATTACACGGGAGGCGATTGGAACAAGAATTTCCAATACCTGCCGCAGATGCATCCTTATTATTTGGATGCCACCATTACAAACGAGGATACGCTGTCTTACGTGAGTTCCATTGAAGATGAGAAGACATATGTTTATATTGTTGATGTTGTCGATGCAAATGGGGACACCATCGCTAGATCAGATCAAGTCGATGTTAGGAATGTATCTAGCTATTTGGTTAAACCGCAAGAGAGAGGACAACGAATCTATTACGATCCGCAATTAGGCGATTATAGAAACACAGAAACTAGAGGCTATATTGAGAGTAGCATGAGATGGAGCACGGATTCTGCAGAGACACTATTCAGTCTAAAGACATTGCCTGAAACCTATGCACTAAGTACTACACAAAACTTGGTTGATTTTATGAAAGAAAGTATGCCTAGAGGATTACCTACCCATAGGTGGGCAGATTTCAAGTACGGCCAAGGTCAAAGTGTCTTTGTCGATCCGCAATTAAAGTTTGATAATGGCTTATACCTGGTAACAGGCGATCTGACTGTACCTCGAATAACATTTATGGAAAGCACCTACGGATCAGATCCGCTCGGAGCACTCCGGTTTGCCTATGGCTATGATGGGCTGACTCCTATAGAAGTCACGGACCCAACGACAAGATCGGTTACATTTGATCATGATACTAACACAATGGTCATTGAGTTCACTAAAGATGAGAACAACGTCCATGTGTATTTCAAAGTTTCAATACATGGTGGAGTTGCCGAGATTGAGGCCTCCCTTACGCCAACCAATGGCTCGGTTACCAACCCACGCTTGATCGTGAAAGCGCTGAATGATGATGGGATTGGAGAACCTACATTTTTTGGTTCCGTCAAACAATGGGATAGCGATGCATGGTTACTCTATGATAATGGACAGGGATTCGTTAGAGGGGAAGATCTGGCAAAGAACAACCCTAGTCGATTTGAGGGCATATTGCAGTCAAATGGTAGCTCCTATTTCAAATACAGCGGTACGCTTGAACAAGGTACAACATGGAGCGATTATCTTGAAAAAGTAAGATTTGGTTCTCATATGCTGGGAGGAACCGCAGATAACTATGAACCAACGGAATATAACTCTACAACCTATGATAATTACTTATTCGGTAGGCTGATGAACTATGGATATCCTGTTATGGGATTAGCATCTTGGTGCAGCAGCCACCCATCAGACGCCAGTACACGGGAAGTCTTGAATGATGCTATCGCTATTTTTTATCAGAATCTGAGGAATTACAGCGATCATAATTGGTCTTCATATGATGATAAATCCAATGGATCGTTATATTTTGGTGAGATGGGGCCTCTGCTGTATGGATTATCCATCATGGCAGATGTAGATAGCACAACGACAATAGACGGACTAACTTATGCAGAGTTGGCTCAATATGTGTATGATAAGCTACCTGATGCAGCTAGTGGACTATTTGCCAATGATAATGACGCACTAGGCAATGTGATTTATGGTATTAGAGAGTTTAAAGGAATGAACGATGCCAAAGCAGCCAATTATGAGTCACATTTGTTGGATATTAACTCAGTAAATAATAAAGGCTACTACACAACCAAAACCTATTTGGGATACAGCGACAAACAGAGTCCAAAGGCACTACGTGCGCTTAGTTACTTCTTACAACTTCCACAATGGGATACGAACGACGCGCTTGTGATAAGAAATGAACTAGGTTATGCAGGTATGGGTGAATCCCAAGCCTGGGGGCAGATCGTATTTAACCAATTGGAAGAGAGTTATGGCGGGGTGTATCCGATCTTAATTGGAACCGACGCCAGACATTCCTATCAGGATATTAACCTCACAGATATCCATTGGGATGCCGGTGCTAATACGCTCAACATGAGCTTCGATAATCCGTTTGAGGAATTGGATGTATATACAGGTGTATCTGATTTGTCGGATGTGAAGCTAAATGGAATCTCCTTAATCCCTGATACCGATTATATCTTTGATGAAACTACGCACATCTTAAGGATCATGAAGACCCAAACAGCGGGAAATCATTATACAGTAAGTGTCGTTGTTGAATAATCAGTAGAATATAAGTAAGACCCGATTAGCTTGTTATAGAAGCTGATCGGGTCTTTTTGCTGATGTAATCTTTCTGAACAACAAACTTTTACCCCACTTGGTTGTCTGCTACTTTAATTTCAAGCTATACAGCAATTCACCATCCACAATCTTACCTGTATCTTGAAAGTTAAAGCTTTCATAGAGTCTTTTTCCAATTTGATTCTCTGGTTCGAAGGATAAGAAGATTTCCGTGCAATCCTCAATTTTCTTCATTTCTTCAATCACTTTTCCTAGAGCAGCTTTACCATAACCTTGTCCTTGAAACTTATGGTCTATCATCATTCTGCATATATCATAACAATGATCCTCGTAAGAAAAACCATACATCGTAAATCCAATCATCTGATCTTCATCATATATTGCTTTCGTAATCCAACCGTTTTCAATTTTGGATTGGGCAATAGATACGGCATTCGAAGCAACAAATTCCTCATTAATGAAGTGTTGGCCCTCTTTATTCGTAGTTAAGAAAATACACTCAATCCAGTTGTCGTTATCAATATCTTTCAAATGAATCTGCATGTTTACCTCCCGCTTCTTCTCGCTAAATGGCGAGTTATGTATTCAATTATAAACGACTTATTGGTTAATTATAGAAGTGAATTCTATGTTTTGTATGTAATGGTTCGGGATATGGTTTGAAAAATGTTCATGAACGAATTAAGCTTTATTATGGTGAGTCTTATGGGATAACGATCGAAAGTGAAGTGAACGTAGGAACAAAGATATGTCTTGAGATGGCTAAGAAAATGTAGGATTGATCTAGGAGGGGAAATGACTAGTGAATACGTTAAAGGAAGAAAATCAAGGTGCCGAAGATCGAAACGTAATCAGCTTGCTTGAAATAGTAGATGTAGAGACAGGGGAGCGTACGGAATTAGCCCAGTTTGATTCCTTAATTGAAGCTCCAAACTGGACCCGTGATGGCAAAAGGTTGATTTACAATAGTCTTGGCCGAATAGTTTCTTTTGATATCGCTACGAAGAAAAGCACGGTGATTGACTCCGGTTATGCTAATCACTGTAATAACGATCATGTGTTGTCTCCCGATAATTCTCATGTCGCGGTGAGTCACCATACGCTAGAGGACGGTTTGTCGCGGATTTATGTTCTCCCCTTAGAAGGCGGTAACCCGAGCTTGATTACTCCTATAGCACCTAGCTATCTTCACGGTTGGTCGCCTGACGGTAGTACACTAGCTTATTGTGCCGAGCGGAACGGTCAGTATGATATTTACACCATTCCAGCGGCTGGCGGTGTTGAATCACAACTGACGAATACTCCTGGTCTAGATGACGGTCCGGAATACTCCCCAGACGGTAGACATATTTGGTTCAATTCTGTTCGTACGGGGCTCATGCAGGTGTGGCGGATGAACGCCGATGGTAGCGAGCAGGGGCAGATGACTTTTGACGAGAGCAATAACTGGTTCCCGCATGTGTCTCCCGATGGTGAGACGGTAGCTTATATCTCCTATCAAAAAGGCGATGTCGCCCCTGGCGATCACCCTGCTAATAAACATGTTGAAATTCGTGCAATGTCTAGTAAAGGTGGCGAGTTCCGAACGTTAGTTCAGTTATTTGGTGGGCAAGGTACACTTAACGTGAATTCTTGGTCACCTGACAGTAAACAGTTAGCTTTTGTCAGCTATCGACTGAAGGATTAATAGAACACTTTACGCTGAAGGAGATCGAGCGCCGTTTCGATTTCCTTTAATTCTTCTTCAGAGACATGCTGGATTCGTTCTTCAAACCGCGACTGAATGAGCCCAAATATCTCATTCATCATTACTTCCCCTTTTTCGGAAAGCCTTATATATTGTTTGCGTCGGTCTTCCTCATCCGTCACTTTCTCGCATAATTGTCGCTCGCTTAGCTTTTTCAACTCCCGGCTTGTGTTAGGCATGGACATTAGCATACATTCACTGATTTCACTGAGCGTCACAGGTTGACTGACTGCGATATACTCAAGAATTTTATATTGAACAGGTGTAACCGCTTCGGCTTTTACCCCTTTGGTTATCTCATTCGTAATTTGATGAACAGCAGCCGTAAAGGTCACGAATTTCTGGAACATTTCGTTCTTGTCCATAGGAATCACCTCAATTGACACGATAACAAAGTAATTATCACAATACAATTATCATTTGACAACTAAATTAGAGGTGTGCTACCATTTGCTTATCAAATGATAAGTAAAGGGGGCTTTTTTATGAAAGTATTAATTATATATACACATCCGAATCATCAGAGCTTAAGTTATGCATTTTTGCAGGAAGTCATTCGTGGTAGTACGGAGAATACTGCAATAGAGGATGTTAGGGTGTTGGACTTATACGAGGAAGGATTCAATCCCGTCTTAGTGTTCAATGACAACAAGCGTAGAAGAGATATGCATCGTGACCCAGACTTTGCTAGGTACAGGGAACAGTTGTTGTGGGCTGATAAAATTGTCTTTGTATATCCGATTTGGTGGGGACGGCCTCCGGCTATGTTAATGGGATATATAGATCAGATGTTTGCGTCGGGATTTGCCTATAAGGATACGGGAAAAATGTTACCGGAGGGACTTCTGAAAGGGAAGTCAGCGATATGTATTTCTGTAATGAAGGGCCCAACGAATTACCCGTTGTTATGGCTAAATAATGCCCATAAAGTACTCATGCGTAAAGCTTTGCTTAATTATGTAGGGATCAAAAAAGTGAAGTTCTTTGAATTTGGGATGATGGAGAGCCCGAAGGGGAAACATAAGGAGAAGTTGAACAAGATCTATCGTTATTTCCAGACCGTGGCGCATTAAAAGTGTAATACCCGTATAAGACAGGTGGAGCGATACCGAGCTGGTAATTGCATCCGCCTTTATTTGTGCATTTGAACAATAAATATCGTCCTTTCTTCAATATTATTCAGCCGAAATTCCTTCTATAATTACAGTATTGAAAGCGGATTCATAACTCGCATAGGGGGGACAACAAGATGGATTTTACAATCAGTTGGATTGGGGCTTTAGTTGGACTAGCCATAGTGATTATTTTAATCTTGAAAAAGCTTAATCCTGTATATGCTTTATTCTTAGGGGCCATCGTCGGGGCTTTGATCGGCGGAGCTAATCTAGAACAAACCGTTAGTCTTCTTGTAAGCGGTACACAAAGTGTAATGGGTACGGTGTTACGTGTATTGGCTGCAGGCGTACTTGCTGGGGTGATGATGGACTCGGGTGCAGCAGAGACCATTGCACAAGCTATTGTTAAGAAGTTCGGAGAGGGCAAAGCGATTCTAGCCTTAGCCTTAGCCACTATGATTATTACAGCAGTGGGCGTATTCATTCCTGTTGCGGTATTGATCGTAGCACCAATTGCTTTGTCTGTAGGTAACAAAATGGGGATTTCCAAGATCGCCCTATTACTTGCCTTATCAGGTGGGGGGAAAGCGGGGAATATCATTTCACCGAACCCAAATACCATTGCAGCTGCACGGGGTTTTGACCTCGATTTAAGTAACGTGATGATAGCAGGATTTATTCCAGCGATCTGTGGACTTATCGTAACGGTTATTATCGCTTCACTTCTTAAACACAAAGGTGTGAAGGTAACCGATGAAGAGGCAATGAATAGTGCAGTTGACACAAGCAAATATCCACCTCTAAAAAGAGCCATCGTTGCTCCTCTTATCGCAGTTGTACTATTGATGATCAATCCTGTCGGTTCATTGCTTGGTATTGATGCACTCTCGAGCTTCAAAGTCGATGCCATGTTTATTCTTCCGATTGCTGGGGTCATCGGTATGTTGGCTATGAAACAAGGTAACAAAATTCTGCAATATACAACGTCAGGGTTGAACAAAATGACCCCTACGGTATTGATATTAATTGGTGCAGGGGGTATAGCCGGCTTAATCTCGGCATCGGACCTCTCCGCTCAAGTCGTAAACATTATTAATGCAACAGGTATTTCGGGAACCTTCTTAGCTCCAATCTCTGGTATATTGATGGCAGCAGCAACGGCTTCAACTTCTACCGGTGTTATTCTTGCCACAGGATCCTTCGGTGAAGCGATCTTAAATATGGGTACGGCTCCACTTGCAGCAGCAGTGATGGTTCATACAGGGGCAACCGTTATCGACTCCTTGCCACAGGGTAACTACTTCCACGTTACGGCAGGCAGTATGAATATGAGTATCAAGCAACGGATGGGACTTATCCCATATGAAGCCATTGTCGGCGCGACGATGACGATCGTAGCCACTTTAATATACGGATTCTTTATTTAATAGACTTTTGAACTCACATTAATCATAAATTTGGGGGGAGCAATCATGAAGGAACTAACATTTGTATTGGCACCGGATTCTTTTAAAGAGAGTATGACAGCGAAAGAAGTTTGTATAGCGATGGAGAAGGGAATAAGCAGCGTATTTCCAACCGCCAATTATATTCATGTTCCCATGGCGGATGGTGGTGAAGGAACGGTACAATCCTTAGTCGACGCTACGGGCGGTCAACTCTATGATAAAGAAGTAATGGGACCCCTTGGACAACCCGTTCATGCAAAGTATGGGATTCTAGGCGACGGAGTGACAGCAGCTATTGAAATGGCATCGGCAAGCGGAATTCATTTCGTCACGAAGGATACGAAGAACCCACTGATTACGACAACTTATGGAACAGGTGAACTCATTCGCGAATGTCTAGATAAAGGGATAAAGAAGATCATCATTGGGATTGGCGGCAGCGCCACAAATGATGGCGGAGCAGGGATGGCTGAGGCACTTGGCGCCGCATTCCTTGATAAAGACGGTCATCACCTTCCACGTGGCGGAGGCAGTCTGGACAAGCTGGCAAAGATTGATATTTCAGCATTAGATCCAAGACTTGCGGATGTTCAAATGATCGTGGCTTGTGATGTGACGAATCCACTTTGCGGAGAAAAGGGAGCTTCCCACGTGTTTGGACCGCAAAAAGGAGCTACTCCTGAGATGGTTCTTCAACTGGATAAGAATCTAGCTCATTATGCGGATATTGTGAAAGAGCAGCTTCACAAAGATGTACGTGACATTCCAGGTGCAGGTGCTGCTGGTGGATTAGGAGCTGGCTTACTGATCTTCACACAAGCAACGCTGCAGAAGGGCATCGAAATTGTAATCGAGTATACCGATCTTAAGCAGAAATTGGCGGATGCGGATTATTGCTTTACAGGTGAGGGACGGATTGATTTTCAAACTAAATTCGGCAAAACGCCGTATGGTGTAGCTAAGGCTGCCAAAGAGAACGACAAAAAGGTGATTGCAGTAGCAGGTTGTTTAGGCGAAGGAATTGAAGCCCTCTATGAGGAAGGGTTTGATGCGATATTTGGCATCCTACCCGGCGTGGATGAGCTTGAAACGGTGCTCGCGGAAGGCTCGCAAAATGTGGAAAGCACCTGCAGAAACATTGCAAGACTCATTAAACTAAGCTTATAAAATAAGACAACGGTCTTGAAGGTTTCCCTTCTTGACCGTTTTTTTTATTTATATAGGGATAGTAAACCAAAGATTAATTCAAATAGATCTAGTACATTTCTTGGATCTTTGCCTGTTAGCGAATGAATTCGTTTCAAGCGATATTGCAACGTATTACGATGAATGTTTAATTCGGCAGCAGTTAACGAGACGCTGCAATTATGATTAATAAAGCTCCGTAATGTCTCCATACCGTCTAGGGTATCTTCTAATTTACTAACTGCATTATGGTTTCCTGTTAGATTCGTATGGCTGAGTTTGACTAGAAAATTGACCTCTTCGTAAGACACGACCTGAGTGGGAAGTTTGAGTGCATGAGCAACATTCAGCGCACTTTTTGCCTGGTAATAGCTATCCGCGATATTGGCTTCAGATTTTCCTTTACTGATCAGTACATCTTTATGATTTTCGGTAAGATGCTTGATTAGTTTATCTAAATCGTCATTATTTTGCACGATCAGAAGATGTGTGTCCTCATCCAATAAGAAGGAGGGAAAGAGCAGGTATAACTTGGACTTTTCCTGCTCTTTTTTTAGGTTTCTGATACATAGGACCACGGTTTTTAACATCAAATCGATGTTGTATTGTTGCGCTTCTCTTCTAAATCTTTGCGAATAGGCACCGCGGTGACTCAGAAGGAGCTCTAGAAATGCTTTTTTGCGATTTGCTTCATGTTCTAAACTTTTTAATGCCGCTCCTTGTTCGATCAGGAGGGTCACCACGGTTTTGACAATGTTGCAAAAGGGTCGTACTTCGTCTGGATCTCCGGTAATACCAATAACCCCAACCCGTTTATGATCAATGACAATGGGCTCATTTGTACCCTTCTTTGCAGATTTCCCATCTGTCCAAACTTCAACTAGCTTCCCCGTGGACAGAGCTTCTACAGCGCCTTGATGCACCGTTCCAACCCTTTTCAAGTTACCGCTACCTATAATGATGCCTTGCTCATTCATGATGTTGATGTTATATGGAATGTCTTTCATCATTTTATCGACGATTTCTTGTGCCTGACTTGGTGATAAGTGGTACAACGGAAGGGCCCCCTTATTTTATCGAAAGTGGCTAACGTACTCCTGTTTGGCAGAGTCCGTTTTTATTATTTTACCCGAAGGAGGTTCAAAGCATAATGTTTAAAGAGCTTCCTTAATGACCTTCTTATAATGCAAAACGGATAACACACCGAAAATGGAGTAAAGTGCTGTATATAGTACCATAACTAGAATCATCGGAGTCCAAAGTTCTGAGCCAAAGAAGAACCAGCCCGATTGGACGGCAAAATAACTATGGCAAAGCCCGACGACTAATGGAATCCCGAAATTGAAGACTTGCTTTACTTGAATACCCTTTATCAAATCTCCCTGTGTGAAGCCAAGTTTTCGTAAAATCGTATAACTTGATCGTTCATCTTCACTTTCATCCATTTGTTTGAAGTAAAGAATACATCCCGATGTAATCAGGAACGTTAGCCCTAAGAAACCAACGACAAACATCATGAGTCCCATGTTTTGTTTCTGATAGTTGCTCATCTCAAGCCTTGAGTCATAGGATCTCATATCACCAAAGCCGATTTCCTTATAAATATCATTGGCTGCTTTTATTTGATCCTGATCCAATATGTTGATCCCGATATATATTGATGTTTTCTTCTGAATAGAGGGATCCAAATCATCTTTCAAGCGTTGAAATACGGTTTCATCTACTATTGCAGTGGGCATACCGCCATTTCGAAAATACCCCGACACGATAGTATCTTTCTCCATCCCTATATATTGTTGTGGAATAACTTCTTGTTGACCCATCAATTCAATGGGACCCGAGTCGTTCAAGTGCATAAATTTCTGCATGATATCACTATAACCCGTAAACAGGGTTTCGTCCGGTGACAATTGAATATCTTGGGTCGACTTGTCACTTATCACAGCCAGGGTCATGACACGCGGATCAATGAGCATACCTTCCATATTCATATCAAGTATGTTCTCTACATTCACATTTGCTTGGATGACATCAATGATATTCTCGGAGTACTTTATTCCTTTTGCGAGTAAAGCATCTTTAAATCGTCCCGCATCTTCGATATTTGTAATCGAAAAGTCTGCTGGCACATAGTCCTCAGCACTTTTCTCTGCTGAATAGTAGGAGATATAGCTCAAGGATAACAAGCCAATCGCTAGTGCAGATACAGTTGTAATAATGGTAAGTAATACGGCATTTGATTTCATTCGAAACATAATGGAGGAGAGGGATAAGACCTCGTTAATATTTAAGTATCCATTTTTCTTCTTCCGAATGATATGAAATATAAAGCTAACAGACCCTTTATAGAAGAGATAAGTCCCAATGATCACTGAAGTCAGAATGACGATCATAGCTATCAAAAGTTCAAACATGGTTACGAAGTCTCCACTAAATAACTTAGAAGAAATGTAATAGCCCAATAGAATGAAGCCGATGCCAGCTATCCCGATGATCATCTCAAGAATTGAAACTTTTTTTATCTTGGCTTCCGTACTGGACTTCACGGCAAATAAGGATAGAATGCTTTGTCTTTTTATAAATACATAATTCAACGACATGATAAAGAGATAGATTGCGCAGAATACAATCAGAGTTTGGATCAGTGCGTTGGTAGACAACCGAAGTGTTGCGATCCCCTCCACACCCGTAATTTTAAACAAGATCATAATGATTAATTTGGATACAGAGAATCCTGCAAAGATTCCCAGAAACAATGATCCGAAATACAGGAAGAAATTCTCAACAGAAAGGATGCGAAATATCTTGTCCTTGGTCATTCCTATCAATTGAAATAGTCCGATCTCCTTGCTTCGCCGTTTGATGAAGATCGTATTGGCATAAAAAATAAAGATAGCAACGATAGCGACAAGCAAGATGGATGCCGCCTTTATGGATGCAGCTCCTTTAACTGACCCTTTGGCTGGATCCATGGAGGGGTCATATTGCAACGTAACGAAGGCGAAATAAAGGGCAGAACTGAAGATTAAGGCGAACACATATAGATAATAATTTTTCAGATTCTTCTTCAAATTGCGAAAGATGAGTTGATTAATGCTCATTCTGCACCCCGCCTAATACCCCTTGTGTTTTCATGATGTCTTTAAAGAAGGTTTGTCTTGTTTCTTCGCCTTTATTTAATTGCGTATAAATTCGTCCATCCTTTATAAAGATAACTCTGCTGCAATAACTAGCTGCCACAGGATCATGCGTGACCATAACAATAGTCGCTTTTCGCTTCAGGTTTAATTCGCTCAGTTTGTTTAGCAAATCCGAGGCTGATTTAGAATCAAGTGCCCCCGTTGGCTCATCCGCAAAAATAATGCTTGGTTCATGGATAAAAGCTCGTGCCGCAGAGGTGCGTTGCTTTTGACCCCCGGAAATTTGATTGGGGTACTTATCCTTTACATCATAAATGCCCAGCTCGGTCGCTAGTTCTACAAATTTGAGGTTCGCTTCTTTTTTCGGTATCTTTGTAATGGATAAGGGTAATAGGATATTTTCCTTCACGGTTAGCGTATCTAATAAGTTGTAGTCCTGAAACACAAAACCTAGATGATTCTTGCGGAATTCAGCTAGCTCTTTTTCCTTCATCTTAGATATTTCTGTTCCTTGGATGGTGATTGTCCCGTTACTAATCTTATCAATCGAGGAGAGGACATTGAGCAATGTCGTTTTCCCGGAGCCGGATGCACCCATAATACTAACGAACTCACCTTCTTCGATGACAATATCCAGGCCGCTTAATACTTCTTGTTTATTAAACTTATTGCCATAGCTTTTATGGATTTTATTTGCTTCTAAAATAACCATCTCGTAGCACTCCCTTGTCTTATCTCAATAAACTAAGTATAAAAGCCTTGGTCGTTCTAATCGTGCGATTGAGCGAACAAATAGCACAAGCATGTGACATTGTTGTCACATGCTTGTGATGTTAATGAACTCGTTTCGTCTGGGAAAGGTCAAGGTAAAGGTCGATCCTGCTCCAAGTATTGATTCTACACTTATTTGGATTAATAATGACTGTGCTGCTTTTTTAGCTAAATATAGCCCCATGCCTGTTGCCGCATTATCTTGCCGAATCGTTGTGGATGTGAAACCTTTATCGAATATACGTGATAGATCCTTGGGATCGATGCCACGTCCGAGATCGTTCACTTCGACGATGACTTGATCACCGTGTAGGTAACTTTTAATTGTGATATCGGATGATTCACTGTATTTTACAGCGTTGGTTAAGAGCTGTCTCATAATAAAGGCCAGCCATTTCCGATCGCTGAGCACTTCCGGTGACTCTAATTCAATATCGAAGCCGATTCCTTTTTGAATACACCAGGACTGTAAGGTTTTAATTTCATTGAAAATAATATCTTCTAAATCGATCTGTTCCATATATAGATCATTCTCAATAAACGGGATGCGCCGTTGATGGAGTTGTTGGTCAAGCAAGTGATGAATTCGCAACCATTCATAGGTTAGCTGAGTTTTCATCGTTTCGTTATCTAAACGCTCGATCATCAGATGCATAGCTGTTAACGGTGTTTTGACTTCGTGAATCCACGCTAATAAGTCATCCTTCTCTTCCTCTAGAGCCAGTAGACTTTGCGAGGCGGCTTGTTTCAGAAATTCGGCTTGGCTAAGTATGCTATCTTCAACAATCTGTTCAAAAGGACTCTCCACACTGGGTAAATTCGATACATCCAGATCGTTATTCCGCTCCTCTAGTCCCTTGTAGAATCTCGTTTCTTTATGATAACGAATGATGACAAAGCCTATAAATAGGATCGTCGACAAAAAGGCAAGATAAAGAAGAGGCTTAAGCGGGATTTCTGGGTCAATAAAGACAACAAAGATATTTAATAGCTGCAGGAATATAAATAGGATGATCCAACTAAATCGTTCGCTGATAAATTTTCTAAGCATAGTTATTTGCCTCTTCCGTAGCCATATAACCTTGTCCTACTTTCGTCTCAATAAAGACGCCTAGGCCAAGCTCGTCCAATCTTTTTCGCAAACGATTCACATTAACTGTTAAGGTATTATCGCTAATAAAACGTTTATCATCCCATAAGCTATTGATTAGTTCCTCACGGGTTACGATCCTGTTCTTCTTCTCGATAAGTAGCTTCAAAATAAAGACTTCATTCTTTGTCAGTACAATCGTCCCGTTAGGATGAGTAACCGTATTTTTCTCATAATCTATCGTTGCCCCACACCACGTTTTGAGCTCCACTTTGTCCGTATTGTAATTGTAGACCCGTCTGAGCGTCGCCTGAACTTTAGCTATGAGCACATCAAAATGAAAGGGCTTCTGAATGAAATCATCGGCTCCGAGCTGCATGGACATTACGATATCCGTTGGATGATCGCGGGAAGATAAGAAGATAATCGGAACGTTGGAATGGGACCGAATCATCCTACACCAATGAAAGCCATCGAATTTGGGTAATTGAATATCAATGATGACTAAATCAGGACGGATGTCTGTAAATTGCTCCATCACTTTATTGAAATCAGTGATCCCATACACATCGTAGGACCACTGCGACAATCTATCTTTGATCTCATGAAATAAGGTTGTATCATCTTCAATCAACAAGAGCTTAAACAAGGAGTTCACCACTTTTTTAGTTTCGACTTCTACAGGAATTGTATAATAAAACGATGTGGCAAGCTATAGAGGGCTAAATTCTCTTGCCGTTAATCTTGGTCTCTATAGAGATTGGCGGATACAAGGGTGTGATCAGGTTCTCTAAATCAAACATTTGATCGATATGATATACGCCATGACGGAGAGGGCCCTGATAGACGTGATTGGCTACGGCAGAAGCGACCTTTGCAGTAATCTCAGCTTCATTTTCTCCTTGTAAAAAACATTCTACCTTCATCTTCTCTTGGTGCTGGATGCCTTCTGCATCGATTTTTACAGCAAACTTTGCAGTTCCAAATGACATTTTACTGAACGCTTGAACGAAGGCATTTCGAATCGGCGTGTATTTCAATAAACGAAATATGCCTGATGCTCTAAGCCAAGCTAATAACCCGGTTATTGGCTTCGAATCAAAACAGAGGCGAGTAGAGATGGAAGGTACATTCAGCGTACGTGGAAGCACATGTTGATCTGAAAAGTTGAAACGGTATGCTTTCTTTCGTCCCAACCCAGTTCCGAAATCGGTTGTTCTACCATCCTTGAAACTTGAGACCCTCACTTTATATCCATTCTTATTCACATCATATTGTGTACCCAAGTTATCGATGGTCCATTCGATGGAAGCTTTGCCATGCTGATCACCTAAGCCAAGCATAATGGATATATCGATGGCCTCCGTCTGATCCATCTGACGCTTAGCGTGGAGAGCCATCAGGTTTGTCATTCCCGGAGCAAGCCCCACACTCAACACGACCGTTGAATGATGGCTCATGGCTACCGAATGCAATTGTTCTACCTGAGACAGAAATGAGATATTAGCCGAAATGTCCACGTAATGAATTCCTTTATCAAGACAAATCGAAACAAAGCTGGTATCCGTCTGATCTAGACACATGACGATCAATTTGACGCTATTCAGGACAGTGGGATCGATGTGGTTGCTTATGTTGAGTTGTAATGGCTGGACCTTCCCGTCCGTAGAACTACTGAATTTCTCAGCACGCTCAAGGTTTCTACCCGCAGCAAACACCTTGCCGGGATATAGTTCGCTTAGTTCTCGGCAGATCTTTTGTCCCACATGACCATAACCACCAATCACAACGATATGTTCTTGCATATTCATTTCATTCATTTCGCTCATATCCTTCATCTATATAGTATAGTTACTAAACCAATTATCCAAAAAAAATTACTTCTCCAAAAAGGAGTTTAATTTCGCTATACATTTCTCGAATATTTCTATTTCTTGTTCAGTTAATTGTGTACGCAGTTGGTCGTAGAATTGGTGATGGACCTCTTCGTGAGCTGCGTTAGCTTCCTTTCCTTTTTCAGTAAGTGAAATTAAGGTAACCCTTGAATCGGTTGGATGGGGTGAACGTTCGACGAGTTCTTTTGCCTCTAACCGGGTAATAAGCTGTGTGACTGCGCCTTTTGTGATGCCCAGACGTCCGGCGAGTTCGCTCATAAGCACGGTTCCCTCGGAACCGACAGCTTCAATGGTGTGGATTTCGCTTGGAGTTAAGGGACCAGCGCTCCCAAAGGTGTGAGGCTTACGCTCAAGCCGCCGAAGCTGCATAATCATGCGACCTAGATTACGGCTTCCCGTATTGTTGTTGTTTGATTGAGTTATATTTGTCTTCTTCATGACAATAGTATAGTTTCTAAACTTATTTATTGTCAAACAAATTTAAGAAAGGATCAGTTTCAAGTTTGACAAAAGACAGTCGCTATTGTATTATCTTAATATAAAGATACTTAATATAAAGTTAATTGTTGTCGTCGTGCATGATTAAAACTGTAGTCGCTTATATTAAGCGTAATTGCTTAAGAAGCCTCAAATAGAGATGGAGGAATTATAATGAATGGATTAAAAGGGATACACCACGTAACAGCTATTACAAGTAGCGCTGAGAAGAACTATGAATTTTTTACTTACACTTTAGGGATGCGTCTAGTTAAGAAGACAGTAAACCAAGACGATATTCAGACCTATCACTTGTTCTTTGCCGATGATAAAGGTAATGCCGGGACCGACATGACATTCTTCGATTTCCCTGGCATTCGCAAGGGAACACACGGTACAGATGAGATTTACAAATCATCCTTCCGGGTACCAAGTGACGCAGCATTAGATTATTGGGTGAAGCGTTTCGATCGTCTGGCTGTGAAGCATAGCGGAATTAAAGAGCTGTTTGGTACAAAGGTACTTGGCTTCGTTGATTTCGATGACCAGCAATATCAATTGATATCAGATGAACGCAATCAGGGGATAGCTTCAGGCACACCTTGGCAGAATGGACCCATCCCATTAGAGTATGCAATCACTGGATTAGGACCAATCTTTGTTAGGGTCTCCAATTTCGACAATTTCAAAGAAGTGATGGAGAAGGTCCTCTTGTTCAAAGAAATCGCTAAAGAAGGCTCACAACATTTATTTGAGGTTGGTGAAGGCGGAAACGGTGCGAGGGTCATTGTTGAGCATAATACTTTCTTACCAAGAGCACAGCAGGGATACGGTACTGTTCACCATACGGCTTTCCGCGTTGAGGATCGATCCGTACTAGAAGAATGGATCCAACGTTTGGATCAATTCGGTTTCAATACATCTGGCTATGTGAATCGCCACTTTTTCGAGTCACTGTACGCTAGAGTTGCTCCACAAATTCTCTTCGAATTTGCCACAGATGGCCCAGGCTTCATGGGAGACGAACCTTACGAGACACTAGGAGAGAAACTATCGCTACCACCATTCCTAGAGCCAAAACGCGAATATATCGAAGGAATAGTGCGCCCCATCGACACCGTCCGTAGCACTAAGGAGCTCATTAAGGAGTAAAGACAGGGGGCAGGTTCCTTGTCCCAGTTCATTGCCGATGTTTCTCCTTCACGAAAAAAGAACGCCCAAGCCATGATCGGCTTGCCGGCGTTCTTTTTGTATCTTATTAGATCATTTAAAAGGATTTACACCCTTAGGCAGTAATTCATTAAAATTAAAAGTGTACGTAGGGATTCCGGCGGCATAAGGTGCGATCTCATATTGTTGATAGAAGATGGCAATGCCTCCTTCTCTAACATAGAAGTTCGGATTCTCATTTAGTCCTGCCGATACATCGTCGAAGGCTTCCTTCTTCGTTAGCTCCTTCAGTTTTTTATCCAGCGTTTGCTTGTAGTTGGGTGCGCTCTTCAGTAAGTCGTCAAGTCCCAACTGCTTACCGTCTTTGAGCGAGAAAGTAATCCCTTCGCGAAGGGTGCTACCATGAGCCCCACCTGTGTAGCTACTTTGATCAATGACAATACTCAGCACATTTTCACGGTTAAAAGTGACAATAAAATTTTGCGAAAAATCATACTTTTGCTCAATCGAACCATCTCTTTTGCTAGCTTGTTCTACACTCGCTGCAGCGAAATCTTCTGCCTTTTGTTTGAACATGGCATTCATCGTTTGCTGAACTTCATCTGGTAGTCCACTAATCTTCGGATATTGAATCATGATGGTCGCATTCTGATTGCTCTTATCCAATGTTTCAGAAGAGATGTTAATGTTATTCATCACCCGTTTGCTGAGATCTAGCGATTTGAGCGATGGATTGAACACACCTTGATAACCCATATAATCATTCAGCAGTTTAAAAGGTACATAAAGGTGTCCGTTCACATTTTTCACTTCATATTCATTGGTCTTGCTGTAAAGGTAGTACCCGTTCAGGTACGTGTTGATGCCGTAGTCTGAATTTTCGATGTTCAGCTTCGTGAAATCCGTCCCTAAACTATAAATTTTGGTCGCTGGATTATAAGTTACTTTAAGGCCCAGAGAATCCCGCAGCACCGTTAATGGGATCATCGTATTTCCATTCAAGATTTTCCCCTGCCCAGTTAACGTTGTTCCATTATATTTAAGTACAACAGCTGGCTCTACGCCCTGTTTGATAACAGGTTTGGTTGCAGAAGCCGCATTTGCCGGTATCCCGCCCGTTAGTCCCGAACCTCCAACCAATACTCCAGCAGCCAAGAGTGCTGCACTCCATTTCATTCCTTTTTTCATCACTAAATCGCTCCTTTCAAACATTGCTTATGTTTGTCATTTGATGTGTTTTTTTCTACTCCTACCATTATAATCAGGTCAAAAATAAATTTGTTTACAACCGTGGTTACAGCATTGTTGCATTAGTACACAGGGTAACCTATTACGAACACGGCGAGATACAAGACACTGCCCACGATCGATAAAATAGTAAAGGCAACATCCTTCGACTTGTCTTTCGTAAGCAGCACGGTCGCGAAGGCTAGTGGAAATGCAACGCTAAAGTAACGAGGCGCTGACATGAGCCATGTCGCCCCCACTACAAATGCAAAATATACGATAAAGTAAGCTGTATACGAGGGTCGTAGCTGTTTTGCCCCTTTCAGCATGATGATTAGAACGGAAAATATACAGATTAAATTCGGAAGCCATAGGCCAAGAAAAGAGGAACTTTCTCCTGCGAGAAACTTATTAACGGCATATTCCATCTGGTATCTCGCGGTATCGAAGAAAAGGTAAAAATCCTGAGACCAATGCTCTTTCTGATAGATACTGAACTGAAATGGGTTTCCGGTAACGGAGTAGTTGATATAGAAGTAAGTAAGCAGCCCGAGAGGTATGATGGCGAGGCAGGCTACAGCACTGATGAATTTAAGTGCCCATGCTCGTTTATCGATTAACCTGTAGCTCTGGACTAAATCCCGCGTGAATTCGATAGCAATCGGGACAGCTAATAAAATTCCTGGAGAACGCGTATATGCCGCGAGTGCACCACAGAAGCAACCCAATAACCATTGCTTTTGCCTTACGAAATAAATACACATCAGCGAAAGCGCCAGGAATAGTGACTCCGTCATCGGAATGAGAAAGAAGAATGCTGCAGGGAATATGAAGATATACTTTACAACTCGCATGGCATCTCTTTGGCGCATGTCTAGCATAGCAAGCTCATAAGCGAACAAAGCAGCTACCAACGCACAGACATTTGATACGATAAATCCCGCAGCTAAATAATTCTGAGTGAAATACCAAGCTACTCTTATGAGATCAGGAAAAAAGGGAAAGAACACGATGTGGTACTTAGCATCACCCGTAGTCACATACCCGTTCTCCGCGATACCTAAATAACTTGCAGCATCTATCCCCGAAATGTGCCATGTTTCCATTAATTTTTCAAAAAGCCCACCTGAATAACCGTTCTTAATAATTAGCATGGCATAGGCTATGATCAGGAGGAGGATGCGGCTCACCAACACCCAGACTATAATATAAAACCAAGCCTGCTTACGGTTACCTACCCTATTTCTGTTCATTACTTCATCCGGTTTATTCGATAGAATGTATGCCGTTAAAGTAGGTATCGAGCGTAGTACCAATAATACAAATAACACGAAACAGACGATGGCGGAAATCGTCCCCATTTTAGTCCAAGTATTAGTTGATATTACCCAGAAAACAGCTACCACTATCATAATCAGTAGAAAAATAATAGATAATATCTTGTCATGCTTTTTCATCGGTACCTCCGATAATGAGATGCAGTGCTCATATGGGAATATAATAGACTGTATGTAATTTGGTGTAAATCAATAATTTTCCACTTAGAAAAGTGATAGTGGCATAAAAAAAGCAGGTCAAGGTATTTACAACCTTAACCTGCCTGTTTTATGGATTTTGAGACACCGTCTTAATCATTTCACCTTTAGGATCATGTGCAACAGTAAAAGCTTTGGGGGTAAGGGGTTTGCTGCGCGATTCTTTTCGCTGATACGCATTGTTTCGAATGAGTGCGAAGATGATAAGCAGCGTCCCGAATATTTCATAATTGCTGATATGGTAGCCTTGGAAGGCCATAATCACAAATGTGGTAATGGGAACAAAATTGATAAACAATATTCCATTGAGTGAGGATAATAACTTGATTCCGAGATTCCAACTTAGCAAAGCAACTAGCCCTGGCAGTAAGATCATGAAGGCCATTTCATATTTTATGGAGAGAATCGTATCCATCGTTGGAACCGGAAGTATTTGAAAGCTTGAAGCAAGGGTAACGATGACCAAGTTGACTGCACTGCCTAGCAAACAGGTTAGCGTAGAATAACGAAGAGTTGACCAATCCTTGAAGCGATCTCCACCCATAGAATAGATGACCCAACCAACAACACCCATAAAAATCAGCAGCAAAGGAACAAGATGTTGCCCAGCCATCACGAAAAAGGTCAACTGTCCTTTGGTGATCACAAGTAATGCACCCACAAGCGCGATAGCTACACTCGGTAGCATGTATGTTTTGGGGGCTTTTTTTGTGGTGATCCACAGAACCATGATGGTTATCATCGGCATGAGCACTTCCATAATGGAAGCGGCAATGGTGCCTGACTCGCCCATGAGCTGTTGTCCTAGGAAGACGGACATATTATAGACTGTGAATGCCATCGTACCAAAGAGTAACAAGGATTTCCCTCGACCTTCCAAGCGAAATGCCGCTCTTCCCTCTTTCAACCACAATAGCACACTGAGAATGATACCAACGATTAAATAGCGAATAAACGAGAAATAAAACGGATCAATTTGCTGTAAAGCAATATGGGCAACAGGAAACATGGCTCCCCATGACATACTTGCGATAAGGCAAAGTAAGGACCCTAGGATTATCTTTTTCTTTAGCATGGTGTATTGTCTCTCTCCTTAGCACAATCTGCCGAATTTTTATGTATAAATAATCATAGAGCGGAGATGAGTTGTAGTAAAATGATTATAAATAACATTTGATATCATTTATAATGATATTAGATAAGTGACGTATACACTTTGAAAGTGTAGCGGAGAGGAGGGGCATTTTGGAATTTAATGATTTGAGAATCTTTCAGACCGTTGCGGCACATGGAAGCATCAGCAAAGCAGCACTCGAGCTCAACTATGTTCAGTCGAATGTGACAGCAAGAATTAAGCTGCTTGAGAAAGAACTCCAGACACCATTATTTCATCGCCACAAGCGTGGGATGGTTTTAAATACAGAAGGAAAACGGCTATTGGAACAATCGCGGGAGATTTTATCGAAGATGGAGGAAATGAAACGTTCATTTCAAGATAAATCTAACCCCTCCGGGATTCTTAAGGTAGGGATCGTGGAGACCGTGGTTGCGCTGCCTGATATTTTATCCTCGTATCATAGTAAATACCCCAATGTCGAGCTCTCATTAAAAGCTGGGGTAACTGATCTTTTGCTACAAAAGGTCGTTGATATGAAGTTAGATGGAGCGTTTGTGACAGGTCCCATTAGGCATCCCTTAATTGAACAGGTGGAGGTCATTCAAGAGAAGCTTGTACTTGTTACGAAGGGACCGACTTTTTCGATGGAGGATATCACGACGAGACCTCTATTGCTATACAATAAAGGCTGTGGTTATCGCGGGAGATTGGAAAGCTGGATGAAGGTGGAGGGACTCATCCCGAAGCAGATCATGGAGTTTGGTACATTTGGGACGATTATAGGTAGTGTGGCTGCCGGGATCGGAATAACGATCTTGCCCGAATCCTCCGTTAGAAATCTGGCCGCGGTTGGCACGGTGTTCGTTCATGATGTACCTGACCCTTATCGTGAGATTACGACGATTTTTATCCGGCGCAAAGACTCCCTGTTAACAAGCACGCTGCAATGTTTCATTGATGAGATTGTGTCGCGTACGGGGTATGAGCATTCGCTTTATTCTTCATCACGCTGAAGACGATCTAGCACCAGTTGCACCGCGATGGCATCGTCTAGGTATCCTAGAGGGAATACGTAATCAGGTATGATATCGGTAGATGAAACAAAATAAAGCAGCGCACTTCCGAGGACTGCGCGTTTTTCTAAGGTAATCTCATCTCCACAGTAGAGATGGTACATTTTCTTTAGTTCGTCAATGAACGGGCCGGTACCATTCACATTGGCTATTTTTACCCAAAATTCATTAAGAATAATCCGCTTGCCTTCTTCCGTAAGGACATAGGGTTCATATTTATTTAGTTCTTTCTGAATAAGCTCTGCCGTAAATTGATGATCGATTAAGTTAGAAGCTTGGAGAATTTCTCTAATGCTATTGATCGATGTGTTAATATCTGTGGGATGATCAACTCGTGGCATACTGACATCAAAACCAGCAGCTTGGAATAGTTGGACGGTTGGAACGCCGAGGTGAACTGCAAATAGCTCTAAATGGTCTGGTTTTGCTCGCTGTTTCCCATTGACGATTCGCGATATGGTAGCCGTGTCAATCCCAGTAAGTGTACTTAATTTACGCATGGATAAAGAACGCGCCCTTAATAACGAAGTTAAAGTTAGACCAAGAGTTGAATCGCTCTTTTCTTCAGACATTCTTAATTCACTCCTTTGGGCTTGCAATTGAGTTCATTGGATACGAGTGTTGAAATAATCTCAACATTTTTGGAACAGAACAAGCACATTTTCTCAACAGGCTCAATACGATGACAGTAAACCGTATTGAGGAGTGAAACCAGATGACAGCATGGCTTTTGATCTTAGGGTTTGCCGTTTCATCAAGTTTGGATAATTTAGGTGTGGGAATATCGTATGGGATTCGTGGCATTCGTATTGGATTTTTATCAAATGTAACGATCGCAGTCATTTGTTTTCTTTTAAGTATGACAGGTATTATGTCTGGACAGTGGCTCTCCAAAGTTCTACCGGGGATCTTTCCAGTTCTGGTTGGAGCTTTTTTGTTGTTCATTGTTGGCATACGTATTATTTTATTAGCGGCTCCGCGTAAAAAACATCAACCACCCCAGGCGAATGTTGAAGAAGGGTCAGGCGCAGGTTCCATAAAGGGGATTTTGCAAAATCCCGAAACAGCAGATGCTGATCAATCAGGAGCCATTGGATTAGGCGAAGCTGCAATCTTAGGAGTCGCCCTTGCCGCAAATGCAGTTACGAATGGTGTAGGTGCAGGTCTGATCGGATTATCCCCACTCGCTATCTCATTAACTGCGGCTATAGGTAGTTATATTACCGTGTGGCTCGGTGTTGGTTTAGGCCGCAAAGTAGCTAGTGTTCGTATTGGCTCTTTCACATTGGGTCAATTTAGTACGGTTTTAAGTGGCATCATTATCGTAGGGATTGCATGCAATTCTTTGCTTGGTTAAGGTACTGCTGATTGCATGTATGCATTTATTTTACGTGTAAGGTTGCCTATTATGACTATGGAAAGCTGTAGAAAGAACTTGACGAAGGAACTACTCCAAACAATCACCTCAGAGTAGGTCCCCAAAAAGGAAAAGTAGGCGGGCCCGGATTCCTACCGTTACTTAGGAGCATCATTGTTAGATGATGGCATAGAGGGTGTATTATATTCACACCAATCAGGTGGTAACGCGGAGTAACTTCGTCCCTTATGGGGCGAAGTTTTTTTGTGCTTGTAACTATGAGGAGGGATCGAAATGTGAAAGCGGAAAAATTGTCGATATCAAATTTGGGTAGAGCCCCAAATCCCTATATCCACGCATATGCAACCGCTGGTTGACAGTTTGCTAACTAAACTTGATAGTCATGAACAGGTCATTATTATATGATGAGCATGAGGTGATAACCATGCAATTTGCAGACAAAATGCAGAAGTTAAGAAAAGAAAGGGGCATGTCCCAAGAAAATTTAGCGGAGATTATTGGTGTGTCACGGCAATCCGTTTCCAAATGGGAATCGGGGCAATCGTATCCTGAAATGGATAAAATGATTGCATTAAGTGAGCTTTTTAACGTTAGTATTGATGAGCTCGTAAAAGATACCTCGGGTAGCACTGGGTCAGCACAGAATATACATAATAGTTACGTTATCAATGTAGGATCTCAGTTTCATTATGAGTACAAAAGTAAGCGAACATTGCTGGGTGTTCCATTAGTTCATGTAAATGTGGGACGCGGAATATATGTTGCCAAGGGAATTATTGCGATAGGGAATATTTCCATCGGCGTAGTATCGCTCGGAGTCCTCTCTTTGGGTCTTATCAGCTTAGGGGCATTGGCTATTGGATTGCTTATGGCACTAGGAGGGCTAGCGATTGGCACCATTTCGTTGGGGGGGCTTGCTTTGGGGATATTTGCCGTAGGCGGTTTGGCCATAGGAATGTTCTCAATTGGGGGTTGCGCTATCGCTTCTCATATAGCTATTGGTGGGTATGCAACGGGACATATAGCGATTGGTGAATCCGCAACGGGTGCTCAGACCTTGATCATGCAACATAATGAATTTAATAGTATAAATGGAGATCAGGTTAGGAGTTTAATTAATCAAGAGTATCCAAATTTGTGGAAAGCACTAGTAGATGGGATTGTCTCCATGTTTAACTCAACCTCATGGAATCCATAATTTGGCACACAACTAAATAGGAGTGTTGTCGTCAGAACTATAGATATATAAAACAACGAGGTGACGACAACATGACGAAAAAAAGAGGGGTACTTCTACTTTTATTGTTAACGACTTTGCTATATTCTGCTCCCGCTTATGCAGAAACGGCCCCCCAAGCTCCAGCTCCAGCTATTTATTTGAACGATCAGCAGCTTCAACTTGAAACAGAGCCATTGCTTGTAAATGGCACCGTTTTAGTTCCCATGCGGCAACTATTTGAGGCGCAGGGAGCCAAGCTATCATGGAATGGAGCTGCCAAAACGGTTACAGCGACCAAAGGCGATATGACGCTAACTTACCATGTTGGAGAAACAATAGCTTATGTAAATGGTCAATCGATAAGCTTGATCGTTCCAGGCCGTATTACACAAGGTTATACGATGATGCCGTTACGTGTCTTCAGCGAAGCATTGGGAAGCACTGTGAAATGGGACGCTAAGACCAAGACAGTCCGAATGTTCTCCGCGATTGATTATGCAACAACCATTCTGTCAGGAGTAAATCTACGAAGCACTCCGGACTCAACATCTGACTCCACTAGCCTACAAATGCTACCTGCGGGCGAGAAGGTTCATATCGTCCAAGAGGTGGATGCTTTCTGGTTGGAAGTCCGCACCCGTGACAATAAGACTGGATACATATCAGCCAAACCCAAATATAGTGATTATACGAGTGCATCTCTTGTAGAACGACAAGCAGATGAGTTGATTGCGTATGGGGAGAAATTCCTTGGGACACCTTACGAATTTGGCGCTTCAACCGATCAGACGGACACATTTGATTGTTCTTCCTTTGTACGACATTTGTTTCTGAATAAGCTGTCGATTGATCTACCACGTGTCTCTTACAACCAAGCCAAGGAAGGCCAAGAAGTTGGGCTCAACGACCTCCGTAAAGGAGACTTATTATTCTTTAGTGCACGTGGCCTCGATATCGGACATGTTGCCATCTATGCGGGAGACAATAAGCTGTTGCATACGTATTCTAAAGAACTCGGTGTTCATGTTGGATCTTTTGACGGCCAGTGGAAGAAAAGGTTCGTAACTGCGCGTAGGGTGTTGTAATCAGGTAGCTCGTTTTTATCTAAAAGACCACAAAAAGAGTAGTCACCTCCCTTGGGAGGAACTACTCTTTTTTGAATATTCCTCTCTGTTATTTTCCCGAGTAAAAGGTCAAATAGTCCTCAAAATGTGTCATCCAGTAGGAAGTTGAATGTCCTCCGGGATTTGAATGCCACGCTACAGGAATACCTTCATTTTTTAGCAAGGTATACAGCTTTTCATCCACGACGGCTAATCCATCAGACTCCCCAGCGTCTAGATAGACCTGCACATGTTCTAGGTTATTGTTAACGGCAAGTCGGAAGGGATCCCTTAGGTTTCTCAACTCCTCAGTGGGATATAGCCAATCTCGTTGATCTGTAAAATAATCTTGTGCTGTGTAATCCCAAATTGCTGCGCTGTGTCCTCCAACTTTGCTGAATAAATCACTGTGAGTAAACCCAAGGTATAGAGCCGCGTAACCTCCCATCGAGAATCCCCCTACATATCGGCCCGCTCTTGAAGCTTCTGTGCTGTAATGAGTATCGACATAAGGAACGATCTCATCCATTATATAATCCTCATAATTCCCTTCATCTACGGCGCTTGGTTTGACGCCTTGCCCTGGTACTGTATCTACAGCAAAGCTATTTCCGTAGTCGGGAGATACAATGATCAACGGCGTTATTTTCCCCTCATGAATGAGGTGGTCAGCAACCTGGTCTAACCCCATGGGATTAAAAATATAGTTACGATTGCCCCCGAAACCATACAATACATATAGTACAGGGTAACTTTGATCTGCATCATAATCAGGAGGAAGGTACACAGCAAAGCGCATATTCTTGTTTAAAGCACGACTGCTTATTTCAATATCATCAATTTTGGAGGGAGTGATCTGAACCAAAGAATCTTTGTGAACAATGGTTCCGCAGCCAGATATCATCACGACAACGAATAAGAATATAACTACATATGATTTCATCATGTTATGTGGTCCCCATTCTCGAAACAACAATTTAATATATGGCATACAGGTTAAAATCATCATTTCCAACGTATAATACGCCATCATGTAATGTAGGGGAGGAGAATATGTTGCCTCCTGTTTCGAGTTTCCACTTTTCTGAACCCGTTTCAGCATCGATAGCATAAATGAACCCTCGATCATCCGCATAACTATTACCCGATGCACAATAGACAGTAGTGCCGTCCGTTACAGGTGAGGAGTGAACCGCTCCAGAGGTTGGAAAGGACCATTTGGTTTCCCCGCTAGAAGCGTTTAGTGCAAAAAGCTGATGCTGGTCGGAGCTTCCAGAAAAGATCGTACCGTCATGAATCGCTGGTGAAGAAAGGGAATAGCTTATAGATCCGTTAGTCCATAGGGGTTTGCCAGTTTTGATATCTAATGCTTGAAACGCACGATTTCTCATTCCAAAATAGATGGCTTGGTCATCTACCGTTGGAGAAGAGTCTACAGCCTGCATTAAATTAGAAGCCCAAATTTGCTTGCCCGTCAGAGCATCCAGCGCAATGACATTACCTGGCTCGGTTTGCATTTCATAAATGATGCCAGATAGTCCAATATAGACGATTCCTTTATCAATGACTGGTGAGGAGTGTAAAGTGACAGGGTAATCTTTAAAGTTCTCTGCATTCTGAAAATGCAGGTTCTGCTTCCATTTTACGTCCCCTTTTACTGCATCCAGGGCATAGAAAATACCGTCTCCACCGCCAAAATAAACGATTTTCTGGTCTACAACCGGCGATGACTGCCAGTAATCGTAAGGGTCCCTAGCTTCATTTGTTCCGGTTGTCACAAAGCTCCATAGCAATTCCCCACTTTGGGCTTTTAAGGCGTAAAAGGTACCATCCCCGCTTAAGAAGTACAAGATCCCGTTCATAATTGCAGGCGATGATATAATCACCCCCTTGGTTGCAAACTTCCAATTGAGCGTACCTGTCTCGGCATTAACGGCATAAAAGTACTGATCCTCACTGCCAAAGTAGACGGCATCATTGTAAAAGGCAGGGGATGATCGGATGCGACCTTCAGTTGGGAATTTCCACTTAACCCCATGGAGCTCAGTGGGGCCAGATGTGTCCAACAATCCAGTATGCTTCGGATCACCCCGAAACATGACAAGATCATTTGAGCTCGAGCTTGATTTTGAAGAGCATCCGACTACTCCTAAGCTGATGATGAGTAGTAAACAACATGTGATCAGCGTTATCTTTTTTTGCAAATCGATGACCCCTTCCTTAAATTTTAAATAGAGTATACCTGATACAAATATATAGAAGACGGGACAGGACAAATCTGTCCTCGACAATAGGCAATGTTTACCTGTATGTTAATGGAAATAATAATAGGGAGGCCGCTGATGAAACATACGAAGTTTGGGGATTGCTTGAACGAGCTGTTGCAACTGAGAGGGTGGTCGGCTGCACGACTAGCCAAATCGCTTAATATAGATTCTTCGTATGTTCGCAGGTGGGTTAGAGGGGAAAGAACTCCCTCTTTGAACTCCAATTACATCATCCAAATTGCCGAGGTCTTAAATGAGGGATTGGATAAAGAGTATAAAAAGGTGACAAAGGACGTTTTTCTTAAAGGAATACAAGACCTCGTGGGCAGTGGGGATGTGCGTAATACAGAAGCAAGTGCCGCCGAGAATCAATCCGTCTTCGAGCAATTGGTTCACATCCTGCAGCAATCACAAATCCATTCTTTAACTCTAGATCATGAGGCTAGAAAGACCCATAAACCAATCGATCGTCAAACCTATGTTATGGATTTATTGGACAACGCACAGTGGCACACAACAAGCACTACTCCTTCAAATCAAGAAGCATTGGCAGTCTTTATGGGCAGTCAAATTCCCAAAGCGATTCAGGGGAAGAAAGAGGTATTAACAGCAGCTATATCTATGATAAGGGAAGCTATAGCTGATAAAGAGTTCATAGGGAATCGCGAAATCTTTCTTACTTTTCAGAGTGAGAAGGAATATTTTGATGACTATCCGGAGATCTATACCCATTGGCAAAATACAATTATTGAAGCTTTGAGCTTGGGCTGGAATATGAAGCAAATTTGTAAATTGAATAAAAATATTGAGCGCTCACTTCGTCTGGTTCATCAAATTATGGATTGGACTAATTATCAGGGAACATACGGGTTATTCTACTTCAATAAATACGGCATATATAATCCGCCATTCGAAATATTTTTGGTCAGAGGAAAAGGGGCATTATTATGCTTCGCCACAGACAATCACAATGAGATTGACGCCGCACTATACATAAATGAACTTGAGTCAGTGCAGGTAATCGAGAAATTCGCAAAGCAAATGTTTTATGATGTCGAGCCCTTAGTGAGGAAACTGGATCGGGAGGCATATTTTGAGCTGAACTCAGCTAAAGACAGGAAGTCGGGGAATCACTTGATTTGCTATCATGATTTGAGTTTTTTAACAGTGCCGTTTGAAACGATGAGGAAGTATGTAGAGGTATCCATTCCGAATGAAGCTGAGAATAAAGTACATATGAAAAGGATTGAGGCAAGCTACAAGTCTTTTTATCGTGACATTCAAAAATATAAAATAGTTCATATTTACCCTATGAGGATTTTTGAATATGCAGTAAAAACGGGGCAGTACCCCAAAAATGCTTACTTTAGACCGATAGCGGGGGATATAACACACCACATCAAACATATCATATGGCTTCTGAAAACCTATGAAGGCTTTGAAATCGCTTTGGTTAGCGATAATCAGATAGAATTGCTGAATCAAGCCGAGTGGGAAATCAAAGGTGATCATACCATTATGATAGGTGTCATGCCGAAGAATGAAAATGATACGAACGTAGAATTGCTTACGATAGCGGAGGGAACGATCGTGGGTGCTTTCCAAGAATATTTTTGGGACCTCTGGGATCGAATTAATCCGATCCACCGCGATAAAGCCAGTGTAATATCCTGGCTGGAACAGTTGATTTAGTCCCAAACCCCTCGTGCTTACGAGGGGGTGATCATTTGCTGCTTCACTAATTCTTTATTGCGCTTTGTGAATAGCTCGTTATGAGATGAGACCATGGCAATTTTGTCAGCGTCAGGTTGGACAAATTGTTTGGCCTTATTGACGGCATTTGCCGCATCCTGGAAGGCACCTGCGATCAAATTTAATTTCCCTTCATGCATGAGAATATCTCCTGCGGCGTAAATTCCCTCTATGGACGATTCGCTATTCGCATTACCCGCAATATAGTGATCCTCGGCCATAGTTAGGTTCACCTCACTTTGCTTAAGCAAAGTTGAATCGCGCTCATACCCATGATTGATAATTACTTCATCGATATCCACATACGAGATTTCTCCTGTTACATGATTAGTTAACTCAACACGCTCGATGAATTCATGCGTATCACAAGCAATGAGCTTAGTGATTGAACTATTTAAGAAGCATTCTGCCGAACTGTTCATCAATTGAGTTACTTGTGATTCATGCCCCGTTAAAGCCTCTTTCCTATACGTTAAATACACCTTTTTGGCGATAGGCTCTAATTCATTGGCCCAGTCTATGGCAGAGTTTCCTCCACCTGAAATGATCACGGACTTGTCTTTGAAATGGTTAAATGACTTCACGGTATAATTTAAATTAGATACTTCAAACCGCTCCGCACCCTCAATTTCGAGTTTCTGAGGATTCAATATTCCACTGCCTACAGCTACAATGACTGTCTTCGAAAAATGCTTTTGCCCTGAGGAACCTAACAATACAAAGATCCCGTCCTCATTACGTGTGATCGACTCTACTTTTTCATTCAATACGACCTCGGGGTTAAACGTTAACCCCTGTTCAACAAGCTGTTCAATTAACTTTGCCCCCGTAATCGGAGACAACCCTCCTACGTCCCATATCATTTTTTCTGGGTACACATGAATTTTTCCACCTAATTGGGGTTGATACTCAATCAGCTTTGTTCTCATTTCTCTTAGCCCACTATAAAAAGAAGAGTAAAGACCTGCAGGTCCCCCTCCAATCACCGTTACATCAAACAAGTCCATCTGTTCCATTTCAGAGCACTCCTCATCAGTTCGTTATCAATGATTATCATTCTCATTTAAAATATACACGCATAAATTCTGGATTACAAGATAAAAAGGCTGTTGACACGAGAAAATAATTTCGCTATATTTATCGATATTGATAATCATTATCAATTAAATTTTAATTATTCTTTTCAGATGGAGGGCATCTAATGACTCGCCTATATACAGATGAGTTGAGCATTGGTTATGGTGAACGCTTAATTGTAAAAAATCTAAGTGTGACTATTCCAGATAAAAAAATCACAACGATTATCGGTTCAAATGGATGTGGTAAATCTACTTTATTAAAAGCGATCACTAGGATTATCTCACACCAATCGGGAGAAGTTGTGCTTGATGGAGGAGATATCTCTAAGATAAGTACCAAGATCCTGGCAAGAAAAATGGCGATTCTCCCACAAACACCCGAAAGTACAACGGGACTAACTGTTGGTGAGCTCGTATCTTATGGTCGTTTTCCCTATCAAAAGGGCTTCGGACGTCTAACCAAGCGAGATTATGAGGTCATTGACTGGGCACTTGAAGTTACAGGAACAAAGGATTTTAAATATCGCTCTGTAGACTCATTATCCGGTGGGCAACGACAGCGTGTGTGGATTGCTATGGCTCTAGCTCAAGAAACGGAGATCATTTTCCTGGACGAACCTACGACTTATTTAGATATGGCACACCAACTAGAGGTTCTAGAGCTGTTGCAAAAACTCAATATCGAACAAGAGCGCACGATTGTTATGGTCCTTCATGATTTGAACCAAGCTGCTCGTTTTGCAGACTATATTGTTGCTCTTAAAGATGGAGAAGTCGTGAAAGCTGGCACCTGTGAAGAAGTTATCACTCGTGATGTACTTAAAAAGGTGTTCCATATCGATGCTGAAATCGGCCGGGATCCTCGAACAAATAAACCAATGTGCATTACCTATAACTTATTAAAAGGAGATCATACGCATGAAAAAGCTATTCATCCCATTTATGCTACTGTTAGTGCTAGTGGTTAGTGCTTGTAGTAGTAATACAGCAAAACCAGAGGGCAATAAGGACAATAACGCTCCAACTGCTACTGAGAATAACACGGCATCAGGAACCATCACCTACCAATCGGAGAATGGCCCAATTGAAGTGCCCGCTAATCCACAGCGAGTTGTCGTACTATCATCTTATGCTGGCAATGTAATGTCGTTGGGCGTTAATCTTGTTGGTGTAGATTCATGGTCAAAAATGAATCCACGATTCGAAGACAAGCTGAAGGATGCGGTAGAAGTCTCCGATGAGAGTTTAGAGAAAATCATTGAATTAAACCCTGATTTAATCATTGGTCTATCGACAATCAATAACGTTGATAAATTAAGTAAGATAGCCCCAACTGTAACGTTTACTTATGGAAAGGTCGATTATCTAACACAGCATTTAGAGATTGGGAAGCTTTTAAATAAGGAAAAAGAAGCCCAAGTCTGGATTGATGATTTCAAGAAACGTGCACAAGCAGCAGGGGAAGAAATTAAAGCGAAGATTGGTGCAGACGCAACGGTATCAGTCATTGAAAATTTCGACAAGCAGATCTACGTTTTCGGCGATAACTGGGGCCGTGGTACAGAAATTCTGTACCAGGAAATGAAATTAAATATGCCTGATAAAGTGAAAGAGATGGCTTTAAAAGATGGCTACTATGCATTATCGTTGGAAGTTTTGCCGGAGTACTCTGGGGACTACGTGATTTTTAGTAAAAACTCAGATACGGATAATTCATTCCAAGAAACAGATACCTATAAGAACATTCCAGCTGTAAAAAATAATCACTTATTCGAGGTCAATGCGAAAGAGTTCTACTTTAATGACCCCGTATCACTAGATTTCCAACTAGAATTCTTTATCAAAAGCTTTCTTGGAAAGTAATTCGGAGCTCTAGCTCACATAATTTCTAAGAGGGATTCTTAACCTAAGAATTCCTCTTCCTTTATTCTATAACAGAAAAGATGAGTGATGAATGACTACTGAAAAGCAAAGTATCATCCCATTTACATATAAATTTATTGCAGGAATCATTGCGTTGGTTGGCATGTTTGTTATTGCCATGGTATTTGGAGCAGCCGACACCACGATCCATGATGTATGGCTAGCGCTCACTTCTCATGCCACAGGGGACAAACTATCGATCCTCCGTGAAATTCGTTTACCACGTGAAATTGCGGCGATTTTTGTGGGGGCTGCCTTAGCCGTATCTGGTGCAATCATGCAAGGAATGACAAGGAATCCACTTGCGGATCCTGGTTTGCTTGGATTATCTGCAGGGGCTAATGCGGCACTAGCTATCACGCTGGCACTACTGCCTTCGGTCAATTATCTTGGCATTATGGTGGCTTGTTTTATTGGAGCCGCTCTCGGAACAGTCATGGTATTCGGTATTGGAGCCATGAAAAAAGGGGGATTCTCTCCTCTGCGTATAGTACTTGCTGGTTCAGCGGTCTCCGCATTTCTGTACGCTATCGCGGAAGGGGTGGGCATCTATTTTAAAATCTCTAAAGACGTTTCGATGTGGACAGCAGGTGGGATTATTGGAACTTCATGGAGCCAGTTACAAATCATTGTTCCGTTTATCTCGTTAGGCATCCTTATTGCACTATTCCTCTCAAGACAGCTAACCATTCTTAGTTTAAGTGAAGAGGTTGCTGTTGGATTAGGTCAAAAGACGACGCAAGTCAAAGTCATCCTATACATCGTTATCATTCTGCTCGCAGGGGCATCCGTTGCGCTTGTTGGGAATATGGCATTCATTGGTCTCATGGTCCCACATATTATTCGTGCGATCGTGGGGACCGATTATCGTTTTATCATCCCGATGTCTGCCATTTCGGGTGCTACATTTATGCTGTTTGCAGATACACTAGGTCGTACTATTAATTCGCCCTATGAAACACCTGTAGCCGCTATTGTTGCGATGATGGGTTTACCTTTCTTCCTGTTCATCGTGCGTAAAGGGGGCAAAGCATTCTCATGATTCATCCCGCATTAATTAGAAAACAACGAATCATTGTGATTACGCTGTTAGCGCTCATTGTTATTTCAATCATTGTTGCAACTGGACTAGGATACTCATCACTATCTTATAATCGATTGATTCCAACCCTTCTAGGTCATGGGACATTCAAAGAGGAATTTGTGCTATTTTCCGTTCGATTACCGAGGATTATTATTACCTTATTAGCAGGGATGGCACTTGCACTATCGGGTGCTATTTTGCAAGGCGTTACACGAAATGATCTAGCAGATCCAGGCATTATAGGTATCAACTCTGGTGCTGGTGTTGCTATTGCAGCTTTCTTTTTGTTCTTTCCGATCAAAGCGGGCTCATTTGTGTATTTGCTTCCGCTGGTTGCTTTTGTTGGTGCTCTTCTTACTGCATGCATCATATATGTGTTGTCGTATAACAAAAATGTAGGCCTGCAGCCAGTAAGATTAGTGCTTATTGGGATTGGATTTTCCATGGCATTATCTGGGGTCATGATTGTACTGATCTCATCAGCTGAACGTGCAAAAGTGGATTTCATCGCTAAATGGTTGGCGGGGAATATCTGGGGATCAGACTGGCCTTTTATCTGGGCTATCCTTCCGTGGCTAGTGATTCTCATTCCTTTTGCTCTGTACAAAGCAAATCGATTGAATCTTCTAGGGCTAAGTGAGCCGGTCGCCATCGGTGTCGGTGTATCTATTGAAAAAGAACGTATCGTACTGCTACTAACTGCGGTGGCACTAGCCGCTTCTGCGGTTTCCGTCACAGGGGGAATTGCCTTTGTCGGACTGATGGCTCCGCATATCGCCAAAGCCTTAGTAGGACCACGAAATCAAATGTTCATCCCGGTTGCTATTCTGATTGGCGGTTGGCTACTATTATTTGCCGACACCATAGGGCGTAACATCGTAGAACCCGATGGAATCCCAGCGGGTATCATGGTCGCCATCATCGGCGCTCCATATTTTATGTACTTATTAATGAAAAAGTAGGGACAAGGGGACAGGCACCTTGTCCCTTTTTTTGTCCCCTTGTCACTAACTGATCACATGCCCAGTTCCGCTTTTTTTCTCGTAAAAGAGTTGGCGATCCCGATTGAATATACAACGTACAACGTGTATCGCAAACACCAGATCAAGAACGAACAGGATAAATGCAAACAAAACTAGCATAAGCCCATGAAAATAGGCGGTGTTCACGCTAATTAATAGCACATTGAGTCCTCCGACAAATAGATAGAGGAGTCCATACCTGATAACAAGCTCACGCAACATCAGACGCTCTTTTTTTCCCTTGAGCCGAATCCGCACAACCCATTTTCCAAAGGTACGACCATTTGTGATATATGGGATAACTAGAAAGTACAAGATCATCACTGTGACATAAGAATACTGAAATCCTAAGACTACAAGTACCGTTAGAACAGGTAGAATGATTAGCCAATCTAATAGGAGAGCGATCCCTCTACGAGTATAAGTTACTCTTTTTTTCGATAAATCCACATGTTCATCTAGCTTATCTATTCGGGGGATTAGAGGAAGGCGTGATGCCCACTCAGCGGCAATAAATCCAACCATACCTCCAACCGTATTCGTCATCAGATCATCGACATCGAACAACCGATAAGGATAATCGTAGATCCCGTAAATGCCAGTTACCTGCGTAATTTCAAAGAACAGAGTCAAACAAAACGTAAGGACGAGACATTTTACCCAGCCGACCCGGAAATAATAGCGCAAGAAAACCCCAAACGGAACTGTAATCAGAACATTAAATAGAACCTGCAGAAAGGCCCGTTCCTTAAACAAATGTAAGTAAGTAGCAGGGACACCCGGGTTAACTTGTGTTTCTCGCATAATATCCTGAATAAAATGGAACGGAATCCATTGCATGTAGGAAGATACATTAGGTGGTGCGTTATGTATTGAAGGTGGTAGTGGGAGAATAATTAAATAGAAGGCATTCATCATATATAAAAGAAACAGATATAGAATAAAAGCCCGATACTTGTGAATATAGCCATGTTTTCGATATTGAACGATTAAGAACGGTAACGTAAACAATAAAGCGGCGATCGGAAAAGTTAGAAACGCATAGGAGATCGGGAATAAATAAAAGTTAAGCATCATAACACCTGCCAATGATGAGTCTTTGAAATCTATTTGCTATCATGTACATATTGTATTTTTAGTATACCATAGTGACATTTTGGGACAGGAACCTTGTCCCACTTGTCACCTTAAAGGAAGTGGGACAAAGAACCTGTCCCTCTGTCCTTAGCAAGGGTACAAACGTTTTTGTTGGCTTTGTTCTGCAAGTAAATTCGTCATCCATTGTTGAATTTCTCTGGTTTGCGGTGTGGCGAATGAGGGATATGCCAGGTTACGAGTTTCTAAAGGATCATCGGATAAATTATAGAGTTCATATTCTTCTTGTACAGGTTGTGTTTTTACTGTTTCGATCCACTGGGAGCACTGTCCATCAGAACTGTCCCCAACAGGTTGCACCCTGACATCTTCCTTGCCCGGTTGACTCCAGAATTGATCATTATCAAAATAACGCGCCAATTTCCACAGCTCTTTATTGCCATTTCGCTTTAATGTCGTGATCACGGACTCGATGTGGTTAGGTTGAATTACCGATGGGTATGACTCCCCAAGCGGGTTGACTTGGTGTTGCCCTCGGGTAACGTCGTCATCGGACATAAAATAGATCGGTTGATCCGCTATAGCAGCATGGTCCTGTTCTAAGATCAATGGCGTAAGATCCTGCCCCACAAAAGGCCGAACTTCACTGAAGCTGTTGCGCAAATGGTTCTGAATCTCTTCTACGTTTGCACCAGCTAAGCCAAGCATGGTAGGCAGAAGATCTAAATGGCTAGTCAGTGCGTGAGTATTCTGATGCTGCGGAAAAAGATGCTTATTATGAATGAGGAAAGGAACGTGCACAACCTCTTCATAGGCACAGTACCATTTTTGATGAAGATTGCCGTGAGCGCCCAATAGGTCCCCATGATCAGATGTGAAAATAACTATTGTATTGTCATAAAAAGAGGAGCGAGTAAGAGCTTCGAATACCTTATGCATTTGCATATCGGCGTTTTTCTGTAGCTGATAGTAAAGCCTACGATAAAAAGATTGATCGATAATAGGCTGCAAGGCCCGGGGATAGATATCTCGATAGCTGGCCTGACAGCGTGGTTTCGTGACCAGAGATTCGTGTAATGTTGGTGGAGGAGCGACTTCGGGTACATCAGGTCCTACATTGAACTTAAAATTAGGCAATCGCGCGGTAAGCGCGCCATACAAGACAATGTCATGTGGGTTCACAAAGGATGCTACCACTAGCCAAGGAGCGGTATTATTGTTCTGATCTTGCTGAATCTGACGGTCCAGGGATTCGATCAGTTCAACGACCTCTGCGGCATAAACTTCATCTCGGCCACTTAATCCAATCGTAGCGGAGGAACCAGAATTGCGAGGGTTTTTACCGTGCGGCTCAGGACCAATCCATTGACTAAAACCGAAGTTATCTAAACGGTCCGCTTGAGCATATAAATGTTCCTGCCCGATGTCAGGTACACCTGTCACTGGATTATAGCTAGGGATCCCCATATGTGTGCCGGGAATAACAATATCCTCGTAGGAGATATGCCATTTTCCTTTATAGTAGGTCTGGTATCCGGCCGCACGAAAATAATCGCCCATTGTAGGCACGGTATTTCGATCCAGCCAAAACATATCGGAATCAAAGGTTTCCTTTGCGATTCCGTTCGTCTGAGTGACCCCGTGAAGTGAAGTATATTGGCCGGTGAACATGGTTGCTCGGCTAGGCGCGCATGCATAACTTCCAATATAATGCCGGTGGAATTCCAGCGAGTTTGATCTCAAAAGTTCGTGAGTCACGAGATTATGCCTGCGCCATTCTGTTATTTCCGGGTTTTCATAAAGGGTTGGGTACCGTTCCTCATCCACGACGAGTACAAGAAAATTAGGTTTATCCAGCTGACGAGGAAGGGGAGAAGCATGATCCATGGCATACACATCCTAAGTTAAGTATTTACCTTAGATTATGATGCGTAGCTATAAATCAGAAGGGTCTAGGAGGGGGGAGGATAGGGGACGAATTCCCCTGTCCCTACAATGAGAAATAGAATTCTATTTCTCCATGATGGATGGTAAAGCCGAAGATGGAAGCATGCTTCTGCAAAATGGCTCTGACAATGGACAGGCCGAGGCCCGTTCCGCTGAGCTGTTTATTTCGGGAACTCTCCAACACGTAAAACGGCTCCCAGATGTTATCCCACTGCACCTGCGGTTGCCCCTCATGTTCCTCGATTCCATTTGAAATCGTGAAGAATAGAGTATGGCCATCTTCTTCCTTGTTGGCAACGGTAATATGAATACGTCCATTCGTTGTATACTTCACCGCATTAGAAATCAGATTGTTCAGGACCATCTCAATCTTCTGTTCATCTGCCACAACCCGTGAATTTATAAGTAAGCTGTCATCCACAGAAATCTCAATGTTCTGCTGCTGAGTAGAAATGCGATACTTCTGTAAGGTCCTCGCGAACAACAGCTTGAAGTCAAAAGTACTCATCTCATATTGATCCGTTTGTAATCTGGATAGGTTCAATAGCTTACTAACCAACCTCGAAATATCATCGGTTTGCTGCTGGATCACATCAATATAAGTACCATCGTCCATACCATCTTTTATCCCTGCAGAGTAGGCCTTGATCAAGGATAGAGGGGTCTTCAGCTCATGCGATATATCAGCGATAAAATTCCGCAAGTTTTCATTTTTAACTTCTAACTCTTGCTGCGCATGTTCTAGCTTATCACTCATTTGATTAATGCTCTTTGCTAAAACCTCAATTTCATCCCCCGTTTGAACTTGAACTTTAGTAAAAGATAACTTCGAGATTTCCTCAGCTGCTGTCTGTATTTTAGCTAATGGCTTTACGATGCGCCTTGTAAACAGCCCGGACAACATGATCAATAACAACAACTCTCCAACATAAATATATATATTAAATCGATTAACGATCCTCAGCGTATCCGTTGAATGTGAGATCGATTCACCAATGACAAAGATTTTGTTATCTTTCTTTAAAAAAGAAACGAGAAAGCTCGATTTCAACTTTTCCTGGTTATAGATTTTTCGAACGATCTTATTCTCGCTCAGCTTTGCAATACTCTCTTCTGTGATCCAGAACTTGCTCAGCGTAATCCCTTTTCTACTCAAGCTATCTTTGATCAACTCATTTAGGCTATCAACATTTTTCGTTAATGTCGTATAGACAATGGTTACACTATGCTCGTTCTCAAGGACTTCCACATCTCGTAGTAACTGATTCGTATCCATCGTCTCGATCTGTCCTGTTAGAGCTGCCAGTGATTGCTTTTTCTGATACAAAAGATATTTTGGTAAGAAAAAAGTGTTCATGACCAAAGAAAAAATAACGACAACACAAAACACCAGTACAATCCGCGTAATTAGTTTTTGGTTTAACTTATTCATGGGTCTCGTCCAAACTGTAACCCATACCTCGATGTGTTTTTATCACATGATCACCGATTTTCGCCCTTAGTCTGCGGATATGCGTATCGACCGTTCGTTCCTCGCCAAAATAATCGAATCCCCATACTTGATCTAGCAAAGCCTTTCTTGAGATGATAACCCCTCTATTTTCAATAAAATAGCGCATTAAATGAAACTCTTTATTCGTGGCCTGCACGTCTTTTTCATTTCTGAAAATCTTGTGCCCAGTCATATCTACTTTTAGATCACCTATATAAATGAGACTATCCATTTGCAGCATTTTTTTCGACCGCACAATCAATATCCGAGGGTCAAAAGGCTTACTCATATATTCATCCGCACCTGATTGTAATGCGATTAATTCATCCTCAGCTTCGCCTTTTGCCGTTAATAACAACACCTTTGTCTTGCTCTGTTTCTTGATCTCGGTACAGACTTCTATCCCATTCACTTTAGGCATCATCCAGTCGAGAACCGCTAAATCAATTTTATGATTGTAGAAAATATGCAGCGCTTCTTCACCATCATGTGCCTGATAGGTCGTAAAGCCTTCTTTTTCAAAATACGCATTTAATATCTTGAGCATATAGGGCTCGTCATCGGCGATTAATATATTCATACAGGCTCCTTCTAACCCCTTTTAACCTAATGGATATGGACTTTAATAGAATTGCCATCTACAGCTGTTCTTAACTCAGTCTCATGACCACTAGCCTTGAGGACAATCATAAGGTCCATATGTTACACCAATATGGCAAACGGAACAGAGAGCAACGTTGGGTGGGACAGGGGGTGTGGGAACAAGGGAACAGGCACCTTGTCCCACAAAACAAAAAGACACCGCAACATGATTGTCGCGGTGTCTTCGGGATAGCAGGTGAGACAAAAAACATGTCCCCCTGTCTTACTTATTCTTCTTCCATGAACCAGAGGATATCGTCGCAATCTTCATCCCCGTTATAGTTGATGAGAATTTCATCGCCTGCTTGGATGTCTGTATAGGCATAGAAGTCAAAAGTGTGTTGATCAAAGTTAATCTCATATGTGGCATTTGGCGTATAGGAGTGGTTAAACAAACTGCCATATCCTAAAAGAACAGCTGTGTGATTAGCACCATATTGGTACACGTAATCTGCTAGTATTGTCTTCTCTATGAATTCATGGTCCTCATTTGGATAAGGAATAACAGGTGCTTCATGGATAAGTTCACCTTTTTTTATATCCCGTGTCGCAAATACGCCTCTATTGAATTCGCCATTGCTAAGTTTAGAAGTTTTAATCTCAATCATTACTTGTCACCTACGAGTTCTTTAGATTATGAAGTTCTCCCGAGTACTTGAGAACGCTTGGAAAGATTCATCTTACCCCACCGCTGAAAAAACAGCAATAAAATTCATTCTTTCATTTTTTACAGGAAACGTTAGAAGTATGCCGCCGTCTAATAAAAAAATTCCGTTTCGTCTTTTATTTAGAGGGAATCGGGTGCACGCACTCGAAATGATTAGAATAATATTTGGGGCTATTGAAACGGATTGAGGTGCACGATGAGAAGCGGTCGAATAAAGGCATTACTCGTTTTGCTGATTTTTTTAATCGTGATGGGCTGTACTAATAATCCTACCCTAGAACAAGAGAATGCTCAATTATCGAGCGATAAGAGTCATCTCTTATTCAGCTATAAGAATCCGAAAGAAATGTTAAATCCACCGGTGTTGGGCGTGTATGATTTGGAGACGGAACAAACTATAGATATACCGATCACGAACGATTACGGGAGGCAGATGAACTCTTTTTACTGGGTAAATGATCTGTTGATTTTAGTTGAGGGTCATGTGAATCCATCGGTGACAGGGTATGTTTTATACGATGGAATAACGGGAAAAGAGATCAATTATTGTGGGGGAAAGTTGTATCAGGTCTTGTCTGATGGGAAAACGATGCTGTTTCAATTGACGCCCCATGGGTCCGGCGCAGAAACCAGAGCTAATTTAGCTGTAATGACTGAAGATCATACTATAAAGGATTTATTCCTAAGCGATATAGAAGACGAAGAAATCATTGATGCACAAATATCAGACGATCTTTCTACTATGGCGACTTGGACTCACAATCGGAGTGACAATACATCACAATTATCAGTGGCTAAGTTAAATATAGTCAATTGGACGTTGGGAACCTCGACGATCTATTCGGTGGATCCAAGCTTCCGAGGGAAAATTAAGTACGATGACATGAATCAGATCGTGGAGCCAATGAGCTAGAAGGACTCCAGCTGGTTAGAACTTTGGGTGGCTTTCCAATCGGTTCGCAGTAGGGTCAGGGGACAGGTTTCTTGTCCCTCTTTGTCATGTCCGTTTATGTCATGGTTCATCTTATCCTAGCGGTAACGCAAGATACTTCTTCCTTTTAGCAACTAATAGACTATAATGAAATGACGGAATATATTTCCAATTTGCTAAACCTAACTGGGAGGGGAAATGGTGGGCTCCAATCAATCCGTAACGTCAGTTGAAGTAAAGTATCAAACGAAGCAGGGACTTGCTAAATGGGTAAAATGGGTGATCATACCTATACTTATTGTAGGGTCGATACTTCTCGGTTTTATGCAAATTAAGGCGCCTCAACCAGCCGATTTGAATGCGCCGCTGGATTCATTTTCTGCGCTGCGCGCAATGGAAAAGTTGAAGGTTATCGCCAAAGAACCACATCCGATGGATACATTAGCGCATGATTTGGTACGTGATTATCTTTTGTTAGAATTAAAAGGACTTGGGCTAAGTCCAGAAATCCAGAAAACTTATGTCACTTCAGAACTGAATAGCGGACAATCAGCGACAGTTGAGAATATCATTGCACGAATTCCAGGGAGAGATAATAGTAAGGCAATTATGATTGCTGCGCATTATGATTCTTTGCCCAGAGGTCCTGGAGCTGCAGATGATGGTGCAGGTATAGCAGCAATATTGGAGTCGGTGCGCGCGATCCAAGTATCAGGCCAATTGAAGAATGACCTAATAGTACTTATGACAGATGGCGAGGAAATGGGTCTGCTTGGAGCAAAGGCCTTTATGGATGAACATCCATGGGCCAAAGATGTAGGATTGGTTCTTAATTTTGAATCTCGGGGGAATAAAGGTCCGTCATTTATGTTCGAGACAAGCGATCAGAACGGCTGGATTGTTAACGAATTCATCAAAGCGGCGCCACAGCCCGTGGCTTATTCGCTTATTTATAATGTGTATAAGCTAATGCCAAATGATACTGATTTGACGGTGTTCCGACAAGGTGGTCTTGATGGGTTGAATTTCGCCTTTGGAATGGGGGTAAATGCCTATCATGATTCGATAGACACTCCGGAAAATTTGGATAAATCAAGCCTGCAACATCACGGAGAATATATGCTGAGCTTAGCTCGCCATTTTGGGAATTTGGATTTAAATGAAGTGAAGCAAGAGAACCGGGTATATTTTAACGTTGTTGGTTGGCATATGGTTAGTTATCCGGAGTCTTGGGCGTTATGGTTCACACTAGCAGGCACCCTTCTATTTGTTGTTACCATATGGCATGGAATGTACCGACGGCGGATGAGCTTTGGCGGTATGGCGGGAGGATTTCTATTATCATTGGTTAGTTTAGGGGCGGTCTTCGGTGCAATTACCCTAATATGGAACAAACTGCGCACCACCGTATCGGATCAACAATATGAAGCGATGATTTTAGATCCCGATGTAAGTATTTACTATGTTCTGGGTTTGTTGTTCCTTACGATTGTCATTGTCTTCTTGCTCATAAAATGGGGCTCTCGATATGTTCGCGCGGAGAATCTTTGGATAGGAGCACTATTCCTTTGGCTCTTACTATGTATAGGAACGACGTTCTATCTACCAGGTGGAAGTTATTTATTCATTTGGCCGTTCATTTGTAGCCTCATAGGATTAAATGTCTCCCTTCAAATGCGCAAAGGTGAATGGATATGGGTATCTGTATTATTCGCAGTACCGGGATTTGTGTTGATCACACCTATTTTCTACCTCGTGTATGTCATGATGACCCTGCATATGGCAGGGCCGTTGTTAACGGTGAGTGCACTGGCATTATCTTTGATCTTCCCAATGGTTTGCACACCTAGGGACAGGGGAACAGGTTCAGGTTACTTGTCCCAGTAGTTGAGGGGATGATTAAAAGAGTAGCGGTAATACGGGGGACGAAGAAGGGATAGAAAATGGGACAGATAACCTGTATTAATTAGCGCTCCAAATGGTGACTATGCATGTTTTGCTGGAATGTGGTTTGTAGCATTCTGATTTAGGTTATGATACAGTCAGTTATAATGAAATATGGAAAAAACAATAAACTGCATTTTAATTTTAAATTCAGCATGAAGTTCATAAGCATGAAGTACCGTCATAGGCATAACGCCTTATATTGACGGTACCTTTTTTATTGGGATGAAAATAGAAAATAGCGTATTCCTAGGATATGCCTTAGGTGGCGTGGCGTGGGTAATATTACTAGGGGGCTAGTATATATACACTTGATATACTAGAAGATAGATTATTGTGAGGATTTGTTAAAGGAGTAGAGGCATGAGAACAGCTAAGCAGACAATATTCAGAGAATATCTTACTCGCATGTTCATCGTACTGCTAACACTGATAGTTGCTGCAGGCTGCGGAGATTTTGGAGTAAAAGACGATTCTACTAAGGATCTGAACGATAAAAATGAAGCAAATCAGCCCATTACACGTTATACAGGTGAGATGAGCAAGGCTATTTCGATGGTATACACCACCAAGAGGCAGCTGGCATTAACCTTTAATGGGATGGGCGATGCAGACACGATGAAACAAATATTAGATCAACTAGATACTTATCAAATACAAGCTACCTTTTTTCTACCGGGAATGAGAGTTGCAGAAGAACCTGATATCGCTAGAGAGATTCTGGATCGTGGCCATGAGATTGAGAATAACACGTTGAGCAGGCTTGATATGAGCAAGCTCAGTTATGATCAAATTTATAGAGAAATTGAGCTCAGTAACGGGGTGATCACGAAGGAAACGGGCGTGACTCCTAAATATGTGAGAACCAAATCGGGAGATTACAGTGATGATGTTCGCCTTGCGGCGGCGCACAATGGGCAAGAGGCTGTCATTTCATATAGCCTATTTCTTCACAACTGGCAGAATGAAACGGAGCAGCAGAAGAAAAATTACGTACGTAAATATATCAACCGTGGCGGAATTATTACGCTGGATACGGAGGAGAACAAGCATATTGTGGAGGTGATCCCACTCCTTGCCGAGGCCGCTGCTGATGTAGGCTATGAGTTTGTTCCACTAGATAAGCTAGTGAAACAGGGCGGTGAGAGAAAGCCTTTAGAAGCAATAGCGGGCTATGATGCAGCCCGAATTAACCCGGATAACCAAGCGAAGTATGACCTTATTTATAAGGAAGAAACGGCAAAAAAACAGGTCGTACTCACCTTTGATGATTGGGGTACGGATTATACGATAACGAAAATCTTAGATATTTTGGACAAATATCAGATCAAGGCTTCTTTCTTCCTGCGTGCAGATGGAGTAGAGAAGAATCCTAATCTAGCAAGAGCTATTGCTGAAGCTGGGCACGATGTGGGTAATCATACGTATAGCCACCCTGTGTTATCAACGATAACAGCAGCCCAGATTCAAGAGGAAGTTGTGAAGGCGCATCAGGTGATTACGGAGGCCATTCAGGAGAAACCGGCAATGCTATTTAGACCTCCAACCGGTAACATTAGTGATTCGGAGGCAGCTATTATAGCTGCAACGGGTTATAAGACAATTGTAAATTATGACGTTGATCCTACAGATTGGGATAAGCAAATGACGGCAGATGATATTGTAAATGATATTGTCCAACAAACCCAAACCGGCAGTAATATTCTGCTTCATATGTTGGATGATATTCATACGATTGAGGCATTACCGAGGGTAATTGAAACCTTGGAGCGTAATGGGTTTACCTTTGTGAAAATGACAGATTTAATCGGCAAAAAATCATAGAAGACGGGGTAGAACGGTATGGGCACGCAGTCAGAATTGTATGATCGCATCATCAATAAGCAAGCATCTATGGCCGTCATTGGCCTCGGATATGTGGGTCTCCCCATAGCCGTTGCTTTTTCGAAAAAGATTAACGTAATTGGGTTTGATGTGAATGAACAGAAGATTCGTGGATATCGCAGTGGCGTTGATGCAACAAATGAGGTGGGAGACGGAGAAATTCAAAGCTGCTCTGTAAGCTTTACTTCCAATATGGAGCAACTGGATGGAGTGGAATTCTTCATTATTGCGGTCCCTACGCCCGTTCAAAGTGGGAATGTACCGGATCTGAAATATGTGAAACATGCCAGTCAAATGGTCGGCAAGAAACTGACAAAGGGTGCAATCGTTGTATATGAATCAACGGTTTATCCAGGGGTAACAGAGGAAGTATGTATTCCCATTCTAGAGAGAGAATCAGGCCTACGTTGTGGTGAGGACTTCAAGGTCGGGTATTCACCTGAACGGATTAATCCGGGAGATACGGTGCATCGGCTGGAGAATATCATTAAGATCGTGTCTGGCATCGATGAAGATGCACTGAACACGATTGCGAGTGTATACGAGCTAATTATCGAAGCTGGAGTATACCGTGCAGAGAGTATTCAAGTTGCTGAGGCAGCTAAAGTGATCGAGAATGCCCAACGAGATATTAACATTGCCTTTATGAATGAGCTATCTATGTTATTTCATCAGATGGGAATCGATACGAAAGAGGTACTTCAGGCTGCGGGAACCAAGTGGAACTTCCTTCACTTTTCACCGGGGCTTGTAGGAGGTCACTGCATTGGTATTGATCCCTATTATTTGACGTATAAAGCGGAGGACACAGGATATCATTCTAAGATTATTCTTGCTGGTCGCCATATTAATGATGGAATGGGTAAGTATATTGCTCAGGAAATGATCAAAATATTCGTTCGTCTCAAGCTAGATTTAAGCCATGCGAGGATTGGATTGCTTGGTTTGTCTTATAAAGAGGATTGTGCAGATATTCGTAATTCGAAGGTGATCGATATTATCGAGGAGCTTCAGGAATATGAGATTCATCCTATTTTGGTGGATCCTTTGGTTGATCCTTTGGTTGATCAACGGGAGGTCTATTCAGAATATGGGCTTGAATTGTCTGATCCATCGGATCTACATGATTTGAACGTGCTGGTTGTTGCTGTCCCACATGAATCATTTACTCAAATGACCTTCCAAGATATTGATCAAATGTACAGTAAACGTGGACCAAAGGTGTTGGTCGATATCAAGGGATGTTATAACAAAGCCAACTTTGAGAGCCAGGGGTATTATTACTGGCGGCTATAATAGATAGATTGGAGAATTCCAGCTGTGAGAAGGCAGAAGAAAAGGATTGAAGAGGTACTAACTACTCCGCAGTCAGACAGACGTACCTTGTCGAATGTTCCTGATCCCGAGCACATACGGGTAACAACTGATCGTAGAGGAATGCAGGATGCCATCAAGAATGGTGCAGAGCTAGATCCTGAATATATAGGCAAATTGCGGTTGCTTAGTTTGAGATATACGGCGGATTTTGAGGTACTCATTGTTGCGAGGGGCCAGCATAAAAAGACGGGCATTAAAGCACGTGCCGTAGATATCTCCTCGACAGGCATTTTGCTTGAATTTCCGGATCAGTCAGGTGACTTCCAAGTAGGAGAAACCTGGTCGCTACAATTTGATATTCCGCCGGGTACGATGCCGGAGGGTTTTGAGTCGAGGGTCAAGACAGATGCCGTTACCATCCGCTTATTTAAGCGCGAGGTAGAGCAGCAAGAGAAACAAATGGTTGCGTTCGAATTTGTACAACCGCTGACGGATTATTTTCAGAAGAAAAGATGGGGGTATTCGGTTTATACAGCCAGTGGCTTGCTGTTTGTAGCGGTACTCTTAATTATGCTTATGCGCGCAGAGAGCGTTATCTATTTTAAATATAATTTGGTCCTTTATTTATATAGCCTCACAGCCGCAGCCTTTTTGCTCACTCGCTATTTATTTGGGGCGTTATACCGGGATGTACCAGTTAATCCCGACTATACTCCGGGCGTATCGATTATTATTCCTTGTTTCAATGAGGAGAAGTGGATTCATCGCACGATCTTAAGCTGTATGAATCAGGATTATCCTGTCGATAAGCTGGAGGTTATCGTGGTAGATGACCGTTCGACAGACAGTTCTGTAGAGCAGATACAACAAACCATCGATAGGATCAATCGTGAAGCAGAGCGTTATTTGACTAAAGAACGTCTGAAAATGCATGTCTTGGAAGAGAACGGAGGCAAACGGGTAGCCTTGGTCAAGGGTGTTGAGATGGCTAAGCATGATCTAGTTGTGTTTGTAGATTCTGATAGCTTTTTGGATCCTCAGGCGATTAAGCATCTCGTTCAACCTTTTCAGGACCCCCGCATGGGTGGTGTTGCCGGGCGCACGGATGTAGAGAATAAGTATACTAACTCGGTGACGAAACTTCAGACCGTTAGATACTATATCGCTTTTCGGATCATGAAAGCTGCAGAATCATGGTTTGATAGTGTAACCTGCTTGTCAGGACCGCTATCCTGCTATCGGAAGGAATTGATAGAACAGCATTCCGAGGCTTGGTTGAATCAGAAGTTTCTGGGACAGCCAGCTACCTTTGGTGATGACCGGAGCATGACGAATTTTATATTGAAAACGCATCGTACAGGCTATCAGGACCTAGCGATCTGCTCGACAATTGTTCCTTCGGATATGGGGGTTTTCCTCAAACAACAAATGAGATGGAAACGTTCCTGGCTGCGGGAATCGCTACGTGCGGGGGGCTTCATTTGGCGTAAAGAACCCTTTATGGCATTGTTCTTCTATATCGGGCTGATTGTGCCCATCGCTGCACCTGTCATTGTCCTATACAATTTGGTCTATGTTCCGCTAGTCTATCATGTCTTTCCAGGGACATTCCTGATGGGGTTACTGCTGATGGCGATGCTTATGAGCTTGGCACATCTACTGCTACGGAAAAGCAAATTATGGATTTTTGGATTCGTATTCTGTCTTTTCTATGAATTTGTGTTGTTATGGCAAATGCCTGTCGCCTGGGTCACCTTCTGGAAATCGACTTGGGGGACGAGGGAGACGCCTCAGGATATTGAAGCTCGAAATAAAAAAGAAGCAAGAAAGAACAAGAATAAGAAGAATAAAAAAATCGGACTACCCTTCTAAGTCCATGAATTTATATAGTGAGGATGGCAGACATGGTTAAAAGAAAGCGGAATTCTGCCCTGGATTATCGCCGCAAAGATCGCATGAAGATGATAAAGACTATTCTACAAGCTGCGATTTTGCTAACGCTTATCATCGTTTTATTTCGAGTCATTGTTAATGTAGAGCACTATAAGGAGCCAGATAAATCGGCGTGGACCAATCATGACGGATTTATTGCCTTGTCTTATTTTGGTGTAGACCGTTCGGGATCTTCGAAGCTAGTGGCCAAGAAGCAATTGGATCAGCAACTCAAAGTACTACATGATCAAGGTTATATTACGATATCACAACAGGATGTGATCGACTTCTATCTGAAGGGACAAGCTTTGCCTGAGAAAGCTTTGTTTCTGTCTTTTGAAGACGGACGTAACGACTCTAGCTTATTTGCCCAGCCACTTCTGGAGGAATATAATTTCAAGGCAACCTTTCTCTCTTATGCTAATAAAATGGGGAATAGTGATCGAAAATTTCTACAACCTAAAGATATGCTGAAGATGATGAAGACGGGTTATTGGGAGCTTGGCTCCAATGGATATCGTCTGAGTTACATTAATATTTTTGATAAAGCGGGCAATTATGTTGGGGCAAAGACGGAGAACCAGTTACGTGATAAAAGGAATGTGGAGTATTACAATCATTATTTAATGGATTTCATTCGTGATGAGCATATGATTCCGCTGGAAAATCGTCAAGAGATGGAATCCCGGATCAATGAAGACTACAAGCTAATGGAAGATGTTTATACGGATACACTGGGTTTTGTGCCGGATGTGTATATGATCATGCATGCCAATGCCCTTCATGAAGGAATGAACCGGTTAGTATCGGATGCCAACGAGGCCAATATTCAGCGTTTATTCAAAATGCATTTTAACCGTGAAGGTAACATGTATAATGATCGGGAGCAGAGCTTGTATGATCTGACTCGTGTCCAACCAGAGCCTTACTGGTATACAAATCATCTGCTAATGAAGATGAAGAAGGACAGTGAACAGGATGTGCAGTTTATTCGTGGGAATGAGACTCACGCAAAGAAGTGGACAGAGCTCAGTGGTGCCGCTGAATTTAATGATAACCGAATTGCATTAACCTCTCCGCCTGGTGAGGAAGGGAAGATCTATTTGAACGGCAGTGATCAAGGAGAAGATATCAAGCTAACCACGAAGCTTACTGGCAATGTAGTTGGTAAGCAGAGTATCTATCTTCGTTATGATCAGAAGAAGGATGCATATATTCGTGTTACGCTTGATAATAACGTCATTTATGTGGACCAGAAGAAACCGGGTCTTGCCGTCGAACAGTTATTTACTCACACGCTGGATCCGGTACAATGGAATGCGGAAGATCTTTCCCTAGATAAGGCTACGGTATATTCGCAGACTCAGATCTCGGATGATGTTTCATCTTCGGAGGAAGAATATCCAGTCAACATCAGGAACACTCGAAGTCTAGAGATTATAGTTCAAGGGGATCGGCTTGATGTGAGCGTTGATAAACAAGTGCTGTTGAATCAACAAATTATAGATAGCTCGGTAATAAAGGGTGGAGTGGCTCTTGGATCACAGTTCCATGAGCAGAACACGAAAGATGATATCTATGATGGTGTGTTCGATGATTTGAGAATAGAGTCACTGCAAGCTCAAGGTCCATCTTCAGTGTTGTTCAACAGTAAACCTACGGGTCTGAAACGGATCATATCCCACATACAAAAAGCAGTGTCTACTTCCATCGATTGGGCAATTGACACCTTTTAATAAGTTGATTTCGATGAATAATTTCACTATTACCATAATGTTTCTCCTGTTAATTGGTTGACAGTAACTTGCTTGTCATGTAACATGTCATTTGGTTAACAAGTGGAAAGAAAATCGCAATTGTTCGTATAACCTCGCAGCTGGGCAGAGCAGAATAGGGCGAGGGTTTCTACAGGAAGCCTTATCTTCCTAACTACGATAATGAGGATGGAGTCATTTATCCTTATTACGCAGTTAGGATTTTTTGCGTTTTTTAGACCTAATTGAGGAGATATTAAAGAGAATACTAAGGGGGATACCATCATATGAAATATTTATTATCGGTTTTGATTGGCGCTATTAGCTATGGCGTATTATCGACCATCGTTGTACTTGCCTACGGAGAAGGATATCAACTAGGCGAAGTGGTGGGTACACAGCTCTTAACGGGTTGTATTTTGGCCTGGATATTGGCCTGGTATACAAAGCAGCGTGAACAGCGTAAGGCAATGAAAGATAACGTTATATCAGCAAATGGGGGTAAGATATCGCCCAAGCTGACTTGGAAGCACAGATTACTGTTGATGTTGGCTGGAACACCGACCGCTATCACAGGTCTGCTCTATTATCAATCGCTTCGCTATATCCCAGCTTCACTGGCGATCATCTTATTATTCCAGTTCACGTGGATGAGTGTACTTATTCAAGCCGTAAGCAAACGCCAAAGACCCAATGGGGTCATGCTCTTTACCTTGGTATTATTGTTCGGAGGAACTATACTGGCAGCGGGAATTATAGAGCAAGGCGGTACGGAGTATCAGATGATTGGTATTGTGCTTGGACTACTCGCCGCTGTGAGTTATACATTGTTCATTCAAGTTAGCGGCAGAGCTGTATCGTGGGTGCACCCTGCTTATCGTAGTGCTTGGATGATTACAGGTGGTCTAATTCTTGTCTTTATTTTGTTCCCACCTTACTTCTTGTTTAATGGTTTGTTATGGGGACAATTATTATTATTCGGATTCTTACTGGGCTTGTTTGGCGCATTTATTCCCCCTGTATTATTTGCAGTTGGGGTGCCGCATATTGGAGAAAGTATGGCGGGCATTCTTGGAGCCGCCGAGTTACCGGTTGCCGTTCTGTTATCCTCAATTGTTCTGCATGAACACGTGAGTATGCTGCAGTGGGCAGGAGTTGTTATCGTTTTGCTTGGGATTATGTTCCCAGAACTTTATAAGCTGAAAAAGGGTACCGTAAGGCGGGCAGCTACCTGATATTAGCGATCAGGATGATGGGATCGATCCCGTATGGTCTTGCCCCACGATTTGTGATAATGTATGTAGAGTTAGATAGAAAAAGGAAGTGAGCTATAATGATCAATATAACGATTCCAACACCGGATGTGACCATTACAAAGCAGGTTAATCCTGAGCTTAGTCATATTTACGGATTTACCGATTTTCACCTGATCACGAGAGAACAGGGTGGAATATTTATGTTTTACAACGACAAGGACGAATTATTGTTCGTTGGTAAAGCACGAAAATTAAGACCGCGCATTAAGAAGCATTTTGAGGATTCCGTATCGGTCATGAAACAGCATCGTGATGAAGTAACGAAAATTGAAGTTTGTATTGTTGAGGATCCCGTGGATAGAGAAATTTATGAAACGTACATCATCAATGAATTCAAGGCCAAATACAATGTGGACAAGGTGTTCTACAAGTAAATATATTTGATAAGCAAGAAGCCCTAATGACGGTTAGAAATGACTATCATTAGGGCTTTTTTGAGCATAATAAAGCTTGGAGATCATATTTAACTTTAGGAGTGAACTGACAACATGCAATTGTTTCTTATTCGCCATGCAGATCCTGATTACTCGATAGATGATTTAACGGAATTTGGACATCAAGAAGCGGCAGCATTGGGCAAACGCATGGCTTCGATCGGTCTAGATAAGCTGTATGCTTCACCACTGGGGAGAGCGCAAACGACAGCGAGTTATATTGCGAAAGAGACCGGGCTTACCATCAATACGGAATTATGGACTAGAGAATTAGAGTGGTCGGCAATTTCGATGGAAGGGAATAAGGCTCCCATTTGGGATTATCCCGGAGAGCAGATTCCTGAGGTATCATCAGGGATGCGGAAATGGGAGGATGAGAACGACTACTGGTTGAAGCAAGAAGAGTATCGAATGAGATACAGCGAGCTGCAAGCAGCTTCGGATGAGTTTTTTCAAAGGCATCATTTTCAAAGAGAGCAAGGTCTGTATCGAATCCTTCAGCCTTCCCAAGAGAAGATCGCTATGGTTTGCCACGGCGGGTTTGGACTCGCTTGGTTATCTCACTTGTTACAGATTCCTTTATCCTTGGCTTGGTCGGTGTTCTGGTTGGCTCCTAGTTCAGTAACGACTGTGCTATTCGAGGAACGTAGCCAGCATTTTGCCGTTCCCAGATGTATAGGGATGGGAGATGTCTCCCATCTCTATGCGAATGGTATGAGCTACCGACCGCGTGGTTTGCTTGGCAACCACACTTAGGTAAGTCCTCAGAAGTAATCTGAGAAATATGGATGTTCACGACTAATCAGTTGTTCAAGTAACTGGATGGAGGCTTCATCGGACTGCATCCGGCCGATCCGGGCCAGATAGGTTGGTCGTTTGTAGCCCATGAGCATCGTCGTTAGTGTGGGGATATCTATGATAACAGCAGGATGGGTTCCACCCTCTTTAAGGTGTCCCTTGCCTGCCTTGTCCACAGTCAACGTGAATGTGCCTTGATTCCATTCCAACATCGGATCATGCAGATTGAAGATGAGCTGGCATTCTTTTTCCTGACTCTGAAAAGGGTATTGTTCGATGAATAAAGCGACATCTACGATTCGCGCCATATAATAAGGAGCGATTGTTTCCTTAATATCACCATCGTCTAGAATAAATGACAGCGGCTCATCTTTATAAATATCTCCTTTGACCAAGGTGATCATTGAGAAATGGGCACTGATAAAGTTCCATAAACCGATTCGAGCTTCTTCATTAATATAGACCATTTCTTTCACATGGAATATTTCCTCGGCGACCCAGTACAGCAAATATCCCATGGGCAAATCGTCATTGTTATAATAAATAGCCGCGGTCATATCGTCCAAATCCCAACGTAAATATTCTTCCCAAGCTAGTTCATTTCGGAGCATGGCCCCGTGGTGCAACTTAGCAAATTGGTCATAGATATGTTTGATGTCGGGATGTTCAATGTCCACTCGTTCCACATGGCCCGGTACATTTTTTAATTTGGGAAGCTGGGTATCAGGGACTTCAAAAGAGATTTTATCAGAAATAATCTCCCAGCCTTTGCGCCGATAATAAGGAATCGAATAAGGATACAGGTACGAGATGGACTGTTTACGATTACGCATATTACTCAAAGCATGCAGCATCAGCTTGTTCATGAGCCCAAGATTGGCATATTCGGGATAGGTTCCGACCCCGGTTAGTCCACCCATATCATAAATCTGTCCAAAAATATTCACTTGAAATGGGTATACAGCAAGCTGGGAGATGAGTTTATCGCCATCAAACCACCCCAGCACATCGGCATGCCTTAGAACAGGCAGCTTGGATTTTTCAATCTCCCTATTTTCCCAGCCGAAAGTTTGTAAATCACGATTGGTTACTTGAAAAACATACCGCAATAAGTCATTAAATTGCTCCCCATGCTGGGTTTCGACATTCTTCAGCTTGATTCTTTCATGTAATTTCCGTCGACTCACAGGTGACAACCTCCATTTTTATTAGAAGCAGTAGAAGCAGCATATCTATAGTCTAACCATAAAATTGGGATGTGAGCAAACCAAGTTGTAACCTTGCATAATTTTTAGTTTCGTGTATAATCGAACATACTTAATCGCATATTAAATGTTTTCTAGGGTTCCGCAAGCCGCAACAGGTCTTGGTCTGGTCCGAGAGGAAACTCACAGCTCTTTGCTGTGTCACGGAGGGATAAAAGCCTGGGAGAAACTGTTGTTACAGTGTTCTCTCAGGCTTCTTTTGTCTGGTCTGGCGATATCATCAAATGAAGGAGTGAACGGAAATGAAGGTAGATTGGATCAAGGTATATATTGCAGCCCTTTTTGAAGTGAGCTGGGTGATAGGTTTGAAGCACGCTTACGATTTTTGGACCTGGACAGGGACGGTTATTTCGGTCATCATCAGCTTTTATCTCATGATTGTGGCTAGTCGCAAGCTTCCGGTCGGAACGGTGTACGCTATTTTTGTAGGCATGGGTACGGCAGGAACTGTATTGTCGGAAATCCTCTTCTTTGGAGAGCCAATTAAAGTAGCGAAGGTGCTTTTGATACTACTTCTATTAGCTGGAGTAATTGGTTTGAAGCTAGTTACAGATGACAAAGACAAAGTACAGGAAGGAGCTGATTCCTGATGGCGTGGGTATCGTTAATCTTGGCAGGAATATGTGAGATGTTAGGTGTTAGTATGATTAATAAATTGCATAAGGATCGGAATTGGCAATCATTCGTTATGCTGTTACTTGGATTTGGAGCGAGTTTTCTATTTCTAACCTATGCGATGCAAACACTACCGATGGGCACAGCTTATGCGATATGGACAGGAATTGGTACAGCGGGCGGGGCGATATTAGGTATGGTTTACTTTGGTGAATCGAGGGACTGGAAGCGTATTGTATTTATTGCCATGGTCTTAAGTGCAGCCTTAGGGCTAAAGCTAGTCTCGTAAAAAAGAGGGGCGAAGAGCCCCTCTCTCTTATTGATCTATAGATAGACAACACTACTTTATGTTCTGCCAATTACACTTCGTAAGCTTGTAGTAATTATAATCCTCGTCTTCAATTTCAATGATACTCTGATAATCGAAGCTACACTTTTGGATGACTCTATTCGAGGGTAGATTACTTATTAAAGCTAGAGCATTTAGTACCTCAACATCGGTGTTCTCAAATAAATACGTAATGATTCCCTGAGCCGCTTGGGTGGTATACCCTTTGCCTCGATGATCCCTTGATATGGCATACACAAGCTCTCGATTAGGTGGCGCTAATTCCTCTTTTATTCCGCTGCAGCACCAACCAATAAACTCACCTGTCTCCTTAGATATGATTCCTAACCGTAGAATGAGTTGCTCTATGTTACCTCCATCAGCTACCGCTTGTAAGAATCTCTTATTTTCTTCTAATTCGTAGTTAATCAGCCAGTCTAACCGTTGTTCTCTGGGTGCATTCCAATCAGGTAAAAACTCAATGATCTCAGGTTGCTGTGTCAGAGCAAATAATTCGTCCAAATCCTCAATTCTATATTCTCGTAAAATAATATCTTGGCACTCAATCGTAAATAGGTTGTTTGTTGCGTTCGACTTTATATTGTTATGCACGGTATACCCCCCTGGGCTTAATATGACGCTAACTGAGTGTTCATTGGAACAATTCAGAATTATTTCCATCATAAATAGTTGAAATGTATTCTATCATTGAAAGGGTAGATATGCTATAAATCAACTAGAAGAAATTACTAAAATGCCCTTTGCACCCAAAAATGAACTTAAAAGTGAATATGATCGATTTGGAGGGGTATTCAGTGAGTAATTCAACTAACCAACAGGAGCATCGAATCATTGGAGCAGATGGGCTTCGGGCGATTGCTTGTCTAGCTGTCATTGGTCATCATCTAACGCAGAAACTAGCGATGATCGAACAAGAGACTTGGGTCCAAAAACTGCAATCATTTCTGCTCATGGGTAATGTTGGCGTTAGTATCTTTTTTGTATTAAGCGGATTTTTATTAGCGTTACCATTCTGGCGGAAATATCTAAACGACGGGGAATTCCCTAGTATTAGACAATACATTATGCGTAGAGCTGCGCGGATTATGCCGGGTTATTATGTTGCGTTCTTCGTTTGTATTGTCCTTACATTTGTACTTGCTCTTCCTCATGAATACTTTTGGATACGTACCTTGACTGGATTGACGTTCACGGCAGGGTTTCATTATGTAACTTTCTTCCCGTCGGAATGGATTGGACCCTTCTGGTCGATTAGCTTTGAGGTGTTCAGTTATATTCTGATGCCGCTGTTCATGTACGGATTATTTTGCTTCTTCCGCAAAAAACGTTCTTTTACCTTAGCATTATTATACTGGCTCGCGGTATTTCTGATCATTATGGGTGGCAACTACCTGATACATCACTGGTTCACGCCAAATGAAGATCAGCGAGGTTGGCAGTTTGGGCTCATCGGCGGGGCAAAATATTGGATGCCCAATTATAATGTGATTGGATTTTTTGGGCATTTCACTGTGGGAATCATTGCATCCGGTATTGTGTCTAAGCTCCAAATGGCAGGGAGTAGAAGAGATCATCTACGTAAAATAGGTCTATTCGATCTACTAAGTCTAGGTAGCTTGGTCATCTCGATCCTGTTCATTTGGCAAGTTCGTAATGTTCCAGAGTTTGATTGGAGCCTACAGAATCAGCCATTCTTTTTCCCATATTTCACGATATTGATGGCATTATTCTTAGTGACTGCCCCCTATTCCCGATGGGTAGGTAACCTTTTAGACAATAGATTTTTCCGATATACGGCGAAGGTTTCCTTTGGGCTGTACCTATGGCACACCTTATTCATAACACTAATTAGTATGTATTGGGCGAAGGACTTTAAGCATATGGGTGTCGTGCAGCTGGATCGTTGGGCGTGGATTTCGCTTGGTGTAGTTGTAGCCTCATATATTGTGGCGACGGCATCTTATTATTTCGTGGAGAAACCGATTATGGATTGGTCACGTCATCACGAGAAACCTAGGAAGCCAAGGAATCTACAGGAAGAGACGCGTACAGCTTAACGCCTCATAGCTCATTACAAATTTATAGTATCTAGCTTGTCAGGTGTCGAACCATTATCTAGGCTCCCGCATAATCTGTAGCATCATTTGGTACAGGGGAGAAGGGGTGAGACATCATGATAGGAATTGAGTTAACTGCAATTCATTGGGTGTATCTCGCGTTTATTGTGTTCATATTAATCCTGCTGATTCGACGGCGTGACACAACCATGATTTGCGTGGTAGGGATTTTTGCACTTGGCCTATTGGCAACAGAGACGCTTAGTGGATCCATATCAGGAATTTTTAATTCATTTATTTATGCAACCAAAGAGCTCATGGGTACGATTATGATTATTTCCATCATTGTAGCGATGAGTCGAGTTTTGATTCGAACGGGTATTAATGAGACGATGGTGGCGCCACTCACACGCTTCCTACGTACGCCTGCGATGGCTTTTTGGGGAATCGGTATTATTATGATGGTGACCTCCTTCTTCTTCTGGCCTTCACCTGCGGTTGCTCTAATTGGCGCTGTGTTGTTGCCTGTGGCACTTCGAGTCGGCTTGCCCGCACTTGGTGCAGCCGTAGCGATGAATCTGTTCGGTCATGGGATTGCCCTGTCTGGTGACTATATCATTCAAGGCGCCCCTAAATTAACGGCAGATGCTGCCGGACTTCCTGTAACCAGCGTCATGACGGCTAGTGTTCCCCTTGTGATTATCATGGGGTTAGTAACCACGATTACGGCATTTTGGATGATGCGCAGAGATATGAAGAACGGGACATGGAGAGATGGATTGGTATCCACTAAAAATACAAGCGACGCCTTGGCCTCAGGTAATGATGAGGATGACAGCTTAGTGATGGACCCCCGGGTGAAAAAATGGTTAGCGATTATCATTCCATTACTGTTCGCAGTGGATGTAGCGGCCATGTTCATCCTCAAGCTACAGGGTGGGGATGCGACAGCATTAGTTGGCGGAACGGCAGTGATTATCTTAATAGCGGTAACATTGCTGGCACATCGCAATCAAGGCTTGGAAAAGATAACCTCGTATCTGATTGATGGATTTGTGTTCGGATTTAAAGTGTTTGGTCCCGTTATTCCGATTGCCGCCTTCTTCTACTTGGGTGACTCCGCATTTATTGATCTATTTGGCAAAGTGCTTCCCGAGGCATCGCACGGGATTGTGAATGACCTTGGTGTTGCGCTTGCCAGCAACGTTCCACTAAATAGTGCTGTAGGAGCTGTTACTTCAACCGTTACTGGAGCCATTACGGGTCTGGATGGTTCCGGTTTCTCAGGTATCTCACTTGCGGGGTCCATCGCACAACTGTTCGGCGTTGCCACGCATTCCAGTGTGGCTACCTTAACTGCACTCGGGCAAATCGCTGCCATTTGGGTCGGTGGGGGAACGTTGATCCCATGGGCGTTGATCCCAGCAGCGGCTATTTGCGGTGTAAGTCCGTTCGAGCTAGCTAGACGCAATTTGAAACCTGTGTTGTTCGGCCTGATTGTAACGACCATTGTCGCTATGTTTCTGGTCTAGCTTTGCTTAGGAGTAACTAAATATAGCAACATAAAAGGCTACCAGAGATGGCAGCCTTTCTTAATGACCTATCTTATTTTGCGATTTCTTTGGTGGACGCTACTTCATACGTTATGAGTTCACTACCCAAGACAGGTGATTCCTTATGTGCTCCCTCAGAACCGGGTTCTGGACGTTTGTGAGCTTGAGCAAAGTCATCACTATTTCTCCAAGCGGCGAAGTCCTCTTGTGATTCCCAATACGTATTGACGCTTAGTTCGTCATAATCAGGTAAGTTCTGCGTGAGCAAGACCTCTACTTTGACGATCCCTTTCGTAGAATCCAGAGGGCCTGGTGCTGTAAATCGGGGAGCCATGGCTGCACCCATCCCTTTTTTAACTTTAATTCTGTTCGTAACGATGATCATTGTACACAGCCCCTTAATCTTCATAGGATATGGATCGATGGAACGGATCTTATGCGTAACTATGAATCTTTCTCTTAATTTTAAACCTTTTATAATCAAAAGCAAACTGTGCCTCTTTAGCGATCCCTTTATAAGGGGAAAAGTGTTACTATGACAACATAAGAGAAAACAACATGGAGGAATTCGCATGCATACGAAACATAGTTTGATAGAGCAACTTGAACATGCTGAGATCGACAAGAAGGGAACGCTACTTATGCATTCGTCCTTCAAAAGCATTGGAGAGGTCGAGGGGGGAGCGGATACCGTTCTGGACGCCTTGTCAGAGTATATGCAGGATGGGTTGCTTGTCCTACCCACACATACTTGGTCTTATATTAACGCGGAGAACCCTAGATTTTATGTAGAAACCTCGCCCTCGTGCATAGGCATTTTGCCTGAATTATTTCGCAAGCGTTCAGGAGTAGTACGTTCTTATCACCCAACTCACTCCGTAGCAGCTTTGGGTCGGGATGCTGCATCCTTTGTAGAAGGAAATGAACGTTGTGATACACCATGTCACCGGGAATCACCTTGGGGGAAGCTGCTTGATCGCCAAGCAACTATTATATTAGTAGGAGTAGACTTACGTAGGAATACCTTTATTCATGGCATAGAGGAGTGGTTGGACATTCCAGGCAGATTAACCGATAGTCATGAGGAGTTATTTACCGTACTTGGTGATGGTACCGAAATACCCGTGCCATCTAGACGGCATCATGGGTTATCCTGGTCGGAGCACTTTTGGAAGGTGGAATCATTGCTTGAGGAGCAAGGGGCGATCCAGAGAAGCCAACTCGGCGATGCTAATGTATGGGTATGTGACACGGTAAAGATGACGGAGATCCTGTCAGACATGCTGCGGAAGAATCCTGATTTATTTTCCGATAATGAACCTTTAGCTTAATTTCTAAGCTGAATGCAATTGCTTGGTGGTGATCCTCAAATAGGTCAGCCAATATACGCTACGCATATTTAAATGGAAATCCTCCAGTTAATTAAAGTAATCAGGCAGTTAAGTCACTCTAACGGGAATAACTCCCGTTAATTTAACACAGATTGCTAAAGGAGCTTCATTCTTGCTAAATTAACAGGAGAATTTCCAGTTAGGTAATTTAAAAGTAGGAGTAGTAAGGGATTTAACGGGAGAATTTCCCGCTAATCAGGTTAGGCTTAAAGGTAGGCAATATGTAGACTAATCAAGTTATGCTAATCAAGATATTGCAGGATGTCGTGTGTTAATTCGTATTGGACGATTCGCTTACCTTTACCACGCGGCGAAGGCAGTAGCCATCCTTTTTCGCATAACCTCTTCAGCATAAGGACTGCAGTTTTGTGGTCGATGCAGAAGTGATCCTCTACATCTTTTGGCCTAATGCATCTTGCTAACTGGAGAGCTAGTCGGATGATTTCTTTCTCAGCTAGAATTGCCCGAGATATAGGGGGAGTTGCTGGTTGATATCTGCTTAATATCATACGAAGTAGTGTGATGCACAGATCAGGTTGCTGCTCCACATCATCATAAGCGAAGGAAATGACGTTATATCCCATGGCATGGAGGAACGTCTCACGGTTCAGTTCATTGCAATATTTATGACGGTCCATATCTCTTACATGCGTAGAATATCCCTTAATTTCAATAATAAGCTTCACATATCCCGGTATCCAAGCTAAGTCAGCAAAGTATGACCTACCTCGCCAGTCGAGAACTTCGTACTCAGGATGAAGATCTTGAAAATTGCCACGAAGTGGCCACCAAACATTACGTAGAAATAAGGATTCAGCATGGCGGTGACCTTGCTCCAGTCTTCTGCGACGCTCCCCTGTTCGATTAGCTAGATGTTTCTGCATAAACGAGTTATGTATCTCTTCAAAAGCTACAAAACTCCCACTCATTTGTTCTCCCCCTCCTAATATGCGCCTAAAAACACAAAACGTCCCGTCCACTCCATGGAGTGATAACGGGACGTTCTTCGTCTCTGGTTCCTATTATAGGATATGCGCTTATTTATGACTAGCCACTAGTTCGAATGTAGTAAATTAACTGGAATTTCGCCATGTAAATTGAATATATCATTCTGCGTAAGAACTTAACTGGAATTTCTCCATCTAATTTGAAGCTTCAAACTAAAATGAATGGTAATTAGCTGAATTAACAGGAGAAATTCCAGCTATACAAGGAAAATAGTGGGTAGCCAGACAAATTAGCGGGAGTTTTTCCTGTTAAAGTGAGTTGTTGAGTTTGAAACAGCTAGCGCCACAAAAAGCTTGGGCACTCCGAGAGCGTTTTCAAGGAAAATAAGAGATTGCAGAATAAAATAGAGAAAACATGGTATTTTCTTATCTTTTCTCCTGAATATACGAAAATATTGATTGATATCGGTGAATTATGCTGATATATTTCTATTTGTGACAAAATTACAAACACATTGGAGGAGACAAGTAATTGAAAAAAAAGGTTACATTTGTGGTGGTCATTATCGCCATACTCATCGCAGGATATGTTCTCGTATCGAAGTTTGGATCTGGATCTAAGGAGGAAGCTTCGTCTAAGGAGCAATGGAGTACCTCAAAGTATTTGGAGAAGGTAGACACGAATTATTCTTTAGAACTGACGAAGAAGCTGACGACTTTTAAATCTAACGAGAAACTAGGGTACAGACCAAGCGGTTCCAAGGCAGAGTTTGCTGCGGGTGAGATGCTTGCCAGTGAGTTTAAGAAGATTGGATTAAAGAATGTAACCAAGGATGAAATTAAGGTAGATGGCTGGGAGTTTGAAAAAGCTGATCTAACTTATGTAGATAAAGATAATAAGAGTCATGAATTAGTGCTAGGTGGATATCAGGTTAACTTTGTAACGGATGGCCCGGAGACATTCGAAGTTATTTATGCCGGGAAAGGTACAAAGCAAGAACTGGCTAACCTAGATGTAAAGGGAAAGTTAGTCTTAATTGATATCAATCAGAGGGATGAGTGGTGGATTAACTACCCTGCTTATCAAGCTTCATTAAAAGGTGCAAAAGCTGTATTGGCTGCGCAACAAGGTGGCTATGGAGAGATTGATCCAGAGGCATTGAATGCCCAGGATATATGCGGGCCTGATGATGCTCCGGCGTTCTCTATTTCCAGAAAAGATGCAGATGCCATGATCGCACTGATGAAGGAGACGGGTCAACAGACGTTGAAAGTCACCTTCGATGCGAAGTCGGTCGTTGAGAAGGATGTGAAATCCTACAATATTTTTGGCGAAATCCCGGGTAAGGATAAAGATTCCATCATTCTGCTCAGCGCGCATTATGATGCTTATTTCGATGGATTCCAAGATGACTCCTCCGCAATTGGCTTATTGGCCGGCGTTGCCAAAGGGTTGATAGACAGTGGATTTCAGCCGGAGAAGACCATTGTATTCGTTGCGCAGGCAGCTGAGGAATGGGGAATTTCCAATACTAGATACGACTGGTCAACGGGAGCGTATAATCAACTGTTCAAGGCTCGTCCGGAATGGCAGGATAAAGCGGTAGCAAATATCAACTTTGAATTGCCAGCTTTTGAGCATACCTCTGCCGATGAAATCAGATCCGTGTATGAATTAGATCAGTTCTTAACTGAATTTGCCAAAGGGGTACCTGCGGTTGAGGGCGTGTATAAAGACGGAATTAGTGTCGTTTCTCCTTTGCGTACGTGGTCAGACGACTTCTCGTACTCATTGGGTGGAATTCCTTCACTCCGTAATGATTTTCAAGATTCTGATTTCATGAAGACGCACTATCATTCCCAGTTTGATAATGAATCAACTTATAACGAGAAGGCATTCCGGTTCCATCACAATCTATACGGAATGTTAGTTGCGGCTTATGATAATACGGCAGTAATGCCGCTAGATTTCACCGAACGTTTTAAAGCAATGAAGGAAACGATCAACTCTGATGCTGATATCGCTGCTGGCACAGATCCCCAGCCTTTATTAGAAGCGATTGATCGCACGATTGCTACGGCACAGAAAGTGACAGATAAGGTTAACAAGATCAATGCTGACTATAAGGCTGCACTTGTTGCAGGCGATGATAAGCAAGCGAAAAAGTTACTTGAAGAGAATAAAGAGTTTAATAACAAGCTGCGTGAAATTTACCGTGATGCCCAAGAAAGTCTCGTTAAATTAACGTGGGAGGATGTGCAAATTTTCCCTCATGAGCACGCGCAAAATAACCTTGAAGCCATTAACAAATCGCTAGAGTCACTTGAAAAAGGCGATGTGAAAACAGCTTTGGATAATGATCTGTTCTTGGTAGACAACAACTGGTATGCCTACAGTTTCGATCGTGAAACCTTTGATTTCTTTACGAATCAAGTCTTGGATCAACCTGCAGATCGATTGAGCTGGGGACATACAAGGGTTGTTGGACATGAAGATTTATATGACGTTATCAATAGCCTTCAAGAGAAATATGATGCGAAAGACCCGAAAGTGGATTCCGAAATTGGAGCACTTCGTACAGCGGCAGAGAACCAAAAGAGTTTATTAAAAACAACGATAGAGCAAGAAGTGGCGGCTATCACAGCCATTGAAGGAAAGCTGCAAGTCATAGCGGAGTAAGCGGAAATAGAACCCCAGGATATGGGCACTTGAAAGTGTGCCGGTATTCTGGGGTTCTTATTTGTTTGCATCCATATATTATGGCTAGGTGACGGGATCTACAAATAATGTAAATTAATGTACCATGTGCTTCTATAGAACTATCCGTTATGATATAGAGTAATATAAAAATACTAGTTATATTCTATGTCCTTAATAGAAGAATAGCATGAAGGGAAAAGGGGGTTACGTATGAATATATTAATTATTGAAGACGATCCTAGCATCCAAATGCTGCTTAAATTAAGTCTAGAGGTCGAGGGATATCAGCCGAAGGCTGTCGGTACTGTAGCCGAGGGATTGCTTGAGCTTGAAGCCGGACTGACCCATCTGATATTACTTGATCTAATGTTGCCTGACCGTTCTGGATTCGAGCTACTTCAGTTACTACAGCAACAGTATAAGACGATTCCAGTTATTGTACTTACCGCTAAGAATGAAATGAATGACAAAATACTAGGCTTTCAACTGGGGGCAGATGATTACCTAACGAAGCCCTTTGAGACTAGGGAATTAATCGAACGCATTAAGGCTGTGATGCGGCGGATGAAGGTAACAACCTCGCCACCCGATATCATCAGGATCGGAATTGTTGAAATTGACAAGAATGAGCGTTCTTGTAAAATAGCCGGTCAACAGCTCAAAATGACAAGTAAAGAGTTTGATTTCATGTGGTTATTATGTACCAATCCTAAAAAGGTATTTACCCGTGAAGATCTGCTCGACCAAGTCTGGGGATATGATTATTATGGGCATACGCGCTCTGTGGATATGATGGTAAATCGCCTGCGGGAGAAAATGAAACCCCATGAGCATCTTGTCGCTACCGTTCATGGAACAGGCTATAAGCTGGAGGTATAGAGTATGGGGCTGCGTAATAAAATGTTCATTCAGCATGCCGTTACCATTGTCATGCTACTAACGGCGATGTATTTTATCGTCAATTATACGCTCAATAAGAGCATGATCGAACGCGATACCCAGACCTTAAGTCAGTACTCTGCATTACACCGTATTGAGGCGTTGAAGATTGTTAGTGATCAGAAAATTAACATAGATCAATTGTTTTCAGGTAAGTACGCCCCATTTATTGCCTCACATCTTGCTTCCAATAGTAACTTCCAAGTGCAACTGTTCGCGTTAGATGAGACCATTGTCGGCAGTAGCAGTGATAAGGAAAATTTACTCAAACGCAACGATATTAAGACAGCGCTTACAGGAAAGACAACTACCGTTATTACAGCAGGAGAAGGGACGCAATATTTAATATATTCGGTACCTTTCTGGTATGAGGAGAAGATGGTAGGGGGATTTCGTTATTTGCTAGACCTTCATGAGAATATAGAGACGCTGCATCAGATGCGCTCGTGGTTCATCGGGGCAGCACTTGGCTGTTTAATCTTTTCACTTCTTGCAAGCTACTCTTTCTCATCCTTTTTGATGAGGCCTCTGCATGCACTACAGCAGGCACTTAAGCTTGTGTCTGTTGGTGATTTCAGCAGAAAAATCGGGGTCCATAGTCAGGATGAAGTGGGTGAATTAGCAAAGGACTTCAACCACATGTCGGATGCTCTTCAACATCATATCGAGATGTTGCATTATGAACAGGGCAAACAGAAAGCTTTTTATGACAACATTACCCATGAGTTAAAAACACCACTCACATCCATTATCGGGTTTTCGGATTTAATTGCGAGAATGAACCGGATGGAAGATATACAGGACTGCAATATCTACATTCGTAAAGAGAGCACACGTCTATTAAATATGGTGGAAGATCTGCTTCAGACGTCACTTAAGGGCGATGAAGCCTGGCGCATTACGCTCGAACAGGCCGATTTAGGAGCCATCATTACGGATAGCTTACGCATTCTTCAGCCAACCCTTCAGAAATCAGCGATAGCAACCACGGTGAAGATCTCACCTTGTAACGTTTATTTAGATCCAAAGCGCACCCAGCAGGTTCTGTTCAACGTGATTGATAATGCCATCAAACATAGTGAATGCACGCAACTTCATATTGAACTTATGGAACAAGAAGACTATGGATTAGTTCGGATTATGGATAATGGCAAAGGGATATCTGAGCAGGAGCAACAGACGTTATTTCTGCCTTCAGAGGAGAAGCAAGATCGTATTATCTCGGATGAATCGCATGGTCTGGGTTTACCTATCTGTAAGCAGTTTATGGAGCTTCAGGGTGGGAGTATCTCTATCCGTAGTAAAGAGGGCCAAGGGACGGAAGTCCAGCTACAATTTCCTATAAATCAACCCATGTAAGCGCTGTTACAAAAGTGATACAAATCTAAAATTTTTCTGATATATGTGGAGGTTAAAGTAGATGCCAGAGGATAAGAAAGGGCTTTCATGGTTTCGCCTCATCTTGTTACAAGTCATTGTGGGTAGTGTATTAATCGGCATTTGCGCGTATACCTTTCGCATTCCTGTTGACGTGGTGTATATCGTACCTCCACAGCAGGATCGTCTCGATCGTGTTGCAGGTGTCCCGATGCGCGTGGATATCACCTATCCAGGTCTAGGAACCATCTCCATTGAGGATCCGAAGGAATTGCTGAAATTGAAATCTTCATTCTCAGGATTATTAACTTCAGGTACGCAGCGTGAACGGAAGCAGGTTCCAAGATTACTGCTGACGGGGACAATGGCTTATCTGGATCAAGAGGATATTCCATTTCAGGTTGAGACGAATGCGTTTCAGTTCGGTCAGGAGTTGGTCAATTCGCTTAATGTGAGCGCTAATATTCGTAAGCTGCAGAGCACACTCATTGATAAGATCTTAACTACATCAACAATTGGAGCTGCGGTGGAGAACAAGAAAAACGACGTGTTCTCACTTGAAGAAGGTGTTCTTACAGCCCTCTCGCAAAAAGAGAGAAAGATATTAACCTCACAGATTACGGCGTCTACGCGTATTATTGATTTCAGCCATTTTAATGACTTGCAACAACCGCCAGATGCTCATTTTGTCATTCAACTTACGGGTGACTATAGAGCAAAGAAGCACTGGATCCATTTGGATCGATATAATAGCGCTTACATCGTGGTGTACGATCTGCTGGATGAGACGAATCAAAGAGCCTATTTCACATTAAACGATGCCTCATATTGATCATGAAGGGATGGTTTAAGAAATGGCGAGAAATAAAAAAAGCAGTAGCTCAGTCATTATTTTATCGGTCATTGTTGTTGTATTGGTAGCGGGGTTCTTTATGTACAAATCAGGAGTATTCGGTGGCAAAGAAAAACAGAAAATCACCGTATACTCCATCTTCCAAGAGGAAGAAGCTCGTAAGATACTAGATAAATTCAAAGCGGAGACTGGCATTGATTATGATATTTTGCGACTACCAAGTGGTGAAGCCGTATCTCGTGTACAGAACGAGATGGGAAACCCGCAAGCAGATTTCCTCATGGGTGGACCAGCGGACTCTCACCAAGTATTAAAAGAGGCAGGTTCACTAGAATCCTATGTTTCACCAAATGCTTCTGATATTCCTGATGGTTTGAAAGACAAGGATGGATTTTGGACAGGATTCTATCTCAACCCCATTGCAATCGGGGTTAACGAAGAGCGGTGGAAAGAAAAGTACGGTAGCGATCCTTATCCTGAGACCTTCAAGGACTTACTTGATCCAAAATTCAAAGGTGAGATCGGTATGTCCGATCCAGCAACGTCGGGTACCGCTTATACAGCAGTAGCTTCTCTAGCCCAAGTATGGGGTGAAGATGAGATGTTGAACTACATCAAGCAGTTGTTGCCTAACTTGAAGGAAAGACCGAAGTCCGGTATTGAGCCGATTCAAAAGGCTGCCAAAGGCGAGTATACCATTGGAGTGACTTTCTTGGGCGACCAGTTGAAGATTAAATACCAAGGCAATCCGATCGTTAGTGTTGTCCCTGAAGCCGCTGGATTTGAAGTTGGCGCTTTGTCCATTGTGAAGGGCGGACCAAATACAGAAGCTGCGAAGAAGTTAATGGATTATATGCTTACAAATGAGCCAGGCCAGTTGTATACACAATCCGCTTACGCGGTGTCCGTCAAAGCATCTGTACCGATCCCAGATGGTGGTATTGATATCAAAACAACAAAGTATAACTCTGCTTATGATTTGTTAAAAGCGGCTTCCCAACGTAAAGATCTGCAAAGTGCACTGAAGGATTTGAAATAAAAGAGCCGCTATAGGGGCATGGCAGCCATAACTAAATGGCCAAATGTTCATGCCCCTTAATAGATTGCAGAAAGGTGGGAGTCGCCCCCTATGATGAAAGAAAAAAAAGGCATTGGGGAGTCGATCAACAGGCTCTTCAAAGATCCATCGTCACTCGTACTTGTATTAACTAGTTTTGCTTTCCTTATCTTGTTTGTCATCTATCCGTTAATTGTCGTCGTGTTCACATCAGGCTTCGATAATTGGGCAACATTTTTTAGCAAGCCACGTTACGGTAAGGCTTTATTAAATACAGTGGTCAGTTCGTCGTTATCCGCGCTAACGGCTACCGTAATCGGGTTCATATACGCTTACGCTATTCATTACAGCAATATCAGGGGCAAGAAGTTTTTTAGATTTATTGCCTTTATCCCGTTGCTAGCTCCTTCAGTAATGAGTGGTTTGGCATTCCTACTCTTGTTCGGTCGTGGTGGTATGATCTCTCAATGGTTAAATACCAACTTTAATTTCGAACTTGATCTGTACGGGCTTCCGGGCTTGTGGATCGTTCAGACGATTTCTTACTTTCCTCTGGCTTACATGACCATAACCGGCGTGCTGCGGTCGATATCTCCAAATTTGGAGATTGCAGCACAGAATCTTGGAGCAAGAGGCTTTAAGCTGTTCCGTACCATTACGTTCAAACTTGCGCTTCCAGGTGTCATTAATGCATTTCTATTGGTAGCCATTAACTGCTTTGCGGATTTCGGAAATCCTAAGCTTATTGGTGGTAACTATACACTTCTGGCTGTTGAAATTTACGGAGAAATCATTAATAACGAGGCAGGACTTGCTTCGGTTATGGGGATTATCTTGGTGATTCCCGCACTAATTGTATTCTGGGTTCAGAATAAAATTCTATCTAAGGGTTCCTACTCCACGATTACGGGCAAACCGGTATCCGGGTTGAAACGGATCACAACATCCAAGAAGACAGATGCACTACTCTTTACGTTTAACAGCTTGATTTCGTTGTTCATTATCTCGATGTTTGCGATTACGATTCTATTTGCCTTTACAAGAAACTTCGGTAGAGATAATACGTTCACACTGGATCATATTATGAAAGTTGTATTCAGTTCATCCAGTCCAGCCGTCTTGAACAGCTTAGTCTTATCGTTAATTAGTGCCGTACTCGCGGTGGCGTTTGCTCTAGTTCTCGCTTATATCGTCGTCCGCAAACCTTTTCCGGGTAAAAGAATACTCGATTTCAGCGCGGTTCTTCCAATTGCGCTTCCAGGGACATTTGTTGGTCTTGCTCTTATTGTCGCTTTCAGCAAGGGTCCGATCGTTTTGCAGGGATCTGCGGCGCTCATTGTCATCGCCATGCTACTCAAACAGATGCCGGTTGGGTATCGCGGTCTAACCGCATCCTTCAAACAAGTGGACAAATCGATTGAAGAAGCAGCAACCAACCTGGGTGCGAACAGCCGTAAGACGCTGACAACGATCGTATTCCCAATGTTGCAAAAAACCGTCGTAGCAAACTTTGTCTATGCGTTCATGAAAAATATGAATACCTTAAGTACAATTATCTTCCTAATAACGCCGAAATGGGTTGTTGCAGCTGTATCGATCTTTAATTACGCCGAAACGGGAACGTACTACTGGGCAGCTGCTGTGGCCGTCGGGCTGATGGGTGCAACGTTAGGTACGCTGGGAGTAATCAAGCTGATCTTCCGCTCAAAAGTCAAAATATTTGATTTCTAATGATAGAGAAGGGAGTGAATACGGATGGATTCCAAAGTGCTACTCGATTTGAAAAATGTGAATAAAGTATTTGGTAATAACCACGTCCTGAAGAATATTAACCTGCAAATTGAACGAGGTAAGTTCATTACCTTTCTAGGGCCGAGTGGTTGCGGCAAGACGACATTGCTAAGATCCATCGCTGGTTTCTACTCTGTTGATGAGGGTGAGGTATGGATTGACGGGAAGCTTGTAAATGACCTACCACCATATAAGCGGGGTACACCGATGGTGTTCCAGGAATATGCATTATTCCCGCATATGACGGTATTTGATAATATTGCCTATGGGCTAGATATTAAGAAAACACCTGAAGCGGAAGTACAGCAGCGGGTTGAGGGTGCTATGGCACAGGTTAAATTAACCGGGCTTGAAGAACGCTATCCGCATGAAATGTCGGGTGGTCAACAGCAACGTGTAGCTATGGCTCGGGCTTTGGTCATGAACTCGCCCATTATTCTATTGGATGAGCCCCTCAGTAACTTAGATGCAAAATTACGTGAAGAGGTGCGTGTTGAGCTACGGACGATCCAACAGGACCTAGGCTTAACTGTAATCTACGTCACACATGACCAGCTAGAAGCTTTATCGATGTCCGATCAAATTGTCGTCTTTAATAAAGGTGCGATTGATCAGTACGGTACGCCACATGAGATTTATTATGAACCACGCACGCAATATGTTGCAGATTTCATTGGTACGACGAATTTTACTGAGGCCATAGTTGTGCATAGTGAAGGCGGTAAGGTGACCGTGCGTTATGGTCAAGTCGGGGATACGATTACTATTGCTTCAGATGAGAAATTCGTTGATGGTGAAGAAGTCCTACTAAGTGTAAGACCTGAATCCCTGCGTTTAAATCAGCCTGAGTTCGGCGAGTTTAATGTTACAGGGATCATCAAATCATCCATGTTTCTAGGGGAGAAAGAACGATATTTCTTAGTTGATGAAGTCGGTAAGGAATGGATCGTCGACGCTTATGATATTGGACAGAAGACCTTCGAGGGAATAGTGCCCATGAATGCAACGGCTGATAAAGTCCATATCATCAAGAAGGTCAATTAATGTAGTGGAATAGAAGCCAAAAAGGAAAACAATCGTTTTCCTTTTTTGGCGTAGTTTAAAACATCGGATGAGTGGTTGTGGACTTATTCAACGGGGGGAGACGTACAAACTTGAGAAAAAGAGGCATGATTATTTTATTGGTTATGGTGGCCGTCGTACTTGCTCTTATATCGCTCTATCCCGGGCAGCAAAGCAATCAGCCGCTCAAAGTATACGTTGTTTTTCAAGAGGATGAGGCGCGTATTCTATTAGAGAAATTTAAGAAGGAGACCGGGGTGCCGTACGAGGTCATTCGGATGTCAGGCGGAGAGGCTAGTTATCATCTGTTATCGATGAATAAGACGGGGATTGATGTTGTCCTTGGCGGTCCTGCTGACCTTCATGAGCAATTGAAGAGTAGTGGGAAATTAATTCGGTATTCATCGCGTATGAGTGACCAGATTCCCGAAGTATACAAGGACAAATCGGGCTATTGGACGGGGATGTATATGGGAGCGCTGGCGATTGGTGTGAACAAGCAAGTATGGGAGCAGGACCCGTTGCTCGCTTCTTTACCATTACCAGAACGATACGAAGACCTGCTACGCCCAGAGCTTAAGGGAAAAATAGAAATTCCTGATCCGGAAACCTCTGGAACGGGGTATACCGTGTTGGCCTCGCTCGCTCAGGAACGAGGCGAGGATGAGGCCATAACACTTATGCACGCGCTTAAGCTACAAAGCTCCTCTACCACCTTCTCGGGAATCAGCTCCGCACAGCGACTTGCGGTAGGGGAAGTGGCTGCTGTCGTTAGTTTTATGGGAGATCAGCTACGATTTACGAATTCTGGCTACGCGATATACTCCGCTATTCCTCCGCAGGCAGGTTGGGAGGTGGGAGCTGTGTCCATATTGAAAAGCGGAGACAACAAAGCTGCCGCGAAGAAGCTTGTTGACTTTGTATTGTCGAAGAATGCCCAAACAGATTACATGAACTCGGCATTTTCTTTACCTGTAATTTCAAATATTAAGGTTCATCCTTTGTTAGCTTCAGTTAAGCTGGAAAAATTGCTGACGTCGTATCGATTCGACCTCGCTGCTGAACATCGGGAGGAATTGCTTGCAAAGTGGCGGGAGGTGAATGAACACTAGGGCTAATATACTTAATATAAATCACCTTCATTCTGCGGATGAAGGTGATTTATCATGCACCTCTTGACTCTCTCACTATGTCATACTTCATTCTATAGATGAGCTCAAATTTACCGGTAGAAAGGATTGTTATGTTTAGAATAGGAGATTTCTCAAAGCTATCGAGAATTAGTATCCGAATGCTGCGACATTACAATGAGCTTGGCCTGCTCATTCCAGACCATGTAGATGACTCTACAGGGTACCGTTATTATCGTGCGGAGCAATTAACCGTTGCACATAGAATACAGGTGCTGAAGGGTCTAGGGTTTGGAATTCCAGCGATCGGACAGATTCTTACGGAGTATGATGATGCAGAGAGTTTACGGAAGCACCTGGTTATTCAGCACGCTCAAATGCAAGAGGAGGAGGAGGCACTGCAAAGAAAGCTGGCACTCCTCCAGAACACGATTCAAAGACTAGGGGAGGATTGTGGAATGATGAACTATGAGGTCATCTTGAAAGAAATTCCGGAGAGATATGTAGCGAGCCTTAGAGATGTGATACCTGCGTATGATCAGGAAGGGCAGTTATGGACGAGGATGGAGCAGGAAGCAGGGGACACTCTGCAAGTTGCCAATCCATGTTACAGCTTGGCGGTATTTCACGATGAGGGGTTTAAAGAAAGCGATGTAGATGTCGAAATTCAGCTCTCTGTTGTGGGTAACTATAAGGATACAGAGTATGTAAAGTTCAAAAAGGTCGCACCAATCACGGTTGCCTCCTCTATGTTAAAGGGGAGTTACGCCCTATTGAGAGAGGTTAATATCTCGGTAGCTAACTGGATTACGGACAATCAATATGAATTTGACGGTCCAATGTTCACGATCTATCATGTAAGTCCTGCGATGGATCCCAATCCAGATCACTGGGTTACAGAAGTATGCTTTCCCGTTAAGAAGTAATAAGTTATTTTGAATAAACAGTAAAGCCCAGCGGTGGTCTAGTCCATTGCTGGGCTTTATTGCGTAGATAGAGTGAAGTTTTCTATAATGCTATTCGGCATCTATTTCATAATAATGCATTTCAAGGGATCTAAAGCCAATATAACAAAATGTGGGTTACTCTATTTCGTTATGGGTGTGCTATCATTACAATACTATTTATCATTTTGTGACTTAACTCATATCTTTTTTTTGATATAAATATTTACGAATTTCTTTCTTCAAAGGTATTAAATCTAAGAGTTTCCATTTGAATATAGTGAAGAGGATAGTTAGATATGCTGACAGAAGCTATTTTACTAGTGGGTGACGATCGAGAATTATTGAGTATTGAGGATTTACTGAGTAAAGAGGGATTTCAGAGCATAGTTAAAGCCGGGACTGCTGAGCAGGCACTTTGTTATGTGGGACAGCAGGTATTTGATATTATTGTCATTGATACATTGCTGCCTGATCGTGATGGTATTGAATTATGTAAAGAGATTCGTATGTTCTCACAAACACCGATTATTCTGATAATGACCGGACCTACCGATTGTGTGAAACTAATGGACTTCTCCATTGGAGCCGATGATTATATTGCCAAGCCTTATAACCCTATGGAAGTCGTTGCACGAATTTATATGCAGCTTCGTAGGGATCGAAATAACCGAGCTATGTTATCGGAAGCGATTGTTCTGCATAGTGATTATAAATTTGTATATGTGAATCCTGCAGGTCTTGATCTATTTGGGGTTTCAAGCCTAAACGAATTGATCGGAAGACCTATTTTCGATTGGATTCACCCAGATTATACTGGAATAGCAGCGGCTCGTATGAAGAGTCTCTATGAGCAGTATATGATTTCTCCGCGTGTTGAATACAAGGTATTACGTGCGGATGGGTCAATGATTGATGTTGAGGTGATAGCTAACACCATTACGTATAATGGGGTAAATGCTGCGATTTCACTTTTTCGTGAATTAAGGGAACCTACCCAATTGAAAAAGAATCATAGCATATTCACAGAGCAAACCATTCAGGAAAGCGAGGACATGTATTCTCGTCTGCAGAGAAGCTTGGACCAATTTTCCCGTGATCTTGTTGGTGTGATGAAGATGAGTCAATTGGAACAGCGGTTTGTGAAAGAAGTACAGGACATATTGCAGGTTACATTGGTCAGTTTGATTGAGACTACGGATAACGACGATAAAATATGTGAAGTTATCGAAAATGACAAGGGTTGCTCTCTTAAGATCGGTGAGGTCAAAGGGAAGAGCTATTTGCTATGTATTGATGAGGAAATCGACTTTTTAAAAACTCCAGCCTTGAAAGTTTGGTTGGAAACCACTAGTCGGTATGTTAATACGCTGTTCGATAACTTCTTATTAATTGGCGATATAACGACAGAGTTAGAACGCGCTATTCCGAGGCAGGTTGCTCCAACATGGCTTCTACGCTTATTGTTTAATTTATCTGAGAATGAGAGAAGACGTCTCTCTCAAGATTTACATGATGCTGCACTTCAAGAGCAGATCATATTATATCGCAAGTTGGATCTACTCTTAACGGATCAGGACATTCCTCAGGATCTTCACCAGCAGCTTGGACAAATTGCGGAAGGTCTGCTGGATGTTATTGATCAAATAAGGATTGCGTGTAATGAACTAAGACCACCGATGCTATTAAAAGCAGGACTTATTTCCTCGCTTAAGACCTTATTTGATTTTACACAGTTACGTAGTGATTACAGTATTCGGTTTAATGCAATGCAGTTCAAGCATACATTACACGAAAATATGACCATTGGGTTATATCGTATTGTACAGGAACTCTTAGCTAATGCTACAAAACACTCTTCCGCAACAGAGGTTCACATTCAATTATCCAGTCAAGGAGAACGAATACGTTTGGACTATGAGGATAATGGAATTGGTATGGGCCAAAATTGGAAGGAAGAGTCGCTTACAGGTATGGGTATATACGGTATGAGGGAACGAGTTCGTAGTATGGATGGGATAATAGAATTTTTTTCTTCTGTGAATAATGGACTTGCTATCTATATATCTATACCCGCCAAGTCTGATACGGAATAATACACGGATAGAGGTGGTGGCGTTTTGATTCAAATTCTGTTGGCTGACGATCATCCATCGGTCATGGAAGGAACCAGAGTGATGCTCGAACAAGAAGAAGATATGGAGGTGTGTCTGGCAAATTCGGCGCAGGAAGTCCTAGAGCTAGTTAGCTCTAATACATTTGATGTTATGTTATTAGATTTATACATGGCAGATGATAATGGGATTGAATTGGCCAAACAAGTGCTAACCATGCACCCAGACGCCATCATATTAATCTACACGGGCTTTGATATATATGACCACTTTAACTTGATGATCGAAACGGGCATACATGGATTTATCCTCAAAACGATGAGCAGGGAGCAGCTGATAACGACGATTCGTTATGCTCTAAAGGGAGAAGTTATTCTTCCGACTTCCTTAGTGAGACAGTTGAGGAGAACAACTCTTAAAATTTCAGATGGTATGGAGGGAGAGACCCCCACGATTAGCAATCGGGAGTATATCATTTTAAAAGAAATAACCAAAGGTAGGAGTAACCGAGAAATTGCAGAGTATGTATTGATGAGTCAACGTTCACTAGAATATTGTCTTACCAAGTTATTTCAAAGGCTGAATGTTAAATCAAGGATTGAAGCCGTGATGAAGGCGAAGCAATTGGGGATTCTGACAGATTCTGACCTTATTCAATGAGTAGCTTAACCATCATTTACGCTTAATAACGAATAAAAATTGTGCTATCCCGTACACGTTGGGTGTGTTCGGGATTTTTCTGCGTGGATTTACGTTGCGGGATGTCGCATAAATTTTGCGTGATCACACAATTTTTTTTCGGTTACCAAAGTCTCCCCTCAGTTTATGATGGTCCTAATTCTTAAAAATTGTAATGATATAAAGTCCTAAGAAGATAGAGCTACAGAACTACATAAGAGCATGTCACTTTCACAAATCATCTATCTGACAGAAACGGGGGGGAATTCATAAATTTAGCTTTAGTGCATTAGGGTGGTAAGGTCCTGACTCTAAATTGGAGAACGTAGATTTACTAGTTTGGTTACATAAGCATTACACAAATTGAGGATGGGGTGTTGAAACATGAAGTGGTTTACGAATATGAAGACAACGGTCAAACTAATTACGGCATTTGTTATTGTCTCTGCTATATTGTGCGGAGTTGGATTTTATGGAATTAGCAATTTGAATAAAATGGATGAATCCATTGTTGATATGTATAACAACCGGCTAACTCCTATTGCCTATCTGGGCGAAGTGAATGAACTATTTTTACAGAACCGAATTAACACTCGGGATATCAATTCAAGGGCGAAAACAGATGCGGAGCGCACCGAATATAAGAATAAGATTTTAGATAACGTTAAGCAAATTGAGACTATTATTGAAAAATACACCAACACTGCCCTAAGAGCAGATGAACTGGAAATTATGAAAGGTTATTCTGCGGTATGGCAACGATATACCACTGGCTTGGATGACGCAATAGAGATTAACAATACGAACATAAATAATGAAGAATACACAGATTATTTAAGTAAAAGTGATCTACAAACGGCAACGACGGATTTGACCAACATTCTACAAGGCTTGATTGAGGTCAATATGAAGCAGGCAGAGGGTTCGGGCGCTTACGCAAGTGACCTATATAAGTCCTCTCGTACAATTACGATAGCTGTCATTCTTGTTGCGCTTGTCCTCAGCGTTGGTCTAGGGTATGTCATCTCTCAAGTTATCGCAAGACCATTAAATCGAGTAGTACAGTTGGTAGGTAAAGTAGCGCAGGGTGATTTAAGTGAGACGTCAGAAATTAATTCCAAAGATGAAGTTGGAGTACTGGCTAAATCGGTAAATGATATGGTTCTTAACCTAAGACAAACGGTTGGTGAAATATTGGTCTCTGCGGAAACGGTCTCTGCGGCCTCACAACAAATATCTGCAAGCACCGAAGAAATCGCAAGCGGGAGTATGAGCCAAGCGAGTGCAGCTCAAACGATGAACGAGTTGTTTGGGGAGTTATCTCATGCCATTAATTCGGTAGCTCGGGGCGCAGAACAAGCATCAGAGCTGTCCGATCGAACGATGAGCATTGCACAGGATGGGGGTAAGGTGGTTCGGGTCTCTATTGATGGGATGACTCATGTGAATGAGCAAATGTTCCGACTGGTAGGGGATTCGAATAAAATCGGTGAGATTATTGAAGTTATCGATGATATTGCTGAACAAACGAATCTGCTTGCCTTGAATGCAGCTATTGAGGCAGCCCGTGCAGGAGATCAGGGCCGTGGGTTTGCGGTTGTAGCCGATGAAGTACGGAAACTAGCCGAGCGAAGTGGCGAGGCAACCAAGCAAATTACGAAAATCATTAAAGGAATGCAAGAAAATACGCAGCAAAGCGTAAAAGCGGTAGAAGAGGGGGTGCTTGCCTCGCAAAGAACCGGTGAAGCGTTTGATAGTATCATCTCAATGGTGACCGAGACGGCATATAAAGTTACGGAAATAGCCGCTGCAAGTGAAGAACAAGCCGCGCAATCTTCAGAGGTAATGGCCTCGATCGAAAGCATATCCGCTGCTACGGAAGAAGCGGCGGCAAGCAGTCAAGAAACAGCATCAACGGCGCAATCCTTGGCACAGCTAGCGGAGGATCTGAACGGTGCAGTCTCTATTTTCAAAATTAAATAACAGATAGGATATGGGAGGGGGTTATGCAGATCATGGGGCAAGTCCAATATATTGAATTTTGTATTGATAAAGAGCAGTATGCCATTGGGATTCAGGATATTTATGAAATTATTAAGATCCAGGACATTACCCAGATTCCTAATGTTAGATCCTATGTCAAAGGGGTCATTAATCTTAGGGGTAATATCGTGCCCGTCATTAGTCTGCGTAATTTGTTTGATTTGGAAGAGAAAGAATATTCGAAGGCGACGCGGATTATCGTGGTTCACCATGAAGAGGATACGGTAGGAATTATCGTAGACCGTGTAAATAAAGTTGCGACATTCGATGATATTCAATCGCCTCCTGAGCGTATAGGTGGTATAGCTGGGAATTATTTTGTAGGTATCGGTCTAACGGATAATGGTATGGTGGCTATCTTAAAGCTAAATGAAGTCTTACTTCGCGAACAGGAGTGAACGAAGAGTGATATCTGAATATAGAGAGGTCTTTCTGGAGGAGCTAGAGGAGCAGCTACAGATCATGGACGGAGCTATCCTGAGCTTAGAGCAAGAAGGGGAAACCGATCAGGTTATTCAAAGTCTTTTTCGGGCGGCTCATACCTTGAAGGGGTCTTCAGCAGTAATGGGTTATGAGGAAATGAAACAATTAACCCATGAGATGGAGCATCTGTTGGAACAGGTAAGAAGTAAGACGCTTAGAATAACGGTTGCGCTCATTGATCTTCTTTTTAAATCGATGGATAGCTTGAGAGAATTGAAAGAAGATATTCTGCGTGATGATGGAGCTATAACAGATGTATCGAAGAGGATACGCGATCTTCAGAATTTTAGCCATCTGCCACAAACATGGACATTACCGGTGGCAACAGAACCTATCTCAATGCCCAAACTGAAACTAGAAACAGAGTTAAAAGTTCAGAATGCCGAGGATCAGGGGCTTAATGTATATTGGATTACACTACAACTATCCGCCGACTGTACCATAAAAGGAGCACGGTTCTATGTGATTTACTCAAGAATCAGCTCATGGGGTGAGATTCTTCATTCTGTTCCGGACATAGATATGGCCTTTGAACAAAGTAATGAGGCTCACGAATTCCAATTTCTTTTTACAGGAAGTCATAGTAGTCAGAGGTTGGAAGAACTCGTATCCACGTTAACCGAAGTGACCTCTTTAATGGTAGAGCCCCTACCACCCATAGATAGAGAGTCTCTTAGTAGAAGAATCGAAGCAGAAACGGAAGTCCCTGAGAAAGTCATAAATGAAGAACAAGTACAGAAGGGTACCTCCAAGTCACAGACGATTCGCGTGAGCGTAGAGCGGCTTGATCATCTCATGAATTTAGTAGGTGAGCTTGTAATCGATCATACGCGAATTCACCAAGTAGAGCGCACACAAAGAAGAAGATTCTCTGATGATTCGGTGAATGAGCTTGGCCAAATATCGGATCATCTTACACGTATTATAGGTGACTTACAGGAAAGTGTTATGAAAGCAAGGATGCTTCCGATCGAGCAACTGTTTAACCGTTTTCCCCGCATGGTTCGTGATCTAAGCCGTGATTTAGATAAAGATATTGAACTGGTTATAGACGGAAAAGACACGGAATTAGACCGGACTTTAATTGAGGAAATATCAGATCCACTCATTCACTTGATTCGGAATGCGGCAGACCACGGCATCGAGCGACCTGAGCAAAGAGAAATGAACGGTAAGAATCGCAAGGGGACACTTACAATTCGAGCGGCTCATGAAGATAATCAGATCGCTATCTATGTTGAAGATGATGGTGCAGGGATTGATCCAGCCAAAATGGTAAAGTCAGCCCTAGACAAGGGAATCATTTCTGCTGAAGAAGCGATGATGCTGAGTGATCGAGAGGCGATTGATCTCATTTTTAGGCCGGGATTTTCGACAGCTAGTCAGGTCAGCGATATATCTGGACGCGGCGTGGGTATGGACATCGTTAGGAGCCATATCGAGAAGCTAAACGGCTTGATTGATATAGAGACAACCTTGGGACAAGGGACGAGGTTCCAGATCAAGCTTCCATTAACGCTGGCGATTATCGTTGGTTTGCTAGTGAAGCTACATGATCAAACTTTTATTATCCCGATGAACAACATCACGGAGATTGTGAGAATTCCCCACCATGATATTCACACCGTTCGAGGACAGTCCGTTATTCTACTACGTGATCAGATCATTCCGATCATCTGGCTGCATGACAATTTCAACATAGTCAGAAGTGAACAACGGCGAGAGTATATTCAGTTAGTAATTGTGGGATCAGCAGAAAAAAGAATGGCTTTAGCTGTAGACGAACTGCTTGGTAATCAAGAGATTGTCATTAAGGCGCTAGGTTCTTATATTGGTAAAGTTGATGGAATCGCCGGTTCTACTATATTAGGAGATGGAAAAGTAGCTCTAATATTAGAGGTACCGGAGATTATTAACCATCTTGTTCGGAGAACTGTTATGTAAGGGGAGCCATGGGCTCCCTTTTATATTTAGAGATACTTCTTAGTGCTATCAAGAGCGAAATTTCCAATGAAGGTCCTTGACGAAAAATGGATTTGCGCTCATTATTCGTTATGTAGCGTTTGTCGTCAGCTTTCGACACATTTCTTATTTTACGCATACAGGTAAGCGCTATCACATAATATGCCGGGAGATGATACCGTGGAACTTATGTATTTAGGAACTGGAGCAAGCGAGGGTTATCCTGCCTTATTCTGCCAATGTGATCGTTGCATTCAAGCGACGGAGCTTGGAGGGAAAAATATTCGTGCTCGTACAGGAGCGCTTATTAATTCTGATTTACTTCTGGATTTCTCACCTGACATGTATATGAATAAGCTGCGCTATAAATTAGATTTAGGGAAAGTTAATCATTTGATTGTAACTCATTCACATACAGATCATTTTGCGGCGGCGGAGCTGATGATGAGGCATGAACATTGGTATTGTCATTTGCAAGAGAGCGGGAAACGGCTGCAGATTTATGGAAATGAAGCGGTCGAACAGGCGATGAAATCAGCTATTCGCAATGATTATGGCACCGATACAATTGAAAACCCCTTCTACGAGTTTCATGTTATCCAGCCTTTTGTTCCCTTCACGTTAGGAGAGGTGACGGTAACCGCTTTGCCAGCCCATCATAAGCCTGATGAACGTAGCTTTATCTTTCTACTTGAGCAGAACAATACCAGATTCTTATACGGCAACGATAGCGGTGTCTTCAGTGGTGAAACCTTTGACTATCTCCGTGGTAAGCACCTAGACGTAGTTAGTCTTGATTGTAACTATGGGCTAGAGGATCGATATGATTATCATATGGGGATATCCGGTTGCCGTATTGTAAAAGAAAGATTGCTTGAGCAAAATAGTTGTGACGCTAGAACATCATTTATTCTCACTCATTTCTCCCATTACAGCGCGGAGTTGCACGATACTTTAGTTGAGCGTACGGCAGATGAGGGCTTTATTATTTCCTATGATGGGATGAAAGTCTCCTTAACATGAAGTGATGTTGGTGTTATCCATAAATAAGAGAATAGTCATTACCCGTAAATCTTCCCTTGGAGAAAAGGTTACTTTACGGGTTTTTTTTCATAGAGTTCTGTGAACTGAGTAGAGATGGAGGTAGGGAATGAAGCTACTGGCTACAGGAAAAGTAAAATGGTTCGTCTATCAGAAAGTTGTTATCGTCTTTATCGTCTTTCTGATTCCGCTCATGTCGATGAATATTTGGGTGAATTACAAGGGGACGTCGTTTACAAAAAATGCAATCTTGGATTCATCTTTAGCGGGAGCATCGTTCTATTCCAAGCAACTGGATAAAGAGATCTATTTCATCCGTAATGAACAATTACAACTTCAAGAAGATAAGAATGTCCAGAAACTTAGTTTTCGTGGTGGAAGCATAGAGAAGTATGAAGAGGTAGAACTTATCGATAATGCTAGAGATCTACTAAATCGGATTATTTCCTCAAGTGATTATGTAGTGAATGCTGGCGTATATGTTAAGTCACTAGGCAAGACGATCTCTGGTGAGACGGGGGTAACGGCCACACCTAATGAGGAGTATGAAAGAATTTCCTCGTTACTTAACGTGAAGCAGAAGCCTTCATTTTATAGGGATGGTGATGCGATCTTCCTTATAGAAACAGGGGGAAATGAAGAATTGTGGTCGTATATTGAACTCTCAAAAGAAAAACTATTGGAGGCACTAAGTCAAATCGCAACCTTATATCAAGAATCGGAAGTATTTCTTGGGAGCAGTGATATGGGGAATGTGTTATCTACAACAGAGGATCATACAGTATCTTCAGCAGTTCTTAAGTTAATCTCCAAAGAGGAGCATTTTAATTCAGAGGTCCCGGAAATAAATAAGGTAAACGGTACAAGTTACTTTATTGCACATAACTTTATCAGTTCCCTCAATCTTTCCTTGATCATGTATGTGAATCAGAATGAAATCACACGGCCATTAAATCAGTTTAATACCTTACTCTATGTCTCATTCCTTATCGCTATTGCGGTGATGATACTTTATGCTTATTCGGTGAATTTAATGATTCATAGACCCTTATCCAAATTAGTTAAGACATTTCGTATGGTAGAGACGGATAATCTTGATTTAGTCATTGAGTCTAAGACCAAAGATGAGTTTCACTATATATTTCAAAGCTTTAATCGCATGGCTTCCAGACTTAAACGCTCTATTGAGGAGAATTATGAACAGAAAATTGCCTTGCAGCATTCACAGTTGAAGCAGTTGCAGTCACAGATTAACCCACATTTTCTCTATAACAGCTTCTTTAATATTTATATGATGTGTAAAGTAGGCGATTCTGACAGTGCGGCTGAGCTATCACAAAAGCTAGGAAGCTACTACCAATACATCACGAGAAGTGGATCTGACGAGGTGCCTTTCTTTAAGGAGTATCAGCATGCGCTTGATTATTGCGAGATTCAGTGTATTCGTTTCTCAAATCGTATCTCCTTCGAATATGAAGAAATTTCTTCCTTATCGAATACGATTCTAGTACCGAGACTGATTATTCAGCCGATCGTTGAGAACATATTTGAGCATGCGTTCGAAGATGATACCCAGCATGGGGTTGTCTATATTGGTGCCGAATGTGAGGAAGGTATGGTGTGCATTACGGTTGAAGATAACGGCACGCTTCTGAAAGATGAGGCTATTGAGCACCTGCAGAAGAAACTCGCGATGGGTCTGAAACAAGTTGAGAAGACGGGATTAATTAACGTGAATAACAGACTTCAATTGAAATACGGGCCAGGCAGTGGCTTGTTTGTCTCCCGTAGCAAGTATGAGGGATTGAAGGTAGAACTTATAGTTAAATACGAGAGCGAGGAAGTATAACATGTATAGATTACTAATCGTAGATGACGAACCTGTGATTGTGAATGGACTAGTTCAACTGTTCCAGGATAATTCAGAATTAGAGCTTGATATACGGAAGGCTTACTCCTCGAGTGAAGCGCTTGAAATAGCTAAGAAAACTAAACTGGATATCTTGGTTAGCGATATTCGCATGCCGCAGAAGAATGGCCTGCAGCTTGTCGATGAAATTCTCTATTATTGGCCATTATGCCGAGTGATTTTCCTTACAGGGTATAGTGAATTTGATTATGTATACGAAGCGATCCGCAAAAATGTGGACAATTACATTCTGAAAACGGAAGGGATTGAGCCTATCTTCCAAGCGGTGAAGACGGCAGTCGACAAGCTAGAAGAAGAGAATCGGCGTAGACTCCAGTTGGAAAAGGCGCAAATGCACTATCAAATCGCTAATTCCTTTCTCAAGGGAGAGCTGCTGGAACGGGTACTGGGCGGAGAGTCCATCACTTCTCTACTGGAAGATCCACGTTACAAAGATGTGGATTTCGGTATTGCGCTGGATCGTCCTGCGTTCTTTCTTGTTGGCATCGTGGATCGATTGGATGATTTTAAATTTAAGATTCCTCCATCTGTTAGACGCATTTTCCGTGATCACTTGCCTGCATCTATTGCCTGTGAAGAAGTCAGTTATGATGATCGCGTGTTTATCTGGTTGCTTCAACCAGATGAAGGTTTGCTGAATCGCTTTCGTGGAGGCTATCCAGATCCAGGCTTGAATTGGCATGGGATCGTTGCTTATATGAGGGGGATATTGGAGCTTGTACAGAATGAGTGTGAAGAGCTATTAGGAGCGAACGTATCATTCGGCATATCTGGCGATTTACTTAACCATTGGGAATCGATTCATCTCCAAGCTGAAGCTATGCGTACCATGATTGTTAAGAGAGCTGTACTAGGGCAGCATATGCTGATCTTGGACCTTGAGAAACTAAGTCAACTTGAAGATACGATGCATAAAGCTGGAGGAATCGAACAGGAAGATTTCAAGACGATCATCATCGAACAAATCCACCATTTTGTACAGGAGAATCTATCTGGAGATATATCGCTTACCTCGATTGCCGAAGAGGTGCATTTAAATCCATCTTATTTATCTCGCTATTATAAACAGATAACCGGTCAAAATTTATTAGAGTATATCCAATCGACGAAACTCCAAGTCGCTATTCAACTGATGGAGAATACAACTTTGAAATTAAATGAAATCGCAATCCGGGTCGGTTTTGAGTCTCCCTCCTACTTTACGACATTCTTTAAACGTAAGATGGGCCTTTCTCCACAGGAATATCGAAATTCAAAATGAGTAAATAAAGTGAAAGTGATGTAAAAAAAACGAAATTGTAAGCGCATTCCCGTGACCCTAGAATAATAACTAGAAACACAGTTAATGACATGAATTGCAGCATACAAAGGGGGAAAGCGTTCAAATGAAAAAAATGAGACCGTGGAAAATGATGTTGGCAGTAACAATGATTCTTTCATTATTGTCAGCATGTGGAAGCAAAGGGAATGAAAATGCGAATGCACCATCCACGCCGAAAGAGGAACCAACGAACAGTGCCACAAATACTGCCACAGCTCCAGATCCACTAGGGAAATATCCAGAAACTGTCACTGTTACGGAAGTGCTTGCCTTTAATCCACCGGAAGATCCAAGAACTCCAAGTGGAATTACACCAGAACAAAATGCCTACCTGAAAGATCTCAAAGAGATGATGAACATTGAAGTGAAATACAAATGGACAGTTCCTTCTGCCCAGTATGAGCAGAAATTCTCACTTGCTATGGCATCCGGAGATCTACCAGATGTGATAGAAGTTGACCAGAAGAATTACGAGAAACTCAAAAAACAAGGCATGCTCGCTGACCTGACAGAGGCTTATGCCCAATATGCATCTCCGGCACTTAAGGCTTATATGGAGTCCGACGGTGGATTCGCGATGAAAACGTTCAGTGAGGATGGTAAGCAATTAGGTATCCCTGCCTTTGAAGATCCTTTCTTATCTACACAGATATTATGGGTACGTCAAGATTGGCTGAATAATCTAGGCTTGCAGGCACCGAAGACGATCGATGAGCTTGAGAAAGTTGCACAAGCATTTACGCACAATGACCCAGATCAGAACGGTAAGAATGACACTTACGGTATAGCCTTGCAAAAGAACCTGTTCTTCTGGGGATTTGATGTCAGAGGTTTCTTTAACGGATTCGGTGCATATCCTTCCGTTGGTGATAACCAATCCGCTTGGATTAAAGGTGATGATGGTAAGTTAATCCCAGGATTAATTCAGCCTGAAGTGAAGACTGCACTTGGGAAGCTACAATCGTGGTATAAAGATGGAATTATTGATAAAGAGTTCGCACTGAAAGATGAGAATAAAGCGGTAGAAGATCTGGTTGCAGGTAAAGTGGGTATTTCCTACGGTGAATGGTGGTATCCAAACTGGCCACTTAACTCCAGCGTAGACAAAGATCCGAAGGCAGAATGGATCGCCCTTCAACTTCCAGGGATCGATGGTCCGGCTAAATCACTCGTGCCAAAAATCCGCAGTAATAAAATTTTCGTCGTGAACAAAAAGGCGAAGAACCCAGAAGCAGCGATTAAGATGCTCAATTTCTACATCGAAGTTGGTAGTAAGAAATACAAGGATAAGAACAAAGCAGCAGATGGCTATGTATACAACTGGTTTAACCCACGGATTGCCAACCCTGCTGATATTGAAACGATTTACACCGAAGTGAACAAAGCGCTCGATGCCAATCAGACTGAAATTACAGTAGAAGATGCAAATTATAAGAATGTTTATGATTCGTTTAAAGCGACAACAGAATACCTAGCAGGTGACACATCCAACGCTACCAAAGGCATAAACTGGGGTTCATACTTTAGCCGAGTTGCGAAAGACGGTGGCTGGGGATTAACACGGCAAATAAAAGAAAATCAACAATTTGTGTACAACGAATTCTATGGACTTCCTACAGCAACGATAGTGGAAAAGGGCGGTCAGCTAGATAAGTTGATGCAAGAGTCCTTCACCAAGATTGTCATGGGCAGCTCTGTTGATGATTTCGATAAATTCGTTGATAGCTGGAAGGCACTTGGCGGTAATAAAATTATTGACGAGGTCAATGAATGGTATAGCACGGAAGCTACGAAATAATTCATAGGAGCAGTAAACGGGTGAGGTGAGTCGGGTAAACTGGCGCACCTCCCGTTTTTAAAATGAGCAAGTTGGTGAGGAGGGTCATCTGTGAAATCACTGAAGAAAGAATTTCCGCTTCATATCATGTTAATACCGGGTGTTATTGTTACTTTGATCTATGCTTACGGTCCAATGGCCGGTCTTGTTATGGCGTTTCAACAATTTGAGCCTTTATCCGGGTTCTTTAAATCCGACTTTGTCGGACTAGATAACTTCCGTTATGTATTTAATCTACCTGACTTCAAGCAAGTACTGTGGAATACGCTACTTATAGCCGTTATCAAAATGGTATTGTCCTTGCTTGTCCCGCTCATTCTAGCATTGTTACTTAATGAGATTACTAAAAAATGGTTCTCTGGTTTTGTTCAATCCGCTATTTTCCTCCCGTTCTTCCTTTCATGGACTGTCCTTGGGGGCGTCATTATCGAATTATTCTCTTTAAATGGACCTATTAATGGTTTGATTTCCTCCATTGGCTTAGAACCTATCATGTTTATGCTTGATAATAGTTGGTTCCGGGGTATTGTCATTGGATCTGATGTCTGGAAGGGCATGGGCTACAATATGATCATCATGCTTGCTGCGATCACAGGGATTAATGGAACGCTGTATGAAGCGGCAGAGGTAGACGGTGCAGGGAAATGGAAGCAGATGCTTAATATTACGCTTCCAGGTATAGCGCCGATTATTATTCTACTAAGTGTATTAGGTCTCGGTGGCATTCTGAACGCAGGTTTTGAGCAGATCTTAATTATGTATAATCCGACTGTATATGCAGGCGCAGATATAATTGATACCTTTGTCTATCGATTGGGGATGTTCAGCCAACAATTTGGACCTGCGGCAGCAGTTGGTCTTTTTAAATCGATAATATCCTTATTTATGGTATCAACGACTTACTATGCAGCTTACAAATTCAACAATTACCGCATATTCTAGGAGGTGGAGAATACTGTGCTACACAAACAATCATTCAGTAGAAAAATATTTGTTGTGTTCAACGTCTTATTGTTATCATGTATCACCATACTCGGCATCATACCGTTTGTTCACTTACTCTCCGTCTCACTAAGCTCGAATACAGCGGCGATGGCTGGAGAAGTTAAGCTATGGCCTGTCGGTTTTACGTGGGATGCTTATGTATATTTAGGAGAAAAGGTAGAGTTCTTCCGTTCCTTGGGAGTCTCGATTGAGCGGGTATTGCTGGGCTCAGTAATTAACTTGCTGCTAGTATTTATTACGGCTTTTCCGCTGTCCAAATCAAATGATCAGTTTAAATTTAGAACCGTGTATGTCTGGATCTTTGCCATTACGATGTATTTCGGGGGCGGCTTAATTCCTACTTATATCATCGTGAAAAATACAGGTCTCATTGATTCGATCTGGGCGCTAATATTACCAGGTGCCTTGAATGTATGGAATATGGTTCTGATGCTTAACTTCTTCAGAAATATCCCAAGAGAATTAGATGAAGCGGCTACAATTGATGGTGCCGGACATTGGAGAGTTCTTTGGCAAATTTATTTACCAGTATCCCTTCCATCCATTGCTACCATTGGATTGTTCACGGTTGTTGGGCACTGGAATGCTTGGTTTGATGGTATTCTTTATCTAAATTCACCAGAGCGTTATCCACTGCAGACTTATCTCTCTACATTGATCATGTCTCTCAATGCTCAGATGTCATCGATGTCTCTTGAGCAGCTCAAGGTGATGGAAAATCTGAGTGAGAAGACCATCCGAACAGCGCAAATATTCATGGGCGCATTGCCAATTATGGTCGTGTATCCGTTCTTACAAAGGTATTTCGTGAAAGGTATGACGGTTGGTAGTGTTAAAGAATAAAGAAATAGAGTAAAGAAATTTAATATAAAAATAGAATTAAGACACAAATTATAAGTCACATATATGAAGGAGCAGAGTGCGATGAAAAAAGTTACTGTTGCGTTAATTGGAGCGGGTCTACGTGGAATAAACTATTCAGAATATGCTATTCAGCATCCTGATGAGCTTCAAGTTGTAGCTGTTGCAGAGCCAAATGCCGAACGGAGAAATAAATTTAAGGCCAGACATAAATTAGCCGATGACGTATGTTTTACAAATTGGGATGAATTCTTTGCTTCCCCGAAAATAGCAGATGCGGTATTCATCTGTACTCAAGACAATCAGCACTATGTACCGACTATGAAAGCACTAGAGGCGGGGTATCATGTTCTTCTAGAGAAGCCGATGTCTCCTGATGCTAAAGAATGCGTACTGATGGGGGAAATGGCCACTAAAGTGAATCGTGTCTTCTCAATATGCCACGTATTGAGATATACCAATTTCTTCTCAACGATCAAGGAACTACTGGAAAGTGGCGCAATCGGACAGCTGATGTCCATTCAACATAACGAGAACGTGGGTTACTGGCACCAAGCTCATAGCTTCGTACGAGGGAATTGGCGAAGAAAAGATGAGTCCAGCCCAATGATTCTCGCTAAGTCTTGTCATGATCTAGACATTCTATCCTGGTTAACAGATTCAGAATGTGTTCGAGTGTCTTCCTTCGGTTCATTATCTCATTTCAAATCAAGTGAGGCACCGGAAGGGGCGCCATTACGTTGCACGGATGGATGCCCAATATCAGATAAATGTCTCTATTATGCTCCTAATCAATATTTAACGGAAGATACGGATTGGCCTACATCGGCAATTAGTGATGATCCAAGTTATGATGCCCGCTTGAAGGCCCTTCAAGAAGGACCTTATGGTCGATGCGTCTATCATTGTGATAATGATGTCGTCGATCATCAAGTGGTAAACCTAGAATTCGCTAATTCCGTGACTATAGCATTTACAATGAGTGCGTTTACCAAAGACGTAAGTCGTACGATCAAGCTTATGGGTACTACAGGAGAAATTCGCGGAGCCATGGAGAAGAATGAGATTGAAGTGATCCATTTCGGTAGTGGTAAGGTTGAGAGAATTTCGTTCGAAAATGCGGGAGGCCATGTTGGTCATGGCGGCGGAGATATGGGCTTAATTAAAGATTTCGTTAAACTAGTTCGAGCGGATGGGAAGCTTCAAGGTCTTACATCAGCCAATCATTCCGTTCAAAGTCACCTCATGGCCTTTGCAGCAGAGCAATCTCGAATTGAGGGTAACAGCATTGTTCTGAAAGATTTTGCCCAAAGTGTTTGCCGTGATGAAGAGGTGAAGTAAACGATGGTATTAATCTCATTAGCTAAGGTATTTGCTGAAAAAGTGCCGGATCATGAATTTTATCGTTGTGCGACTGCACTTATTGGAGAGACATCTCCACTAACTGGACCGACATATCAGCAAGGGGTGAGCAGATGAGAATTCCACTATTAGACAAGGAGCTCTGGTACGGTGGCGCGGTATGCCACGGTATCGACCAGCCCTACACCGCCACCAGCAAGTGCGAGGTCAGGCTCCACATGAATGAGACACCCAACCAGAGCATGCCACTATTGCTCTCCAGCAAGGGCCGGTATCTCTGGCGCGAGGACGGCTTCATTGTCCGCTTCGTCGGCGGCGCAATCGAATGCGACGTGGCTGTAGAGCTAGCGAGCGCGGAGGAGCGGACCCTGCGAGGAGCTTATCTGGCCGCCATGAAGCGCCACTTTCCTTTTGCCGGTGGGGCGCCGGACTCACGCTTCTTCTCGGGGCCAGTCTATAACACATGGATCGAGCTAATCTTTCATCAGAGCCAGCAGGGAGTGCTGAAGTACGCCCAGGACATCCTAGACCATGGATTGCCTCCAGGCGTTCTGATGATCGACGATGGTTGGTCCTCCTATTACGGCCGGTGGAGCTTCGATCGCGAGAAGTTCCCTGACGCGCCGGGTATGCTGCGCCAGCTCCATGAAATGGGATTCACGATCATGGTCTGGGTATGTCCCTTCATCACCCCCGACACGCTGGAGTACCGCGCATTAGAGGAACGGGATCTTCTGGTCCGCACGGCCGAGGGAGAAGTCCATATTGCCCGCTGGTGGAACGGCTGGTCGGCTTTGCTCGACTTGCGCAAAACCGAGGCGGCTGAATGGCTGCGGGATCGGCTGGGTGAGCTTGAAAAAATCGGGGTGGATGGTTTCAAATTCGACGCAGGTGATAGCATCTACTACCCGGAGGATGGAGATGTACAGTGTGCGGCTTGGGCTCGCTTTGGCACGACTTACCCTCTCAATGAGTTCCGAGCTTCCTGGCTGGCTGGGGGGCTTCCGCTGATGCAGCGGCTCTGCGACAAGCACCCCACATGGGACGAACGGGGACTCGATGCCCTGGTACCCGACGCCATCATAGCTGGGCTGACGGGCCACCCCTACGTCTGTCCCGACATGATCGGCGGCGGCGAGTATCAGAGTTTCCTGCAGCAGGATGCCGTGGATGAGGAGTTGTTCTTGCGCTGGTCCGAGGTGGCCTGCCTCATGCCGGTTATGCAGTTTTCCGCCGCTCCGTGGCGCGTGCTGTCCCCTGAGAGCTTTGAACTAGTCAGGCAGACGGTGGCCACAAGGGTGCACTGGCAGGCTTACCTGGACGATGCCTTAGCTGACTGCCGCGCTACCGGAGAACCTGTGCTCCGCCCATTGCTCTACGAGTTCCCCGAGGAGGAGTGCGGGAGCATTATGGACACGTTTATGGTGGGAAAACGTCTGTTGGTGGCGCCCCTGCTGAAAAAGGGACAGACCTCCCGCAAAGTGTTTCTGCCCGCAGGCAAATGGCAGGGATGGGATGGCTTCGTCTATTCAGGTGGGGAAACTGAGGTCCTGGCATCCCCGGGTGTGCCGCTTTGCTTTCTTCGAGTGTGACCGGGTCATAACTCCAATATTTATCGTGTTTGTTTTAATTACACCTTGCTCAGACCCTTTATGAAGGACTTCAACAACAGAAACAACATGAAGTTATTAAGGAGGAGTAAATTTGAAACTGAAACTCGCACGTAAAGGATTATCCCTTACCCTCGTCATGCTGATGGCGGTCACTAGTTTTCCTTATGCCCCACCACTCGCACAGGCGGCGCCCGGTTCCGGCGAGGCTCTGTATGTTGGTAGGGATGTTTACACCAATGCGACGGCAGAGCAACTAAAACAAGCGATAGGATCCGGGCATAATGTGGCAAATAAACCGGAGTTCCATGCGCTTTTGGACGGGTCGCCTGGCTTGGCGGACTTCACAAGGCCAAACATCCTTGACTGGGTTCACTATGTCAGCAGGGACGGCGCCAATTCCGGAGAAAACTTGACCGGCGCCTTGGGCCAAGTGAAGCACGTCAAGAGCGGAGTGGACGGCGACCGTTTGGACATCAACGGTGCCGACGGTTCGGCGAAAAATGGTGGCAACTATGCCGATTTAGGGCTATTCGGCCCCAAATATACGGATGGAGTCCTACTGTCCGGAGGCACCGGGGTAAACTCAACCGAGAACGTGAATATGCGCAGGGCACATCCAGCCTTTACTGGGACCAATGCCACCGCTACATTCACCGCGCCATCCGCGAACGGTTCATCCCGTACGCTGGAGATTTATCTAGCCGTGAACGGCGGACAAAATGTGACCGCTACGGCTACCATGAACGGTGCTTCTGTAGCGACGGTCCCTGCTTTTGATAGAAGAGTAGAAGATACTACTGCCAGTACAAATAAACTTACTGGGCTAAAATACGTGTTCACCTACACGGGTGATGAAAATGAATATCCGCTGGTAGTTAAATTTACTTTGGCTGCTGGCGACAACAAGGACTGGAGCGGCCTGCGCCCTGTGGCCGCGTGCATCCTTGACGGGACTACAAACACTTTAGACGTGACCGGCGGTACGGCGGCATATGAAAAACAGTTCAGCAAGCCGGGTGACACCAGCGAGTTCCTGTCGGGTCGAACCATTAAGTTGACCGCTGTTGACGCGCCGTTCGGCAAGGTGTTTGATGCGTGGACGGGTGAGGATGCATCGCTGTTTGACAACCCAAACAGCGCCATGACCACGTTCACCATGCCCAACCATCCCGTGACCCTCACCGCTACATATAAGGACATGGCGACGAGATCCGTAACGGTGACCGGCGGCACGGCGGAAGAGGTCGGCGGGTCCAACACAGGAGAGAGCATCCGTGCCTATGTAGGTAGTACGATCACACTTAAAGCCGGAACGCCACCCGAAGGTCAAGTCTTTAAAAACTGGAAAATAGTCAACAACATCTCAGGCGTTACGTTTGCCGATCCCAACGCGAGCACGACGACTTTCGTGATGCCTGATGCGGAGGTGGAAATCGGTGTGGATTACCGAGTGAAAAGCACAACTGAGCCCGGGATCAAGAACAATGAGGATTCCCAAACGGGCACGAAGAAGTACAATGACTTCCTGTTCTCCAAGCATTCTGCGGGTGAACCAAGGAACCCTGTAGCCGGGACAACTTCGTTCTCCGACATTTCTAATAACACCGCCGTTCCGGGTGTACCGCAGATTGACGACAATCTGAGCGCCCCGAACGTCCTTGACTGGATGCGCTTTACCAACAACGGCTCCGGCGCAAAAGAAAATCGCAAGGCTGGCGCTGGCTTGCTGACAGCTAAATTCGCGGGCACAGTGAGTAATACTCGCTCCCACGGGCAGAACGAGGAACGCAAAAATATTCGCTTGGCTTATTTTGACGGCACAAGCCCAGCGGAAGACAGCAGCAGCTATAGCGTGGTGCGCACCGGGACGACGACCGCTGAGTTCACCGCCCCGTCCATGGAGAATATCGAGCGCACACTGGATGTGTATCTCACGTTCCAGGCGACAAATGCCCGGACGCTCACCATCAGCGCCACCATGCCCAAACAGGGCGGTGGGAACTACGTGTACACCAAAACTGAGAACTTGGTCAAAATGGATACCATCAGTAAGACCAGCGGGCGGTACGCCGCCAGATTTTCGTTCACCTATGCGGGCGACGCGGGTGAAAATCCTATGACCGTCAAGTTCTCCCTGAACAACACCAGTGGGAACATGGGCGTTCATGGCGTACGGCTTACCGAGGGAGCACCGGAGCCGCAGATCTACATGACCACGCCTGATCTGGACAATGACAAGTACGCGATCACTGTACCTAAATCACTGTTTCAGCGGCGTAATTTCCCTGTCAAGGTGGTTGACTCCACCGGCAACCTGGTGAGCGACCCGGCAGTCACTTATTCATACGAGGGAGTGTCCTCCAATGTGAAGGGACAGACCAATATCTCCGGCATCACCATTGGAAATGACGGTATGCTGTATGTCCGCCCGGATACCGGGGCATCGATGACGATTGCAGTCACTGTCTCCGCGACGGTGGATGGGGTACCTGTGTCCGTAACGCGCAACGTGCGAATCATCAAGAATGCGAACATTAAGGATTGGCCGACTCGCGGTGCGGAGGATGGCCCCCTAGGCAAGAACGCCAACGACTGGAAGCTGTACTTCAACGACGATTTCAGCGGGCCAGAGCTGGATGCCACCGCCTGGGTCCCTCAGTACCTGCAGAGCTGGGCGATCAACAAGGATAACAGCGAAACCCAATATGAGTTCGTGAAAGACGAGACGGGTAACGGCTATCTGGCGTTGGGAGCTAAGGAGCAGCGGCCCGACTTCTCCGAAGGATTCAACGGCACCAATGATGGCGGCGACCAGCCCATCGTCGCGCTCACTTCGCGCGACCGCCATCACCAACACTTACTGGAGGACGGACGTGGCGACGCCTTAGATCCGGACCTACCTGATTTTGATGGCCTCGTGACCACCAAGTACGGCTATTTTGAGACACGCCTGCGCCTGCCTAGTACAGGCGACGGTGCACACTTCGCTTGGTGGATGATCGGCGCGCAGGACGACTCGCATCCGACCCAGGCCTTGTCAGGACCGGAACCTACCGGCACCAAACATGGGGCTGGCACAGCGTCTGACAAGTACGACTTCGGGCCCGGCAACTGGGGTAACTACGTGTTCTACACCTCCGACCAGGGCGTGGAGTATGACATTCTGGAGATCACGGCTGACAAGAACAGCCCCAACGGGGAATACAACCGCTGGTTGCCAGTCATCCACAAGAATGGCTCCCGTTTATCACCGTCCAACCCTGCCAACGGGCGCTGGTGGGCTGGTTCTGACGTAAGTACCACGCCGAACTCAGCGACAAGCCCTTACGGACGGTATGATTACACCAAACACACCGAGGACGGTTACACAGGGGGCCGCGATGCGTACCAGGAGTTCCACGTATATGGCTTTGAGTGGGACGAAACCGGCACTAGGATGTACATCGACGGCCATCTGGTCTATGTCTCCAGCCGCACCGCCGACTACCGCATGCAGACGATTCTCAGCATCTATCTGGGACGCAACGGTGAGGGCGACGGATACGGGCACGACCACGGTTACTGGCCTAAGGAAGCTATGTTCGACTACTTCCGTATTTACAAAAAGAAGGATCCAGTTCCCACCTCTATCGTGATCAACGGCCTACAGGACGCGGAAGGTAACCCCGTGAAAGGCCGCTACAACACATCGTGGGACTATTTTAAGCAGGGATCGACCGTTAACCTATCCGCGACGGTGTTGGATCAGTTCGGAGTACCTTATGATATCTCCGGCAATCCGAACCTGTCTATCAAGTGGCGCTTCTCCAACGACATCGGCGGCTCGAAGCAGCTGACGGGCGGTACCGTGGATCTGGTTGGCGCGGCCAAAGTGACCTATCCTGCGAATTACAGCGCGACCACAATGACTGGCCTTAACTTAAATGCAAATACCGGTTTGCTGACCGTTGCGGCAGACGCCGCCAAGAATCAGGACATCTTCCTGACCGCCTATCTGGCTGATTCTAGCAACCAAAGCGGTTACTACGGCGGCAAACTCACGGTCGCTAGCGATAATGCGGCTAATGAAACGAATCGTAATCGGGGTAAGATCCAGGAGACCAAACACATTAAGGTTTCCGGCGAAGCTCCAAAGCCGCATCGCATCTTCTTTGATCATCCTGTGATGACCATCGCGCCGGGCGAGACTATCAGCGTTAAGGCCACAGTGTATGATCAGTACAATAACCCGATGCCCGGTCAGACCCTGAGGTACGTCCTTACCAAAGACGTCACGCTCCGAGAGACCGTGGACCTGAGCCTCAGTGGCATAACACTGTCCGGTAACGATCTGACCGCCGCATCAAACGCCGAGCTAGGCAAACAAATCATGGTTCGGGCCCAGTTGGACGACAATGTATTCCAGAACCTGGCGCTGAAAGTAGAATTTACTCAGAACCAGTAAATACCGAAGCACCAACCTGGCCAGCAGGCGCCAAATGAACAGCTTCACAAGTTGAAAAGGCAAGCATTACGTTTTAGTTTTTACGAAGCAATAAACAATAAAGCCGCAGTAGTTCCTAGCTGTGGCTTTATTACTTATAACATACTTAACAATGACATAATTATGAGGTGTAGAGAACATGGCAACTTTTCATTATTCAGGATCTGCCTTTTATTATAACGATCAAGCGATACGTCTTATCTCAGGAGCTATCCATTATTTCCGGACGCTACCGGAGCATTGGGAAGATCGTCTGATCAAATTAAAAGCTTGCGGCTTCAATACGGTTGAGACCTATGTAGCCTGGAATTTACATGAGCCGAAGAAGGGCCAATTTGATTTTGAAGGGATGGCAGATGTAGTCCGATTTATTGAAATGGCTGGAGGTTTGGGCCTGCATGTCATTGTCCGCCCTGCGCCTTATATTTGTGCAGAGTGGGAATTTGGAGGTCTACCAGCTTGGCTGCTTGCTGACTCGGATATGCGTCTTCGCTGCTTCCATAAGCCATTTCTAGATCATGTGGATGCTTATTTCGATGTATTGCTACCTAAATTAAAACCACTGTTATGTACAAACGGCGGCCCGATCATTGCCATGCAGATCGAGAACGAGTATGGAAGCTACGGCAATGACAAACGTTATTTGACTCATCTGAAAGATAGCATGATTTCCCGTGGGATCGATGTTCTATTGTTCACTTCCGATGGACCTGAAGATGCTATGCTTCAGGGCGGCATGGTTCCAGGTGTACTGGAGACAGTAAACTTTGGATCGCGTCCAGTAGAAGCTTTCAACAAACTGCGTGAATATCAACCGGATGCTCCAATCATGTGTATGGAATATTGGAATGGTTGGTTCGATCACTGGAGTGAAGAGCATCATACGCGCCCTGCTGATAATGTCGCAGAAGTATTGGATGAGATGCTCAGTTTAGGGGCATCCGTTAATTTCTATATGTTCCATGGTGGAACCAACTTTGGATTCTACAATGGGGCCAACTGTCATACGTTGGAGAGCTATGAACCAACGATTACAAGTTATGACTATGATGCATTGCTTACTGAATCTGGTGAAACAACACCTAAATATGATGCAGTTCGTAAAGTGATCGCGAAATATGTGGATATTGAACCATGTGAGTTGCCGGCTCCCGCTGCGAAGAAAGCATATGGGCGACTCCAGATGAAGGAGCAAACCTCCCTAACAGCGAATTTGGATCGCATTTCAACGCCTATTCACAGTGCATATCCTGAAACGATGGAGAAATTAGGTCAGGGTTATGGATTTATTCATTACAGTACGTTCATTACAGGACCTCGTCCAAAAGATGAATTCTTCATCCAGGATTTACGTGACCGCGCACAAGTCTTTCTGAATGGACAGTTCGCTGCAACCTTAGATCGTATGCATCCAGAGGTGAAATTTGAGTTCGAGGTTCCGGCCGAAGGACTACATGTAAGTATACTTGTGGAGAATTTAGGTCGCACCAACTACGGACCTTTTATGAGAGATTGTAAAGGGATTACCGAAGGGGTTCGTTTTGGACGGCAGTTTCTGTCGGAATGGACGACGTATACATTGCCATTAACGGATTTGTCTGGGTTGAAGTTTGAAGATCTGTCTGAGCAGACAGAGCCTAGCTTCTTCCGCTCGACTTTAGTTGTTGACGAACCTTGTGATACGTATTTGAGCTTGGAAGGATGGACGAAAGGAGTCGTGTTCATCAATGGGTTCAATCTTGGGCGCTATTGGAATATCGGACCGCAGAAAACATTGTATGTACCGGGTCCTTTATTGAAACAAGGAGACAATGAGATTGTCATCTTTGAATTACATGGCACTTCTGAGCCTGCGGTTACCTTCGTAGATCAACCGGACATTGGATAATAATCGGTGAAAAAAGAACAGCCTGTGGAGTAATTCATACTCCGCAGGCTGTTTGTATGTACGCCCAGTATAGGGCGCATTTCATAGTTTAAAAGAACTTTACTAACTGATCCTTGATCTCTTCATTACTTCCACCAACAACGCGTTGGAATTGCGGCTTATTGAACAATGCCTGAATTTGCTTCGGATAGGTCTGCTCAATTTTGCGCAGCTCGATAGCTTCGTTGAACTTAGCTGGGTGAGCGGTCGATAATGCGACAGTTATTTCACCATCTGCCATCAGTTTATCAGCTGCTGCCACGCCACAAGCGGTGTGAGGATCTAGCAGATAGTCGTATTTCTCATAATACTCACTAATCGTATCTAGGCAGGTTTCATTTTCTACGCTGTAAGCTGAGAATGTACTCTGTACACGCTGCAGCACATCTCCAGGAATAGTGATACTGCCTTCTGTTTTGAACTGCTCCATGAGAGTAGCAATGATTCCAGAGTCCTCCCCATAGAGGTAGAACAAATAACGTTCGAAGTTACTTGCTACTTGAATGTCCATGGATGGACTGTACGTTCCTTTAAATTCGCCTGGCTGATACACGCCTTCATTTACGAAACGAGCCAAGATGTTGTTCTCGTTAGTCGCTAGAATGAGCTTGTTGATTGGAAGTCCCATTTTTTGAGCCAAGAACCCAGCAAAGATATCACCGAAATTGCCTGTTGGTACACTAAAATTCACCTTTTCGGTATGGCCTTGGTTGGCCAATTGAAAATAAGCATAGAAGTAATATACCGTTTGGGCAAGAATTCGCGCAATGTTGATTGAGTTAATCGCACGCAGGTGATATTGGTGCTTGAACTCTACATCAGCAAACAGTTCCTTAATAATGCGTTGACAGTCATCGAAGGTACCTTCAACGGCTAGGTTAAGCACATTGGAGTCATTGACAGTGGTCATCTGCAGCTCCTGTACCTTACTTACCTTTTGGTGAGGGTGCAGAATACAGATGCGGATACCTTGTTTGCCACGTACGCCCTCAATTGCCGAAGCGCCTGTGTCGCCTGAAGTTGCTCCGAGAATGTGGATGATGGAATTATTCTTTTTCGAGACGTAGGAATACAGGTTTCCTAAGAATTGTAACGCAACATCCTTGAAGGCAAAGGTCGGACCGTGAAATAGCTCCATCACATGAAGACCGTTGTTTACACGCCGCACAGGTGTTACATCCTCATGGCGGAATGTTGCATAGCTATCGTCAACCAGTTTCTTCAGATCAGCCCGTGGAATCTCGTCGCCTATATATAATGAGAAAATCTCTAGAGCGAGCTCCTGGTAGGATAGCCGTTGCCATTGTTTGAGGGTATCACTCGACAATTGCGGAATTTGCTCCGGAACGAGTAGACCGCCGTCGTCGGCGAGCCCCATCAGAATCGCGTCAATAAACCCTGTAGGGGATACTTGTCCCCGAGTGCTGATGTATTTCATAACAATCCCCCGTGAAATAAATTTATTACTATTGTAACTTAAGCGGGGGTCTTTCTACAAAGGAAACTTACCCATCACCCTGAACCGATTTTTATAACGTCTGACCACTATCTATTGTTATGATCTGACCCGTCATAGCTTCTTGCTCCAAAACAGAGCAAATTAGTGTTGCGATATCGTCTGGTGATGCAATTTGTTGTAGCAGTAAATTAGGAGCGAGCTGCTTCATTTGTTCCTCTCGTCCAGCCCACCATCTGGTAGCGACGGCACCTGGTACAACGCAGTTGACTCTTATCCCCGGTGCCAAAGCACGCGCTAAGGATTTGGTAAGACCGTGAACGGCCGATTTGGATACGGCGTAAGGTAGTGACGAACCGGACCCTGTTTGTCCTGCGATGCTTCCGAGATTGACGATGGCTCCTTGATGATTATTTATCATGAAGGGAGCCACTGCCCTCGCGCAGTAAAACATACCTTTAACATTGACATTCATCAGTTCGTCCCAAACCTCGTCCGTTGCTGCTTCGAGATCATCCAGTGGTATATGGCGCGTGATGCTGGCGTTATTAACAAGCAAATCTACACGTCCGAATGTTTGAACAATCGTATCAACCATCTCTCTTACTTCCTTGTCTTTGGAGACATCAGCTTGCACAGCGATTGCTTGCCCGCCCCCATTTATGATCCATTGCACGGTTTCATCCGCCTCTACCTTAGACCGCGAATAATTTACAACAACGATGGCTCCTCGTAATGCTAATGCGATGCTAGTAGCCCGACCGATCCCTGTTCCACCGCCGGTAACAAGCGCAACTTTATTTTGTATATGCAATGAACTCATCCCCTTTGTCCCTGTTATTCATATTGTAAGAAGCCTTCTCTGATTTGTATAATTGAATAAAATGAACATTAACTTCAATAATATTGAATTCGAATAAGAAAGGGACAATATGGACCTTAAAACATTAAGAACGTTTCAGATGATCGTGAAATACGGAAGTTTTCACCGTGCAGCCGAAGCGATGAATTATGCCCAATCCACCGTTACGATGCAAATCCAAAAGCTTGAGTCGGATTTAGGTGTTCAGTTAATTAACCGCGATGGGAAAATTAGCTTAACTGAAGCTGGAAGGCTGTTTCATGAGCAAAGCTTACACATTATAAAGAGCATGGAACAATTACAAACCAAACTATCCGATATGCAAATGGGTTATGCAGGAAACATTCGTCTCGGAGTGACAGAGCCAACTGCCAGTTACCGATTACCGGATATTTTAAAGAGATTTCAAGAGCAGTATCCCCAAATCCGTATTTCTGTCGAATTTGCGAATACACCCACCTTGAGTCAGCAAATTCTCAAGGGGGAGATTGATTTAGCACTTTGTTCGGCACCTGATGTGGGGACTGAACTTTATTTTGAGCCATTGTTTAAGGAAAGTTTTGTAGTTTTGATGCCGGAAGACCATCCGCTAGCTAAGCAGGAGATCCTTACAGTAAGCGATATTCAAGGACATCGTCTGCTCGTTACATCTTCTACATGTCCGTATCGTAGAAAACTAGAGATGATATTGCAGGAGGCAGGAAGTGTATCACTGGATACGATGGAGATCGGGAGTATGACTGCTTTGAAATACTATGTTCAGAGTGGTTTAGGTATTGCTTTTGTACCCCATATAGCACTAGATCCCGTACCATCAGGCACAACGATTCGAGCCATGGATAACAGCGGTGCCATAAATATGGCATTCGGTATTCTCTGCAAGATCTCTGAGTACCCTTTGAGTCTAGCGGGATCAAGACTATATCAATTTCTGAAGCAAGAACTTATTGAAGAGAACATATAACGAAGTAACCGTAACCGATGGACCTGAATGAAATGGACAGAACAATTACATAATAAATGGGATGTTCAGTTCGATATATATAAAGGAGAAGGTACGGATGAATAAGCAGTTTCTCAAACTAATATTGTTGAGTATATTCTTAGTTTTGAATTTGGTCCCCATGAATGCTATGGCTGAGGCCAATGGAGTCGAACCGGTACCAGTACCAGCACTTGCGCAAAAAAATTGTTTAACCCCATCGATGGTAGATCTGAAGTGGAATTTAAGAAAACTATGGATTGACCATGTTAGATGGACGAGACAATATATCGTAAGCGCTATAGCAGGTTTGGAGGACCAGCAACAAGTGCTAGCAAGACTGTTGAAGAATCAGCAGGATATTGGTGATGCGATCAAACCTTATTATGGGGAAGCCGCTGGGAATAAACTGGCTGAAATATTGAAGGAGCACATCCTTCTTGCAGGGAAAGTACTGGATGCAGCAAAGGCGGGAAATCAGGCCGATCTAGAGAAGTACAACAAAGAATGGCATAGAAATGCTGATGATATCGCCGATTTTCTTAGTAAGGCGAACCCTAATTGGTCCAAAAAAGAATTGCAGGACATGTTCTATGAGCATTTGAAATTAATAACGGATGATGTTACGGCAAGGCTCCATAAGGATTGGGACGGTAGCATTAGTGCTTATGATAAGGGTATAGACCATATGATTATGTTTGCTGATGTTCTTGCGGATGGAATTATCAAACAATTCCCCAATAAATTTAAGTGAGTTTGAAACCTAAAGAATAATTTTCCTAAAGGCCGGAAACCCGTTAAGAGGTTTCCGGCCTTTAATCATTTCATGTGCAGAGTTGAACTTTGTGGACTCCATTAATTAATTTGACAGTAACTATCAAATGATATAGAATCCCAATATAAAGTTAATGGATAAAGGTGGTAACTATCATGAAGAATCTAGGAAATCGCAGATGGTGGGTACTAGGTGCACTTGCCATCGGCATACTTGCAGTTGGGTTAGACATGACTATTCTTAATTTGGCCTTACCTATTTTAGCTACAGACATGCATGCAACGAACGGAGAACTCCAATGGTTTGCCGATGCATATAATCTGGTCTTTGCTGCTGCGTTACTTCCAGCAGGGATGCTTGGTGACCGCTTAGGACGTAAGAAGATGCTAATTAGCGGGTTGATTGTATTTGGAGTGGCCTCGGTGGTATGTGCTTATGCAGGTTCGGCAGCTGAATTGATAGCTGGGCGTGCATTTTTGGGCCTTGGGGCTGCACTATTGGTACCATTGTCCATGTCCATCATCCCGGTGTTATTCTCTGAAAAGGAGCGTCCTAAGGCAATTGGAATTTGGATGATGGCTAATGCAATTGGAATTCCGCTTGGACCAATCGTTGGCGGGTGGCTGCTCAACAACTACTGGTGGGGTTCCGTCTTCCTGATCAACATCCCATTAGTTATTGTCGCTTTATTCGCAGTTTCTATATTGTTACCGGAGTCCCGTAGTGAGGCAAAGCAACGGGTAGATTTCATTGGGGTGTTAGCCTCAAGCCTTGGCTTGGTTGGTGTAACATATGGTGTAATTGAAATAGGAGAGAGAGGCTGGGGGGATCCCTTAACGCTGATCACATTGGTTACTGGTGTACTAGTCCTTGTGGGTTTTGTACTTTGGGAACGGCGAGTGAGTCACCCACTCATTGATTTATCGTTATTCCGTTCTTCTAGTTTTACTTGGGGTACGATATTAGCTACAGTCATATCTTTTGCCATGTTCGGGGTGTTGTTCCTGATGCCGCAGTATTTTCTGGCTGTCGGAGGCGTGGATGTGCAAAGAGCTGGGTTGCAGTTACTACCGCTTGTAGGAGGTCTTCTAGTTGGATCACAAATATCGGACCAACTTCAATCACGATTTGGTGCTAAGACTCCCATTGCGCTGGGTTTTCTGGCGCTGGGTATCGGTCTGATAGTTGGAACGAATACCAGTATAGCCAGTGGATACGGCTTTACTTCGATATGGATCACCATTGCCGGACTTGGCATTGGATTTGCGCTTCCAGCGGTTATGGATGCAGCCATTTCTGCACTATCAGCCCAGCGGAGTGGCGTAGGCTCCGCACTGATCATGGCCTTGCGCCAAGTCGGGGGGACAATGGGAGTAGCCATCCTAGGGACCTTACTTAGTACGGGTTATCGTGCTAAACTGAACTTGGATGGATTTCCGAGTCAAGTTGCGGATGCGGTACGACGAAGCGTATCAGCTGGCGCGGCAGCAGCACAACAAATCAATTCAGAGAGTTTGCTTGATTCGGTGCGGTCTGCCTTCATTCACGGTATGGGTATTACACTGTGGGTGTGCGGAGGCGTTGCCGTGCTTGGGGTCGTTTTAACGTTAACTTGCTTGCAACCGCGAGTAAATTCACACGCAAAAACGGAGGTCGAGCAAACTACCATTGGGGAGTGAGCAAAGTGTCATCAGATGATAAACAGATCATAGGACTGCGTGAACGCAAAAAAGCGAAGACCATGGCAGCGATTCAAATGCATGCCATGCGACTATTTCGTGAGCAAGGTTACAAAGCAACTACGGTAGAACAAATTGCGGATGCAGCTGAGATCTCTCCCAGCACCTTCTTCAGATACTTTTCGACTAAAGAGGATGTGGTGATTAGTGATAACTATGATCCACTCCTTGTTAGGGCATTTGAAAATCAGCCGGCACATTTAAGCCCGCTTCAAGCTATCCGTGGCGCGATGATCTCGGAGGTTGCTGATACGCCTAAGGAAGAACTGGCCATGGCGCGTGAACGAAACCAACTGATCATGATGGTTCCTGAGCTACGAGCGGCGATGCTGAACAATCTGACCCAGATGATGCAGTTAATCGCTGAGATGGTTGCTGGGCGAATCGGTCGTGAGCCGGATGATATAGGTGTACGTACTTTTGCTGGGTCGATCATTGGCGTGAATATTTCGGTGATGATCTATTGTGCCGATCATCCCGAAGCCGATTTTGCCACCGTATTAGATGAGGCCTTGGCGAAACTGGAGAATGGTCTGCCATTGTAACTTTGTATAGTCAAACTAATGAAATAATTATGGTTATTGACAGCCGCCTCAAAGAGCAGTAAGATGCTCTTAATCATTTATTTCGGCATTCAAAATATTCGGAGGGTGAATAAATGTCAGACCTGAACAAATTACTTGATCTGATATTTGACAATATCAGACCCATCCTCTTCCCGGAAGAAATCATTAACTTAGATCTCACGCTTTCCAAGACAGAGCTCCTGATGATGATTATGTTGGATAGGTATGGGGAGATCACAATGAGTCAAATGGCGGAATACTCCAATATTCCAATGAGTACAGCTACAGGAATTGTAGACCGTCTAGTGAAGCTGGGTTATATGAAGCGCAACAGAAGTGAAGCAGATCGTAGAATTGTTGTCATTGCCCTATCGGAGATGGGTGAGAAGTTAGTCAGTGAACTTAAGAAACAGATTTCGGAATATGTGACGATGATCGATCAAGCGTTAACCGATGAGGAGAAAAGCTTGTTGTTCAACTTATTTATCAAGATCAGTCAACTATTTCGTGAGAAGAGTATGGGTGCCGCACCAGCAGAGCAACCACCTGCGTTAACCAAGATCAAAATTGATTAGAAATCACTCGCAGAATCATTCGCCCACCATGTGGGCTTTATATATAAATAATATTTCGACATACGAAATATACTGAACGCGAAATTTAATCAAGTTGTTTAGCGCTTCGAGACAATAAACTGGAGGGATATCAAAATGAGAATTATTTTGTATACGGGAAAAGGTGGCGTTGGTAAGACGAGTGTTGCTGCGTCAACTGCTGTACAGAGTGCTGCGCAAGGATTAAAAACGTTAGTCGTAAGTACGGATCCTGCTCACAGTTTAGGTGATTCATTAGACAGACAGCTATCTTCGGAGCCAATAGAAATTGCAGAGAATTTGTGGGCACAAGAGATCGATACCATTCATGAGGTGGAGAAGGGTTGGGGAAAGATCCAACAATATATGACGACATTACTGACTTCAAAAGCCGTGAAGGATATTACGACCGAAGAGTTAACTGTCTTTCCGGGGATGGAGGATCTGCTGAGCCTGTTAAGAATCCTGCAATATTACAAGGAGAAGACGTTTGATGTCGTCATTATTGACTGTGCACCTACAGGAGAGACATTAGCCTTACTCAGTTTCCCTGATATTTTTCGCTGGTGGATGGAGAAGTTATTCCCTATCAAAAAGAAAATGCTAAAGGTAGCCAGACCTGTCATTGGGCCTTTAACCGGTATCCCGATGCCTTCTGACACTGTGATGGATGAATTTGATCATGTGTTCTATCAACTAGATGAAATGAGACAAATTATTGCTGATCGTGAGACAACGAGTATTAGAATTGTAGTGAATCCTGAGAAAATGGTCATTAAAGAAGCCCAACGTAGTTTCACCTATCTCAATATTTATGATTTTAATGTGGATGCGATTGTCGTCAATCGGGTCATACCTGATTCGGTTACAGACCCTTACTTCAAAGCCTGGAAAGATGCCCATGCCCGCTATAAAGAACTAATTCAAGATAGCTTTTCGCCGCTACCGATATACTATGCTCCGCTTTTTGATCAGGAGGTGGTGGGGCTTGAAATGCTGAAGCGAATGGGAAATGAGATGTTCCATGCCAATGATAATCCAATTGAAATTAAGACAAATCTGAGAACGCAGAAGGTAGTGAAGGAGGGCGAGGAATATATTTTTTCGATTCATTTGCCGTTTGCAGAAAAGCAGGATTTGTCCTTGAATCAAAAATTCGATGAGTTAATTATCAAAGTTGGCAATGTAAAGAGAATCATCACATTACCGCGAACATTACAAAGCCTGGCCGTTAAGGGTGCAGAGTTTGTGGAAGAGACTTTAAAAATACGTTTTGGGAGCTGATGGACATGGATGAAAAATGGCTAATACGTGCGCTTAAGTGGAAATTAGAAGGAATGAGCGTGCTGATCGATGCCCTGCCAAAGTCACTTTGTGAATCTGTTCGGGAAGTTGAGTCAACCATTGTAAAAGGTATCCATGCTTCGGCCGAGGAATATCTTTCAAAGCTTGACTCCGAGGAGAAATCTAGAGGCTTGCAGTCTGTAACTATTGATTAATATGTTCCAATGTAACCTTCTCATTCGGTGTATGTTTACTCCTTTATAAACCCCAATTTGTTCAATTCAATAATTTACCTCAGGCTTTTTTATAAGTTTATTAACAGTCTGTAGTGGAAATAGTTTAGAATTGAGTAATGCAAGACAAATGGGAGTTGTAAAAATGGCAAATGAAGAAGTAATTTTAACCAAAGAAGGTCTAGCTAAGCTAGAAGCTGAACTTAAGGAACTGAAGGGACATAAGCGTAAAGAGTTAGCGGCTCGGCTTAAGTTAGCTATTAGTTATGGCGATTTGAAAGAGAACAGTGAATATCATTCTGCTAAGGATGATCAAGCGTTCATGGAGACTCGGATTCTAATCGTGGAGAAAATGCTGACGAATGCAAAAATTGTGGATGCAGATGGTGTCGAACAAGGGAAGGTCGGTATTGGTTCTACGGTTGTCCTAGATGATATTGAATTTTCAGAGAAGATTGTATACCAAATTGTTGGCCCTGCTGAAGCAGATGTGGCTGATAACAAAATTTCCTATGAGAGTCCTTTAGGTAAGGAACTACTAGGGAAGAGACTGGGTGATATTATTAGTGTTAACGCACCTATGGGTATCATTAAGTATGAATTGCTTGAAATCAAATAAATGGATTTAGTCTGGAGTGTCCTCGTGCTACCGAAAGGGAGTATAAGGGCACTTTTATTTGTTTGACGATTTCTTTTTGTGAATTGGCGATAACTGCCCTTGTTTTAATATTAAAAATTTGGGACAATAAGTACAGAATTTTAACGCTTGAAAAGAGGATAAATGAATGAATAAACAATCCATTTATGGATTAACATTTGATCAATTGACAGCATGGCTTATGGAGCACGGGCATCGGAAATTCCGGGCATCTCAGGTCTGGGATTGGCTATATAAGAAGCGAGTAACGGAATTCTCGGCAATGGACGATGTTAATAAAGAATGTACGGAGTTATTGGAGAATCATTTTGTCATCCAAACGCTAGAAGAACACGTGAAGCAAGAATCAGCCGATGGAACGATTAAGTTTCTATTTAGATTAACGGACGGCAATTTGATTGAGACCGTATTGATGAGACAGAAATTTGGATTGTCCGTTTGCGTCACAACGCAAGTAGGCTGTAATATCGGATGCAGTTTCTGCGCAAGTGGCTTGCTTAAGAAGAGCCGTGATCTCACCAGTGGGGAGATTGTGGAGCAAATTATGAAAGTCCAACTCCACCTAGATCAAGTCAAACAAGATGAATTGGTAACTCACGTGGTCGTTATGGGGATTGGCGAACCGTTTGACAACTTTACCAACCTGATTGATTTTATCGATGTGATTAAGGACCGCAAAGGACTCGCTATTGCTGGAAGACGTATCACGGTATCTACTAGTGGTCTAGCAGATAAGATCAGAGAGTTTGCTGATGCTAATACACAGGTGAATTTAGCGATCTCTCTGCATGCGCCAAATAACGAACTGCGTACGCGGATCATGAAGATCAACCGTGCGATTCCTATTGAAAAATTAATGGAAGCCGTTGATTACTATTTGGAGAAGACGAATCGTAGAGTGATGTTCGAGTATATTTTGCTAAGAGATGTAAACGACAAGGTTGAACATGCCTTAGAGCTTGCTGAACTGATTCGTGATAAACAACAGTTGGCTAGCGTGAACTTAATTCCATATAATCCGGTGGATGAGCACAGCCAATATCAACGAAGTGAGCATGAATCCATCCTGGCTTTTTATGATGCATTGAAGAAGCAAGGGGTAAATTGTACGGTACGTCTAGAACACGGTACAGATATTGATGCCGCTTGTGGACAATTAAGAAGCAAACAAATTAAGAACACGACAGAGACTGTTCATTAACTATGATAACAAAGAGACTGGCCCGTTAAGGTAGATCGTATCTGCCTTAGGGTCAGTCTCTTTTGTATTGATGATTGCGGTAAATTCACGCACAGACCAATATCTGCCGAGTGAAGTTGCCCTTCTTGGCCTCACAGCGATCTGTAATCGTAAGTCCTGCGTCAGCGATCATGTCGTCGATCGTTTCACTGGTGATTATGACCGCCTTAGTCGCAATACGTCGTGTATGCAGAAGGATCGATAGTTGTTCGTCTGGCGTCGTTGTAGATAGAACATTATAAGGCATATCAATAATAGCTACATCGTAATGTTCAGAAATTGATGCTATAGCGCCTAGAGTAACTTCACATTGAAATCCAAAATGAGCAATATTCTCACGGGCCCCGCGAGCGATAAAGGGATTGATATCTCCTCCGACAATATCGATACCCATAGAGAGGGCTTCAATAAGCGCGGTCCCGATTCCGCAACAAGGATCAATGGCTTTGATCCCGTCTGGGTTGGGAATGGCTATGTTGACCGCCGCTCGGGCAACACGTGTACTAAGGGCAATGGAATAACTGCGTGGTTTCTTCATATGGTGAAGCCAAACTGCTTTATTCTTTACATAGTGGCCAAAGTACCAGCGTCCTCCGAGGGTTACAAGACCAAACTGATGATCTGGGTGATGAACGTCAGATTCACCGGTAATCTGCAGGCCCATCTCTCGTTCAATCGCGCGGCGGTCTGCAAATTCTATTTTGTCTGAAGCTTCTAGATCATTGGTTTTGACAAAGATGACTTTAAAGGTTGCTTCCAGCATGTCGATCTCTTGGACTTGTTCTAGTATATCGGACAGGCTATCGCCCTCATAGAGCAGTTCAATGCGCTCTTTGATAAAAGGGCTGCGACTAGGATCTATGAAAATGTTGCTTCTAAAAAGATTAGCAGGGGGCTGCATATCAAAGAGGGAGCGTAGCTCTAATTGGCATAAGGATTGCTCCTCCTCACGGCAAGCGTAAGTGTAAATATAGTTAGCGAGCGAGTTAAGATTATTCAAATCAAGTTCATCCTTTAAGTTATGGCATGTTGATGGATAGCCTCAACCATACCACATTTAGATATAAAAAGAGTTGCTAATATATTCATTCGGAGGCGAACAAGGACATCCTTCGACATTTTCAGCAAACATTCAGTCTGGGTTCAGGTTCCAGCAAGACTGATAAATTATACTTGTGGAGGTACATAACCCTATAAGGAGGAGTCGATCTTGAGTATTTCATCCGTATCAGGTAGCAGCAGTTATGCTAGTTCAACGGCCAGCGATACCGCGAGCTTAGAGAAGCAATTAGCGAAATATACGGCTGAGCTGAAGGAACTGGCTGCAAGTAAAGAAGATGCTAAGACGAAACAATTGAAGACGCAGCAATTACAGCAACAGATTCAGCAAATTCAGAACCAAATTGCACAGAAGCAGAGCAATGCATCAAGCGCAAGTACGCAGCAAGATAACAATAGTAAGAAGGATGTTAATGCGGCTAAGCTTGGTGTTAATGTCGCGAATACCGAAGGCAGCATTGATATTTCAATTTAAGGAATGGAAAGGCAAGATATTTCTTCACGAAAGCAACCCAACTGCTATACGACAGTTGGGTTGCTAAACGTGATTTATATATTGTTCAACGTATTATCATCAATACGTCCCTCTTAGCGATAAGTAGTATTTAATGCTTTGAATAAGGTTCTTACGTCGTATTGATGTGGCGTTACAGGGCAAACTTTCTTATCAAGACCGAGCAGGGTATAGACAGCTATTCTAGCAGCACGGACGGAGTATTCCTCTGTGAACACCATATCCTCTGGGATCTCAACAAACTGACTGATCATCGCAAGATTGGTAGATCCAGCAGGAACAACCGCTGGGCGGTCTGTCATTTTACGCGGCTGGAACTGGGCGTCAATATAAGGCATCATGCATGGAATGACATTGATAACATCACTTAGAATTTCGTCCAGTTGATCTTCGAAATGTAGATGGTGTAGCAATTCAATGAGCATCTCTTCACCTGTGCAGTCGCGCATAGGTTTTTTCACATAGTCGCCAACTTTATCCGTGTACAGCCCATATCCCCAGAAGATGGTTTGATCAGCAGGTTGATCCTTAAAGTGAGGTTGTGCCGCCACCACAATGGACATCAACCAGCTCGAGTCTTTAAAGGTCATAAGCGCACCGCTGCCTGGCACATTGCGGGAATATTTCTCGATCATCTTAAGTAGCTTGTTACCCTGAAGAGTGACGGTAAACGATTCCCAGTTTGTTTCCTCAGGACGACCAAAGAAAGGTGTAGGATTGCCAAGGCCTTCTTTTTTGGCGGCTATTTTTGCCCAAAGCTCACCTGACATAGGTTTGTCAGCAATCAATGGGGCAGCTGTATGCAAATCTCCAAGTGTAGCATTGTCCGTCATGCAGCCATTGGTAACGATACAAAGGTCACCTTCATGCAATTGAATGATGTTATCCTTTGTACCGTCCTGTGTGTAATGAATAGCTGTAACGGTAATGCCTTCATTTTCATCAAAGTCTAGGTCAGTAACGGTACATTTTAGACCGAAATCTACATCGAATTTATCTAGATATGCCTTCAAAGGCAGGATAACAGATTCATATTGGTTGTAACGGGTTCGAGTCACACCTTCAAGCGTCTGGATACGTGAGAATTCGAACATCATACGATTCATATAACGTCTAAATTCGAAAAGGCTGGACCATTTTTGGAAGGCAAAGGTCGTTTGCCACATATACCAGAAGTTCGTTTCAAAGAAGTGCGGTGTATGCGCAAACCAATCACAGATACGCAGATTGTCGAGTTTCTCTTCAGGTGCGATCATCAGCTTGCCAAGGGCCAAACGATCAGCGGTGTTGAAGCCCATAGACATCACATCTAGAACCTCGCCGTCTTTGTTAATTAATCTTGCATTCGCATGAGTGGGGTGCGCATGGTCAAAAGCAAGAATTTCATCTGTTACCGATATATCAGGCTGTTCAATGGAAGGAATAGAATTAAACAATTCCCAGAAGTTCTCATAGGTTTCTTCGTTCAGCATGCGCCCGCCGCGACATACAAAACCTTGGATTGGACTACCTGCTCCATCGTTGCTTCCACCAAGGATATTCATTCCCTCTAGCACATGAATATTTTTCCCCGAGAATCCACAATCCCTAATCAGATAGGCTGCACCAGCGAGTGATGCAAGACCGCCTCCTACAAAATAAACCTGTCTGTTGTCCTTGTTTTGTTCCATCATATTAGCCTCCATGTATTTAGGATTTTAAAAATGGATGATACTTTTTGCGTACCTTTACAATAGGACAATAGGGAGATGATCTCTATAGACAGTGATGGCGGAGTGTTTGGTTTTTAGACAAAAGCGAGGAAGTGTTTAAAAAACAAGCACTCACCAATTTCAATATCATCGGGCGTGGATAGCGATTTGAATTGTTACATATAATGAGGACATCTTCAGGATCATATCATCGTTGCCCTGGATCAGCAGACAATAAGTGATGGATGTGATACTCTTTGTTCATGCGATTCTCTTGTAGAGTTAATTGAAGTACGCAATAATGAACAAAAAATGAAAGCATGAGTAGATTGATATCTGCGAAGCAGAAGAGGTTAAAGGATGAGTATTCAAGATTTTAAAGACTATGCACTAAGTGAGGAAATCATCTCTGCGTTACAAAGTTTGGGTTATCATCAGCCAACAGAAGTACAGCGTGAAGTGATCCCGCTCGCATTAACCAAGAAGGATCTGGTAGTGAAATCACAAACAGGTAGTGGTAAGACAGCTTCCTTCGGTATTCCTATTTGTGATCTAGTAGATTGGCAGGAGAATAAACCGCAGGCGTTAATTCTAACTCCTACTCGTGAATTAGCGGTTCAAGTGCAAGAGGATATTACGAATATTGGGCGCTTTAAGCGGATTAAGGCGACAGCTCTGTTCGGTAAGGTTCCATATGCCAAGCAAACCGCAGAATTGAAACAGAAGAGTCATGTGGTGGTCGGAACTCCAGGGCGAGTGCTGGATCATATCGAGAGAGGAACTTTTTCGCTGGAGCGATTGGAATACCTCGTCATTGATGAGGCCGATGAAATGCTTAACATGGGATTCATTCAGCAAGTTGAGGCAATTATTCAGAAGCTACCAAGTGAGCGAACTACGATGTTATTCTCAGCTACACTTCCTTCCGATGTGGAGAATCTGAGTCATAAATATATGAGAGACCCTAGTCATATTGAAATTCAGGCTACTGGAATTACGACAAATACGATTGAGCATACGTTATACGAAGTGAAGGACAAGGACAAATTTGCTCTACTCCAAGATATTACCGTAATAGAGAACCCGGATAGCTGCATTATTTTCTGCCGGACTCAAGAACATGTGAATCAGGTGAGTGAGCAATTAACCAACGCTGATTATACTTGCTCGAAAATTCACGGGGGCATGCTGCAAGTAGACCGCTTTGAAGTTATGAATGATTTCAAGCGAGGCCAATTCCGCTATCTTGTGGCTACCGACGTGGCTGCAAGGGGAATCGATATTGATAACATCACGCATGTGATCAACTATGATCTGCCGCTGGAGAAGGAAAGTTATGTACATCGTACCGGGAGAACTGGACGCGCGGGTAAAAGTGGCAAGGCTATTAGCTTTGTGACACCGTTTGAAGATAAATTTCTGAGTGAGATTGAAGGATATATCGGATTTAGTATCCCGAGAATGAGCGTACCTTCCCCAGAGGAAGTAGCAAGTAAGAAGAAGTCTTTTGCAGGGAAAATGGGGATTCAACCCACCTGGAAACCAGATAAGAGTGAGCAATTGAATAAAGGAATTATGAAGCTGTACTTCAATGGGGGTAAGAAAAAGAAGCTTAGAGCTGTCGATTTCGTTGGAACGATTGCCAAAATTGAAGGTATAACAGCAGATGATATTGGGATTATTACGATTCAGGATAATGTCTCTTACGTGGAAATATTGAATGGTAAGGGTCCACTTGTTCTAAAAGTGATGAAGGATACGACAATTAAGGGCAAACAGCTGAAAGTTCATAAGGCTTTGAAGTAAAGTGGGTCTTTTGATACATTTGGACAAAAAGAATTTCTCTTAAGGCGAGCTGCCGCAATTTTTTAGACAACCTCTGAATATATATAGTAGAAAAAAGAGGGAGGCAGATCCATGTTCCAAAAACAACGTTTTAAAAACTATGCGCTATGGGTTAGTATAGCATCGCAAGTTATTTTGTTAGTTCAATTAATTGGACATTTAACAGGAGCCTTTGATTTAACCGATCTGATGAAGCAGAACATTCTAGCGATTGTAGATGTGGTGCTTGGTCTACTATCAACACTCGGTATTATCTCGAATCCAACAAAGCCAAAGAGTGGCGGGTACAACTTATAAAGAATTGGCACGTAAATTTAATTCTAGCAAGAAACAGATAGATACTATCCTTATGGATGGTGTCTATTTTTATGACTAAAAAAGCTATATTACTATAGACATTCTTATCTCGCTTAGCGCTATGGATTTTGATAAGCTTAATGGATGAATGTAGATAATACATATGGAGGTAATTTTGTATGAAAACCCACTATTACTTAGATTGGTTTTATGATAAGGGCTTTTCTGAGAAGTTAGTCAACGTGTTGCATGAGGATATAACAGACAGAAAATCGCTTGTTATGATTAGCGCTAAATCGTCTGATGATAAAGATGAGCAAATTAATATTGATGATGTTTTTGAAAGGACATGGTTTGATCAAGCTAACATTTTTTTTGATGAATATTATTTAATTGATCACCGTACGCAGAAGGAAGATGCCCAGCGATTAATTCAAAACGCCTCTGTCGTTTTTTTATGTGGCGGAAACCCTTGGCGCCAAATGGACCTTTTGACGGAATATGAATTATCGGATTGGATTAAAAAAAGTAATGCTGTTGTAATGGGAACAAGTGCTGGTGGGATGAACATGTCCGATGAATATGTGGATAAATGCACTGTTTATAAAGGTATGGCTCTTAATCACTTTTCTTTTGAAGCTCATTTTAATCATGATAACACCGCGCTGATAGAGGAACGTTTTCCTTTATCAGAGAAAATGGATATTTATGTGGCGGCAGACCAAGATGGCGCTGTACGTGTAAAGGGGAGCAAAATCGACATTATAGGCAATGTATATTTAATTTCCCACTCAAAGATTCAGAAATTGGTTGAGACGCTCTAATTAGGGGGAGTGGCTGTGACCTAGTTTTAAAAACTATGCGCTATAGGTTAGTATAGCATCGCAAGTTATTTTATTGGTTCAATTGATTGGACATTTAACAGGAGCCTTTGATTTAATCGATCTGATGAAGCAGAACATTCTAGCGATTGTGGATGTGGTGCTTGGTCTACTGTCAACACTCGGAATTATCACAAATCCAACAAAGCCAAAGAGTGGCGGGTACAATTTATAACAAGATCATGATGATCGTAAAAGACCCGGGAGGCGGAGACTTCATGCAAAGTGTCTATCTCTCGGGTCACTATTTATATTACGATAAATTTATGGATTCGTGTTGGTTGTAATGTCTAGTTCACGAAGCTTCGGATCCCACGTTATATCTAACCCGAATCCCTGCTCCAGAAGCTGGTAGGGTACACTAATTGAGCCTGAAATACTTGATATCCGATCCGGCAATTCCAAATTCTGCGTTCCAATCGATATTTGATTTTCAAAACTCTTGAATGTAACGGAACGCCCTTCATATTCAAGTGAATATCTCATGGAGTCTTCATTTCGTAGCGCGGTAAACTTTGCTCCCAGCATGTTAGCTACATCTTTAATAGGGAGTTGAACGCTTGTTTCTGTGATCACTGCGGGAAATACAGAATTCAGCAGATTTCCATTGATCCTGACATCAATGTCAGCCCGCGCCTGAACCGGACGATATATCATGCCATCAGCAGATACTGGCGGTTTACCTACTTCGTTGAATTTACTATGTCCCCAGCTCCAGACTGTTCCATCTTCTGATATAGCCACATTGTGATAAATGCCCGCCCCAATTGTTTTGATCTTGGGTAAGTGATTCACTTTACCTTGCTTCCCGGTCACGGTATTACCATAGCTGAACACTTCACCACTTTTTGATAACAGAAGCCAATAACGGTCTCCAGACACCACTTCTTTGACCGTCAATTCTTTATTCAAGGCGACTGCCTTGCCTTTTTGATTTAGTGTCCATACCTTCCCCTTTGCATCAAGGGCAAGTAATTTTTCCCCAAGAGAGGATACCTGACGAATGTTGGATAAGCCCGCTAACTTTATAGGTTTTGTCGCTACCGACTGCGGCCAATAAATGGAAGAAGAAGCTTCATTCCAACTCCACACCGTTCCGTCCTTTTTCACGGCATAGCCCGTATTACCGCTCCCAGCTACTTGGATGACCCCGGTCAATCCCTTTACAGCCGCTGGTTTACGAGACTTGTTCTGTTCTCCTGTCTTCCAATATCTTTCCCAAGACCAGACACTGCCATCTGTACGAAGTGCAATACCAGAAGTCGATAAAGCAGCAACTTGAGTCACATCCGAAATCCCCTCGATTGGAGTGGGTCTTAGTGAATGTTGCTTGTAATCTTCATATCCCGTAGCTGTACCCCATTGCCAGACGGTTCCATCCGATTTAACTGCCAAATTATGCGCCATTCCTATGCCAACGGAGATACTCTTAATGTCTTCAAGTTCCGGCAAGCGCACCGGTGCATCCGTTCTACTGAAGGTTACCGTATCTTGCAAACCCAGCTCGCCCATCAAATTGCGACCCCATGTCCATACGGAACCATCGTTTCTCAATGCAACCGTATAATAATAACCACCCTCTACTTGGATGAATTCCTTGGAGGTCGAAGTCTCACGCTGCTCAGCGGCTATTGCCTTATCAGGAATCATAAATACTGATGATGCCAATACGGTGAATAGGACTATCATCGTTACCCATCCCCAATGGGACAGCCTCTTAGCTGCTGTTGCAACTTTTTCATCTATCATTACTTGCTGTGTCACCTGTATAACCCCTTTCTGGCCATTTGGAAATATATGATTATTTTCCTTTTTTATTATGACGTAATTCGCCCAATATAGTTGCAGTACAAAAGTAAGGCTGTGCCCACTATACAGTGATCGTAAGAAAACGGCCTCTTGAATGAATTGCTACGGGCTCGGAGTGTTCTTACGATCGCTGTTAAAGCCCTATTTCTTGAATAAAAAGGATTATCGGTTGAAATAGGGCTTTAAAGGCGAACACAGCTTACGCTTCCGATGTAGCTTTCCTAAGGAAAGCTTTTAGTCTTCAGAATCCCTCCGACCCTTCGCTCTGTTCACTCGTACAGTTAATCACTGACTTTTAGATTGAGCCTATATAGCAGACCCTTATTTTGTTCAAAATATAGTATTGACTCTCACGTTACGTGATACTCTATAGTAAATATCGAAGGGAGGGCATCACGCCATGAGAGTGAAGGAAGTTGCTGATTTGGTTGGGATCAGTGTGCGCACACTGCATCATTATGACGAGATCGGATTGTTGATCCCGGAGGAGACTACGGAAGCCGGCTACCGGAAGTATTCCCAGGACAATCTTACGATGCTGCAGCAAATTTTATTCTTCAAGGAACTCGGCTTCCCTTTGAGAAAGATCGGTGAAATCATTAACGATCCATCCTTTGACAGACAGGAAGCGCTAATGCTGCATCGAAAAATGCTGCTGGAACGTCGTCGTCGATTAGATGGGATTATTGCTACGATTGACAAAACGATTCAACATTCGAAAGGAGAAATTGAAATGACAGATAAAGAGAAATTTGCTGGTTTTGACTTTAGTTCAAATCCTTATGAACAAGAAGCACGTGAACGTTGGGGAAATGCAGCCGTTGAACAAGCCAATGATAAGGTAGGTAAAATGTCTAAATCGGGGCAAGAAGCATTATCCGAAGGTATGAATGATATCTATAGGAAGCTTGCGAATCTCCGAGGTACTTCACCTCAATCTGCTGAGGCCCAAGCAGCCATTGGAGAATGGTATGACTTCCTGAATCGATTAGGTAGCTACTCCTCGGAGGCTTTCAAAGGACTAGGACAAATGTATGTCGATGATGAACGATTCACGAAGAATATTGATCAATTCGGCGAAGGATTGGCACAGTTTATGTGTGAGGCGATGAGTGTATTCGCTGAGAACAATAGCAAGGAATAGTTGTTAGGGGATAAGCAAAGGACCATTCGATAGCCGAGTGGTCCTTCTGCTGTTAATAAGCTTGTAAACCAGCCAAGAGCATGACACAATAAAGTGGTGATTACCGAAATAAAATCCTAAGAGCGGAGGATGATTATGACGCTGTACGACATTGAAGTGAAGACCATCAAGGGAGACATTCAAACGCTGGAGTCATACCGCGGGCAGGTGCTGTTAATCGTGAATACGGCAACGAAATGCGGCTTCGCTCCTCAGTTTAAAGGTCTTCAGGAATTGTATGATACGTATAAAGATCAGGGCTTTGCTGTATTGGGTTTCCCCTGCGGACAGTTTGCCAATCAGGAGCCAGGGACAAATGAAGAGGTTGCCGCGGCCTGCGAGTTGAATTTCGGCGTGAACTTCCCGCTTTTTGCTAAGGTAGATGTGAAGGGGAAAGATGCTCACCCGTTATTTCAATGGCTTACAGATAAGGCTCCTGGTATGTTTGGTACGAAATCTATCAAGTGGAATTTCACGAAATTTCTGGTGAATCAACAAGGTCAGGTCGTGAAACGGTTTGCTCCAAAAGATACACCCGCTCAAATCGCTAGTCATATCTCAGATTTGCTTACGAATGGTAGTTAACAAATAGGTCGGTTTGCTTTATCATATAAGAAGATTCAAGGGCACCTCTAGCAGGTGCCTTTATATTTATTTAATTGCACTCATAACGGATTTATTTGGAGGGAATTAGAGTGATCGATTATAAAATGATCGTACTTGATTTGGACGATACGCTATTGCGTGACGACCATACCATTTCACCACGCACCAAGCAAGCATTGATGGACGCACAAGAAGTAGGAGTGAAAGTCGTTCTTGCCTCAGGCCGTCCTACATATGCGATGACGCATATTGCGAAGGAATTGGAGCTTGAGAAATACGGGAGTTTCATCCTATCTTTTAACGGGGCTAAGATTACGAACTGTACAACGGGAGAACAATTATTTAGCAGTACCTTATCACCTGAGACGGTACATGAGTTATACCATATTAGCCTGCAAGAAGAAGTAGGGATCCACACTTACGTAGGGGATGATATCGTAACTCCAGCAAATAATAAATATACGGATATCGAAGCTGAAATTACAGGAATGCCGATTGTAGAAGAGAAACATTTTGTCCAGGCGATCCAAGAACCTGTTGTAAAAGTGTTGATGGTCGAGGCACCCGAAAGACTGGTTATTTTGGAGAAAAAACTACAACAGCAACTTGAAGGCAAGCTAAATGTCATACGTTCAAAGCCATTTTTCTTAGAATTTACTGAAGTTGGTGTAGACAAAGGGACAAGCTTGCACCATCTCATTCAGAAATTAGGCATTCAGCAAGAAGAGGTTATTGCGATTGGGGACAGCTACAACGATCTTGCCATGATTGAATTTGCTGGACTTGGCGTAGCTATGGGCAATGCCCCTGATGATATTAAAGAGATCGCTAACTATGTGACGGATACCAACATGGAAGATGGCGTGGCGAAAGTAGTAGAAACGTTTATTCTCGATAAGATTGTACGTATATAATAAAGATGCAAAATCTAGCACTGGACCGTGAATTGATGCAAAGAGGATTGGGAATGGTTGTAACGCATCTCAGCGACCCGTTAGATAAATGTCAGTCATATTAAACATAAGAAGAAAGCGAATGCCTGATCATCGAGGTATTCGCTTTCTTCTATCTTTCTATATGCACAACAGTTTCGGTTCCTTACACTAGCTTCTTGCGAATGGCTCCTGAGATCATATCAATGATCGTAATCATGACAATGATGCCTAGGAGAATGATGCCGACACGATCCCAATCACGTGAACTTAGCGCAAAGATTAATGGGGTACCGATGCCCCCTGCGCCGATGATACCGAGGATAGTAGCGGAGCGGAGATTAATTTCAAAACGGTATAAGGTATAGGATAGAAAGCCAGGCAAGACTTGAGGAAGAACGGCAAACCATAAAATTTGCATGCGATTGGCTCCGGTGGCAATCAAAGCTTCAACAGGGCCATGCTCCATGTTCTCTACCTCGTCAGCGAATAGCTTTCCGAGCATACCGACGGAGTGTAGACCAAGCGCTAGCACACCGGCAAAGGAGCCAGGACCAACGGCTTTGATAAATAGGAGCGCCATGACGATTTCCGGGAACGTCCGAATGAAGCTCAGCACCATTTTACCTGAACCGGAGACCCACTTCGTATTGCTCATATTGACGGCAGCCCAGAAAGCGAACGGAACACAGACTACGGTGGAAATCACGGTGCCTAATATAGAAATAGCCAAGGTATCCAATAGTCCGCGCAATAAATCCTCACCATCCGGTAAATAGACATATCCCCAGTCAGGTGAGAATATGCCGGATATAATGGCTTTGGAAATTTGTCCGGCTGTTTCTTTAATGCCATTGTACGGGATGCCCGCAAATGCCCAAATATAGACTAATGCAATAGCAACATAAATGAGCCAGCGATAGCGGTTTTTCTTTGGCTTTTGGACTCTATCATTCCAAGAATTTATCATAGTAATTTCTCCCGTAATTTAGAGCTGATGTAATCAATAATTAACACAATGACTAATGTGAAAATAATGATCGTGCACGTTTTGTCGTACTCCAGGAATCCCAACGTTACTTCATAATAATGACCAATACCACCAGCGCCAACTAGACCGAGAATAGCGGCCGCACGTACATTGATCTCAAAAGTATAGAGCACATAGGAGGCGAAATGGGCCTGAATTTGCGGAATGACTCCATACAGAATCACCTGCACATAATTAGCACCAACGGAGGTCATCGCTTCGAGTGGGCCTCGGTCGATGGTCTCTAGCGCTTCGTAGGTTAGTTTGGCGATCAGTCCTACCGAGAATACGGTAAGTGCTAATATTCCAGGTAAGGCACCCAGTCCAAATATAGCGACAAAGATAGCCGCCAAGAGTAAATCCGGGATTGTCCGAATCAAATTGAGGATGATTCGAGCGGGATAATAGATAATCACTCGCTTGGATAAATTGCTGGCACATAATAAGGCTACGGGGATAGCGATAATGGCACCAAGTGTTGTACCTACTAGAGCCATCCGAATCGTCTCCAGCATGGCATCGACAATATTGTCGAAGTAGCTCCACTTAGGTGGGAACATTTCTTTTAGAAGATCCAGCATATTCGGAAGTCCCTGAATCAGCTCATTGAACGAGGATTCAGTCTGCACAGCGCTACCCCAGAGCAAGAGCAGCACAATAACCGCAGTTAAATAATGTTTGAATCGACTAGGCGCTTTTGGGCGCTTTAGTTCTAGCTTGGTATTCATACGGCGGCTTCCCCCAGCAATTCGTCCCGCTGGATCGGGCGTCCGTAAATTTCAGCAAACACCTCATCTGTTGCCTCCGAGACGGGACCATCAAATACGACTTCTCCGGCCCGCAAGCCAATAATTCGGGTGGCATATTGCCTAGCCAAATCAATAAAATGTAAATTTACAATCGTCGTGATGCCAAGGTCTTGATTGATTCGTTTCAAATCATCCATGACTTGTTTGGTTGTTAGGGGGTCCAAAGAAGCGACGGGTTCGTCAGCCAGAATGATCTTCGCCTCCTGAGCTAATACACGGGCAATCGCCACACGTTGTTGTTGGCCACCCGAGAGCTGGTCCGCCCGCGAGTAAGCTTTTTCTACGATATTGACCCGATCCAGCGCTTGAAAAGCCAGTTCGATATCACCTTTGGGGAATTGCCCTACTATGGTGCGTAGCGTTGAGTGATATCCCACTCGGCCTGCTAACACGTTGCGAAGCACCGTCGTTCGTTTCACGAGGTTGAAGCTCTGGAAGATCATACCGATATCTCGGCGAATCGTTCTAAGCTGCTTCCCTGTAGCCTTTGTGATCGAACTGTCGGAAATCACAATATCTCCTTCGGTAATATCATGAAGGCGATTGATCGATCGCAGTAAGGTAGATTTACCCGCGCCAGATAGCCCGACAATGACAACGAATTCTCCCTTGGCAATGGATAAATTAATTCCATTAAGACCTTTGGTTCCGTTAGGGTATGTTTTGGATACATTGTTTATCTCTATCACTCGGATATCAGTCCTTTAGAGGTTATCGTATAAAATAGCAAGCCAGTCGCAGTGCAGTTGCACTCCGACTGGCTCTTATCCTGCTGGCTTGCATCATCCGAGGCAGGAGACACACGGGGTAGAAGACTACTCCGTTTTTACTTTTTCATTGTACTCACGTACGATATCGAAGATGCTGTCTTGCGATTTTACATAACCTTCGTGGGAATAAATATCTTTGATAATAGCGTGACCCGCTTCATCTTTACCAATAGCGATAAAGGCATCTTGGATCTTCTGAACCCACTCAGAGTTCATGTCCGTGCGAACAGCGATTGTGTCATTTGGAATGTTCTCTGTAAAGGCTAGAACGCGAGTATCTTCAAATACTTTCGGGTAGTCACCCTTTACGATGTTACGAGCATCTTGGAAAATAGCAGCCGCATCTACATCGCCATTCAATACAGCAAGCACACCTTGGTCATGTCCTTTTACAGTAATGGCTTGAACATCCTTAAGTGGATCAAGTCCAGCATCCATCAATTTAGCAGCAGGCCATACAAAACCAGCTGATGAAGTCACGTTTTGGTAAGCGATACGTTTGCCTTTCAAATCAGCAACCGTTTTAATATCAGAATCTTTCTTAACGATAATCATCGACTTATAGAAATCAACCAATTGATCTGTTGGAGCGCCAGTGTCATCTTGTACGCCGAAACGTTGAGCTTGAAGGATGACTTCAGCTGCACCTTTGTCCTTAGCTAGAACATAAGCTGTTGGAGGAAGGAAGCCGACATCCACTTTTTTGGAAGCCATAGCTTCAACAATAACGTTATAGTCTGTCGACACGCTTACTTTGACAGGAATGCCGAGTTGGTCCGACAATAATTTTTCAAGTGGTTTAGCTTTGGCTTCTAGCGTATCCGCATTTTGTGAAGGGACAAATTGTACGGTTAAGGTTTCAGGAACATATCCAGTTTCAGCTGGAGCTGTTGGTTCTGCAGTTGCTGCTGGAGCATTTGTTGTGCTGCTGTTAGCCGCAGCTTGTTTATTAGTGCCGTTTACTTCTGCATTAGAACCACAGCCACTAATAAATGAAATGGACAAGAATAAAGGTAAAATAAATTTGGCGATTTTTCTCAACAGGTATGACCTCCACGATTTATATATTTTAGGTACATGTTTACTATAAAAAAGGTTTGTAAAGGAAGAGTCAGGGCAATAATAATCTTTTGTAAAATTTTGAATATTTTATTCAAAGTGTAAATTCTCCTGTGGAAAGGTAAAAGTCTGATCGCAACAGTACGGGGGCAGAGTGGTCGTCAAAGGATCAAATTTAAAATAAGCTACTAGACAACTCGGATTTAGATGTTTATAATACACCGTAAGAACATAGCAATACCCGATAACTTCATAGAATCAGGGGTGCTGGAATTGGCCGGCTGAGATTGTATCCCACAAGATACTGACCCTTATACCTGATCTGGATAATGCCAGCGTAGGAATCGCCATTTAGTATAGGTGCTCTTGTGACCCTTACTGTTGTTGCGCCAAGCCAGCGTCCCGATCCTTCGGGGCGCTTTTTTCATGGGTATATTTCAGGGTAGATAGATGAAGGATGAGGGTATAGGTATGGCAGAATAAAGGAGAGAAGAAGTCTATGAGGATCAAGAGAGTACTTATGTTAGGTATCATCTGTATGCTTGTTATAGCAGTTGCCGGATGCGGTAGCAGTAACGGAAATAACAAGGGGAGTAATGGCATAACTGCTCCTGAAACAGCGGCGGGAAATGATGCTTCAAAAGAGTTAACCAAGGTTAAGATTGCATTGGATTGGACGCCGAATACGAACCATACGGGACTCTATGTTGCCAAGGAACTTGGATATTTTGCAGAAGAGGGTCTGGATGTTGACATTGTGCAGCCAGGTGCAGCGGGTTCCGATACGATGGTAACATCAGGCGAAGCAGCATTTGGTATCAGTGCTCAGGAGGGATTAACCTTAGCTCGCTTGCAAGGTGTACCGCTTGTATCTATAGCAGCCATCATTCAGCATAATACCTCCGGATTTGCCGCACCGAAAGACAAGGGGATCAAAACTCCTAAGGACTTTGAAGGCAAAACTTACGGTGGCTGGGGCTCCCCAGCTGAAGAAGCATCCATGAAGGCGATCATGGACCCTGAAGGTGGTGATGTGAAGAAGGTTAAACTGGTGAATATCGGGGATGCTGATTATTTCACCGCCGTGAAGCGTGATATTGATTTTGCTTGGATTTTCTACGCATGGACTGGTATCGAGGCAGAACTGCGAGGAGAGCCCGTGGATATGTTGTATCTGAAGGATTACGCACCGCAATTGGACTATTACACTCCTGTTCTGATCACAAGTGAGAAACAGATTTCCGAAAATCCTGAGCTGGTTAAGGCCTTCTTGAAAGCTACGTCGAAAGGCTATCAATATGCCATCGATCATCCAGAGGAAGCGGCGGCTATTCTAACGAAAGCTGTACCTGATCTGGATGCCGAACTTGTACTCGCTAGTCAGAAGTGGCTTAGTCCGAAATACAAGGACGATGCTGCTCGCTGGGGTGAGCAAAAGGCGGAAGTATGGCAGAATTATGCCGACTGGATGTACGGGTTGAAGTTGCTGGATAAACCGCTGGAAGCAGCAAGTGCGTTTACGAATGATTTTTTACCAGATAGCCAGTAATACAATATACAACATATATTACACAAACTGAGAGGATTGATTATAATGGCAAATACACTATTAAGCATTCAAGTAATTCCTAAGACTCCGAATAATGAGGATTCCATCCCCTACGTAGATAAAGCAATTGAAGTCATTCAGAAATCCGGCGTTAAACATCAAGTGAATCCATTGGATACGACGATGGAAGGGGAGCTTACAGAGCTGCTTGAAGTCGTGCGTCAGATGCATGAAGCCTTGGTTGAAGCAGGAAGCCCAAGCTGCATTTCGCAGATCAAAATTGCCCATAACCCTAAAGGAATGAGTATGGATAAATTGACGGAGAAATATCGGCCGTGAGATCGACCTGGAAGCAAATATGGCCGCCCCTTGTGGCGGTCATCTTCTTATTGATCGGTTGGCAGCTAGCCGTTTCCGTATTTCATATTGAAAAGTGGATTTTGCCAAGTCCGCTAGATATCGCTCGTGAGTCATCGAACAATGCCTCCGGAATATGGGACCATACCATGGCAACGCTGCGCTTGACACTGATAGGTTTTCCTATTGGTACAGCTGTTGGTCTAGTTGTCGCTCTATTGCTGCATCTGCTTCTTGGGGTCAAACGTGCTTTTTATCCACTGCTCATTCTGAGTCAGAATGTTCCTTCTATCGCACTGGGGCCGTTGCTGGTGATTTGGTTTGGATTCGGATTACTTCCTAAGATTGTATTGATCACACTCGTCTGCTTCTTCCCCGTAGCGGTTGCTGCGATGGGTGGGTTAGCACAAAGTGACGGTGTGATGATGAATTATATGAAAATGGCTGGGGCGAGCAAGATGCAGATATTCACCAAGCTAGAACTGCCTCATTCCTTGCCATCCTTATTCTCTGGTGTGAAAATATCCGCAACCTATGCGGTAATGGGCGCCGTGGTTGCCGAGTGGATTGGTGCGGACAAAGGGATTGGCTATTATATGCTTCTACAGAAATCCGCCTATCGTACAGATCGGATGTTCGTCGCGATCGTCATCATCGTGCTGCTTAGTCTGGTCCTCTTTGCGCTCATCGCATTGCTGGAGAAATGGCTTGTACGCTGGAAACCGCGTCGTAATTCATAGAGAGGAGGGTGTACTAATGATTCAAGAAACGCAAGATCAGCACATAACAACTGAAGTCTCGGTCCCATCCAAGGTGAATAACGTACCACCCGCCCTTGAAGTAAGCGGCATCTCCAAAGCGTTCTCGCACCGTCGGCGTGAGACAAGTGTACTCGATAACGTTTCACTCACCGTAGAACAGCAGGAATTCGTCTCGATTATTGGTCCTTCGGGCTGTGGCAAGAGCACTTTATTTCATATTATCGGAGGTTTGGTTAAGCCGGATGTCGGAGTCATCAAGATGAATGGGAATACGGTCACAGGACAACGTGGCAAGATCAGTTATATGCCGCAGCAACCTGCGCTGTTCCCATGGCGGACTATTGAGGATAACGTATTGCTTGGTAGCGAACTCAAAGGTGCTGCTAATGATCTTGCACGTGAAGCTGCTAGGCATTGGTTGGAAAAGGTCGGCTTAGGTGGGTTCGAAAGGGCTTATCCGCATATGCTGTCAGGTGGTATGCAGCAACGGGCTGCATTCTTGAGGGCATTATTAGCCCCACAGGAACTTATGCTACTCGATGAGCCCTTCAGTGCACTTGATGCGCTGACCCGTAGCGAAATGCAGAGCTGGCTACTAAAGCTGTGGGAGGAGAACCGCCGCTCCGTTTTGTTTATTACTCATAATATCGAAGAAGCGCTGCTGCTCTCGGGTAGTATCTATGTATTTTCCGGTCGTCCGGGTTCGATCTTGCACAAGATTGAAGTTCCATTCCCAAGGCCACGTCGGGAAGAGATTGCTGATTCCCCTGAGTTCCTGAAGCTCAAGCGACAATTGTCGGAATGGATGCGGGAAGAGCAGGCTAAGAGCAGAACTCCACTGGCTTAACCAACCCAGTCATAACACGAAGGTGTTAGACTGGGTTTTATTTTTTTAATAGAGGATGATATACAGCCGGGTGATATCTTCATATAATAGATTGAAATGGTATTTTAAGGATAATTTTGAAAAGTGAGGTTGCAATCATGCTGCTTTGGACTGAAGGAAGGGTGTATCACTCCGGATATCGTTTAGGCGTTACCTATAATCCGGAGGAATTGCTATCTGATCATGAAAGTGTGCCCTCTGTGTATTGTATTGTTTTGATTAAGGAAGGAACGGGGATCTTACAGGTGGGAGACAATATATATCCCGTCATCGCACCGGGGATATATAGCTTTAACGATAAGGAAACAGTAAATCTTATTACAGGGACAACACTACGAGCAGAGTCCATACGCTTTCGACCCAGTGTAGTTAATTATCGCCTGGGTGACTTAATTCAAGTTCAGCATGTTGAAGGACAGAAGATGGAAACAACTGAAATTCAGGATTTATGGTGTATGGAGCCTTTTATCGAACGGACCGATGGTTATTATGGGGGGGTGCCACTTGACCCTACAGTCGCCAAGCATGCCGAGGATCTGTTTCATCAAATCGGTCAAAATTTAGCTGAGCAGTCTGATATCAATTGGCCTTGTCGAAGTCGTTCCTTTCTGATGGAACTGTTATTTTTAATTCGACGCTTATATCAAACTACGGATTTTGTGCCAAGCGTCGTACCCCATGCCGTACCCGATTCAGTCAAGCAGGTTATTGAATATTTACATACAAATTATAAGCAGAAGATCAAACTCGATAACTTAACTTCGATATTTCATGCGAATAAAACAACCCTAAACGAGCATTTCAAGAAATCAACCGGACTTTCCCTTATCGCCTACCTTAATAAAATCAGGATGCAAATGGCGGATTCCATGCTCCGAAATACGACGTTACCGACTACAGAGATTATGGAAAGGATCGGGTTTCATGATGATGCCCATTTTCTGCGGAATTTTCGGAAGTACTCCGGTTATTCCCCAGCTGAATACCGGAGTAAATATTGTTGGATGTTGAATGGAACGAGTTAAGCGATAAGCACATTTTTAACTGTCGATTTGCAGGAAACTGCTGCCGATAAGCAATACACGGGGGAACGCGGGCTTGATACAATCTCCATGAAAGTTCAAAACGACTAATGGGAGATGAATGTATGAAGTTATTTAAAGCCCTTTTATGTGTGTTGGTGATCCTACTCGTTGTAGGAGTAGGGCAGCAGACCAGTATCGCTGCGTCGTCCAATAACCCCCGGACCTCCTCAACTATGAACGTTAAGTTTTATAGTGAATCACTGAAAAAGGACATGAATTTAAATGTTTATTTGCCACCCAATTACGATGCTCAAGATAAATACCCTGTTTTGTATGTGTTACATTCTTATAAGCTGAATGAGAACCATTGGTTTAATGACTTGAAAATTACGGAGAAAGCCGATGAATTGATCGCCAGTGGCAAGATCGAGCCGATGATCATCGTCGCCCCAAGAATCGATAACAGCTTTGGTGTCAATTCCTCCGAACAAACGGGCTTTATTAAGGAGAGCGGCAATCCTACAGATGAAGGGGTTTTATATACCGGTAAGTATGAGGACTATGTAACAAATGATGTGATATCGTACGTGGATACCCATTTTAATACAATCAAGTCACGGCAGAGTCGTTATATCGGCGGTACATCCATGGGGGGATTTTCTGCACTTCATATTGGACTTCGTCATCCGGGGTTGTTCAGCAAAATAGGGGGGCATTCCCCTGCTTTGTTCGTCGGAGAGATGTGGGCTCCTTTAGAAAAGCTGGTGTTCCCGACGAAAGAGGCAAGACAAAATAACGATCCTATCGCGCTAGCCGCAAGTCAGAAGTTGAATAAAGTAAGTATTTACGTAGACTATGGTGACCAAGATGATTTTAAGGAAGCGGGCAAGAAATTAGACCAAGTGTTGAAGGGGCAAAAAGTAAAATCCTATGAATTCCATCTGGGCCCAGGCGGTCATCATGACGATGCTTATTGGAGCAGTCAAATGGAGAATTACCTCTTGTTTTATGGTGGTATAGATCAAGACTAAGTAGAACATATCGAAGCTCTTCTCACAAGGTGAGGAGGGCTTTATTGTTGCGTGGTGACGTAACCAAGCCAGATTTGTTGAATGGAGGCAACGGATAACTGGAAATTCTCCATCTACTGTGACTTGGATGCTATCAGCTGGTGGGCTTAACTGGAATTCCTCCCGCTAATTTGATAGTTTGAGCAATAGTAGCGATAGATTAGAAGGATTAACAGGAGTTATTCCGGGTAAAGGGGAGAAGATGGGGAGTCTTAACAATATAACAGGAGGATTTCCATATAAATTTGGTCCAGAGGTATAGCAATAAAGGAATTCCGTATAAATCAACGAAAATAATAGGAGTGCCGAACGATATACGATGCAGCTTAGTTCAGCATAACAATTCTATATACTTTTCATAATAAAAGAGGAGCACATCATGGCGAACATCAGCTTTGAAATCATATCAGGTTTGTTGATCACAGCCACCTTATTTGCGGTGCTGTCCATTGTGTATACAAGCTGGAGGAACGGCATCTCTCCCATGCCAACGTCCGCTCCCGTGCGGCGGGAGGTAACGTCAGCGATGAAACGAATAGGCAAAGCGCGGAATATTGTGGAGGCAGGTTCTGGTTGGGGAACACTTGCGTTGCATTTATCGGGTCAGGACGTGAACTTCCGAATTACAGGGATCGAGAACTCACTCATCCCCCTGTGGGTGTCCCGGTTGTTCGCTCGATTGAATTCAGCGGACAACGTTACTTTTATACGAGGCGATCTATATGCTTATTCCTATAAGCAAGCTGACGTTATTTTGTGTTATCTTTATCCGAGTGCTATGAAGCGGTTGAGCTCTATTTTTCGCGAACAGCTTGTACCGGGGACTAAGATAATTAGCATCTGTTTCGCTCTACCGGGTTGGGAACCGAGAGAAGTTATCACGTGTAGAGATATGTATCGGACAAAGGTTTATATTTATGAGGTCGTGCTATAATAATCATTAAGTCATCTTTTGATCACGAAGTATAACAAGGAGCTGAAATTTATGAGTGAGGAATTAAATGAGCAAGAGCTAGTTGATTATATTGCTAGCCATACTGGTGCCAAACCCGACAAAATCCGCTTAGTTTTGAAGCATGAGGCGACATTTATCACTAATGCACATAAGGGTGCACAAGATGAAGTCGATATCGATAGTGATGAGCTAGTAGATTATGTGCTAAGTCGTCCGGATATTAAGCTAGATGAATTGACCGTGGAAATGATCCTGGATTTAGAAATGGATTATTTAATGGAAAAAGGACTTGCAGGATACGTAGATTAATCAATAAAAAGATCGTTAGCCCGGGCCCCTGATTTGGGGGACTCGGGCTATTTTTTCTAACTTAACTGCTCATCCGCTAGCTGCGATTGAGGATATGAATTTAGCCTCAGGTGCTCTGTCCCAAGCTAAGGTTGAATTGCAGGTGGCATTAGGTTAACCGACATATTCTTCTTGTTTTTCGGAAAAGCGGTCGATGAGTGAATCCCTACTCAAGACAAGCCTCATCGGGACTAGTTTCTCTGAATGAGGGTTGATTCGCTCTCGACTGCTTGGATGGAAGACACTTAGTAATACACGCAGATATGAAGTAGTGAACGCTTTGAATTTACCCCTTTCAAGCGGGTGAGTCTCAAAACCTAATCCATGAATTATTCCTCTATGTAACAATGTAATTCCTTGTAGTGCTTTGACCTGACTAAGCTTCGGGTCTGTGATCATTTCCGCGCAAATATCTCGTAATGAGACACGTGCCATTCGGGCAACGGATAACGCAACTCGATTAGCCCCCTTAGCCTGTAGCATATGTAATATTTTATGATTATCTAAATGAAGCTCCCCGACCCAATCTCCCGATTGAATAACAGTTCCATCCTCACATTGAATGTCTTTCCCGTGATATTTCGTCACGAACATTTTACATATACCAAAGTTTCCTGAGTAACTCGACCTGAGTGTGGTCGACCATTCAAATACACGTTCCCACCCCATCCATAAGCCTTGTATGGAGCGTTTATAACGTGAAGCTGTCTTCATATAATAATCCTCACCTTCATAAAAAAAGTATGCCAACTATGAAGTGTTATCTGTCCATTTGACTCATGGCTATGTTTCCCAGTATACAGTACAAATTAGGTTATAAATACCGGCTTTTGTCATATTTGTATCTGGACCCTAGTCTAGGGTGGGTCCTAGACCTGTTATTATGGAAAAATAATTGGTATTAAGTTTTATATTTCCAAATTAGCACTATTTGTGTGTTACTCCTATATAGTAGAATGGTTTTAATAATAGGCGACAATATTGGAGGAGTGAAATGAAAGAATTCAGGGATACTTTATTTTCCATTCAAGATAGTCAGAAAAAGCTGATCAAGGAATATCAGATACTAATCGAGGAATATGAATCACATGATCTGATTCGTGAGAATGAAGTGATCCGTCAGAAGCTTGAGGAATATAAGCTACGAGTTAACTCGTTACAAGCTAAATTGAAGCAAATGGAAACGGAGAACGGTGGATTACGTCAAGCTCTAACTGAACAAATGATCGACGAGAAGATGAATATGATTGGGGTTTCGAGAGAAAAAGTGAATACTTATTTCGGAACGAAGCAAGGCGCTCATATGAATCGGTTGGAGGCTGTGGAATATAAGGTTAAGAATGACCTTCAGCAATTGTATGACCGGGCTCAGCGCCATTTAGGTGATAGTAAAGAACAAATAACGGCGAAGCTGGAAGCAGTATCTACTGAATTGGAACAACGATTATGGCATCACCGTCAGCAGTTGGCAGATACGGAGAAGCGGATTCATCATGACAGTACAAGTGCATTGGATCAGTTAGCAGCGGAAGATATCAGCGAAGAAACGATGCAACGAAGAATCAAACAGAATCAAATCGAGATGAAGATCGGATTGAACTGGATCAACAAAATTGGCATTCTCCTCATTATTTTTGGGGTAGGGGCTGCTTTCAAATTTTCATATTCTACATGGTTTAACGGATACATGAAGGGGAGCGCCTTCTTCTTGCTGGGAGCATTAATGCTTGCGGGAGGGGAGTGGTTGTTTCGCAAAGGGAGAGGAACCTTTGCATTAGGGTTACTTGGTGGTGGAATTTCCGTATTGTATGGGTCGATCTTTTACAGTTATTTTCTACTGGAGATTATCGGTATCTATACAGGGTTAGGCCTATCGGTACTGGTGACAGTAGCCGCGGCCTTGTTATCGCTAAGATATCAATCACGGACCATCTGCTCGTTGGCGCTGGTTGGTGGCTACTTACCATTGTTCTCCTATATGCAGGCATTTGGCCTTCAAGGAAATGCAGTTTACATAGCTATGTTTTACTTACTTCTTTTAAATGGCTTCATGTTATTGATTTCAGTTAGAAAGCGTTGGGTCATTGTGAATTACATCAGCTTTCTATTGAATGCTCCTTCCATGCTGGCATTGATATCGCGTGGTGAGAGCGAATCTATAAGTATGATTTATGCCATTATTACATTCCTGATGTATCTTGGCATCACGCTGTGGTATCCATTTAAGTATCGTTCGAAGCTATCCTGGTGGGACTTCTCCCTACTAGCGCTCAATACAATCATTAGTTGTGGAACCTTGTACACCCTGTTAGCTGATGCTAAATTGAACGATTTTAAGGGTTTGCTGGCATTGATTTTCTGTTTGGTTTATATGGCGCTAGGTCGACTTGCATTTAAATATCTGGAGCAGGAAAAGGAGGCAAGACTGCTATTCTATGGGACTTCGCTTACATTCGCGCTGCTTATGATTCCATTCCAGTTCGGCATCCAGTGGGTAGCACTTGGCTGGCTTATCGAGGGAATGATCTTAACGATATTTGGTAGTCGTAGCTTATCTAAATCATTGGAGAGAGTCGGCTGGGGAATCGTAGGGTTGTGTCTATGTGCCTTTATACTTACTGATCTAGGCAATTATTTATTTATGGACAGGGAGCATTTTGCTCTGAAATATAGCTCGATCTCTATAGGGTTGTTACTCATTTCATTGTATTATGCATACCGTCATAGGGAGAAGGAGGCTTTCCTGAGCCACAAGCGGTGGGAGATCACGATCATTTCCGTGTCTAAATATGTAGCCCTTGTTAACCTATGGTTCTATTTACTATATGAACTGAACCAAGTGTACCGCTTGATAGTGCCTCAAGACTTTGCCCAGTATGGGTTCTATCGAACATTACTCATTGCCTTTATTACAATACTTCTCGCATACTCAGTAACCAAGGTAAATGTGTTATATGACCAATTCGTCAAATATTACAGCTTATCCCTCAATATGGTGGGGTACTTCCTCTGTATATGCGTGACTTTATTTATTCCGACGCTGCAGTCTGATTATAGTCAGAACACGCTGTCGCATTATCTGGCATTGTTTATACTAATCGGCTTTAATGTGTTTGTATTTTTAAGTGGTAGAGATTTACTCATGACGTTGATTCGCCGGGAATTTAAGAACATAGAGTTATATTCCACGATTTTGGGAGTTTATCTGCTGGGCATCCTTACTGCTTTCTTGAGTATCCAATTCCGGCTTGGGGATGTTGCATTGGTATTCAGTCTGATGTATCTACTGCTTGCCATCTCCTATATCATGTACGGCTTCCGCAATAAATACGTATATATTCGGCGAATGGGGCTGGGTTTAACGTTATTTTCCACGGGAAAAATGCTGTTGTACGACTTGAGCTACCTAACTACCGGTAGCAAGATCATTGCCTATTTCTGCTTTGGCCTGCTGCTACTTGCCATATCTTATATTTATCAGAGAGTATCAAGTAAGATGGGGGAGCATCATGAGAAAGAAACAAGCGTTGATTCGCAAGGGTAAGGGTATTCTGATCGTAGTTGTGACCTTACTAGGGAGCCTTTTCTTCTATGTAGGTGATGGGGTCAGCGTACATTCTGCTGAACAAGATGGGCAGCAAGACTGGCAGTTCTCCAAACCGCTAAATTTCGAAGCAAATGGCAGTTCATACCGCGCTGTGTTTCTAGATGAACAAGTATATGCGGGTGCGACCCAAGATTTAAGGGACCTGAGGATCGTGGACGGGAAGGGACAGCTTGTTCCATACTACATCGATAGCGGCTACGAAGAATCCGCAGAACGTCAGGTGAAGTATGCCTCTGAACTAGTAGGTACAGTCAAGAAAGAAAAGGATACCTCGGTGCTAGATTTCAAGGTGACCCCTCTTGGGGAGCATGTAGATATCCAAGGGAATATCTTGACGATATCTCTACCACAGGATTATTTTCTGAAGCATGTAGAGGTGTTCGGGAGTTACGACGCAGCGGCATGGGAATTTGTACAGAAGGGTGATCTGTATAGGACCGAATCGCTGAAAAAAGACACGATCGACCTGAGTGATACGTATACCTATAGTTATTACCGTTTAAAAATATTAAACAATGTAGAGGGCTTAGATTTCTCTCAACTACAATTGAGTTACAACACCTCGGCCATACAATGGCAGGATTATCAAAAAAGTGCCAAGCCAACTTATGAAATGAAGCAGAAGCCTGGCTCCACGGATATTATCATACAGAACGCGGACCATTTGAAGATCAAAGAGGTGCAGCTTTTGGCTGCAGGGAATTTTAAGCGAAACTATGAGGTATTAGGTCCGGATGAGGAGCACATCGAAACAGAAGGAGTTGCGGAGTTGTTCCGCCTGAATTTCAAAGATGCGACTATCGCTGACACTACGATCACTGCGGCTCTGCCGATTACCTCATCTAGTTTCAAAGTTAGAATCAACAATCAGGATGACTTGCCGTTAGATATTTCAGATATTCAGATTAAATATAATCTGGATAAGGTTGTTTTTGAAGACCGAGGATCTGAGTCTTATCATTTACTGTATGGAAATGATAATGTAGTCAAACCACAGTATGATATCGTGAACTTTAAAAGTCATATCGAGCAAGAGGGTGTGGCGCTTGGATCACTTGGAGAGCAGATGGTTATATCAGAGGAGACAAAGGAACCTGCCCCAGCGCCAAAAGGGTTCGCATCGAAGCCGTGGTTCAGCGGAGTGATTATCGTGATCTCCGTGGTGTTAATTGGGCTTATCGGTAACAAGCTGAGACGAACCTGAACTGGAATGTCTCCATTTAATTTACGGCTGAAAACAAAAGTAATAGGTAATGGATTGAAATAACGGGAGAATTTCCAGTTATGTCGAGGAACAAATCGTTCACTCTATCATTTAACTGGAGGTTCTCCCGTTATCGTTTGGTAAAACGCAGCATCTTGTCTTATAAGTTATCCAGTAATCATTCTTGGTTCATACACTTCCGAAAGCTGGCACGTGTAGACCCGGGATTATCGGGGTTGGCTTCATTCGCGGAGATGGAGCAAAATCCAGTAATCCTGCCATGAGCGGAGCGATGGCTAGTTGTGGGATGGGTTCCTCATACACTCCAGGCTCAAAGGGTTGCCCGATTCCATATAAAGCAACCTCGCGTTCTTCTGGTGTGGTTCCACCGTGTTGTCCTGATACAGTCATCCCGTGATCTGCTGTAATGATTATGGTATACCCAGCAGCGATCCACTGGGGCACAGCCAAGGCTAGAATACTATCTACAATGCGTACAGAACCCTCATATTCCTTGCTTCCGCCCCCAAAGCGATGCCCGGCATCATCAATGTTCATCGAGTGCACATACAGAAAGTCAGGATTGTAGGTTTGTCTCAGGAATTCAGCGTCAGCAAACAGATGCGAATCTGGATAATGATCCTCGAAATAGAACGATCCGTGCATAATCGGAAGCTGTTCATCATGCTGGTGACGATCCCGCAGGGGATTGAACGGCGCCTTATTGTAAAGCTCACTCACCCAGTGATAAGCCGCGGCGGCGGTGATGAGGCCTGCATTTTTTGCAAGATGAAATATGCTTTCCTCTCCACTAAGTCTTACAACCTGATTGGAGGTAATTCCATTCTCACACGCGGGTGTTCCAGTTAATAATACTTCATATAGAGGACGTGACAAACTGGGAAGCTCGGAGATTACTTTGTAGCGGGCGGCATGCCCTGATTCGACTAGATGTTCTACATAACCCAACCATTGTGTAGCCCCTTGATAGCGGAGTCCATCCAGAACAACAGTAATCAGACGAGCCCCAGCTTCCGTTCTTTTTCCACCCATTCCACTATTACCATTTTGATTCACCATAATTATATTCTCCCTTCCATAGTCTCAAGCCTGTATCCATCTCATTTGGTATTCATTCAGCACGGGAAGCCAGGTCTCAGGAGGAGGTGTGTTACTGATGATGATATGTGCGGCTTCCAGCGGAATGATCTGTACGAAGGCATCATGACCAAGCTTACTATGATCGGCAAGCACAATGACTTCATCTGCCGATTCGGCAAACAGCTTAGACATACGGGATTCATGGATATCGTAATCGCTGACTCCTCGCTGCGTGGTTATCCCTCCAGCAGAGAGAAATGCCTTATCTACAGTGAATTGCTTCATCATCTCTTCTCCCGTTACACCTGAGAGTGATTGCTGTTCAGGATTTAATTCTCCTCCGATGACAATAACTCTTCCCGTAAAACGGCCCATATTCAGCGACTCCATCAAGCAAAAAGACACGGCGAGTGAATTTGTCAGGATCGTAAGACGCTGAAGACCTTGAATCGCTTTTGCGAATTCTAGTAAGGTAGTACCGACATCGACGGCAATGGTGTCACCGGATTTAACTAGCTCGGCTGCAGCCTCACCAATCCGTTGTTTGATATCTATCCGCAGTGCCTGACGTTGGAGATATGGAGGCTCAAAATTACTATATTTTTGCGGAATAGCACCACCATAAACACGTTTCAGCAGACCGTCGTTCTCCAATTGCTTCAGGTCCCTTCGCACGGTTTCTTCTGAGACGCCAAGTCGTTCGGCGAGGGACAATACTTTTACTTGCCCAGCACTTCTTAGCTGTTCCATAATGATCTGCTGACGTTGCTCTGCCAGAATGGACAAGAATCAGGCACCATCCTTCTCCAAAGGAATGCATTGTGAAGTATACACACATAGCGTAACCTCTGATTGTTCACTTGGCCGAAAGGTCCCCTGACCAGCAAGTACATCGACAGACAGCAGAACACCTGCCGACTCCACGCTATATCTGAGGATGTTACCGAGCATAATCATGGATATAACTTTACCTTTCCAATACAGCGGGACATCTCCACCAGTCAGCGCCGGCGTTGGGTAACCAGCGGTTATAGTGGCACTGATCATTTCGCTAGTGCTAGCCATGTTCCATGCAGACTCTGCCCCTTCGCCTGGCAGCAGGATAATGGACTCAGGACGGATAGCATAGCTTGTACCCGGTACCCGGACCAATCCGTTCAATAGCATTGCTTGATCCGGTGTCAGCACATTATAGTTGCCTATGAATCTCGCTACAAACTCAGTGCGTGGGGCTGAATAAATTTGTTCTGGACTACCCTCTTGAACAATGACTCCATCTCGCATAACACAAATACGATCTGAGATCATGAGTGCTTCCTCTTGATCATGAGTAACGAAGATCATCGTCATCATTAATCGTTTCTGCAACTGACGGATTTCCATTCGCAAATTTTTGCGGATTTTCGCATCAAGTGCGCTAAGTGGTTCGTCCAGTAGCATTAGCTTCGGTTGCATAGCTAGGGATCTCGCAAGCGCTACTCGTTGTTGCTGCCCGCCGGACAGTTCATGCGGATAAGCATTACTTTTCTCCGATAGATCGACGAGCTGCAATAACTCATTTACGTTCTTCGTCCGCTGCTCCTTGGGGATTTTTTTCATCTTTAAACCGTACCCGATATTCTGGCTCACATTAAGATTAGGAAACAGCCCATATGACTGGAATACCATCCCTACTTCGCGATCGCGGGGAGCGAGGGGAGTGAGTTCACGTTCATCCAGTATAATAGATCCTTCTTCAATCTCGGTTAACCCCGATATGCAGCGAAGTAGGGTACTTTTGCCGCAGCCAGAAGGGCCGAGCAGGGTAATCATTTCACCCTTGGCTGCATTCAAGTGAATATCGTGAAGTACGGTGTTGTCGTTAAATTTCTTAGTAATACCTTTGAGCTGAAGATAACTCATAGTCGGAGCCCTCCTTTCATTAAGTTGCCTATTTTGGTTAAGCCAATCGAAACGAGCAATATAAATGAAAAATAAAGAATGGCGATCGTACTAGCTAAGTGCCCGCTTTCCGCGAGTCGTTTATATAAATAGATCTGAACCGTCTCAATTTGACCGCCAACCAGCATGTTGGTCAGTACAAACTCACCAAAGAGCACCGAGAAGGACAACAGGATCGATACCGTCACACCAGGCAAAATATTGGGGAGGATCACGGTACGGAAGGCAGTTATTTTACTCACACCGAGCATTTCAGCGGCATCCAGTAGCGCAGGGGCATCTACAGTCAACATACTGTTGCGCAGCCCTTGGTACATATAAGGTAGGATGGCGACAAAATAAGCTCCGATGAGAATATAAGCTGTGCCGGAAATGGCGATGGGGCCACTGGAGTAAGCACGAATAAGTCCCACAGCAGCAACAATACCCGGAATCGCATAGGGGAGAACCACCAAACTTTTGAACAGGAACTCCCAGCGTGGAAAATAAACGGTGACGATAAACACGGTCGGTAACATGACAACCAGACTGAGTAGGACACTAATGCCACATAGATAGAAGGAATTCCATAACGATTCTAGAAATCTGGCGTCGAGCGACATCTGTCGAAACCAATCTAGCGTCCACGTCTCCGGTAGAATGGTATGATCCCATTTGCCAGCAAAAGCGTACAGCGCTGTTGCGATTAATGGGAGCAGCAAATATACCAGCAGGAAGCCGATGAGGATGCGGTGATATCCCATTTTACGAGTCATGCTGATTCCCTCCCGGATAAGGATGTCTTATTTATAGGCGCTCTCTTAGTGGATAGGAATCTTGTTTTACGTTTCGACTGAGGGGACTCCGAAGGCCCAGCCGTAAAAGCGGCAACCTTACGAGTCATCATGCTGTTGATCCACACCGCTGCTATGGAGGTGACAGCCAGTAATACGGCAAGTGCTGAACCTAGCTGTGGCCGGGTGACGACATCCCCGGTGACCAGCGAACTGATTCTCACAGCTAGCAGATTATAGTTGCTACCAACGAGGGCGTAAGCCGTAGCATAAGCACCCATCGCATTGGCAAACAGGATGCCTAGTGTACCTAGTAAGGCCGGAGCGATACAAGGCAGTCCAACTGTAATCCAGAATTTAGCGGGGGAGGCACCTAGTAAATAAGAAGCTTCACGCCACTGCTCACGAATGCCATAAAAAGAAGGGTAGACGAGTAGAATCGCCAGTGGAATTTGGAAATACACATAGACCAGTGTTAATCCCGACCAACTATATAGATTGAATCCAGCAAAGATATCCCAGCCCCATTCATGGAACAGCAGGGTGAAGATGCCGTTATTTCCAAGCAGAATAATATAAGCGAAAGCCAGCGGAATTCCCGCAAAATTGGAGGTCATGTTAGACATCAATAGCACCCGGTTTCGGACTGCTGGGGAGAAGCGGGTGATAGAATAGGCAGCTAATGCGCCGATTATGATCCCTGCTAGACTGGAGAAGAATGAGATGAGCACGCTATTCTGAATGGCTTTGAAATAAAAAGCGTTAGTCAATGCCGTTACATATTGTTCTAAACTGAAGGCATTACCATCATCGTTCATGAAACTTCCAGTTAACATGGAGAGAACAGGCACTAGCAGGAACCCTATGATTAACAGGGCAAATGGCAGTAGTCCTAACAGGACCCATGCACGTCGCCCACGTTTCTTTTTCACAATAAATCACCACATTCCTGAAATAATGGACTATGCAAAATAACAGAGAGCGCCCCCTCGCGAAGGCGCTACTGTGAGCTCGATTAGCTCTGGTTACCTGTATCTGGTGAGTAGAATGAGATTAGTTCAAATGAACAAGAATACGTTCCTGCCAAAGTTGTGGTAAAGTCTTTGCTGTTTCTTCCCATACTTTGTAATCGCCTACGGGTTTAGCATTCGTATATTGATCTGCTGGGAGCAGTTTGGCAGCTACATCTTCTGGAAGCTTAACGCTCGCACGAATCGGTCTAGCATAGCCTTTGGCCAAATTGATTTGACCTTCATCACTGAGAATGTAATCTCTTGTCAGCTTAGCTGCATTAGGGTGGGGTGCATATTTATTAATAATGGTTGCGTAGCCACTTACAACGCTACCTTCCTTAGGAATCGTTACATCGAAGCGATCCTTGTCAAATTGGTCCCGGTATCCAAGGGAGTTGAAATCCCAGAGAATGGTTACAGGTACTTCACCCTTCTCGATATTTGCGGGAGATGCTTCAGAAAGGGAGATACGTTTTTGTTTTGCTAAATCTTCGAAAAACTTAATGCCAGGCTCAATATTACTTTCATCCCCACCAAAAGCGATTGCTGCTGCAAGAACAGCCATTTGCGCTTGTGCCGCTTTGGTTACATCTCCGACAACGATTTTATAATCGCCGTTCTTGAGATCTTCCCAGCTTGTTGGTGCGTTCTTGACTAAATTTTTATCTGTTAGAAAAGAGATGGTCCCTTGGTATCCTACAACCCAATGACCGTCGGCATCCTTGCCCCAGCTAGGAATTTCATCCCAATTAGCCGTTTTGTAAGGTTGTGTTACGCCTTGTGCAACCGCTACAGGACCAAAGGCTACCCCGACATCGCCGATGTCAGCAGTTGGCTTATTCTTCTCCGCATCGAACTTAGCGATTTCCTCAGCACTAGACATGTCGGTATCTTGATGGTCGATTCCATATTTTGTTGTGATGTCGGACCAGGTGTCCTTCCAATTTGCCCAGCTATCAGGCATTCCCACACTGACAACCTTGCCCTCTTCCTTAGCTAGCTTAGTTAACTCTTCAAGACTGATCACCTGACCAGTGGAGTTTCCACCTGCCGAAGCAACATTTGCCGTGTCTTTATTTCCCCCCGAGCAAGCTGACAGAACCGTAACTAGCGCAAGTGTCAGAACGACCCCCGTACCCTTTGACCATCTCTTCTTCATGGATTGTCTTTCCTCCCAAACTGAATTTGTGGTTTTTTTTCTGTTTGTTGTTGTTTCTGTCTATATTTAACTTTAGTGGGTTATTGTTTTCCCAGTTTTAACGTAGAGCTTGTAGTATGTAAAAGTAGTATTTCACCTTGTTCTTAGCGACCTATCAAATATATAGTTAGTATATATCCACTATTTTCCATAAAGGAGATGTCCCATGAGAAAATTGAAATGGATCACCGTGTTCATTCTATTAATGGCAATGATAGTAACTGGGTGTATGTATAATGGACCTAAAAACTCAATAGGTAGTATGGGACAGAATGAGGGGAAAGCTTTTGTTTGGCCGGAATCAACGCCATCAGAGCAGGGGATGAACCAAGAGCGCTTAACACAAGCGGAAGAGCAAATCCTATCAAATCATAGAAGAATAGATAGTCTGCTTATTATCAAAAATGGTTATTTGGTGTATGAGAAATATTTCAATGGGAAAAGCGGTGAGATGACAACGGGTGTGTTCTCCATTACCAAAAGTATTATTTCCGCCTTAACTGGAATTGCCATAGAACAAGGGTATATTACGGGGACTGATCAGAAATTATCTTCGGTGCTAACGGAGATGTCGAAGCAATCGGATAGCCAGAAAATGAATATTACAATACACGATGCACTGACACTGTCAGGGGGGCTTGCGTCCGTTGATGATGATTTTGAGAACTGGATTCAAAGCCCAGATTATCTTCAATTTGCAATGGATAAGCCCATGGTAAGCGATCCGGGAACTGTTTTTAAATATAGCACGGGTCTTCCGCATATGCTGTCGGTGATCTTGACTCGAACTACGGGTATGTCTACGAAAGAATACGCGGATCAAAATCTGTTTGGTCCATTGGATATTGTGAATTACCAGTGGCAGCAGGACTCTACTGGGATGTACAACGGTGGTACAAATTTATCGATGTTGCCGAGGGATATGGCGAAGCTGGGATATCTGTACCTGCAACATGGAAAGTGGAGAGGAGAACAGATTATACCTGAAGCCTGGGTGGACGAATCTACGCGCAAACAAATCAATGTAGATGCTGATAATGACTATGGTTATCTATTTTGGTTAAAGATGATGAGCGATGGACAAGGGAATAAGATATCCGCTTATGAGGCAGTTGGTTATGGAGGGCAGCACATTCGGGTAATTCCAGAATTGAATACGGTGGTTGTTATTACCTCAAATATCGCATCCTCCGAGGTATCTGATCCTAATGAATTGATGGAGAAATATATTCTCCCTGCACTACGTTAATAATCAAGAACTATATTTATCCTCACGAAAAAGGGATACTCTGTCGCGGTTTGGACAGTGTATCCCATTATTAGTAGATCTATATTATTTAAGTGGTCTGGAGAATCGTCCGAGTATTTCCGTGGACTGGACCACATTCATAAAAGCTTGATTGTCAGTTTCCGCAACCGTCTTGCGGACGGCGGCTAACTCATAACGGGTTGTCACCGTCATCAGCATATGATTCTCTTCTTCGCTGTACCCACCTTCACTATGTACGCAAGTAATCCCATGATGAAGCTTACGTAATTGGCAGAGCATCTGATCTTTTTTCTTGGTAACGATAAAGCAGGTGACCTTAATATGTCCGACATGGATCATGTCTACGACTTTCCCTTTGACAAAGGTGGATAGCATGGAGTAAAGCGCAAGGTCCCAGCTTTTGTAGAATCCCAGAGCTAGAATAACAGCTCCGTTAAGGATGAACAGAATGTTCCCCATCGGAACATCTCGTCTACGGGTTACAATCGATCCAACGATGTCAAAACCTCCGGTTGAACCACCAACACGAAGTGAGTAGCCAATACCTGCGGCAGAGATGATTCCTCCGAACACAGCGCCGAGAATGGGGTCTTTGGTTACTTGGACTTGAGGGATAATCGACATGAACCAGGAGGTACTGACGACGGAGATACAGCTTAGAATGATATACCGTCTTCCTACAGATTTCCAGCCCCATATGATGAGAGGGACATTAATAATGAAATACAGGATAGAAATATTCCAATTTGTTAAATATCCGACGATCGACGCCACACCTGTTACTCCACCGGATAGAAGCTGATGCGGTATCAGAAACAGATTGACTCCGGCAGCGACTAGAAGTGAGGATATAAGAATAATAGCAACTTCTTCGGCAGGTTTGAGGGAAGCTTTGATCGGTTTACTTAGGAGCGGTGGATATTTATCGAGATTCATATCGCCTTAGCCTTCTTTTCTGAGATAGAGTATGTAATAAATTATTATTATCAGCTTAAATTATCTTTTTTATCGACGTACCCTACTATAATATTTATCACCAAAATTAACAATTTAATTAGGCTGGAAATTTACTCACCCAAATGAAGATTATAGTATTGTTTCCAAAAGACATAACAAATATCTCCTTTTCGATGCGAATTTAACAGTATAATCAAATGGAATAAGTCTTTCTCAAGGAGTAATCAAAAATGGATACAACTTTACTTATAGTAGAAGACGATATCAGTCTGAATAAGGGGATTGCGCTGACGCTTGCTCAGAACGATATTAAGATAAAACAAGCCTACGATCTGGCAACAGCCGAGGCTCTATTTGCTACGGGCGGGATTGACTTGATCATCCTGGATGTCAATCTTCCTGATGGTAGTGGGCTTGATTTCTGTGAGCAAATACGTCGTGTATCGAAGGTGCCGATTATATTTCTGACCGCAAACGACATGGAATGTGATATTGTAACTGGCTTTGAACTTGGCGGGGATGATTACATTACCAAACCATTCAGTTTGATGGTATTGCGTGCTAGAGTCATGGCGGTATTGCGAAGATCTGATCAATATAACGAGGACAAGCTAATCATTGATCATATGACATTTGATTTTGGCAAGATGGAGTTTCGGAAGAATAATCAAGCAATAACGCTGAGCAAGACAGAACAGAAGTTATTGAAGATGCTTGTAACGAATAAAGGAAATATTCTGACTCGTGAGCAGTTGATGGATAAAATTTGGACCCATGAAGCGGAGTTCGTTGATGAGAATGCCCTGACGGTGACCATTCGACGGTTGCGTGGCAAGATTGAAGACGAGCCATCGGAACCTAAATACATCAAGACTGTCTATGGACTAGGTTATGTATGGGCAATGGGTAGCCATGCGAATGGATAAGGGCAACGAGCATCATTTTAATCGAGTCTATCTGGTATTTGCGTTCCTATTAACGGTGGTGGTAGTTGGCTATACTGGGGTGATATTGTATATAGCTGACATGGATCATCGTATCCTCTGGATTTCTGCCGTGTTCCTGGTACTGATTTTTATTGTCGGAGGAGCGTGGGTGTGGACGCTGAAATACAAAATTACCGGAGTCATTAGGACGCTAGACGATGTGATTGATAGTGCCATCACCGGACAAGGATCAGAACGGGTTACAGGATATACCGAGACCAATATTTCATCCCTTGAGAATAAGTTGATTCGCTATATCGAAGTATCTACGACTCATGATGCGAAGGTAGAAGCTGAGAAGAATAAAATTAAAGAGCTGATATCCGACATCTCGCATCAGACCAAGACACCGCTATCGAACATCGTACTGTATAGTCAGCTTTTGGATGAGCTTCCCCAGTTAGATGAGTCTACCCGAGGGTATGTATTGCAGATCAAGTCGCAATCAGACAAGTTGGATTGGTTGATCCAATCCCTCATCAAGATGTCCAGGCTAGAGACGGGCATCATTTCGATTCATGCCATGATCAATCCCGTGATTGAGAGTATAACCAAGGCGATGTCACAGGTGTATGCCCGTGCGGAACAGAATCAGATTGAAATAAGCATAGCCTGCGATCAAGCGATTACAGCCCGTCACGATATGAAGTGGACTAGCGAAGCTCTGTTCAATATCCTGGAGAACGCAGTTAAATATAGTGCCCCTGGGGGAAACATACATATCTCGGCGCAAGCGAATGAAATGTTCACCCGCATAGATATTTCAGACACGGGTATCGGCATTGAAGAGAGCGAGCTTAACGATATATTCAAGCGTTTCTATAGATGTAAGGCGACATCGCAATATGAAGGCGTGGGCATCGGCTTATTTCTGGCCAGAGAAATCATATCCTCTCAAGGGGGATATATCATGGCCACTTCCACTGTCGGAAAGGGATCGACATTTTCAGTCTATTTGCTGCGGATATAGTTGATTCAGTTGAATGAAAGTAAGCTGATATAGCGGAGAGGGCGAAATGATTCTGAAGAAGCGAAGCGTTCGCCTTTGTCCACGAATTCCAACCTTTCATAATCCAATCAGGGAATTCGGGGACAACAGCGATCGTAAGAACATTTCGTTCTCGAAGCCTAATCACAATGAATAGTTCAACTGATAAAGTTTCGCTACGATTGTGTCAACACTGTTATATTTCAGACATGGTAATGTCAGATTGATTTGATAGATTTAGTCTGTACCTAGCTAAGGGTACGGACTTTTTTTGAATGAGGGAGATGAGATGTAGCATATGACGATATTACAAATCCAAGATTTGAAGAAATATTACGGTAAAGGTGAACATGTCGTAAAGGCGTTAGATGGTATTTCATTAACGGTGGAGAAGGGAGAATTTGTCGCCATCGTTGGCACCAGTGGAAGTGGGAAGAGTACGCTACTCCATATGCTCGGTGGACTTGACCGCGCAACGGAAGGTAAAGTTCACGTGGATGGAAATGATATTTTTGCTATGGATGATGATAAGCTGACGATTTTTAGACGAAGATCGGTAGGGTTTGTGTTTCAGAGCTATAATCTGATCCCGATTCTTAACGTGTATGAGAATATTGTGCTTCCGATTGAGTTAGATGGTGCGAGAATAGATAAAGGCTATGTAAATCAAGTTATTGAAACGTTGGGATTGAAAGAAAAAATAAACAATCTGCCAGCGAATCTGTCCGGGGGACAACAGCAACGGGTAGCGATTGCCAGAGCATTAGCTACGAAGCCTTCCATCGTATTGGCTGATGAGCCAACGGGGAATCTGGACAGCAAGACAAGCCAAGAGGTGCTCATTCTCATGAAACAAATGAGTCAGAAGTTTAATCAGACGATCGTGATGATTACTCATAATGAGGAGATCGCCCAAACCGCTGATCGAGTTATCCGCCTTGAGGACGGTCAAGTCGTAAGCCGTTCCCAAGCTGGCGGGAGGTAAGCTTATGATCACAACAAGCAATAGGCAGACCGTTTCCCGCATTGCTAAGAAAAGTATCAAGGCTAACCGAATGCGTAGCCTTATGATCGTATGTGCCGTGGTGCTCACCACGCTTCTGCTAACTTCGGTGTTTACATTGGCGTTGAGTATTAACAAATCCATGGAATCGGCCAGTATGAAGACGTCAGGAAGTGATTATCATGGTAGCTTCAAATATCTGAACCAAGATGAGGTTCATAAGCTGATTCAGCATCCCTCGATCAAGGAATATAGTAGGGCGACAGTGGTTGGTGATGTTAGTAGTGGTGCATTTAAGTCTAATAGGATAGAAATTAACTATGTAGACGAGAACTATCCTGAACATAGCTTTATACATTTTACGGAAGGTGGTCTGCCTTCAGGCGAGAATGAGATCGCTATGAATACCTGGGAGCTCGATTTACTAGGAGCCCCTCACAAGTTGGGTACCACGGTGAGTCTTGACATCGACATAGATGGCTCTACAGGTGATAAAGTTATATCACAGGATTTTGTCTTATCTGGTTATTTCGAAGCGGATCAATATGTCGCCATGTCAGGTTTGGCTTTTGTATCGGAAGCATTTGTGAAGCAGAATATTGCGGATATCGATCCAGCTCAGTCGAAGGCTAACGGGTCCTATACGAATACGACTAGACTCGAAGTGATGTTTAATAACTCATTGGATATTGAGGGGAAAATACAGAAGGTACTCTCTGATACTGGACTAGATGTACCCTATGGCGTGAATTGGGCCTATTCCAGTGTATCTATATTTGATGATTGGACGAATATCATTCCTTATGTTCTGCTTATCTTAATCATTATGCTGAGCGGATACCTACTCATCTATAATATCTTTCATATTTCTGTTGTCAGGGATATTAAGTTCTATGGGTTAATGAAGACGATTGGGACAACACCGAAGCAGCTTAGGAAGCTCATCTCGATTCAAGCCAATTGGTTATATATTGTCGGATTACCTATTGGGTTGATCTTGGGTTATGGCGTAGGCTACTGGTTAACTCCTATGTTGGCAACCTCTTTTTCAAGTATAGAGATGGAAGCAAGTTATTCCGTCAATCCAATCATTTTCATTGGTGCAGCCTTATTCTCTTATCTGACAGTACGTATCGCGGCTAGCAAACCAGGTAGGACTGCATCAAGAATTTCCCCTGTAGAGGCAGTTAAATATGCCGGAATAAGTGGCAGCAATAGTAGCAAGAAGATCAAGAGATCGCTGGGCGGGGCCAAGCTGTCCAGAATGTCTATGGGCAACTTACTAAGAAACAAGAAAAAGCTGTTTCTGATGCTTGCTTCCTTATCTCTAAGCATTATTTTGTTCAGTATTATCTACACGGTGATTGCTTCATTTGACGTGAATAAATACTTGAACACATTTATATCAGGTGACTTTGTAGTGAAGGAAGAATCCTTTGATCGAAGGGGATCGAGTACTACAGATGAATACATGTTGTCAGAAGAGGTTGCAGATATTTTGAGGACAATTGATGGGGTTGAGAGTTTAGATAAGGTTTATTTTAAATTTAATACACTTCCCATTGATGATACGATTGCGGCGGTACTTGAACCGCTTAGTGCTGCACCGAGTCCTGACCCGTATATTTCATATATTTTGGAAAGTGGGTCAATTCAGCAATATATATATGGTATTGATAAAGGTTGGTATGACGTACTTAAGCAGAGCGATATTTTGGAAGGAACGTTTGACCGTGATAAGTTTGAGTCCGGGGATTATATCATGGTGAGCCAAGCAACGTTGGCTGAGGATGAAGAAGCCAGTTATTATCATCCGGGCGATAAGATTAAGCTAGGTGACAAGGGGAAAAGTTATGAGGTGATGGCGGTATTGAAATCCGAAGCATTGATTGCGGCTGGAACGATGTCTTTTTCATCGGGTGGTAACGTCTATTTCCCTGCTAAAGAGTTGAAATCAACCTTTACTGAATCACAGATTTTGTCTGTCACCCTGCATACAGATCCTGCTAAGTTGGATCAAGTAGACCGTACCGTAAGGGCATTTGCCGATGCTAGTAAGGGACTCACTGTGAGATCTAGGGACGATTATAAGCAGGAATTGGCTGGTTTTATGAATATATTTAAAACAATTGGTTATGGCTTAAGCTTTATTATTGGATTGATCGGGGTACTTAACTATATCAACACCGTTATTACCGGGGTAGTTTCCCGTCGCAATGAGTTTGCGATCTTGGAGAGTATCGGGATGACGAAGAAGCAGATGAAGCGGATGTTGGTATACGAAGGATTTTATAGCATCATGTTCTCAGCTCTTATTGTAGGAACACTAGGGATGTTCCTGACCTATAGCATCGCCAAGACGATATCGGATAATATGGCATTTACTGTGTTCCGCATGAATGTTTGGCCAATTGTTGGCGTTATAGTCATCCTATTTGGCATCGCTTATGTAGTGACGATCATTGCTTATCGAATGCTCTCCAAAGCAACAATCGTCGAAAGATTACGAGAAGCGGAGTAGATTAGGCAACTTTCTTGGCTGGTTTCTGCTCGTTAACATACAAGGCTATAGCTAGAACTAAGCCGACTGCTACGAGTAGGGAGCCCATCCATGGTAGCGACGAGAGGCCCATATGTGTGATGATCCAGCCACCGAGAAAAGCTCCAGCGGCATTACCAAGATTTCCTGCCGAATGGTTCGAGGTGGATGCTAGCGCAGGTGCTTCTTGTGCCAGATTCATAATTCGCACCTGTAGTCCTGGCATAACCGCAAAGGAGGCAGCTCCCCATAGGAAGATGGTGATGACTGCAGCGATAGGGTTGTGAACGGTGAATGTAAAAATAGCGAGTATAACACTAATCGTCAAATACAGTCCTAGAATGGTAGGCATCAGCTTCCAGTCGGCCAGCTTACCGCCAACGATGTTACCCATAGTTACACCACAACCGAATAATACTAAGATCCAGGTGACACTATGTTCTGCAAATCCGGTAATCTGTTCGAGCATAGGAGTGATGTAGGTAAATACGGTGAATAAGCCTGCATTACCTAGGGCCCCGATGAGCAGCACCAGTAACAGTTTGGATTGAGCTAGCGCTTTTATCTGTTTAACCAGACTGGATCCTTCTTCCTGTCTAATATGAGGAATGAACACAAGGATGCCAAAGAATGCGATAACGCCCATTATCGCAATTGCGCCAAAAGAGGCTCTCCAACCTAAATTTTGACCGATGAATGTGCCAATAGGAACACCGATAATATTAGCAATAGTTAGTCCAGCCATCATGATCGAGACGGCTCCAGCCCTTTTGTCTGGACGTACAAGATTGGAGGCAATGACCGCCCCAACGCCAAAGAATGTCCCATGAGTAAGCGCGGTAATCATGCGAGCTCCCATCAGAATCGTGTAATTGGGAGCAATAACAGCAATCCCGTTGCCGATTACAAACAGGATCATAAGGAGACAAAGTAACATTTTTTGCGGGAGTCGATGGGTTAAGATCGTTAGAATGGGTGCACCGACGGCTACTCCCAGCGCATAGGTAGTAATTAATTGCCCTGCTTGGGAAATGGATACATGCAAATCCTCCGCAACGTTCGGGAGAATACCCATAATGACGAATTCAGTCATACCGATGGCGAAAGCGCCTAAGGTAAGGGATAGAATAGAAATCGGGAAGGATGGTCTGGCGCGTGGCACCTGACTTTTTCCTTGAATGGTCTGAGATGAGTTCATGTTGTGGGTTCAACCTTTCTTTGTCTACTGTAAAAAAGTAAGTCCAAGTAACTATTATTAAATTTTACTGAGATATTATCAAGAGAAAATAAATGCGAACTAAAATAAAGATGGCCTTGCTTCTTTCAGCAAGGACCATCTTTTTATTGATTATAGTGAAATTATAAGTCCTATCCGTTCACGTCAACACCTTTTAAGCGACATTTATAACAGTTAAATTTTTCTGGATAAATTAGCTTATAAATGGATTTGTTTGATTAATAAGGTGTTTCATGTAAATAGTGATTGTACGAGGAGTGAGACAATACAACGTTATGAAAAAGTTAAAGGTAAATCTACCATCTGTAATTTTACTAATTATTTTGACACTAATCGCTCAGTTATTTAGTTCAGTTTCTTTCCCTAAGATAACCAGAGCCCAAGCCTTGAAGTATGATGTCGTCGTGATTGGAAGCGAGATTCAAGGGGTATTGCTTGCTAAGGCAGCCCGCGACCTGGGATTGAATGTGATCATTCTCGATCCACGCACGAAGCCCGGCGGTGAATTGATTCAAGGGGAGATGCTAGTTCTTGATAAACCCAATGACAAACAGGGCAGAAGTCTAGTTCAAGGTGAATTTAAGAAGCTGTTCAACGGTTATGAGAACGGGACGATCCGTAAAGCGGTGGATTTTGAGCGTTATTACCAGAAGATGATCAAAGGTATACCGATGAAGAGTGGGATCGTAATTGATGATATCGATATCGCCGCAATCAAGAAGGATAAGTCGGTGAAGTCTTTAACCTATCATACAAAGGACGGAACTAAATTTACGATTCAAGCGGAGTACTGGGTCGAGAATACCGATTTTAATGCATTGACGGGGAAGCTTGATGTACAGCGGATTCCAGGAATGGAGAGTCTATACAAAGGCAAAAAGCCAGATTATATGACAGCGACCTTTATGCTTAAATTCAAGAATATCGATTGGGCAAAGTTGCATCAGTCTACAATTGACGAGTATCCACTTGCTAATTTGGAGAAGAAATACGGACCGAATACATATGTAGATTGGAATTATGCCACAGGGTATAGCAATTTGATGAATACTTATAAATCACAAGATCGCCAGCTTAAGCTGCGAGGGCTTAACTGCACGAATCAAAAGGATGGGGAAGTGATCATCAACGCGTTGTTGATTTATGATGTAGATCCTTCTGATCCTAAGTCAGTTCAATCTGCGATTAGTAAAGGCAAGGCAGAAGCGCCATATATTCAAAAATTTTTGCGTAAAACGATTCCTGGATTTGCGAAGGCTGAGCTAAACGGATTTCCTGAATACCTGTATATTCGGGATTACAATCGGTTCGAGACGGAATATGTATTGGATTACCCAGATGTGATGTCGAGCAAGATGTTCTGGGATAACGTCAGTGTGGGTGGTTATCCCGTAGATTTACAAGGCACGAGGGCTATGCCGCTGGGAATGGGGTTCGGAAAGCCAGATCGATATGGTATTCCGTTACGCTCTTTTACATTGAAGTCTTATGATAATGTTCTTGTGGCAGGAAAAAATATTGGTGCGACCATCAAAGCTTATGGTAGTGCGCGTATCATGTCTACAACAGCATTAGCTGCCCAGACAATAGGAATTATTCTGGGACGTGAGCTGAAACAGAACAAGCGGTTAAATGAACTGACGAAAGAGGATTTCAAGCGTATCCATAAATACTTGAAGAAGGATTATGGAATCTCAATAGCTCAGTAATATATTTATCGGGGGATCCCATGGTATACTAATAGAACGAATGTTCTATAATTTAAGTATATTGAATCGGTAGGTGGATCGTATGGGCGACCCGATAAAGATTGCAGTGAGACCGCTAGTAGAGTATGTGTATAGCAGTGGGAGTTTAGAGAGTGGATTCCGTAGTACCGGGACCATGGTTGAGGGAACAAGAGCGCATCAACAGGTGCAGAAACAATACAGTGAATTAGATCAGAGCGAAGTGTATTTATCGGTGGAGATTCCCTACGGGGATCTCCTCTTTGTCATAGATGGGCGTTGTGATGGACTTTTGCTCTCGGAAGATGGGACCTATACGATTGATGAGATCAAGTCGACGGCAGCAGACATCGGATTGATCACGGAAGAGTCGTATCCCGTGCACTGGGCGCAGGCCAAGTGTTACGCCTATATGTATGCTAAAGAACATGGAATTCCCGCAATGAGCATTCAATTAACTTATGTGGATCTCGATCTAGCAGAGCAGAAGTCGTTTGTGCAAAAATTAGACTTTGCTGAGCTAGAACAATTCATCTTTGAAATCGTGAAACACTATGCTCCTTATGCAGAGATGTTACAGGGCCATCGGACCAAGCGAAACCAAAGTATTCAGGGGCTCGGATTTCCATTTCCGGGATATCGGGCGGGTCAGCGAAAGCTGGCTGGATCGGTCTATAAGACGATCGAAGAGGGGGTTAGTCTGTTTGCCAAGGCTCCTACAGGAATTGGGAAGACGATATCTACCACTTTTCCGACACTTAAAGCGATAGGTCAGGGCCTGTTGGAACGGATGTTTTATTTGACTGCTCGTACGACTACTCGGACTGCTGCGGAAGAGGCTTTTGCCTTGATGCAGTCCAAGGGACTTCATCTACATACCGTGACCCTTACGGCGAAGGAGAAAATCTGCTTCCAAGAGAAGGTTAGCTGCCGTAAAGAAGACTGCATCTACGCGGATGGCTATTACGACCGGATTAACGGAGCTGTGCTCGACATCCTGTCCAATGAAACACAAATGAACCGGGAAGTCATCGAGCAGTATGCCCGCAAGCATCGGGTATGTCCGTTTGAGTTCTCGCTGGATATCTCGTATGCATCCGATGCTATTATTTGCGATTACAATTATATTTTTGACCCGCGTATTTCTCTAAAAAGAATGTTCGCAGAGCAGAAAAGTCAAACCTCGTTACTGGTGGATGAGGCTCATAACTTAGTGGATCGGGCAAGAGAGATGTTCTCTAGCACTTTAAATAAACTCAGCTTTCTTGAGCTGAAGCAGGAATATAAAGAGGTTAACAATGGAATATATGATGTGACCAAAGCGCTTAACGACCATTTCATTAAGCTTCGTAAACAAGCGGAAGAAGGACCTCTCATTCTTAAGGAACCACCCGCGGATTTCATTATGTTGGTGGAGTCCTTTGTCTTATTAGCTGAGCAGGAATTGGCTTCTACCGGTCTTACTGAGCAGAATCCACTGTTGTTGGAGACTTATTTTGCAGCCCAGAACTTTGTGAGAATTAGCAAGCTATATGATGAACGGTATGTAACGTATGTGGAAGTGATTCAGCAGGAAGTAACGATCAAGATGTTTTGTCTGGACCCTTCATATTTACTGGGAGAAGTGGGTAAGAGCTTCCGTTCGCACATTTATTTCTCGGCTACTTTATCACCGCTGGGCTATTATCGCGATATGCTAGGGGCTGATGAGGAGGATTATAGTCTATCGATTCCTTCGCCCTTCAGTCCAGAGCAATTGGACGTGCACCTGGAACCTTTATCAACACGTTATCTTGATCGGGAAGCAACCAAAAGTCGGTTGTCGCAATTATTAATGGAGCTGACGGCAAATCGGAAGGGAAACTATTTATTTTTCTTCCCGTCGTATGCGTATATGAATCAGATTTATGATGCTTTTATGGCGAAAGAACCCGACGCAAGGGTGTTGTTACAGCGTGGGAATTTATCGGAAGAGGAACGTGATGGGTTTCTGTCCGCCTTCGATGCGGATAACCGGAGAACTCTCATTGGATTTGCTGTGATGGGGGGGATCTTCTCCGAAGGGGTCGACCTGGTAGGTGATCGGTTGACAGGGGTAGTTGTAGTTGGTGTTGGATTACCTCAAATCGGTTTAGAGCGCAATATTATTAGGGATTATTTTAACGAGGTAGGTAAGGATGGATTTGACTATGCTTATGTTTATCCTGGGATGAATAAGGTGTTGCAAGCCGGAGGTAGGCTCATCCGCTCTGAAACTGATCGTGGTGTAATCGTACTAGTAGATGACCGCTATCTCCAGCCGCATTATGCAGCACTGCTACCGGCGGAATGGCGTGACCGCATGGTGGTTGGAAAGGGAGTACGAGATAGGTAAATAGAAGGAGATGCTTCTATACTCAGTTGCTCAAATGCTTGAGCTTAATGATTTCTTTCTCGATTGCTCTAGCATCATCGGGATGAAACATATGCGATGAATGCTCCATCCATATGAGTTGCTTGCCTGCGGGAGCTTCGAGCGATTGATAATATCGTTCAAGCAACTCTCCATAAACTTGGAGATCCTTGGTCCCATGAATGAAAGTGACTGGAATTTCAACTTGCGTGATCGACTTTTCGTAATTAATCGTTGCAAAATCCTCGATCATCGCTTGTGTGTAGTTGGCTTTGAAGCCTTTGAACGTATTCATGGTATTCTTGATGGAGTAATCAGGGGAACGCATAAGAATGCTGAGGGCTAGCTTCATGCCTGGAAACTTAACTTGATCATCTGAGTAAATCATAGCGTTGTACTTACCGAGCCATATTCTTAACGTTGTCCATTGCTCCACACTCGTTACAAAAGGTGGTTCTCCACAGCTCGTTAACTCCCGGATTGCTTTTTGGTTGTTGGCCAATATGGCTTTATCTAAGGCCCACCGCAAACATAAAGCGTCATTCTCTGCCCAATTAATCACTTGTGAAATGCCGATATAAGCGTAGAAATCAGTAGGGTTCTCATGCGCCAATCGTAGGCCAAGAATGCTTCCCCATGAGTGACCAGCGATGAATATTTTATTTTTCTGGAACTGATTCTTGAGATAGTGGACGACCTCTTTGGCATCCGCTATAAATTGAGCAATGTTAAACGTGTCTTCAGGAATATGACGAGAGTATGATTTGCCGGCACCTCTTTGATCCCAGAATACAAGAGTAAAATGCTTGACTAGGTCTTTGGTTGTTGTCGCTAGCGCATAATCCCTGGAGCGATTGGATACGCCCGGCAGAGGTAGACCGGGCCCCCCGTGTAGCATCAGCAAGATTGGATTGTTTACATCCTCCGATTGGATTAACATGTATTGCTGTATACCACCAATAACAAGCTGTTCGACTTTGCTGATCCCGGTGGGGGGGACAACAAAGTCTTTTTTAGCCCAATAAACTCCCATATCACATTCTCCTCTGCAATAAATTCCACTGGGCCGACGGCAAAATACCCTTCTCTAACTAGTTGAATAATTTTGAAAGAATCGATGAATATGGTTGTTCATGCGTTTCTCAAGTAGGCTCGTATCCTTGTGATCACATTTCAGAATCTGATATTCGATCATCATCGCAAATACGGGATATTGATAAACTGCGGCTAAATCGGCAGGATCCAGGGGTTTCATTTTGCCCATGTGGATGAGTTTTTGAAATACCTGTTCCACGAAAAGCAGCGTATTGTTACTGATATCGTCCAGATAAATATTTCTAGCGCGGACATCACGAAACTGTTCGATCTGAACAATTCGCCACATTTTTTCAATTGTGGGGTTGTTGTAGCTCATCTTAAATAAAGTGAACCCCTGCTGCATGAATGCCTCCGGTTCCATCTTCGTAAGCAATTCATCTAAGATCTCCATGGAGGGTAGAATCCGCGAGAATTCCAATCGGTAGTTGGTATAGATGGTTTCGATGATTTCATCTTTAGTGCGAAAATGATTATACAAGGAGCTCTCCTTGATCCCAACATTACGTGTGATTTCTCGAATAGAGACGGCACTATAACCAGCGTTAGAAAAGAGCTCGATACATGTATGAAGAATGGAGATCTTGGTTGTGTTCTTCATAGGATTATTGTGGATATCTACAAAAGTATGCGGAGTTAGCGGTAGGTTCATATCATATACCTCAGTGTTCATAATTTTTTCCAATGTAGTTATTGTAACTAACGTTCGTTAGTATGTAAATAAGTAATTATCAAAGTAAAAGGAATAAGCCAAATTGCACTGATAAATATGATCGGAAATGATCCAAGGACTGATATGGAAGGTACACGGAGAGTTGAAATAAATGAGTAAAATATTACAAAAAATGAATAAATATTATGTCCTAAATCTGGGATGTTTGTTATACTATTTAGGATAATATACCCAAAGGAGAGATGAGTTTGACAAATTCTAGAGTAATGAAGTGGATCACGGGTTCATTAGAAATCGTCTTAGCCATTCCGCTTTTCGGAGCAGCCATTGTAATAGGGAGCTTTTATACGGCCCTAGGAATTATGTTAATCCTACATATTGTAACGTTAGTTCTTTCTTCACAGAATAATGAACCAAAATACGGATCGGTGATTGGAATCGTGACTTCATTGGTCGCTTGGGTTCCAATTGTAGGCTGGATTCTACACTTGCTATCCGGTATCTTCTTGATGGTAACAGCTGCTAAGAAGGCAAAAAGTAACGCACCACATACGTTTCAAGCGTAAAATTTCCGAACGAGTCTAGTACATAGAAGGGGCTTTCTCAAAAGGATTTTTTTGGGAAGGCCCCTTTATTCTATAGTCATAATGGGGAAGAGGTAAGATGGTGACAAGAGAGCAACTAATGATTGACCTGCAAAGAATAGAGGACAATGATTATCACCTTAATGAAGGTGAAGTCGCATGGGATTACATCACTTGGATGCTCCAATATATCGGAGACCCTCAGCCGGAATTACGCGACAATCTGATCTATGCTACTTTTGCTGAATGGATCAGTGGACGGAAGTTATTTAATGAAAATGAGCTGCGCGAGATTTTATCTACTATCCTCGATGATGAACATCTGTTTTATCATTTGGGTAGCGAGGAAGATCAGAGTGTATTTACAAGAACATTCTCTGTACTTGTTGTGGTGTTGATATTGCAGCGGCATAGGGAGCAGTCTTTTCTGACTCTAGCAGAATTCACCCATTTGAAGAAAAACTTGATTCGATACTATGTTGAAGAGATGGATTTACGAGGTTATGTAACCGAGGGCGGTTGGGCCCATGCTGCAGCCCATGGAGCGGATGCCCTGGAAGAATTAGTGCAATGCAGCGAGAGTGATCAAGACGTACAACTGGAAGTACTAGCAGCAATTCAGCGAATGTTGTATAACGGGGATTATGTATTTAGTGATGATGAGGATGACCGTATTGCCAGTATTGTGGTTACGATAATTGAACAGGAACTATTATCGCCTTCATTGATTGCTGCGTGGTTTGGTCAATTGGAGCAATGTTGTGACTGGCCGCGGAGCCGTAGTATGTATAAAACCCGAACAAATACAAAAAATTTCCTGCGAAGTCTTTATTTTAGATTGCTTCATCATCAGCGTGGAGCGGATCTGATGGAATCTATAATTACAACAGAAAGAAAGTTAAATAGATTCGCTTAACAAAGCTGTTATAAGAAGAACCCTCGCTCAAACAGCGAGGGTTCTATACGTTATGGCATGTTCCTATTGGGGGTTAGTTGTCCAGATACCCGCCGTTTTAACAAATACTCGTGCTGGTAGTTTCAAGGTAGCCAAAGCGAGTTCCGCAACATCTTCTGGTTGCATCATCCGGTCTTCATCACCTATCTTCAATCCGGCATTTTGTGCTAATTCAGTAGCTACTGTGCTAGGTGTAAGAGCAACGACCCGAATGTTCGATTTGCGTACTTCTTGCAATAGAGATTCAGTTAGGCCAAGCACGGCGAATTTAGATGCACAATAGGCGGAACCTGTAGCAAATCCACGCTCTCCGGCAGTTGATGCGACATTGATAATATCTCCGCTATTTTGCTTCAGCATGAACGGAAGTGCTGCGCGGGTGATATAGTAAGTACCCATCAGATTCACTTGAATGATTCGTTCCCAAGTACTTTGCTCCATGTCTACGAGAGTACCAAATTCGGCGATTCCCGCATTGTTAATCAGAATATCGATAGATCCGAGTTGCGCTTGGAGTTTCAAGACGGCAGCCTCAGCCTCTTGTTGATTGGAGATATCCGCCGTAGCAATATGTACGTCTACGGAGTGTTCTGTCTTTAAGGAATTTTGCAGTGATTCAAGATCAGCAGCTGTTCGTGCAATGAGTCCGAGATTCACGCCTTCTTTTGCCAAAGCAATCGCGATTGATTTGCCAATGCCTTTACCTGCCCCCGTAATGATGGCTGTTTTATTAGTAAGTTGCATGTTTGATCTCCTCCACATTGATTTTCTATAGTGTACATGTTCATTTTATATTATATACGGGGTAATAGTAAGGGTAGCGGAAGTTATGTAATAAAATGGACAAACGAAAAATTAATTAATGTATGCATTAGAGGGCAAATTAGGTAAAAGGCTTGTGCCAACAGAAAATAAGGTGTATGGTACTCAATGTGATTTTTATCATAGTGACTTTTATCATAAGGAGGGATTCACTTGAAAAGATTAGAAAACAAAGTAGCTATTATTACTGGTGCAGCTGGAGGAATGGGTAAAGCCGATGCGCTTTTATTTGCGGAAGAGGGAGCAAAGCTTATCCTAACAGATATTCAGGAAGATAAGATAAAGGCAGTTGCACAGGAGATTGCAGATAACGGCGGAGAAGCAATTGGTTTGGCTCACAATGTAACTTCAGAAGAAGACTGGAAACGTGTGGTAGATGAAGCTGTTGCTACTTTTGGCAAAGTAGATATTCTTGTTAACAATGCAGGCATTTCAAGTGCAACTCCGTTTCTTGAAACGGATGTTGAGCTATGGAATAAGGTTATGAACATCAACCTGACAAGTGTTTTTCTAGGTCAAAAAGAGGTCATCCCTCATATGATCAAACAAGGTGGAGGATCCATCGTGAACATCTCTTCGATCGCTGGATTAACAGGTGGGAGCGGGACAGGACCTTATACTGCAAGTAAAGGCGCAGTTCGGATGCTTACCAAAGCAACGGCTGTGGATTATGCTAAACATAACATTCGGGCAAATTCTGTGCATCCAGGCTTCATCAGAACGCCGATGACGACCGAAATGATGAACGATGAAAAAATGAAGGGTTGGTTCTTGTCAATGACACCTCTTCCACGTCTTGGCGAAGCTGAAGATATTGCAAAAGGTGTTTTATTCTTGGCTTCAGATGAATCTTCCTATATTACGGGCATCGAGCTTCCAATTGACGGCGGATATGCTGCGAAATAAATAACTGTAAATATTCTTAAAATAAAGTGCACCCCGCAGAAGACTCACAGGGTGCACTTTAAAATTTAATGTCCTATTTACAATAAACTTGACCATATGATCTGCTTGGTACCCAGTACGGAGAGAGGTACCCACGAATAAGGGGATGGTACAAAGAAGACGACTACCATTTGCTCTGCAGGGTCAACAAATAAGGCTGAACGACCGGCCCCCTCTAATTGATACGTACCCACTGATTCAAAAGACATATGATCGATAGCGAGGTCGAAGCCGAGTGCTTGGCCTTTGTCTTTAATTTTTCCACCCCAATGGTAGGCAGGGACATTGAACAGATGACGACGTGTTAATAAATCGACTGTCTTGCGTCCTAGAATTCGCTGCCCTTCGAAAGTGCCGCCATTCAAGAGCATTTGTCCGAACTTCCATAAATCAAATAAAGTAGAATGAAGTCCGCTATCAGATCTCGGAGGTCTGCCGTTTTGTTCCTGCGGATTTAAAAGCGAACCCAGTTCATGCTCATCCACTATAAGTACTTCAGCGTGCAACTCTTGTGGGATATCGAAGTAAGTTCGACTCATACCTAATGGAAGAAGAATATGCTCAGTAATATATTGTTCATATGGTACACCTGATACTCGAGCAATGATTTCCCCAAGTAATGCATAGCCGACTGTTGAATAATTGTAAGCTGTACCCGGCTCGCATACCAAGGTACCTTGTAACACTTTGCGAATCCAATTGTCAAAGCCTTGTGCTCCCCACCATTCTCGTGGATAAGGCTCATTGAAATAACCAGATACAGGCATGATGCCAGATGTATGCGTTAATAAGTGGAAGATTGTAATATCTTGATGCGTCGAGTTATTAAATTCGTCCAGAATCGTAACCACTGGCTGATCCAAATAAAGTTTACCATCCTCGATTAATTTACCTATCGCAACATTCGTGAATGATTTGGTTAAGGAAGACAATTTACGTATGGAATCTGGTTGTAAATCACCACGTTCTTGCGTACCGTCTAGCTTACCCATTGAATTCCATACAGCAATTTTCCCATGACGTGCAACAAGATAACTGGCGGCTTGAATCTCACCACGTTCCATTAGTCCATAGAAGTGAGCTTTCAATTTGTTTAATTGCTCAGAACAGAGCCCTACCTCCTCTGGAGCAATATCTATAGCCCCTTTGTAAATACGAACGCCATCAGGAATCTCATTCATGAATCTCCCTCGCCTTCCTTAAAATAGGAATAATGGGGATATTCTAACGAATGGACCTCATGTTGTCTATAAGCGGGACGGAAATTCGTTAGAATGTATAATAAATCGTTTGTTTGTATCACAATATATCAATGAATAACGGAGTTCGTTAAATATTGTTGACTTCTAGCTACAAATAAAGTATCTTAATATTAAGATATTACACATAAAGATAATACAAAATATAGGAGGTGCAATCAACATGGACCAAGCTAAGAATGATTCCTTAGATCTCTACGTTGCATTGACTAGAGCAACCCAATGGCTGAATGCCCATACCGATAAGGATATCAGGAAATATGGTTTAACTCGGACTGAGTTTGGCGTTCTCGAACTGTTATATCATAAAGGTTCGCAGCCTATACAACAAATCTGCGGTAAGGTTCTAATGAGTAGTGGGAACATCACCTACGTTATTGATAAGCTGGAGAAGAAGGGCTTCGTTAGTCGCCGGGCTTCGACCGAAGACAGACGTCTTATATATGCAGAGATAACGGAACCGGGAAGTCAATTTATCGAAGAAGTGTTTCCAAAGCATACCGCAGTAATCGAGCAGGCGATGGCTGGGCTTTCTGCAGAAGAGAAAGTTGTGGCGGCACAGCTCATGAAGAAGTTGGGTAAGTTTGCTCAGTGTGGTTTTAAGTAGCAATCCATATTTAAGGGATAATAGGAGTAGCGCATTCGGTTGGAGATTTCATAATTCAGGGGGTTTCTGTTAGATGGTGAAGCTTGAGGTTATTGCAACTTGTGTAGAAGATGCATTACTGGCAGAAGAATGCGGTGCGGATCGACTTGAATTGATTACCGCGATTACTGAAGGTGGTTTGACTCCTAGTATTGGAATGATCCAGCAGGTCGTGGATGCAGTTCAGATCCCAGTCAATGTTATGGTGCGACCGCATAGTCGGTCTTTTGTATATGGACAGCATGATATTGCTACGATGGCAGTTGATATTGAGGAAATTGCTAAAGTAGGTGCAGCAGGAATTGTTATTGGTGCTTTAACGGCGGATGGAGATATTGATGTTGCGTTATTGGATCAACTACTCCCCCTTGCCGGGAAGATGGATGTCACTTTTCATCGTGCTTTTGATGAATTGGACAATAGGCCCGCCGGACTGGAGACACTTATGTCTTACCCGCAAATATCGCGTGTCCTTACCTCTGGTGGACTCAAGCCAGCACCACAAGCAGTAGCAGAAATTCAGCAACTCGTTGGCATCACCCGGGACAGGGGAAGAGGTTTCTTATCCAACTCTGCCCGAACCCGCGAGAATACATTTCAAATTCTTGCAGGTCATGGTCTCACAATCGAAGGGATTGAAGCCTTTATCGCAGCAACTGGAGTTACCGAAGTGCATTTTGGTTCCGCTGTGCGCTTGGATAGCTCAGCTCTTGCACCGATAGATCCGGTTCGATTGAAGGCTTTGGCTACTAAAATTCATAGCATAGGCTAATGGCCATCTACATCCACATCGTTATTTAGAAAAAAAGAATACCTCAAGTAGTTATAATCTATTTTTTGTGGAGATAACTACTTACTTTTTAGGCAATATCTTAACATAGAGATTCTTAATATAAATATAAAATACAAAAAAACCTAAAGGAGCAATTATAAAGTGAGTATAGCATTAGGATTATTAATTATTCGATTGGTCGTAGGTTTAACGTTTGTAGGACATGGCGCACAGAAGTTATTTGGATGGTTCGGAGGATACGGTCCAAAAGGAACGGGGAGTTGGATGGAGTCCATTGGAATTAAGCCTGGGATTCTGATGGCAGTCATGGCTGGCCTTTCAGAATTGATCGGAGGGTTACTCTTCACATTAGGATTGTTTACTCCGATTGCAGCTGCCTTAATCGTTATTACGATGTTGGTCGCGATTGTTACAGTGCATGGAAAAAACGGCTTTTGGTCCACTGGTAACGGGTATGAATTTAACTTGATCGTCATCGCGCTCGCTGTAGGAGTTGCACTGATCGGTGGCGGAGATTACTCTATAGACGCTATTATGTAACTATAACTTAGACTAATCAACCTGGGAGGAACACTACATGAACGAATTTACTACACTACTGAAATCGCGCAGATCAGCAAATAAATTTATTACTGGAGTTACTATTGAAGACAAGGAACTGGATGAAATTTTTCAGCTTGCGAAGTTTGTCCCATCAGCCTTCAATTTGCAGCATGCCCACTACGTCGTTGTTAAAGATCCTGAGCAGAAGAAAAAGGTGTACGAAGCAGCAAACAAACAATATAAGATTGAAACAGCTTCAGCTGTAGTTGCGGTTCTGGGTAATAAAGAAGCATATAAGGATGTCGCAAAAATTAATGAAGGTATGCTCAATTTGGGTATCCTAAGTAAACAAGAATACGATATGACCGTATCCAGTGTACTGGAATTTTATGAAACTCGGGGGGAGTCATTCCAGCGTGATGAAGCGATTCGCAATGCTAGCTTGTCGGCAATGGGGATGATGTTGATTGCTAAGGATAAGGGATGGGATACCTGTCCGATGATTGGGTTTGACCCACAGGCGCTGAGTGAAATTCTGCAGATCCCTGATTCCTATGTACCAGCCATGTTAATTGCAATTGGAAAAGAGGACACATCAAGTCAGCGACCACGTGGATACCGCAAACCTGTTGCCGAATTCGTCAGTTACGACAAGTTTTAATAAGTACATCGCCAAATAATATAGAAGATAATATAGTCCCGTTTAAGTACGGGTGTTGGAGGAGATTAATAATGAAGCATATTTTTCAAAAAGGAACCGATCTAAATGCGCCGGTGTTACTTCTGTTACATGGTACTGGAGGGACGGAAAACGATCTATTACCGTTAGCTGACATCATATCACCGGGATCTTCCGTACTGAGCGTTAGAGGTAATGTGCTGGAGAATGGGATGCCACGATTTTTCCGCCGACTGTCAGCAGGGGTATTTGATGAGGAGGATTTGATCTTCCGTACGCAAGAATTAAATGATTTTCTGACCCAGGCGGCAGCTGAATATGAATTCGACCGTAATCAGTTGGTAGCCGTAGGTTACTCTAACGGCGCTAATATCGCAGCAAGTCTTCTATTCCATCATCCAAATGCGCTCCGTGGAGCCATTCTACATCATCCTATGGTGCCACGTCGGGGGATTGAACTGCCCGATCTCACCGGGATTCCTGTCTTTATTGGCGCAGGAAGTAACGACAACATGTGCCCTCCTGATGAAACCAAAGCTTTGGACGAAATTTTGACCGGAGCGGGAGCGACAGTAACCGTTCATTGGGAGAACCATGGTCATCAATTAACCTCCACTGAGGTTGCTGCTGCTGGGACTTGGTATCAACAAATTTTTGCTTAACAATAGATCAGCCCATCTAACAATCAACTACTGGTAAGGAGAGATGTACCATGTTATCCATTGATCCGAATAATCAGAGTGAACGAGATAATTATAAGCTGTTAATCGGGAGTATCATCCCTAGGCCTATAGCGATGGTAACAACAGTATCTAATAGTGGGGTATTGAATGCCGCCCCATTTAGTTATTTTAATATCGTAACGGCAAATCCCCCTCTGATATCGGTTTCTGTACAAAGGAAACAAGGAGCTCTCAAGGATACCTCAAGAAATGCCATCGAATCGGGTGCCTTTGTTGTACACATATCGGATGAATCCTACATTCAGGGGATTAACACCACCGCAGCCAACTTAGCCCCGGACGAGAGCGAGGTTATGTTAGCTGGACTTACTCCGATTGCGAGTGAAGTGATTAGCGTACCTGGTCTTGCCGAGGCTAAAATAAGAATGGAATGCCTGCTGGAGCAAGCTATTCCGCTTGGTGGGACGGAGGATGCACCTGCTACCGATTTACTTATCGGCCGTGTTGTACGATTCCATGTGGATGAGTCCTTGTATCACAACGGGCATATCGACCCGGAAAAGTTACAGCCGGTGAGCCGGCTTGCAGGGGCAAACTACTCCAAGCTTGGTGAGATATTCTCGATTGAACGCCCAGAATGATTCACGAGCGAACTTGGATGAAATAAAGACCATTTCTTTCTCCTAGAGGAGAGAGGAATGGTCTCTATTTATTTTCGGGAGTAGTCAATACGATAGTTGCATGAAGTACAACTATTTCTGGTGGAGGTCGGCCAAATCCATCTTTTTAGACAAAAAATATTCAGTTCTGGACCTGATTTAATTAGCAACTAACAACCAGGTTGCATCTGTTTTCATTAATTAATTATCGTTTATCATTAAATATATATTGTTTTATATTAATTTCATTGGTATAATTTTGGAAAATAGTTCAAAGGGAGATGGTTCGTCGATGAAAAATATGAATATAAAAGAAATCCCGAACTTTCGGAATATGTATATCTTACTTCAAATTCTGTTCTTTGGAGGGATCCTTCTTTTTATGTTGATCATGGGTTGGGATATTTGGCTTAGTTTTAAATCGCAAGAGCTGTTCATGGCCGAGAAAGGGATCGCCCACTGGTCGTTTTCCGTCACTTTATCAGATACAACTTCTCGTTCGGTATTGATTCCATTTAAGCTGTTTCAACCCATCGACCCCGACAGATTTAATGCAAAATCCGCCTTCCTGGTCACTGAATTTACTCATATAATACTTACATTTCTTACTTACATCTATTGTATTATGCAAATTAGAAATATAATTGGATCTATTATGAAAGGGAACAGCCCGTTTATTCAGGAGAATGTCGACCGATTGAAGAGACTTGGTGTAGCCGTAATCCTGTATTCCCTATTGGCAAAGCTCATCTTAAATGTGCTCTGCTGGCTTCTTGTTAATCATATATTTTCTATTGATTTATCAGGTATATCCATAACAGGCATCATTATTGGGATGCTCATCTTCGTTATTTCCGAGGTATTTAAGTATGGCGGTTATCTCCAAGAGGAGCATGACACAACAATCTAAAATCTGAGGTGAACATCATGCCGATTATCATCCGCTTGGATAGGGTCTTGGCCGACAAAAAAATGAGATTGAACGACTTAGCCGACCAAGTGGGCATTTCAAATGTGAATCTATCCAATCTAAAAACAGGTAAGGTTAAAGCGATCCGGTTCTCAACCCTAGAAGCGATTTGTGAAATCCTCGACTGTCAGCCTGGGGATATTATGGAATATATTCCGGAACAAGAATAACGCTTCATTCATATTGAGTTGTTATTCTGTTGATTTATTGTTGTACAGTCTCCGATAGTCGTCTTCTAAAATGCTCATAAGGATCGAATCGTGATACTCATGGTCATAGAAGAGAGCATCCCTTTGTACACCCTCCCGCACAAATCCTAGCTTCTCATATACATGCTGGGCATGGGAATTGAAGCTGTAGACATTCAACTCGATGCGGTGAAGGTTCAAGATGCCAAAACCGTAGTCGAGTAGAAGACATAACGCTTCACTACCATACCCCTTTCCCTTATGTTCCGAGCCGCCAATGGCAATTCGGATGTTTGCGCTGCGGTTATTTCGGTCGATATCTTGCAGAGCAATGTCACCGATAGGTTTGTCGGAGTCTTTCAAAGCGATCCAGAGCAAGAGTGATGAGGAGTCCTCGCCTTTTGCTTCGAGATATGTACGGATTTGACCTTGGGTGAACGTTCGCTGTGTTCCGGTGAGTCTACGCACTTCGGGATCGAACAACGTTTGTTGGTAAAGTTCGGCCTCCTCAGGCTCTACTTGTCGCAAATAAACCGAGGGTCCTTCCAGAAAACGGACAGGTGTTGAATTTTGATCAGTTCTGTTCATGGGATCAATACCTCCTATTTGATTCTTCATTATACGAATAATATGACAAAGTTTCATGTTTTTCGCCAATATTATCGATACCGAATTACAATTCCTAACGTATAATATATGTAAATATAGAAGGTTTAGGAGGATGACGTCTTTGGGACTTTTTTCATTTATTAAGGGACAATTTATTGAAGTCATTGAATGGAATGATACAACAGGCTCGGTAGTATATAAATTTCCAGTGTATGATAATGCCATCAAAATGGGTGCACAGCTCATCGTTCGTGAGTCACAGGCAGCTATTTTTGTGAATGAGGGTGTCATTGCCGACATCTTTGGCCCAGGCCGTCATACACTCAGTACGCAAAATATGCCTGTGCTTACAGGCTTGAAATCATGGAAATATGGCTTCAACTCGCCGTTTAAGGCAGATGTCTATTTCGTAAGTACCGCGATCTTCACCGATCAGAAGTGGGGAACGACCAATCCTGTCATTATGCGTGACCCTGAATTCGGGATGATCCGTCTACGTGGCTTTGGTAATTATTCATTTAGAGTTAATGATCCAGCATTGTTCATGCGGGGGATCTTTGGGACGAATGAAAGCTTTAGCGCGGATAACCTCAATAGTTTTTTCAAGACACTTATTGTCTCTACCATTAGCGATATATTAGCTGAATCCAAAATTCCTGTAGCTGATCTTGCGGCAAGCTACCAAGAACTCAGCCATCAAGCAGGTATGCGACTTAACCAAAGCTTTAATGATATCGGATTATTACTTGTCGGTTTTGTGATCGAGAATTTATCCTTACCAGAAGAAGTAGAGAAGATGATCGATCGTAAATCCTCCATGAACATCGCTGGTAATCTCGATCAATACATGAAGTATCAAGCAGCCGAAGCGATTCGTGAAGCAGCGAATAATCCCGATAATGGAATTGCGGGAGCAGGAGCAGGTATGGGGGCTGCGATGGCTATGGGGCAAATGTTCACTGGGGTAATGAATAACTCAAACTCCAACGCCAATCCCAATCCCCCAGCCCCACAAGCAGCTCCATCTCCGGCGACTCCACCTCTGGCTGGGACTGTGGCTTGTAAACACTGTGGTCACCCGAATCAAGCAGGGGCTAAATTTTGCTCCGATTGCGGTACACCTAGTGCAGTAGTAAGTTACTGCTCGCAGTGTGGTTCGGAGCAAGCTCCAAATAGTAAATTTTGTTCTGTCTGTGGGACTAAACAATAAAGGATGAGGGATCGATCATGAATTCAGAAGCAAGTACGGTCAATTTCCCATGCCAAAGCTGTGGTGGACAGATGATGTTCGATACAGCCAGTCAAAATCTGAAATGCGGATATTGTGGCAGGGAAGAGACAATTGAGAACATCATGACAGAGCCTCAAGAACACAGTTTAAATTTCGCAGAGCTAGAGCAAGCGGCTACTATGGATTGGGGAACAGAGCAACAGGCATTATCTTGTTCCAACTGTGGGGGACAGATGTTACTGAATAATCTTCAAACGGCGGTTATTTGTCCTTTTTGCGGATCACCCAAAGTATTACCGCAGAATGATGCCGAGAGTAGCATTCGTCCTGAATCGATTTTACCCTTTCGGATCTCACGGGATCAGGCTATTTCCTCATTCCTGGCGTGGAAGCGAAAGCGTTGGTTTGCACCGAACCAGTTCAAGAAGCAGAATGTAACGTCCAGTTTGAATGGCATATATATTCCCCATTGGACTTATGATGCGGACTCTTCCTCGGCCTACACAGCTGAGGTAGGTACCTACCATTACCGGACTGAAACCAGGACGCGAACCGTCGATGGCAAGACAGAAACTTACACCGAACAAGTTCGCTATACTGTATGGCATCATACAAGCGGTACGTACAGCAGGTTCTTTGATGATGTGCTCATTCCGGCTTCTGGGCAATATGATCAGAAGCTCTTGGGGCATCTGGGTGGTTTTAATCTGAAAAGTCTAGCAGGTTATAAGCCTCAATATATCAGCGGGTTCATAGCTGAGCGGTATTCGGTATCCCTCAGGCAAGGCTGGGATCGGGCCATTAACGTTATGGATAATGAGATCGACGGAGATGTACGGCGTCAAATTGGTGGAGACGAACTGCGGAACTTAAACATAAGGACTCATTATTCCGATGCGACCTACAAGCATATTCTATTGCCGATTTGGAATGCGATCTACACTTACCAAAACAAACAATTCCGGTATATGGTGAACGGAGAGACAGGTACTGTTTCGGGTAAAGCTCCTAAGAGTGCTTGGAAAATCACCTTCTTCACTCTATTTTGTGTCGCAGCTGTTCTTTTGTTAGTGTACTTTATCAGTCAGTCGCAATAGTCCGATCATAATATACAACGAGCGCAACACAATCGAAGCATTTCATTTCTGATAAGAGAAATTGAAATGCTTTTTTTGACGGCGACAAACGGTTGGTTACACCTGATACGGTATTTTATTCCAATTACTTCCCGTGATCATGTAAAATAGTTTAAATAGGGGGTAGGCATATGAAGATCAGAGTTTTGATTGCCGATGATAATTCATTTGTTCGTGAGGGAATGAAGATTATCCTGAGTACATTCGAGGAATTTGAAGTGCTAACCACGGTCGATGACGGGCGGGCAGCAGTCGAATATTGCAAAGAACATGAGGTCGACGTGGCCCTGCTCGATGTGCGCATGCCGAACATGAATGGTGTGGAAGCAACGAGGCTGCTGACCGAGGAGACGAAGACAAAACCACTTATTTTGACGACATTTGATGACGATGAATATATCCTGGATGCTATCCGGTTCGGCGCTAAGGGCTATCTGTTAAAGAACAATGATCCGGAACGCATTCGTGATGCGATCAAAAGTATACATAGTGGAAACAATGTGCTGCAGGATGTGGTGTTAGATAAGTTAAAATCGAGTATGGCTGGCATGACACCTTCAAAGGAAGGGACAACTCATGAAGAAATCTCTAGTGTAGGGAATACCAGCGCCCCCCTTACTGGAGTAAAAGGGGTGAAATCCGAGCATACAGAGTATCCTTTCGACTGTAGCCTATTCACAAGCAGAGAACTAGAAGTTATGTCGGGTATAGCGAAGGGTCTCTCTAACAAAGAAATCTCTAAAGAACTGTTCATTTCTGAAGGGACGACGGCAAATTATATTACTTCTATTCTGAATAAGACTGCACTACAACATCGTACGCAGATCGCAATCTACTACCTGACAGGCAAAATCCATTGATTGAAAGGATCCTACATTGAATTATGGAACTATGGACTGTTGGCAATAAGACAATTGTATTGTTCTTCGCTATCATTGCTTCCTATTTCTCAGTTACAGAACCGGACCTCTGGCTAGTACTCTTCTTTCTTATTTATTTGGCACTTAATTTAGTCTTACATATTGTAAAACCAAGCATGATCAAGCAGGGAATGATCTTGCTCATTATCATTTATCTGATCAGTTGCAGCATTTATGGTCATCCGTATTTTGCACTACTACTCCCACTTAGTTTCTATGAGCTGGCATCCTTTTATGCCCGCAGTAATGGATATCTATTTTGTGCTATGTTGATACCGGCGTTGTTCATGAGAAATACCATGCTCATCCTCTATAGCTTTGTCACGCTGCTGAGTTTTTTTAATTACATCATGGTACGGAAATATATGGCGAGAGTGAGCAAGCAGGATGATGAGATGGAGCGTATGCGTAAAGACGGACAACGTCTTGTGAAGAGACTGAATGAAAATCAAGAATTTCTTAAGGTATCCGAATATATGGTCAAGCTTGAGGAGCGGAATCGATTGGCTCAGGAACTTCACGATGGTATCGGACATTCAATGACAGGTTCCCTTATCCAAATGGAGGCTGCCAAGCGCCTGATGCATAACGATCCGCAGACAGCTGAGATGCTATTGCAGAATGCTATTGGTATTTCCAAAGAGGGAATTGAAGAAATCCGCCTTACACTCAAAAATAACAAACCGCCTATGGAGCAGCTTGGGTTAAGCCGATTAAAGACAGCGGTGGAGGCATTTGGTGGCAAGACAGGATTAATGACGACAGTTGTACATGAAGGGGATATAGAGGTTATTACTCCGCTTCAATGGAGAATTATTTACGAGAACGTAAACGAATCGCTTACCAATGCGGCTAAATATGCGAAGGCGTCAGCGGTTCATATCGAAATTAAGGTTCTTAACCATTTTATCAAAGCGGTGGTGTCGGATAACGGGCAAGGCACTCCTAAGATCGTTAAGGGACTTGGCCTCGTAGGGATGGAAGAGCGAGCGGCTGCCGTGAATGGGACGATCATTGCTGATGGCAGTAACGGATTTTCAGTTACGACACTTATTCCTTATGGAACATAGTGAGTAATCTTACCTTTGATCCTCTGATCTCTAATAAAAAACATGAAGTTTCTCATATCGAAAGGATGAACTTATGCACTGATATAAGGGCATCCTTTTTTCTTACAATAAGAGTATCAAATACGAATGAAATGGAGTGAAGGATCAATGAATATATTGAATATTCGCGGGCTTACGAAGAAATTCGGTGATTTCATCGCTGTCGATAATATATCACTCACGATTCAGGAGGGCGAAATCTTTGGATTTCTTGGTGCGAATGGTGCTGGTAAAAGTACGACAATTAACATGGTGTCATCACTGCTAAGCCCATCGAGTGGAGAGATTCAAATTCTTGATAAAGATATTACGAAGCACAGTCGTTTTGCGAAGCTTAATATAGGAATCGTGCCACAGGATCTGGCGATTTACGAGGATTTGACAGCTTATGAGAATGTAAGCTTTTTTGCCGGACTATATGGATTGAGGGGATCCAAGTTGAAGGAGAGAACGCTAGAGGCACTTGAGTTCGTTGGCCTTAGCGATAAGGTGAAGAACTATCCGAAGAACTTCTCGGGAGGGATGAAGCGTCGGCTTAACATTGCCTGTGCCATTGCCCATAAGCCAAAACTCATCATCATGGATGAACCAACAGTAGGTATTGATCCGCAGTCACGGAATTATATTCTGGCCTCCGTTCGAAAGCTCAATGAGAGTGGATGCACGATTATTTATACAAGTCATTACATGGAGGAAGTAGAAGAGATCTGCTCACGTATTGCTATTATTGACCATGGCAAGATCATCGCCGAAGGAACGAAAGAACAGCTCAAAGCGACCATCACGGATGTGAAGGATATCCGTATAGAGATGAAGTCATCTGTAGGAATGGAAGGTGAGCGATTAAAGACCATTCCAGGCATCCGAAACGTGACACAAGATGAGAATGTGATTCGAGTCCAAAGTGATGCAGTCGTGGATAATTTAAACCGGATACTGAAAAAGCTGATGGAGGAAGGCATGGAGATTAGGGCGGTTGAAGAACAGGAGCCTAATCTGGAAACCGTGTTCCTGACGCTCACAGGTCGTAATTTGCGGGATTAAGTATTTCTGTAGACAAGGAGGATGATAGGGTGAATATCATATCGATTGCATTAAAGGAAATCAAGCAAGATTTCCGAGATCTTCGCACGTTGCTGTTGATGCTTGCCTTTCCGATTGTGCTTATGCTGATCCTTGGATCAACGTTATCGAATGCATTTAGCAACAATGTGGATTTAGGTGAACTAAAGGTACTTGTGAATGATACAAGCGGCAATGGACAGTTATCTCAGGCATTCACCGCCTTTACCAAGGAAATGGATAAGGTGGGCATGAAGTTTGATACCTTAAAGCCTGGTATGGATGGCTCGCGCGAAGTAGAGCAGGGTCGATACGTAGACTATGTGGAGCTAAAAGAAAGTGGAATATCCCTTTACGGTAGTAGCCGTAACACGATAGAAAGTAATATTGTACAGGGGATGTTGACTTCGTTTACGGATAAATACAACGCGGCCGTTGCTGTGGCCCAGATTGAACCGACCAAGGTTGAAATGGTATTTGCGAGTGGTAATGGTCATGAATATATCAAGGAGACGTCAATTAATGCCGATCGCTTACCCGGCGCCCTGGATTATTACGCTCTAGTAATGACCGTTATGGTCGCAATGTGGAGTGCAATGTCAGCCGCAAGACTCATCCAGAGCGAGGTTAAACAGGGGACGGCGTTCCGGCTAATAACAGCACCAGTAAGTAAGGGAGAGATTTTCACAGGTAAGGTTCTGGGAAGCATTATGATTAATATGTTATGTATTCTTGTTATCATCTTGTTCAGCAAGTATGTATTCCAAGCGTATTGGGGAACTCATTTGGGAATCGTGCTGTTAGTCCTACTGTCGCTAGTCATCATGGCGATCAGCTTCGGGCTGGCAGGAGGTTATCTACTAAAAAGCGGGGCAAATGGGATGATGATGCTAATTGTTCAACTAGCCTCTATCTTCGGTGGGGCCTATTTTCCAATAGGTGATGACACAGGAGTGGGCATCATGAGCAAAATAATTCAGTTGTCTCCGATTCGCGTGGCAAACCATGCTTTGACACAAGTCATTTATGGAGATACACTGTCCGCCGCTTGGCCTGTCATCGGACTGAATATGACTTTATCCGTATTATTTATTGGAGTATCGATTATCATGATGAAACGCAGGGAGGGATTGTAAATGTGGAATGAACTATGGTTTCTGGTCACAAGCACACTGCGGACCACATTTCGTAAACGTTCCGCTCTGATATTGTATTTTGGCCTTCCGATAGCGGGAGTTCTACTATCCATGTTCCTTTATGGATCTCAAGGATCGAGAGAGCTCACAGTGGGAGTTGTTAATGGGGATGGGAGTCAGCAGATCGCAGTAGATACCATCGGTTTTGTGCAGGGTCTGGATAATGTAAAGCTTGTGAATGTTACCAAGAGTGAATTGGAGCAACAGTTAGCCGCGAGTAAGCTTGACAGTGGCCTAGTGATTGATTCGGGTTACTCGGAAAGCGTACTTATGGGTAATCCTAACCATATTGCCATCGAGTCGGTGAAAGGCGCTACGGTAACGTCTTATATGAAATCTATGTTGTATGGATATATAGATAATGTTACTTCCATTAGTAAAATAGCCGGAGGAGATGCAGCAAAATTTAAAGAGTTATACGATCGTTACCAGGGAGCAGATTTTAAGATAACTACTCGAGCTGTGAATGATACCTCCACTACAAAGGAAATGAGCTATCAATCCATTGGTTTTCTCATCATGTTCATGATGATGTCTGCAGTGAATTTATCGGAGCTAATGCTCAAAAATCGCGAGAATCGGACGTACTTCCGTGTTTTATCTTCTCCCGTCCACGCAAGGACGTATTTGCTTTCCAATATTATCGTGAATTTGATCGTCATCATTGCTCAGATTGTCGTTACCTTGTTCATCATGCGATATGTATTTAATCTGGACCCGGGTGTTCCGATACATGAGATGATTGGCTTACTAACTCTATTCGCACTTGTATCCGTCAGTATCTCTCTTGCTATCGTTTCTTTTGCTAAAAGCTCGGCTGGTTCAGGAGCGATGGAGAATCTGATCATCGTACCGACTTGCCTCCTCTCTGGGTGTTTCTTCTCTATGAGTATTATGCCGGAGCCCCTTCAACGAATTGCTCAATTCCTGCCGCAAAGCTGGGTATTGGAATCGATCAACAAACTGCAGTCTGGAGAGAGCCTCAGCAGTATATGGTTTAATCTCGTGGTTATACTTGCCTTTGCCGTTGTCTTCTTTCTAATTGCGGCTTATAAGATAGGCCGAAATAATGATACAAGAAATTTTGTGTAGTTGGTAGCAACACAAAAAGAACCTTCAGGAGTTTCCCTGAAGGTTCTTTTTGTTGTAGCTAACTTATAGTTTGACCCAAGCAACCAAACCATCGGGTTGGTCAGGGTTAATACCTTGGCGATCAGCACTAGTCAAAGCGACGATTTGCGGGATGAAGATAAATGGAATACCTTGTACGGCAACATCCAATGTGTTGTCGGAGATAACCGCAAGATCAACGTGTTCTGTCGCTACTGCGTCAGCGTGATCAGCGAAAGCAATGATCTTCGCGCCTCTGCCTTTAATATCACGCATCAGGTTGCGTTGATGGTCAGTTCCATTACCGGTGATCGCTGCGATCACAAGTGTGTCCGGTCCAACAGTGACCATCGGACCATGACGAACATCGAGCAGATGGTAGGAATGTGCTTGAACTTTAGCAATCTCAGTCAAAGCGATAGCGCCCTCAGAAGCGAGGCCTTGAAGTTCACCATCAGCAAGCACAACGGCATTCGTCCAGGCGAAATCGGCTGCTTTGCGAATGTCATTTTCAACACGTGCCATGTAAGCTTCGCCTTGATGAATCGCTTTTTGGATATCAGCAATAACGACTTCATCGTTACCAATGAAAGCAGTCAACATCAGATTAGCTACATAAAGATTGGTTACGGTACGAGTCTGGCAGACGCTACTATCAAATGCCCAAGGTAGTTCAAGTGATAGATTCGCCTGTTTGGACAGTGGAGAATCCGTTACACAAGAAAGTGTCATTACAGCCATAGGTTTACCAGTTTGAAGCAGTCGAAGTGCTTCAACGACTTCACTTGTGCTACCAGAGCGCGATGGCGCTACCAATAAAGTGTTCTCTAATAAAGCTTGGTACCGTTCTGGGTTAAGCATGAGATCGCCACCAGCCAATGCGCTTGCTGGGAGTCCTGCACGCAATCGTGTGGAGAACGCAGCAGATTCACTTAGACAGTAGCTTGATCCGCAGCCAACAAAGGTAACGGAAGTGATGGATTGTGATTGTACAAAGGTAACGATTTCTTGTCTTTTAGATAGCATGTAATCATAGGTTTGTTGTAAAGCCGTATATTGTTGCTTAATTTCGCTATAAGTTAAGCTCATGGATAATAGCCTCCTAGATAAATGTTTGTATTGTAACTGTAAATCAAATTTGTAATTATTTCAATCATAAAAAGAAAATTATAATCATAATATGATCATATAAGGCGTATTTGCGGCAAAAAACGTAGATATTTTTGTTTATTTTATCGATATGATCAAAAAAAGATTGAAAAAATCAATTAATAAGATTATTATGATCATGAAAATGAAATAAAAAATCAGCCAAGACTCGCACATGAATAGGGGGAGATGTTGATGCAGCATAAAGTGACACGAATTTATAACGCAGACATTTTAACGCCTGAGGGCTGGATTAAGAACGGTAGCTTACTTATTGAAAATGGCAAGATCTCGAAAATTATGGATTCTGTAACTTCTTTAGAAGACGAGAGTAACGCACAGGTGAGTGTGGATGCTCACGGTAGGCTTCTGCTACCGGGATTTATTGATATTCATGTTCATGGCGGTGGTGGTTACGATGCCATGTTGGGAAATACGGAGCATGTCCACGGCATGTGCCGATTTCATGCATCCAATGGAACAACTTCTTTATTAGCAACGACACTTACTGCGACACATGAGGAGATTATCTCCGCGCTGGATAGTATTGCTACAGCGATGAAGGAAGAGCGTGAACCTGATGGGGCGAATTTGTTAGGCGCTCACTTAGAAGGTCCTTTTCTGAATCCATCAAGATGTGGAGCACAGAATCCTGCCGATCTTCGTGAGCCTTCTATTGAAGAATTCGATGCCTTCTGGTCAGCTTCGCAAGGAACGATCAAGTTAATGACGATTGCTCCTGAATTGAATCATGCGGAAGAAGTTATCCGTCATGCCGTGGATAAGGACGTCGTTATTTCCTTAGGCCATACCGATGCTGATTACGAAACGATGAAGAGGGCAACGGAGTGGGGAGCTAAACAAGTCACCCATCTGTTCAATGGAATGAGGCCGTTACATCATAGAGAACCAGGTGCGGCCGGTGGCTCTCTCATGTTGGATCAGTTAGCGGTTGAAATGATTTGCGACGGCATTCATGTACATCCTAGTCTGATCAAATGGGCTTTTGACATAAAGCCGGAGGGAAAAGTTCTTCTGATTACAGATAGCATGTGTGCGGCGGGCCTATCCGACGGGGAATATGTGCTTGGTAAACTGCCTGTCATCATGAAACAAGGCAAAGTCTATTTGAAGCAAGAAGACGGAACGGAAGGTGGCTTAGCCGGTAGTTCGCTGACGATGATCGAGGCTTTGGCTAACGCCGTGAAGTTCACAGGAATGGACATCGCTGATCTTGTTCCCGCGCTAACGATTTATCCTGCTACACAAATCGGCGTTCAAGACACGAAGGGAACCATTGAGCTGGGTAAGGATGCCGATCTTATTATTGTGAACGAGCAGTTTAAAGTATGCCAAACATTTGTGCAGGGCAGTAGGGTTTTTGATTGTGAGTCCTAATCCTATGTGAAGAGTGAGAGGAGTGATCATCTTTTGAAATATGCAGCTGGCGTTGATGTTGGTGGTACAAATATTGAATGCGGCTTATTAGATGAACTCGGTAATGTCCTATTTAAACGGAAATACCCGACCTCCCCTGAAAGAGGCGCGGGGGCTATTTTGGAGAGTATCGCTGTGACACTTGAACAGCTTAGGGAAGAAGCCGGAATTGCTGCTGAAGATCTAGAAGTCATAGGTTTAGGCATTCCGGGGCTCGTTGATCCCGAGGCAGGTGTTAGCGTCCGGGCAGTTAATCTGAACTGGAATCAGGTTCCAGTGGCGGCTAAGCTCAGAGAACTTACTGGTAAGCCGGTCTTTATTGATAACGATGTACGACTGTATATATATGGCGAAGCGATTGCAGGTGCTGGCCGCGGACATGATTTTGTGTACGGCGTTACGATCGGCACGGGGCTAGCAGCAGCGTTTGTACAACGTGGAGAGATACATCATGGACATCGCTTCATGGCAGGCGAGATCGGACATGTACCACTCGATCATGTGGACTTTAAATGTGGCTGCGGTCAAATTGGTTGTCTCGAAACGATCGTCTCTGCGACCGGGATCGCCAAGCAAGCTCGGACCCGCATCGAACAAGGCGAAGCAAGCTTGCTTACGGAGTGGTTTGCAGATGTAAACGATATTCGCTCTAGCGATGTATCCCGTGCATGTCAGGAAGGCGATGAGTTGTCACGTGATGTCCTTGCACAAACGGGACGTGAACTTGGACGTGCACTCGCATGGGTCGTTCCGACACTTTCACCTGATGTCATTGTGATTGGTGGAGGGGGCGCATTAGCCGGCGAATATATTTTTGAACCGATGAAAGAAGAATTAAATAATCGAATACTGCAGGATTATCGCAATCATTTTGCTATCAAAAGTGCAGAGTTAAATGACAATGCAGGGATCATCGGTAGTGCGCTTTGGGCATTACATCGAAATAAACAAGGTTAATCAATTACACCATATAGAGCCAGTCTTACTGGCACAAAATTAAGCCTATGCTTACGATGCAAGTTTTGTTCGAAGGATAACCATTGAAGCATATGCTCACAAAACTTTTAGGAGGAACTTATTATGTCACTTATTTCATCTACTGAAATGCTGCAAATTGCCCGTAAAAACAAATACGCTGTGGGTGCTTTCAACGTTCATACCTTGGAAATGCTGCAAGCGGTTGTTGAAGCTGCGGTTGAAACGAATTCCCCGCTTATCATTCAATCTACTGTTGGAACAGTTAAGCACTTAGGTCCAGACTATATCGCAGCAGCTGCTAAGGTTGCGGCTGATCGTACAGGGCTTCCAATCGCTTTGCATTTGGATCACTGCACAGATTTCGATACAATTGTTCAATGTATCCGCGCAGGATATACTTCGGTGATGATCGACGCATCTATGTTTGCATTTGAAGAAAATGTGGAACGTACGCTTAAAGTTATGGAACTTGCTCGTGCCGTAGGTGTTAACGTAGAAGCTGAGCTTGGTAAGGTAGGCGGTGTTGAGGATGATATCGTCGTGGCTGATCACGAAGCGATGCTCGCTGACCCAGAGGATTGCAAATTGTTCGTTGAGCGTACAGGTGTACTTACACTTGCACCAGCAATCGGTACAGCTCATGGTATTTATAAAGGCGAGCCAAACATTGACTTCGATCGTATCGCAAAAATTGCTGAGACCGTTGATGTTCCATTAGTTCTGCATGGTGGATCAGGAATTCCAGCTGAGCAGGTGAAAAAAGCAGTTGCTCTAGGTATGTCCAAAATGAACGTTGCTACGGAATTACGTATCGCGTTCTCGAATGCGATTAAAGACGTATTTGCTGCCAATCCGGAAGAGAATGACCCACGTAAATATATGGTTCCTGCCAAAGAAGCTGTGAAGCGTCTGGCGATTGAAAAAATGGAGCTTTGTGGATGTATCGGCAAAGCAAGCGATGTGAAATGATTACAACGGTTACGCTTAATGCGGCCATCGATAAAACGTACTATGTAAGTCAGTTCGGGCCGGGACACGTGCATCGCGTCTCCCGGCAAATTGCCGAACCCGGTGGCAAAGGGATTAATGTCGCTAAAGTCATCTCGCTTCTTGGTGGTAAGGTAGCAGCGACTGGATTTATCGCAGGTAGTAGTGGCTCATTTATTGAGAATAGTCTGATGGACAGGGGGATTCAAACCTCCTTTGTTCGTGTACCTGGAGAATCACGTGTTTGCTTAAATATTATCGATGAGTCAAATGGAAGCTCAACAGAGTTACTTGAACAGGGTCCGTCTGTCGACCAAGTAGCAGTGAAGGACATCAAAGAAACGGTACACAGACTTGCACTGCAATCGAGTATTGTCGTCCTATCCGGTAGCCTGCCTCCAGGTGCACCTGCCCAATTGTATGCTGATCTTATCGACATCGTGAAGTCAACTCATGCACGCGTATTCCTGGATACAAGCGGAGCGGCCCTGAATAGTGGACTACAAGCTCAGCCTTATTTTGTTAAGCCAAATGAACATGAATTAGCTGCATTCCTAGGACGAGATCAACTAGCCCCAACCGAGTGGGCTGAGGCAGCGCACAAACTAGCAGCAGAGGGAATAGCTCAAGTGTGCGTCACTCTAGGTAGCCGTGGATCGATTGCTATTATTGATGGTGAAGGATATCATATCACTCCACCAACCATTCAGGCTGTAAATACAGTTGGCTGTGGTGATTCATTTGTTGCAGGTATGGCCTATGCCGAAGAGCGTGGAGACTCTCCCGCTGAGAAGCTGCGCATAGCTTCAGCCGTCGCGGCTGCCAATGCCATGTCAGATAAAGCAGGTCATTTCGATTATGCGCTTTTCCAAGATTACGTTAAACAAGTACAAGTCGCAGCCCTATAAGTGTAAGTAGCTAGTAGCGGTTATTGCAATTCCCTCGAACTCACTTGCAATTTAGCCCTTCATCCTCCAAAATTAGGATTAGCATGGATGACGTCAAGTCATCAAAGGAGAGAGTTATGGAATACTCAAAGAGTGAGTTACGCAGGTCCAAACTTCTGGAACTCATTAAATTGCATGGTAAAGTATCAATTCAAGAAATGATCGAGACCATAGGGTGCTCGGAAGCTACCGCACGTCGCGATCTCGATTTGCTAGAGAAATCAGGGCAAATCATTCGGACAATTGGGGGAGCCATCTATGAAGGCTCACTTATGCAGACAACATCTGAGTTGCCCTTTGCAGATAAACGTTTTTTTCAGCGGCAAGGTAAGGAACGAATCGCTGAAGTGGCTGCCGAACTGGTAGAAGAAGGCGACATCGTTTGCCTCACGGGAGGTACAACGACGTTTTTCATCGCCAGAGCTTTGAAGAAGAAACGGAACATCACGATTGTCACCAATGCGGTGAATATCGCTTCTGAATTAGCGGATGCAGATGGCGTTCAAGTGGTTGTCATTGGCGGCGTCATGCGTGCTAAGAGCTATGAACTTAGCGGTCCGCTCGCGGAGAGCGTTATTGAAAAGATCAACATCACGAAGATGTTTCTAGGTATAGATGGAGTCTCTCAAGCTCATGGATTTACGATGCATTCCGAGCTGGAGGCGCGTATTGCCCAACTTCTAATCGAACGTTCGAGTCAAGTTTATGCCGTATTCGACCAGAGCAAACTCGAGAAAAGTGCGCTGTTTACGATCATTCCATTGCAGCGGGCAACAGGAGTCATCACGAACAAGAAACCGGAAGGCTGGTTCGAGCAAGTATGTAAAGAACAGAAAATCGCTGTTCATACAACAATAGAAGACGTCGCTCATTAGGGATAGGTTCCTTGTCTTATTTTCTAACGCTAAAAAAAGAGGGTGCTCCAAAGACCATGTAAATGGCTATCGGAGCACCCCTTTTAATTATCCTCACACTTAAGCTCTTTGCTCAAATTGCTCCACAATTCCCACGATCACTTTACTCGCATAGATCATACTTTCAACGGATACATATTCGAATTTACCGTGGAAATTCTCTCCGCCTGCGAACAAGTTTGGTGTGGGAAGTCCCATATAGGAAAGCTGGGAGCCGTCTGTACCCCCGCGAATCGGTTTTATGATAGGCTCGATGCCAAGACCCTCCATAACATCACGGGCAATATGCACGATTTCGATCACAGGTTCGATTTTTTCCTTCATATTATAATACGAGTCCTTCATCTCCAAAATGAGATTGTCCTCACCGTAAATACCTCTTAACTCCTCCACAATACGCTGCACATTAGCTTTACGCTCTTCGAATCGATCTCGGTCAAAATCTCGAATTATATATTGGAGTTTGGTTTGCTCTACATTTCCTTGTATGGATTCCAGATGATAGAAGCCTTCATACCCCTCAGTTGATTCGGGTGCTTCTTCTGCAGGCAGACGACGTTGGATCTCCATAGCAATTTTGGCGGAGTTAATCATCGTTCCTTTGGCAGAGCCAGGATGAATATTAACTCCTTTGCACCATATTTTTACCGAGGCCGCGTTGAAGCTCTCATACTCCAGCTCACCCAGTTGCCCACCATCTACGGTGTAAGCGTACTTAGCCCCAAATGCTGCTACATCAAAGCGTTCTGGACCTCGGCCGATTTCTTCATCAGGGGTAAAAGCAACCCGAATAGTGCCATGTTTGATTTCAGGCTGTGCGTTCAGATAGGCCATTGCGGTCATGATTTCAGCGATTCCAGCTTTGTCGTCAGCCCCGAGCAGCGAAGTTCCGTCGGTTGTAATCAACGTCTGACCTTTGTATGTAAGAAGCTCTGGAAAGTTCTTGGGTGACAACACGATGCGCTGTGCTTGATTTAAAATAATGTCTCCGCCATCATAGTTCTCGACAATTTGTGGAGATACATTAGCGCCATTGAAATCTGGAGCCGTATCTAAATGTGCAAGGAATCCGATGACCGGTACTTCTTTTTGTGTATTAGCAGGGAGTGTAGCCATGACATAACCATACTCGTCTATACTAATATCTTGCATCCCAATGGCGCCCAGCTCTTCCACCAGTTGATGAGCTAGTGTTAATTGTCCGGGGGTTGAGGGACAGCTCTCCTGATCTTCATTTGATTGTGTGTCGACTTGTACATAGGAGGTAAATCTGCGGATCAATTCTTCTTTCAATGTGCTCAGCTTCTTCCTTTATATATTTGAGATGGGGTAACAGACAGTGCAGCTCTTTTATGATTATTAATTGTATCAAACGGTCCTAATACAATAAAGTATGAGGAACTAGCCTAGTTTTGAGACTTGGAAAAACACCGTGTTATTGCCAACTAACTAAGCAATACACGGTGTTTTTTTGATACATATATAAATTATTTCTTATTAAACATTTCGGCTAACAACTCGTAAGAGCGCAAACGAGCCTTATGATCATATACTTGAGCGGATACGATCATTTCATCGGCACCCGTTTCCTGTAAATGAGATTCCAAGATCTTACGGACGGTATCTGGGCTTCCGACTGCCGCATAACTGAATTTACTGCGTACAATAGCCTTCTCTTGGGCATTCCAAAGGGTATCCATATTGTCTACCGGTGCTTGTAACGGGCCTGTACGTCCGCGAATCAGATTCAGGAACTGCTGCTCTTGTGAAGTCGCTAGTCTACGCGCTTCCTCATCACTATCGGCAACGATAACACTTACACCAATCATAGCATAAGGTTGTGCTAATGCCTCAGATGGGCGAAATTGACTGCGGTATATTTCCAAAGCAGGTAGCAAATATTCAGGAGCGAAGTGACTGGCAAAAGCAAACGGCAAGCCAAGTCTTCCGGATAGCTCTGCACTAAAACCACTGGACCCAAGCAACCAAATTGGAATGTTCAAGCCTTCGCCAGGGATCGCTCTAACTCTCGTAGAGGATCCAGTCGCGGGTGGGTTGAAATAGTTGCGAAGTTCATTTAATCGTTCTGGGAAGTCCATTCCATTGCTTCCAGGTCCACGCCGCAATGCTTGAGACGTTAGTTGGTCTGATCCCGGGGCTCTTCCAAGTCCAAGATCAATACGTCCAGGAAACAGGGATTCCAGTGTTCCAAATTGCTCCGCTATGACCAGTGGGGAATGGTTGGGTAACATGATTCCACCGGAACCTACTCTTATTCTGGTTGTTCCCGCTGCGACATGCCCGATAACAACTGATGTAGCTGAGCTTGCGATACCCGGCATATTATGGTGTTCGGCTAGCCAGTATCGGTTGTATCCCCATTGATCAGCATGTTGTGCTAGATCAAGGGTATTTCGCAGCGAGTCTGCTGCCGTGCCTTCTGCTGTAATCGGCGCGAGATCAAGAATGGATACAGGAATATCTGAAAGCTTAGGAGTAAGGTTCTGACTTACAGAATGGTCTGGGCTCATTGTATGTGTGGCCTCCTTCAAGTTTTGTTAGCGTTACTTCCGAAAGTAGAGTTTATGCAAAAAATGCTTCGAGAGTACGCACATTATTTATGTTATTTACTTTCTTTTATATATTACTATTCTTATCATATCAAAATTGAACACCCGCTACAAAGTTTATACTCGAAAATAGAAAAGTAACTAAAATGAAACAGGGTAGAATCCGAAAGGATTCTACCCTGTTTTTCATATTTGGCACAAACTATCCGTTCATTACACTACCACAGTTCGCACCAAGTACTTGACCGGAATAAATATTTCCGTCATCTGATGCTAAGAACATGACCGATCTAGCGATCTCTTGAGGGAAAGCAAGACGCCCTAATAAATAATGAGCTTCATTTTTATCGTGCCCTTCTTCTAATGAGGAACGAATATCTGTAAATGTACCTCCAGGAGCAACTGCATTCACAAGTATGTAAGGGGCGAGCTCTTTAGCAAGTGATTTGGTGAAGGCTGTGATACCGCCTTTTGCTGCAGCATAATGCGACAAATCCGCAGCTCCTTGACTGGCTAGATCAGAGGTTACGTTGATGATTTTACCAGACCTTTGTGCCACCATTCGGCGTGCAGCCTCGCGTGAAGTGTTGAATGTTCCGTATAGATTGATCTTAATCATGCGATCCCATTGTTCATCGGTCATTTCCGTAACTTTAGCGGTTTGTGCGATCCCGGCGTTGTTTACGAGAATGTCCAGCTTGCCAAATAATTCATCTACCATGACGAACATGTCTCGCACTTGGGAAGAATCACTAACGTCTGCGGGGAGAACCTCTGCTCGGACTCCATGGGATTCCACCTGACGCTTCACATCCGCTGCCTCTTTTTCATCCCCATAGTAGTTGATGATCACGTTCATACCTGCCTTGGCAAATTCTAAGGCGATTGCCTTTCCGATCCCTCGACTGGCACCTGTAATTAAGGCGGTCTTACTTTGTGCATTGTTGCTGATCATATTGTTTTTCTCCTCCGATTTTAAATATAGCGGGATATTATGAGTAGTATAAGTCCACTGTACCAAATGTTACCGACAAAATTCTACAAATTATTTAACAAATCAGCGTACTGGTGGATGGATCTAGGGTATTCTTGTTCAAATTTAAAAAGATTTTGTAATCCGTTTTAACTTTGTTGTGACCCTTTTTCTGAGCCCAAATCATATAATAGAAATATGAAGAGACCGAACACCAGAAAGGCGGAACATGATGATGAAGAAACTGATTAAAGTATTGATGCCATTAGTCCTGATTGTTGCTATGTCTTCGTTTCTTACACCGGGTTTGCGAGCGGCACAGCCAGATGATATCGCTGTTTCGCAGGGAGCTAGTACTAGCACGTTGACTGTGTATATTGATCAATTAAATATAAATAAGGATGGCGGAACGGTAACTGTGGACCCTATCCAATGGTATGAAGGTGAAGCAGCAGAAGTGGCTTTTCAAGCGAATGAGCCTGATGCGGGAATCGATGGCCCTCCCGATGGATATTATATTGTGAACGACGATGAGCAACTGACTCGTTATCCTGTGGCTAAAGATGCTGAAGTACTCATGCAGATATATGATCGTACTGGAAATTTGGAAGATATGGATATCCAATGGAATGAACTCATTAGTCTGGAGAAATTCGGAGAAATCTTCTCGCATAATGAACTGATTGATCTAAGTCAATTTCCTTATCATATAACCATCAAGGATGGGCAAGTGGTTCGTATCGTACAGCAATTCATCCCTTAAAATACTAAAAATTTATTTTACAAAGAAAGGCTATCCCGTTAGTAGAATGAATCTACTTCTGGGATAGCCTTTTTATGAAGTAATACCAATATCGTCCAGCGCGTAATACTTCCTTTAAGCCAGGTTTCTTAATTACGTAATAGGGAACCAGAGTTCCGCCCCAATCTGACTTGGATTCAGAAATGGAGGCAATATTTGCTCCAGTGAAGTCGAATCTAGTAATTCCAATCGACTCCAGATCTTTGAATTCATAGGCTTGCAAATGTTGTACAACGCCACCAGAGAGATGTGCACTCTTGGATCCTGCAATCCAGCCGATCGCCTGGGATTGATTTAGGATTAAAGAGATATTTGCGCTGACGGGCTCATTATCTTTTGAATAACAAATGTAGCAACGGAAGGCGTCTTCGCCCATTAAATCTCTTGCAAGTATCAGGTCTTGAACGGACAATTGGTGACTGAACCCTTGTCTTTTCTCGGTTTCAATCAAGCACTGATATACGTGCTCCATATTATCAGACCTAATAGATCGATAACCCGCTGCTTCCGCCTTTCTGATTTTGTTACGTATGGCTTTACTTGCCTGTTCCAGTGAATACGGAAGATCAACACAGTATGTATATTTAACGTCCGCTCTAAATCCCCGCCATGTAAAAGGACGAATGTCGGAAATGTCTGGAGGTAAGTTAAGGATCACAGACCCGCGTACTTTAAGCAATTTATCAATCATCTGATTCGCAACAATATGCCATTGCTTATTTATACGGTAGGGCTTAGTGGTTGAAGAGGTGTGGAACATGATCGGATGATAAGGATTCTGAGGTGGAAGGAAGAAGTTGTTACGTTTATTCAAAAAAAATAAACACTCACCATAAGCCTCAGACTGAGGGGTCTGAAACTGGGTGTTCATGACGGTGCACTGCCATTTCTGACGATTGAATTCTGCCCATCTAGCTAGAGGTGTTTGCTCAATCATTATCTGAATGGAGATCTCCTTTCGTAAAAATAATTCTCTGCCTTAATCTTGCACTATCGCAATTAACTATATTGTATGTCTGAGCTTAGATGGATGATAGCTTCAATAGATTGTTGCTTCAAACGTTCTACTACGACTGATGCTTCTTTGAAGGGCGCATTGGATAACAAAATGCGTAGTTCGCCATCCTGAGTTAAACCGATATAGTCGGTCTCGCGCAAATAGCTCTCTATATTGTACAGTAATTTATCGTCATAAGGAACATAATTTAACAAAGATAGTAGGGTATAGTCCGTATTAAATTTTTTCTTAGCCTGTTCCCTAGAACGAATAACAGCATCGAAGATGTCTGTTTTGAGTACGGGAGTTCCCTCTAAATAATGCTCGCTTTGACTGAGATATAGGCTACGAATATGGCGAGATAAGGAAGAGGTGATGAGTTCATTCTGAATATGTGCTTCATTTAAAGATGAATCATTTCTGGTTACTGGATCTGCTGAACGTGGAGTTACATTATCTGATTGCATAAGCCACTCGTAAGTTTTACGGAGTCCAAGCTCAAGACTGAATTTAGGTTCCCAATTCATGGCACTGCGTAGTTTGCTATTATCCAAAGTCGAGCGGAATATATCGCCAGGCCGAGGACTCATATTAACTACCCCAGGGAGTGGTTGAAGCTTGGATAAAATTTCAATCAAGTCGTTCACGGAACTTTCCGTATTCGTAGAAAGGTTCATGATTCCTGATTGTAAAGAATGATCTAAGGTGGCGGTATAAATAGCGTCGGCAATATCTTCTACATAGATGAAGTCTCTGGTTTGATCCCCGCTACCATAAACCTGTAGTTCCTGTCCGTTACGGAGTCGTTCCATGAAGATAGAGACAACGCCGCCTTCGCCGACTGAGCCTTGGCGTGGGCCATACACATTGGCGAATCGAAAGCATAGGGTATCTAGGTTGTAAAGCTCGCTCCACTTATCGCAATAATATTCACCGAGCAGTTTGTTAATGCCATATGGTGACACAGGACGACAGTGTAAGGTCTCAGACAAAGGGACTTCATCAGTCATCCCATATACAGCAGCTGAAGAGGCAAAGATAAATTTTTTGACTTGGTATTTTGCGGATAGTTGGAGTATATTCGTTAATCCAAGAATGTTGGATTTGGTATCGGCATAGGGGTTTTCCATGGAAGTAACGATATTGATCTGCGCAGCAAGATGGATAACAGCGTCGATTTTATGTTGTTCGAATATGGACTCGCAAGCGGGGCTCTCAACATCAATAATATAGGATGTATGTTGATATTGAATGTTTTTGAGATTTCCGGATGACATGTTATCGATAAGGATCACATCATGACCCTCTTGATAGAACTTTTCCGCAACAAATGAACCGATAAAACCATAGCCACCGGTTATTAAAACTTTCACAATGTCACCTCTAACGAATAAGTTGAGTTAATGTCTATTAGATTCATCATATATGGTAAGGCAAATATTGTAAACCAATTCAAGGAAATTAAAGAAGAAATCTCATATAATAGGGTAATTATCAAAATGGTAATCTATCAGGCATTCAAATTTAACTATAAATGGTCAGTATTGTAATATTGAATTGCCGCTGATATATTTAGTTGTGACCGATTGTCATACCGAGATCTAGCGGGATTGGCGATCCGTCATCGTTAGTTATTTTGGGTGGATCTGAGTTGATTAAATTGATTGGTGGAGGATCAGAGTGTCCAAGAAAGTTTTATTCTGTGCTACAGTGGTATCCCATTTGACTGCATTTCACCAACCTTACTTGCGGTGGTTCAAAGAACAGGGGTGGGAAGTTCATGCTGCGACCCATGGGGAATCATCGGTTCCATACGTAGAGAAACAATTTAACATTTCGATTCAGCGATCTCCTTTTAAGTTGGACAACCTTAGAGCATACATAGAATTGAAAAAAATTATAGACAAGAATGAATACGACATTATTCATTGCCATACACCGATGGGTGGAGTTTTAACACGCCTTGCTGCTCGGAAAGCCCGTCGACGTGGGACAAAAGTCATTTATACGGCACATGGGTTTCATTTTTTTACGGGAGCTTCGTCAATTAACTGGTTAGTCTATTATCCAGTGGAGAAGATGCTTTCTCGATACACAGATTACCTGATTACAATGAATGAAGAGGATTACACTCGGGTCTTACGTCGGCATTTCAAGGCTAAGAATATCACCTTCGTACATGGTGTCGGAATCGATTTCGACAAATTTAGACCGGTATCCGCTGAAGAAAAACGGCAGTTACGGTCGGCATATCAGATTGGTCAGGATAAATTTGTACTGATTTATGCTGCTGAGCTAAGTAAGCGTAAGAATCAGAGTCTGCTGTTCGAGGTGGTACGACAACTGAAGCAACACATTCCAAATCTACAATTATTGCTTGCTGGGCAAGGCGATTTGGAGGAGTACTACAAGAAAATGACACATGAAATGGATCTGACGGATACCGTCACATTTTTGGGCCATCGGAAGGACATGGACAAGATTTATTCTTTAGCCGATATTGCCGTCTCATCCAGTACGCAAGAAGGATTACCAGTTAATATTATGGAAGCTATCGCTTCAGGTCTTCCAGTAGTAGCTACGAACGTAAGAGGTAATCGTGATCTAGTAGAAGAGGGAGTTCATGGATTCTTAATTGGATTGAACGACCAGAATGCATTCGTTAAACGGGTTCTGGAGCTTTACGCTAGTCCCTTGCTGCGTGAAGAAATCGGTAAGCGACGGGATCTGTTAACGGAGAAATATTCCGTATTGAAAGTGTTAAATGAAGTTACTCCTATATATATGGAGGCTGTTTTCAAATCACAAGACAGCTCCATAACAATTAATGAGCGAGGTGGGTTAGGGCTATGAAGACGATTATGACGATTGTTGGTGCACGCCCCCAGTTTGTAAAGGCTGCTCCGGTATCCAGAGAATTAAGGAAACGATATAAGGAAGTCTTGGTGAATACAGGTCAGCACTATGATCATAATATGGCGGGAATCTTTTTTGAGGAGCTTCATATCCCACGTCCCGATTACGATTTAGGTGTCGGTTCTGCGTCTCACGGTAAGCAAACGGGCGATATATTGATCAAAATAGAGCGATTGATTGAGGAAACGAAACCTTCTGCTGTTCTAGTATATGGGGATACCAACTCTACTTTGGCTGGATCTCTAGCGGCGAGTAAGCTTCATATTCCACTGTTTCATATTGAGGCGGGGTTGCGAAGCTATGATAAAGAGATGCCTGAGGAGATTAATAGAATCCTAACTGATCATGTGTCTACTTTGTTGTTTGCCCCTACGGAATCGGCTGTAAGAAATTTACAGGCTGAAAATATCACGAAGGGTGTGCATTTGGTAGGTGATGTCATGTACGATGCTGTACTACATAACTATAATCTTACAGAAGAAAAGTACAAGCTAGATACATTTGGGGTACATCAAGGGAACTACTATCTTAGCACGATACATCGAGCTGGTAACACGGATGACCCTGCGCGATTGCAAGCCATTATTCATTCGCTCTTGGCTCTTAATGAGACAGTATTATTTCCGATTCACCCACGGACTGAGAAAATGTTGAGAGATTTGAAATTGATAGAAAAGGATGCAACCTCGGGTAATATTCGATTTATACCTCCCGTTTCATATTTGGAAATGTTGCTGTTGGAGCGCCATGCTAAAGCCATTATCACGGACTCTGGAGGCGTTCAAAAGGAAGCGTACTTCGCTAAAGTTCCTTGTTTTACATTGCGTAATGAGACGGAGTGGGTTGAGACTGTTGAGAGTGGGTGGAACACATTAGTTGATCCATTAACAATGGACTTGAATGCCATCATTTCTGCCCATCAATGCGGACCCTATATCGACAATTTATACGGTGATGGAAAAGCTTCTGTTAGTATCGTGAAACAAATCTATGATTATTTAGGGTAATTGTATATTTTAGGGTTTATATATAGAAATTTTAAAAAATAGGTTTGCAGATTCATAGATTACATGCTACTATTTATCCATAGATTACTAATTTTATTACACCTGATATGTCGAAATGGCAAACTATGTGAAAGCATAGGACGCAAAACTAGAGGGGCTTCGTGAGAAATCACATGCTAGCCAGTTTCCAAAACGCTCAGGTTCTGTTTTTGAGGAACCTTTGACATGACAAATGTTAATGAGGTTCTTTTTTTCTTTCTACGAAATAATTTTTGAAGCTAGTAATTTCAAATTGAATATGAAAGCTACGAAATGGCAAACCGCATGAAAGTGTGGGACGCAAAACTAAAGGGGCTTCGTGAGAGATCACATGCCAGCCAGTTCCCGAAAGTTTTCAGGATGAAACTGAGAAGATCCTGGAACAGGGATCTTCTTATTTTTTTATCCATATTGAATTTGGAGTGATTGATATGATGAATCGTTATTTTAAGAGAATAGCTGTAATAGCAATTACCATAATGATCAGCATATTTTATAGTACTCCTGGTTATACAGTTCAAGCCTCAGCGGGCTCGAATCAGAATATAATCAATGTGAAGGACCACGGTGCTAAGGGAGATGGACGTAGTGATGATACGGCGGCCATTCAACAAATACTAGATTCTGTAGATGGCAACGGGGCGACGGTATATTTTCCAAAAGGAACTTATATGATTAATCCTTCAAAGACTTTACTAGTTAATAGTTTAACGAAGATACTTGGCGATGGTACAAGCTCGATCATCAAAGCCAACGATAATAACTTTGGCTGGGAACTGATGCGGCTACATGGACATGATATTGAAATCGAAGGTATCGTTCTGGATGGTAATATGGCTGTGAATCGTATATTGGTTATTGACCCGGGCAGCTCAGCAATCAAAGTGAGTAATAGTATCCTTTCAAATGCAACTCATAGCAAAGATTCGCAGAGTGAATATTATACGGGAATTGTGACGGGGGTTATGATATACGGCAACACGGATCGTATTACGATAGACAATACGGAAGTGAGTCATATCTCGGCGGTGAACTTAACAGCGGATAGTCTTATTGCAAGGGGAATATACGTAACGACATCATGGGGATCGAACGAAAAAGTAGGGACTAACGTATCTATTACGAATTCTCATATCCATCATATTGGTCCTGCTGATGATGGTGATGGAATTTATTATGAAGATAGAAATCTTGAGAATGATAAGGCTCAAGACACAAATAGTCTAATTGCTAACAACGTATTTGATAACAATGCGAAACGTGCTATTAAGCTTTATGCACAAGGTATTACGGTTAGAGATAATCGTATCGTTAATTCATATCTGAAGAACAACTATTATTATGCTGGAAATGATAAAGGCAAGCAGGCTCCTGATATGTATGCGGGTATAAGCGTATATGGATCTAACAATACAATCAAGAATAATACGATTGGTGGCGTAGGAAGTTATTATGCTGCAATCGAAGTGAGTTCCTGGCAAACGGTTAATAACGTAAAGATTGACGGTAACCAAATTACAATGGGAGCTAAGAGTTCTACTGTTGGAACTACGGCTATTCGATTAGGGAACACTAAAGACTTTAGTATCGTTAACAATCAAATTGAGAACGCCGATAAAGGGATTTGGACCTGGCAAAATGCTGAGAAGGGATCCATCGTCGGCAATGTGATTCAAGCCACACAAGGCGGTATCGATTTAACAACATATGTGGAGAATTGTACTCAAAAGAATATTGTTCTTCGTAACAATACAATTAAGGGCAAAGCCTTTAACGTTCAATTGGCTAAGACGAACGTCAATGTAGAAGTGATCAGTTAATCTAGCTAGTTTTATAGTAAAGACTCTTTTTCGAGATTAATCGAAAAAGGGTCTTTTTTGTCATATAATTCTAGTGAAATTGGTTATTTTATATAATTAGAGAAATATAATATAAAAAGGAAAAAAGAGGATTCCAAGTATTCTATTTTGTGTTAATATAAGTATGAATTCCAGGTGACTTTTATCCTAGACAATGAAGTGTGGGGAGCTTTTTTGCATAAAATTTTATGCATTGATTCGTTCGGTAACTGGAGTAACTTTAGTTTGAGGTGAATAAACATTTGGAGATCTTTAATCTAGTGCGGGTAATTGGTCGGCATTTTATTGCGTTTGGATTTACGCTTCTATTGTGTGTGGGGGGCGTTTTTTTAGTTAATAGCATGGTTAAACCGCAATATCTGGCAACTGCTAGTCTTGTTGCGACCATTGCTTCGAACGAATCAGGGACGTATAACGAATTTTTGGCAAGCCAAATGTTAACCAAGACTTATGAAGATGCGATACAGAGTCGTTTTATTGCAATCGAAGCACAGAAGAAGTTGGAGACTTCCGAAACCGTCTTTGAACTTCTTAAGCGAGTTACGGTCAGAACAGATCCAGGAACTTTGGTCATTTTGTTATCTGCTACTCATGATAATCCTAAGGATGCCGTAGCAATTGCCAATGCATTCGCTGAATCGTTTATTGAGAAATCAAGGAAAATTGTGCAGAGCGCGAATGTAATTGTGTTGGATTATGCCAACATGGAGGATGCATCCATACCAGTAAGTCCCAAGAAACTATTTAATTTAGCGATAGGAAGCTTTATTGGCCTTTTTGCAGGCCTTAGCGTTGCACTTTTCTTGGAAAAAAGAAGGTCCTTACATAAGAGTTCTCGCAAAGATAAAACGGACAACATTTATAGTTAATATATTGACGAACAAAGCATATATTCTGTGATGGGGTTGAGGGCGATTATGATTCATTTTGCTATTGTGGGCTGCGGTCATATTGCAAATAAGCATATTGAGGCCATTGCTATGACTGAAGGGGCTAAGTTGGCTGCACTTTGTGATACGAATATAGCAAGGCTTTCTGAACTGAAGGAAAGGAATAATGTTCCTGTATTCTCTAACATGACAGATATGCTGGAGCAAGAACTTCCAATCGATGTCGTATGTATTTGTACTCCAAGCGGATTACATACTGGGCTAGCGGTAGAAGCGGCAAATGCAGGTAAGCATCTCGTGATCGAGAAGCCGATGGCATTAACTCTGGATGATGTCGATGCAATAACCCAGGCTGTGCGAAGAAATGGAGTAAAGGCAACAGTTGTTCATCCAAATCGGTATCGCCCAGCTATTCGATATTTGCAGGATGCATTAAGTCGGGATGCGTTCGGCAAGCTTAGCCACGTGAACGTGGCTGTGCGATGGAACCGGGGTCAGGCTTATTATGATCAAGCCTCCTGGAGAGGAACGCATGCGATGGATGGCGGAGTATTGATGAATCAAGCGATTCATAGTTTGGATTTATTAATTTGGTTGTTTGGTCCAGTGGCTGAGATCAAGTCATTTGTAGATACGCGGATTCGTGATATTGAAGCTGAGGACACGGCAGTTGCCGTACTTAGATTTAGTAATGGCATTCTCGGTATTGTTGAGGCTACCACAACCATTTATGAACAAAACTTAGAAGAAACTATTTCTGTTTTTGGTGAGAATGGATATGCAGTTATTGGTGGCAGAACGGCAAATTGGATCAAACAATGGAAGAGTGCCTCCATAACGGAAGAGGAAATTAATCGAGTAATTCAAGAGGTAGATTTAGATCCGTTTGGGGTTTCAGGCCATCAGCGTATTATAGAAAATCTAGTCCATGCGATTCAAGAGGGTATAGAACCTGATATTACGTTAGAAGACGGCCGGGAGGCAGTCAAGTTGGTGGTTGACATCGTCTCGAAGGGCAAAGCGGAGTTGTATTGTTAATAAGATCGGGGGATATCCATGAATAGAGAAGTGTTCAAAACTCATGATCTTAGCGCAGAACTAATGAACAAATTACATAATAAAGCGGCAGTGATTGGGGTTATCGGTCTTGGTTATGTCGGATTACCGTTGGCGGTTGAAAAAGCGAAAGCAGGTTACCATGTCATTGGTTTCGATGTTCAGGAGCAAAAAGTCAACATGGTGAACAGTGGATACAATTACATTGGGGATGTCATCGATGAGGATTTGAGAGGTATGGTCGATAGTGGACTTCTAGAGGCTACTTTAGATTATTCATTTTTAAGTACGGTGGATACGGTGGCCATTTGTGTACCTACACCTCTTGATATTTATCAGCAACCCGACACCAGCTATGTAGAGAAATCAACACAGGAAATTGCAAAATATCTTCATCCTGGCATGCTGATTGTATTGGAGAGTACGACATATCCAGGAACGACAGAAGAGCTAGTTAGACCTATATTGGAATCAACAGGACTCAAATGCGGCGAGGACTTCTTCTTAGCCTATTCTCCGGAACGCATTGATCCAGGGAATAAGTTATTTAACACCAAGAATACACCTAAAGTAGTCGGAGGTGTTACGAAGGCGTGTTCGAAAGTGGCCGAGGAGCTATACAAACAGGTTCTAGATGGAGAGGTGTACGTTGTATCCAGTCCAGCCGTCGCTGAAATGGAGAAGATCTACGAGAATACATTTCGTCATATTAATATAGCACTTGCCAATGAAATGGCCGTTTTATGTAATCGTATGGGTATAAACGTATGGGAAATGATCGATGCGGCGAAGACGAAGCCTTATGGTTTCATGGCATTTTATCCTGGTCCAGGGCTGGGTGGGCATTGTATACCTATTGATCCATTCTACTTAACTTGGAAAGCGAGAGAATATAACTACCATACCCGTTTAATTGAACTTGCCGGAGAAATCAATAATTCCATGCCAGAATTCGTGGTTCAGAAGATTGGTGAGATCCTGAATGAGGATGGGAAACCTATTCGAGGGTCAAAGGTGTATTTACTTGGTGTCGCCTACAAAAAGGATATTGATGATTATCGGGAGTCTCCTGTGCTCAAAATGATTGAATTACTTCAGGAGCGAGGGGCAATCGTTTGGGTTAGCGATCCTCATGTCCCTACGTTCAAATACCGCGGAATAAACTATGAATGTATTGAATTGACAGAAGAACGAGTTGCTGAGGCGGATATAACGGTTATCGCTACTGACCATTCTCAATTTGATTTTGAGATGATAGGCCGCGAATCCAAAAGTTTATTCGATACTCGTAATGCGATGAAGTTTAATACGAAGCCAGAGAGATATCATTTGTTATAGCGGGGAGCGGGAAGCATGACGAATCATTGGGCACATCCTACAGCAATTATTGATGAAGGAGCAAGCATTGGCGAAGGGACGAAGGTGTGGCATTTCAGTCACATTTCTCCGAAAACGATAATTGGGGAACAGTGCAGTCTGGGACAGAATGTATATGTTGCTTCGAATGTCACGATTGGAAATAGTGTGAAAATTCAGAATAATGTCTCGGTATATGAGGGCGTTATTCTAGAGGACTTTGTCTTTTGTGGACCAAGTATGGTATTTACAAATGTTCGTACGCCAAGATCTGCATTCCCACGTAACACAAGTGAAGATTATCGACCTACAGTAGTCAAACGTGGCGCTTCGATTGGAGCCAATGCAACTGTTGTCTGTGGCGTGACGATTGGAGAATGGGCATTTGTGGCAGCGGGGGCGGTAGTGAATAGAGATGTACCTGCTTATTCTCTAGTGGCTGGTGTTCCAGCAAAGGGTATGGGGTGGGTATGTGAATGTGGAAGTACCCTAACCTTCCGTGACCAGAAATCCGTGTGCCATGATTGCGACCGAGAATACGAACGAAATCAAGATATAGTACGTAAAACAAAGGATGTGTAGACGATGACCAAACGTAATGAATCTACCACCATGAGAATTCCTGTACTGGATCTAAGTTATGAAATGAAGGACTTGAAACCACAAATTTTGAACGCAATAGAAGATGTGCTAGATCAAGGTGCATTTATTATGGGACCAAAAGTGAAAGAATTCGAGCGAAATGTTGCCGAGTACTTGGGAGTCCGATATGCCGTCACGCTGAACTCTGGAACAGATGCCTTGGTTATCGCACTTCTTGCTGCAGGCATTGGAGAAGGTGATGAGGTTATCACGACACCATTCACATTTTTTGCTAGTGCTGAAGCGATTAGTCGGATCGGAGCGACTCCGGTATTTGTAGATATTGATCCTCATACATATAACATTAACCCTCAGTTACTGGGATCCGCCATTACTTCGAGAACCAAGGCAATTATTCCAGTCCACTTGTTTGGTCAATCCGCAGATATGGATCCTCTTCTCGCGGTCGCTGCACAACATAACCTCATCGTCGTAGAAGACGTTGCTCAAGCTTTTGGGGGCGAATATAAAGGGCGTAAAGTTGGGACTATTGGAGATATAGGATGTTTTTCATTTTTTCCATCTAAAAACTTAGGTGCCTATGGTGATGGTGGACTTCTAGTCACGAACGACCAAGAGCTAGCAGAAAAGTCAGCGATGCTTCGCACCCACGGATCTAAGAAGAAATATTACAATGAACTGATTGGATTTAACTCACGGCTTGATGAGATTCAGGCGGCGATATTAGGAGTTAAGTTACCACATATTGATCCTTGGAATGAAGGCCGACGTGAGGCTGCTGCACGTTATAGAGAGCTATTGGGGGACGTGGAAGGTATTATTTTGCCTGAGGAAGTGTCTTATTCTAGACATGTATACCATCAATATACCCTGAGAGTATTGAACGGTAGACGGGATGAATTGCAAGCTAAGCTTGAGGAGAATGGTATCAGTTCCATGGTGTATTATCCTGTACCAGTCCATAAACTTCCTGTTTATGAATCTATAAATGCAAGTATGAGTGTAGCCGAAACATTATCGTTTGAGGTACTATCCTTGCCGATTTGGCCGCAAATTGAGGCTTCAACCCAGCAATATATCGCTGGAAAAATAAAAGAAGCACTTCAATAGTTAGGAACGATGATGCTGAAGTATTTAAAAAAATTTACCTTGGATAGCTTCTTTCGGAATGTTGTAGTTCTCGCACGAGGAACTGTGATCAGTCAGATCCTTATTTTATTGACACTTCCTTTAATAACTCGATTCTATAATCCTTCTGAGTATGGTGTGTACTCAATGTATACCTCCATTATCTCTATTATGCTTATGCTGGTATCTTTTTCGTACGAGAACGCGATTACTTTGCCAAGAGAAGACCGTGTAGCAAGCAGTATATTAAGTCTATCTCTACGGATATGTGTGTTCGTTAGCCTTTTGGGTGGAATCGGAGTTTATTTCCTAGCCAACCCCTTATCTGTATGGACAAATGAACCGGATATTAAAGAGTATTTCGCATTTTTTTTCTTTAGTTTACTATTCGGGGGCATCTATCAGATCCTCAATGCGTGGTCGATACGGAAGAAATATTTTAAACAGATTTCTCGGACTAAGTATACACAGAGTATATCACTCGTATCCTCACAACTGATATTTAGCGGTATTGGTATGGGTCCTCTAGGTCTGATCATTGGGGATGTTATTGGTAGATTGGGTGGATTAATCCCACAATGGCGATTGTGGCGCAAGGATATCGATAAGCAATCTATAAAGGTCACCAGAGAAGAGATAAAGGAGAGTGCTTATCGCTATCGGAGATTTCCGATGTTTTCGACTGCTTCTAATTTACTAAATAGTTTGGGAATCTATTTGCCAACGATTCTATTAGCTGCGTTTTATGGGCCGCAAGTGGCGGGTTGGTTTGCTTTGGGTCAACGAATTTTAGGCTCTCCAATGACTCTTATCACGACATCTGTAATGAGTGTTTATTTGTCAGAGTCTTCGCAATACATGTTACATTCTCCTCATAAAATGTATCCACTATTTATAAAAACTGCTCGTAATGTATTTTTGATTGGCGTTGCTATCGTTCTGGTTATGGTATTTATTGCCCCTTCGACCTTCTCGTTCTTATTCGGAAATGAATGGGAGAAGTCAGGTCAATTTGTTCGTATCCTTGGTTTTATGTATCTTAGTCAGTTTGTAGCCAATTCCGTTGGTACAACGATTGATGTCATGGAGAGACAAGACCTACATTTATACCGGGAGATTATCCGTACGACGATTGTGCTAGGTGCGATATTACTGGCGAAGTATACAGGCCAGGATGCTGTAACGGCGGTGATGTATTTCAGTACTGCGGCAACCCTTGGCTATATAATCCACTTTGGAATGTCTTGGACTGCGATTAAGAAGTATCGATATCTCGAGGAGGAGACTCAAGAGGTGGAGAGGGGGATATAGATATGCTACTTATACGCTGTCCATTATCGCATTTGCCTGAAAGAGAATACATCTATCGTGTTATTCTTGAGGAATTTCTGGGGATTCCCTTTGTACTCAAATGTGAAGAACGTTCTGATCTAGAAATGACAATGTCAGAAGAGAATGAACATAAGCTAATTCTCTCGGATGTCCTGTTGCAAACGGAAGAGGCATTATGGCTTACTTTGGATTCATTGCCTTCAACTCCATTGGATAGGATGGTGATCGAGGAGGTTGGAGTTGACCTCCCAGTCATTTATGGAGTTTCTAGTGAAGATAAGCATTGGATTGATATGGATAGTGAAATGATTCACTGTAGGGTGGATGTATTTGGAAGCTGCTTCTTCATGTTAACCAGATATGAAGAAGTAGTCATCGCAGATCGGGATCAACATGATCGATTCTCCGCCAAGCATTCCTTAGCATATCGTGAAGGCTTCTTAGACTATCCGATCGTAAATGAATATACCGAATTACTATGGTCGTTAATGAAGCGAATGTGGCCTGGATTAACTCGTAAAATCAGAAAACACGCATATGTGATCAGCCATGATGTGGATTATCCTTTTTTTATTTTTAATCGAAGTCGATTGAGTATAGCCAAAGAGAGTCTGGCCGATGTTGTACGTCGTAGGCAGTTTGAGATGGGCTTCAAGAAGGCTAGGATGCTCTGGGGTAATAGAACCAATCTGAACAGGGATCCATTCAATACGTTTAACTGGCTAATGGATCAAAGTGAACAAGCTGGCATCCGCAGCTCTTTTTATTTTATTACGGAACAGACGGAACCGGGGATAGATGGGAATTACAGTTTGGATGATCCTGAGATTGGGAAGTTAATGCGTAACATTCATGAACGGGGACATGAGATCGGACTCCATCCAAGTTATCAGACCTATCTGTCAGGTCACCGAATTAAGCATCAATTTGATAGACTACGCCACGCAGCTGAGGCCGCTAATATAGTACAAGACAATTGGGGTGGAAGGCAGCATTTCTTAAGATGGAGGGCTCCAGATACTTGGCAATTCTGGGAAGACGCCGGACTTCAATATGATAGTACATTAGGTTATTCGGACATGCCAGGGTTCCGTTGCGGCGTATGTTACCCATATCCAGTCTTCAATCTACTAACTCGACAACCGTTGAAGCTTATTGAACGCCCTCTGATCGTTATGGAGCAGACGCTTCTTCATCGTGAGTATGCAGGGTTGAACATGGAGCAAGCTTTTGATGCTATAAGTCGATATCGACATCAGTGCACCAAATATAATGGGGATTTCACCATATTGTGGCATAACAGTTATTTAGTACGTTCAAGTCATCTTACACTCTATCAGGCGTGTATAGAGCAATTGATGTAACGCTAATCGTGAAGAAGGGGAATCTATGAAAATTGCTTATCTGATTCATTGGAATGACGGGCCTGACAGTGGCGTATTTAAGAAAGTAATTAGTCAGATTACGGAATGGAACCTCCTTGGGCACGAAGTAACTCTTTTTCTATTTACAAATAGATGGGAAGCAGAGTGGAAGGACGATCTACCTGAATTGCGTTTGGTGACGCAGACCTACGGTGCCGGATTAACTCGTTTCTCCGCATTCCGTAAACTGATTAGCCAAGTGAAAGAATGGCAGCCTGATATCGTATACCATCGGTTTGATCTCTACTATTTTGCTCTACCTACATTATTACGCAGCACTCCATCAATACTTGAAATCAACTCAAATGATTTGACCGAAATGCGATTTGGAGGTAAAGCTAGGTATCTCTACCATCAGCTTACCCGTGCTATGGTTCTTCGGGCTGCAACGGGTTTCGTATTTGTTAGTGGGGAAATTGCAGAGGAAGAACATTATAGTCGCTATGTGAGGGACAAGGTCGTGATCGGCAATGGATTCGCCATGGCTGGTGTATCCCCTGCCGAACCTACGGTTGAAGACAGAATTCGGCTATTCTTTATTGGAACGCCCGGCCAACCTTGGCATGGGGTAGATTCTATTGTCGCTTTAGCGGAAATGAATCAGGATTGGCATTTTGATATTGTAGGCATTCAATCCTCTGATATAGGAGGTCAATTGCCGAATAATATGACTTTTCACGGACGTATGGTCCGGCGTGAATATGAGCCTTTAATGTTAAAGGCGGATGTTGCTATCGGCTCCCTAGCTTTGTACCGCAATCAAATGAAGGAAGCCTCGCCGCTAAAAGTCAGGGAATATCTAGCTTATGGTTTGCCAATAATTATTGGCTACTCGGATACGGATTTTCCAGAGCAGGTTCCATTTATTCTGGAGATTCCCAATACTCCGGATAACACGAGAAATAATCAGGAAGAAATTAGAACATTCGTTACAGCGTGGCATAAGAAACGTGTGGAACGAAGCCAAGTTGCACATCTGGATACTGTAGTTAAAGAAGCTGTTAGGGTGGATTATATGAAGCATATTGTGCAAAACGGCGGCAGAAAGTGAGTATTCATGTTATCTTGTTGCTCCTGTTGATGGTAAGCATGGGTATCTTTATTATCCAGTATCTTCTGTATAAGAAGGTCAAAATAGATGCAGCCTATGTTGTTGGTTTTTGCCTGTATTTTGACATGTTTGGTTACTTCTATAAGTTAGCAATGCCAGGAAATGCGTTGTTCCTATTAATCGCTGTACCGCTGATTCCAGTGGTAATCGCTTGGTTCAGTAAAGATAGAAAAGCGAGGGAAATATTAAGCGATGGCGGCATCTGGTTATGGTTCATTGTTTTACTGTACGGCATCGTTTCTTTAGCTTGGACCACGTATGGTTCAGCGGGCCTGTCAAAAGAAGCGATCCTGATTATCCATGCGATTATTCCAGGGATATACGCCTATATCTTATACAAGAAATACGGCAAGTTTTCTTGGAAAACATTGGCTTTGTTTGGATTAATCTTCGCACTAGTTCATTTACTCTTAGGGGAGTATTCACCTGAGTATCCTGGAAGGTTATCTCTACCAGGTAGCAATCCGATATTAAATGCTCGGATGTCGCTGATTACAATCACCGTGTGCCTATGGAGGCGGGAAATACCTCTATACATTCGTATCATAACGATTACAGCCGCTACCGTCTCAGCTCTAGCAACCCAATCAAGGGGACCGATTGTAGCCTTCGTAATTGCTAATTTGATCGTTCTTGTTTTCTTCATCTATAAGAGATATAAGCATGGAGAATTTAAGCACTTATCTAAATATGTGGTGATATCTATATTCATATTGCTAGCAGGTGTGATCACAGCATCCCAGTATTCGCGAGAGATAGATCAGTGGGTTGGCGGGAGCCGATTTGGCGTATTCTTTGATCGGGCTGAGCTACAAGGTGATAATAACTTTATCGGTCGATTAGACCTGCAGCGTAAAGCAATTGATAAATGGACGGATCACCCCTTTTTTGGTGGAGGGTTGGGGAGTGTAACTCCTCCGATTGCCAGGGACTTTCCACATAATGTCGTACTGGAAATCGCCAGTGAGATGGGAGTGGTCGGGTTGCTCTTATGGTCTTTTGCTTATCTATACTCTATCTGGGTTTCCCGAAGAAACGGTCTTCTTCTTGCGCTATTATTCCAGACTCTCGGAACAGCACTAATAAGCGGGGACTTTGGATTTAATTTCGAGTATGTACTGATTTCAATAGTAGCACTAGCCTTGATACCAAATAACAAAAGAGTGGGGGAAGAGAGTCATGCCCAGGGTATTATTTCTAATTACAAGTTTTGATTATGCTGGAGCCGAAAGCCAAATTATGCACCTTTGTAGGGGGCTTAGATCTAGAAATTATGAGCTTGCTCTAGTAAGTATGATTCAACCGGTTGCGTATCTGGATGAGTTGAAAGAGCTTGGTGTTGAAGTATATTCACTAGATATGAGCAAAGGGATCCCCGACCCGCGTGCCATTGCCAGATTTAGACGTCTGGTTATTCGCTTTCAGCCAGATGTTGTCCACAGTCATTTAGTTCATGCTAATTTATTGGCTCGGATTACTAGATTGTTTGTGCGAATGCCACTTCTCATTTGTACGGCTCATAATATTAATGAAGGTGGAAGGTTAAGAGAACTACTTTATCGGCTAACTGACCCCCTGTGTGAATTGACAACGAATGTGAGCCAGGAAGCAGTAAATCGATATATCGATATTCGTGTCGCTCCGAAACATAAGATAAAACTAGTGCCTAATGGCATTGTAGTAGATCAATTTAAGGGTCTTATTGATTGCGAAGGACATGTTCGTCAGGAATTAGGCATACGTAGTGATGAGTTTGTTTGGTTAGCAGTGGGTAGGCTCGCACCCGTGAAGGATTATGAGAACATGATAACGGCATTCTCCAGAGTCTTGAAACAGCATCCTCACAGTGTGCTGCTAATCGCCGGAATTGGCCCTGATCGCGAGGCTCTAGAGCAGTTATGTCATACGTTACAAGTACAGCAGCAGGTTAAATTTCTAGGTTTAAGAAGAGATATAGCTTCCTTAATGAGCGAAGCGGATGCCTATTTGATGTCATCGAAATGGGAAGGGTTACCCATGGTTCTCTTGGAGGCTTGCGCCAGTGGACTTCCTATTGTTGCAACAGATGTAGGAGGGAATAAAGAGGTTGTTCATGAGGGATCAAACGGATATTTGGCTAAGCCTAATGATAGTCAGCATTTAAGTGATCACATGAATGCATTAATGTCACATTCCCCTACAGCCTTACGGCAAATGGGAGAATGGGGCCGTAATTACGTTGATCAGTATTTTAATATGGATGTCATTATAGAACAGTGGACAAGCATATATGAACCTAGGGTAGTATCACAGAGTTCGTAAAGTGGAGATGATATTGTGATTAAACTGATTCGATTTAGTGGATCAAAGGTTTTTGTACTGTTTCTGGATTGTCTCTTCATATATGTGAGTTATTTACTCGCTTATAATATCAAATTCAAAGGAATGGTACCCGCTCAGCAATGGGACTCTTTCTTTTACTATGGCCCGTGGCTAGGTTTATTGACGGCTATCACTTATTATTTCTTTAATCTATATGATTTTGCAGGTCGCCAAAAGCCTATGAAATGGTTATCCAATCTCATGTTAGCCCATCTTATCTTTGTTGTTGAATTAATTGTGCTTCATTATTGGCTAAAAACCTTCACTCTACCGCGAAGCGTGGTTATCATCGCCTTTATTATCCAAATTGCTTTGACATTTACCCTTCGATTGTTACTGTTCTTCGTACAGACCAAAGGAATAGGTAAGAAGCGAGCGTTACTCGTTGTAAATGGACATGCTTCTTCGGTTAAGACGTTGGAGAAGCTACGGGATCAAGGAGGAATTTGGTTCGATATTCAGCGAGTGCTACTCGTATCCAATGATCATCATCAGGAGCTATCTGTTACGTCATGGGATGGAATTGATATCTTGGTTCTGGGACATGAAATTCCAGCCGTTGTCAAAACGGGATTGATTCGTTCGGCAGGACAACGAAATATCGAAGTACTTATGATTCCTGACTTTTATGAATTGTATTTGATGAAGGCTGAGTTGCAGCAAATCGATGATTTAATGGTATATTCCATGATGCCTCCAGAATTGACACTTTGGGAACGCTTCGCCAAACGGGGAATCGATCTTGTGATTTCAATTTTATTACTCATTATCACTTCACCCGTTTTACTACTTATGCTCATTGTAATTCCAGCTACATCTTCAGGCAAAGCGCTGTTTGTTCAAGAGCGTGTTGGCTTGCATGAGAAAATATTTAAGGTGTTGAAATTTCGCAGTATGGTCGATAATGCGGAGAAGAGTACAGGTCCGATTCTTGCTAGCGCTACGGATTCTCGAATAACGAGGTTAGGGAAGTTTATAAGAGCTACAAGGATTGATGAATTACCGCAGTTGTTAAACGTAATCCGTGGAGATATGAGCTTGGTGGGTCCAAGACCTGAACGCGAGTTCTTTGTTGCGCAGTTTAAGGAAGAATTACCTCATTACACCTACCGTTTAATGGTGAAACCGGGGGTGACAGGTCTTGCACAAGTCATGGCTAATTATACGACTTCACCGTCCGATAAATTGCGTTACGACATGATGTACATCAAGAACTATTCCCCATTACTAGACTTGAAAATTTTGTTTCAGACGATCCTTGTGGTTCTACAACGGGATCAGTCCAAAGGATTGGACCCAGCGACAAGCGAAACTGAGGTAAGTATAGAGAAGTACTTGCAACAATCACAACTAGAGATCGCTGCGGTAAAAGAATCATATTGATAAGTTCCGGATAACCGTTAATCCAAATTAGGGATAGATATAATTTTGTCCTGATGTGCAGAGATCGTGTTGTTCTGTACCTTCACTTTTGATTCAGTATAGGAGAGGGTAGGAGCTAAGAAAAGAATACCGAATTCAACATTTGAAATGGTATTTCGCGAAATGGACCCATGCTGAATTGAGCTAATAGGGGAGAAAATGCCCGATCGCATATTCTTAATGATATTGTTAGAAATGACAAAGTTGCGTATATCTCCAAGTCGTATACCGTTGGTATCGCTAATGTTTGAATTCACCCCATTGGATATCTTGTTATTATCAATGACGATGTCAGTCAACGTACCCATATCAGCCTCAATTGCCGAATAGTAACTACCTACCCCGTCAATAGTATTTCCTGTGACGCTGACATGACTAGCATAGACCGAAATAGCTGAGAACATATCTTGTGGAATAAAATTATCAATAGGATAGAATGTATAAGGATTATTACCATTATATGAGTTGGTAATATGATTATTTTTTATGGAGACCCCTGCTGCTCTGATTTTGATTGCCCTTTTACCGACATGATGAAATGAGTTTCCTTCGATAATAGAATTTGAAAGGATACTTCCGCTTGGTGCTTTATCAAAATAAATACCGTCGGCGTCCTCCCTTGGTGAAATGTAAGAGATGGTGTTACCGTTGATTTGAACCTCTTTGGCATAGGGTTGATCCGGTTCGCTCCAGATCATGATCCCGCGTGCAACAGGTGTTGTCTGATGGATAGCGGAAATACCAGTGATTATAGAATTAGAAATCGTTATTCCAATGGTTTTACCGTAAATGAGTATACCGGAGACTATGGCGTTATAATGTGGGCTTTGGGTATCGGCAGGTTGCGTAAAATTCTTGATTGTACAGTTGGTAATAGTAATATTTTGAGCCCCATTATGAACGCCAATCCCACGTATTAATTTATTGTTTCCCTCAATGACAATTCCTTTGATGGTTATGTTGTTTCCGGTGACCCAGAACGCTTCATAACCAAACTCCTCTTTGCCAGAAAGGTTCTTAAATGAGAGGGTAGGGCTTCCGGTACCGATGATTTGAACATTACTATTTACATATAAGGGTTCAGCTAGGTCGATCAAATAAGTTCCTGTAGGAACAATGACTTGCCCACCAACTGGATGCTTGGCAACAAGTTCAAGTGCTTGGAGGAATGAATCAGTATCATTGGATACTCCATCACCCTTTGCTCCTTGCTTCTTGACGTTTACGCTAAAGGGAGTATCGTTCTCTTTTGCCCAAGACGTCTTAACAGGGAATGAGAATATGAAACCACATAGAATAGTTGTTACCATGAATAGAGAGAAAAATTTTATATTAACAGTCGGTTTCATTTCTTAATCTCCTAATAGTTTCTGGGATTCATTGGCCCATGTCTCCATATCGGGCATCCAATAATACAACTTCGTTTTTACGACTGGATCGAATTCTTTACCACTTTGCCCGGGAAATTGAGTGTATTGGAACTGATCTTCTGTAATTCCTTGAACCATCCAAGCAAGACTGATCATATCGCTATCACTTAGATTAGTATCCAAGATATCTTCTTTGACCTGACTGATGAGGGAAGGGAGATTCTTTAGGTTCTTTGGTTGGAGCAGGGTATATGCTAATGTTTTGAGTACCAACGCTTGATTCGCTTGTCTGCCTGTATCTCCCTCAGAAAGAGATTTTCGCTCCCGAACGAGGTTCAGTGTTTCAGTGCCATTTAAGTGATGATCCCCAGCCTCAAGTATCATATCCACGTAAGTAAACTTGACCGTTTCATCTAGGTGGATATCTAACCCGCCAATCGTGTCAATAAAATGCTCGAATCCTGCGAAATTCGTCTTTACATAATAATTAATAGTAGTAGAACATAAATTACTTACTGCCTGAATGGATGCTTCTGTTCCAGAGTGTTCCCCGCCCTTTAACTCGCTTAGTACATGGGCGTGATTGATTTTGGTGTAACCGATACCTGGTAGATTGACTCTTGTATCCCTTGGGATAGAGATTAGATTGATGGTCTTCTTGGTGGGGTTTACATGGGCTAGTATGATGACATCAGTCCGGGAGGCCTCGTTGTCTCTGGCGTCTGTTCCCAGAAGTAGAATATTGAAGCTGGATTGTTCCTTATCCGCGTCAGTTTTATTCGAGGTGTCTTGTGCAGGTGGGGTGGGGATTGGAGATTCCGTATTCATATTCTGATCCGGTGTAGCCAGTACAGGAATATCTGTATTGCGAAAGTGTTGAGATGGTTCTAATTTCCAGTAAAAATAGAGCCCAGCTCCTATAAAGAGAAGGATAGCTGCACATAAGTAAATGTATTTTCTTGAAATTTTCATTAGGTATCAACGATACCTCCTTAATTATTATGAGAAAAAAATGGACAGATAGTTAATTACTTCAATATTTAAATTGTAACTTATGCTGCAGTTACTGGCAAATTTTACTTCGTTTAGTTGGATTGAGCATAATCTATAAATTAATTTTTTCTGCTATAAATTGGCTAATACCGGGATAATGATATGGCAAAAGATTACTATTTAGTATACTATTACTTTAGGTATAGTTCTTTGTTCCTATATTAGGGAAAGAGTGAAGACAATGCGCAGAGAGATGGAACGGATACATCAGAAGAATGTATGGATGTTGAAGTTACTATTGTTTTTTTACATAGTGGGCTTCACAGTTAATTTAATAGTAAGGGGAAGTTTACCTGATATAACTTTGCCGATCGGTTTGGTTCTTCTGTCGGTGTTGGCGCTGTTTGTGTATCTCAGACGCTGGCCGCAGTTTACCATGCTATTGACAATAAGTTTTCTGTTTTTATTTTTTTACCTTTTGATATCAGTTGATCCTAACTTGATTCGGTATATTTTTCTAAGCATCGCACCATTAATATGTTTGTTTTATCTTGATTTACGAGCAGTTCTGTTGTCTGGATGTCTTTATTTGTTGTTAAGTAGCTACTTTTTCTATAAGTTTGAGAATCAAATTTTCCAAGAATTAAGTCCCAGTCATTTGACATATATTATTGTTTTGGGCATTTTCATATTGGTTTTTTCTGTGATATGCACCAAAGAGACAAGGAGATTGTGGTATCGGGCAGAGAATAGTGAGGATCAACTTAGAACGATATTAGAAGACGTTTCCGTTGGAATTTGGACGTATGATTTGAACATGATGCAGTTTGAAGTCTCGGAAGGTTTTGAGAAAATTACGGGCTATAATGTTAAGACGTTTAGGAAAGATCCTGAGCAGTTCCGTGCGATTATCCATCCCGATGATCAGCATCTATTCGTTTCGGGGCAGAAGGAATTGATGATATTACATACCGACATGGTCAAGGAATATCGAATCATTTGTTCTAATGGGGAGATCAAGTGGGTTCAGAATCGCGGCAGGGCACAGTTCAATCATTTGAATAATTTGACCCGACTTGAAGGTGTTCTGATTGATATTACGGAGCGTAAACAAATGGAAGAGAGTATACAGTTCTTGGCTTATCATGATGAGCTAACAGGATTGCCTAACCGTACGTTGTTAAATATTAGATTTAAAGAATATAGTAAGCGCGGTCATTTTCCGTTGGCTGTATTGTTCATTGATCTGGATAATTTCAAGGATGTGAATGATACTTATGGTCATATTGTTGGAGATTTATTGCTGAAGGATATAGCTGATCGCATGTTGGAGCTTGTGCGTGAACAGGATACGGTATGCCGTCTAGGCGGAGATGAGTTTGTTGTACTGTTGACTGAAATGGATGAATCGCGAGTAGTTAGGGTGGCTGACCGTATTAGAGCTAGCTTGACTGAGGGATTTGTTTATAATGGGTTCAGTCTGACGGCTGGGGCAAGCATCGGGATTTGTGTTTCACTCCAGGGAAATAGCACTCTAGAGGAAATGATTCAACAAGCGGATGGGGCTATGTATGACGCTAAGAAGAATAATGATTACGAACACAAAGCATATGGTAATATCGCCTATAGCAAAAATTGAGCCCAGTAATGGGCTCGTTTTTTTGTAATTAAAATGGTTATGGTTTTAGTAAATAGAATAGTGCAGGGATGGAACAGGCTATAATTAGGTAATGTAGTAATTAGATTGTTGTGACAAGTTTCCCTAGATAATGCTTTGAAAATTAGATATCATCATTTTAGATATATCTTTCAATACTTCATGAGGATGATGAACTTGATAATGAAGAAATTTTTTGAATTAGTAGAATTAAGAACTAAAGTGGCAAGTATGATCCCTTTTTTTATCGGTACAGTGTATGCAGTATTTCGGTTTCATGAATTTCAGCTCTATAGCTTTGGACTGATGTTTCTTTCACTGCTCAGTTTTGATATGGCTACTACAGCGATCAATAATTATTTTGATTATCATAAGGCAGTTAAGAAGAAAGGCTATGGTTACGAGGTACATAATGCAATAGTTAAATATAACATGAAGCCATCTAGAGTGCTTGCGTTGATTATTGGGCTATTATTGCTTGCTATTGGAGCAGGTATTATGTTAGTCATACAGTCGGGTCTTCTTGTTCTGTTACTTGGAGGTCTGTCATTTGCAGTGGGTATTCTTTATTCCTTTGGCCCGATCCCCATTTCAAGAATGCCGCTTGGAGAAATATTCTCCGGTCTATTTATGGGTTTTGTAATTATCTTTGTTTCAACTTTCATTCACGCCTCAGATGGGCTTGCTTCGCTGACCTTGCTAAATGGAGTTGTCAGCTTGCAAATCCAGCTTATGGAGGTGCTACTTGTATTCTTCATCTCGATTCCAGCTATTCTATGCATTGCGAACATTATGCTCGCGAATAATATTTGTGACGTAGAGGATGATGTTGAGAATAAGAGGTATACGCTGCCTCATTATATTGGCAAATCGAATGCACTCCTGTTATTTAGATTTATGTATTATGCGTCCTACCTAGATTTGATCGTGCTCTACTTCTTAGGAGTAAATCCATTCATTCTATTGCTTGTCCTTTGTACGGTTATCCCAGTACATAACAATATTGGGCGATTCGCGGCTCATCCAACAAAGCAACATACTTTTGGACTTGCTGTGAAAAATTTCGTGCTGAGTAATGTTGCGCGTATTGCCGCCTTGGGGATTGCGGTGTTAATGACAATTTAAAGAATAGGGCATAGTAACCATGGGAAGAAACCACCCGTAAAGGAGGCCAAGACCTATGGAAAACCTACATGATTTTGTAGAGAAGATTCATGACACACAGGCGAAGCAAGAAAAGAACAAAAAACATAATGGTAAAGGCAATCCCACCGGACAACTTCCGAGCAAGCCGCACGGTACGCAAAAGTAAAAATAGAGGCGACTCCCAACTGAACTGGGAGCGCCTCTATTTTTTAATTACGTTCACTCTTCGCTGGACAGGAACTCATTTGGAGTATCCCCTTCTTGGGTGCTATGATTCTTGAATTGGCTCAGGCGTCCGTTTCCTCCTGCTCCACTAGTTCCAGAAGAGGAAATGGTTTGATTGTCAACTTCCTCCTGCTCGGAGTGATTGTTCTGATCTTGTCTTTTATTTACCATCTCTACACCCCCTTTTTATCTCTTAGTTATTAAAAATAGGCCTTGAGTATTTCGTTAGGATTTAGCATTTTTACAGAATTTATACCTGTCAAGATTTCGCCAATGAAACTGGACTTAGGTCTAGGAATTATCTCCCCTAGAGACCGAAGAATATACAGTCAGAATATAGTATGATATAGGAAGATTATTACATAGGCAAAGGAGAGAGAAAGTAAGATGAATAAAAGATCGTGGCTCGGCCCACTTCTAGTCCTACTTGGCATATACTTGTTCTTCTTCCGAAAGGAAGCTGTCGACGCGGGTACGTTGTTCGGTAATTTTTGGCCAACCATATTTGTCATTCCGCTCGGTTTGTTCTTTCATTGGATGTATTTCTCAATGACGGGTCGAAGAGGATCAGGTCTCTTGATTCCAGGAGGCATTCTATTTACCGTTGGGATCGTGTGCCAGCTTGCAACTTTGTTTGATAGTTGGCAATACTTGTGGCCAGGATTCATAGCAGCTCCGGCGGTGGGCTTGTTTGAATTTTATTGGTTCACAAATCGGAATAAATGGCTACTGATACCGATTAACATCTTGGGTGGATTGTCGCTGCTATTTTTTGCTGTGTTCTCCTTCGGAGCACTTTACAACAGTGTCATCTTCGGGCAACCGGTCCTAGCTATCGCGTTGATTGCTATCGGTGCTGGAGTGATGATTGCACCAAAAAAACGCACCTAGAACGTGAGTTGATCCACTTGTAATTGCTGTTAGCGGAGTATGGGAATGGGGTTCAAGAAGGCATTAAGTAATAGAATTTAGCAGGGACAAGGGGCCGTGAACCTGTCCCCAGCTGACAGGCAACTGACGAGAATTGCGTTAGTTGCTTGTTTTTTGTGCTGAGGTTGATTTAAACCGAATAGTTATAGAACAAGACATGATAAGGGAGGAATCGGATGGGAGTATTATTCATATTATTTTCATAAAATCTTCATGCAAAACAGCAAGCATGCATGATAAAATTTACTATAGAACTTAGATTAAGTCTAAATCCAATATTAAATAATTTGAAAGGCTGTGAATATATGAAAGAAAGATTAACAACGAATCAAGGGGCACCCGTAGGAGACAATCAAAATTCACGTACAGCAGGACAGAATGGACCAACGCTACTTGAGGATTATCACTTACTTGAGAAGATTGCCCATTTTGACCGCGAACGAATTCCAGAGCGCGTAGTGCATGCGCGTGGTGCTGGTGCTCATGGTGTGTTTGTGGCAGAGCGAGATATGTCCCAATATACTCGTGCACATTTCCTTCAGGAAGTGGGACGGGAGACACCGGTATTTGTACGTTTCTCTACAGTAATTCATGGTACAGGTTCCCCAGAGACGGCGCGTGATCCGCGTGGATTTGCCGTGAAATTCTATACTGAAGAAGGCAATTATGATCTTGTAGGTAACCATCTACCGGTATTCTTTATCCGTGATGCGATCAAATTCCCGGACATGGTGCATTCCTTGAAACCAGCTCCTGATACGAACATTCAGGATCCAGCGCGTTATTGGGATTTCATGACGTTGACCCCGGAATCAACGCATATGATGACCTGGTTATTATCGGATAACGGAACACCAGCCAATTACCGTCAGATGGATGGCTTCAGTGTCCATGCCTACAAGTGGATCAATGCTGAAGGTAAAGCAATTTATGTGAAATACACTTGGAAAACGAAGCAAGGCGTTGTCAATTTAACTGCTGAAGAAGCTAAGGTCGTGCAAGGAAATGATTTCAACCATGCAACTCGTGATCTTCATGAACATATTGCCAATGGGGAGTTCCCACAATGGGAATTACACGTGCAACTAATGCCAGTAGAAGACCTGGATAAATGGGGCTTTGATCCACTGGATCCAACCAAAGTATGGCCAGAAGATCATTATCCACTAGAGAAAATCGGTACAATGACATTGAATCGGAATCCAGGAAACTTCTTTGCTGAAGTAGAACAAGCGGCATTCTCACCTAGTACCATGGTTCCAGGAATCGAACCATCGGAAGATAAGTTGCTACAGGGTCGATTGTTCTCTTATCCGGATACCCAGCGTTATCGTCTTGGAGCAAACTACTTGCAAATTCCAGTCAATTGCCCGTATGCAGCGGTAAGAAACCATCAGCGTGATGGTGCTATGAATGTGAACCAGGATCTTTCTCCAGTTAACTATGAACCCAATAGTCTGGATAGCAGTCCAAAGGAAGATCCAACTTACCGTGACAGTGTTATGCCATTGAAGGGAGAAGCAGGACGTCAGAAAATTGCGAAGACGGACGACTTTACCCAAGCAGGGGAACTGTATCGCAGCTTTACACCGGAGGAGCGTGATCATTTGATCGATAACATGTTGAATGATCTTCGTGCGACTAATGAGGAGATTCAGCTTCGTGCGATCTGCAATTTCTTCCGTGCCGATGTAGATTATGGTATGCGTCTTGCTAAAGGACTTGGTATTGATATCAGTGGATTTATGTCAGGTGCTCCGAAGAGTGAGTAATTAAATTACCTACTGCATGGCAGTAGTTTAATATAAATGTAATAGAAGGCGAAGCTCTCTGTAGGATGAGAGCTTCGTTTTTTTTGATCTGATTTACTGTTGAAGCACCAATACCCTAAGGAAATTATGGTAAACTAGGAGTAGTTTAGGGAGGAGTTGTGATAGTGACTAATACATATGAACCAGTAATCCGAATGGCTGACCTCAGAATGAAGTATGGAGATAGATATGTACTTAACGGCGTGGATCTGGAAGTATATCCAGGTCAAATCATAGGATACATTGGCCCGAATGGTGCAGGTAAGAGTACAACGGTTAAGATAATGCTAGGGCTGGTAGAAGGCTTTAGTGGTGAAGTAAGCGTACTCGGACAAAGTCCACGTGATGGTGGGGTAGAGTATAAGAAACGTATCGGATATGTGCCGGAAATTGCAGAGATGTACGATACATTGTCTGCAAGGGAATATTTATCATTTATAGGTGAGTTGTATGGGTTGACTGCAGAAGCTGCAGAGGAGAAGGGGCGCAAATTGATGGAGAGTTTTGGGCTAAAAGACGTATATGATGCCCGAATTGCAACCTTTTCCAAAGGGATGAAACAGAAAGTGTTGATTATTTCAAGCTTATTGCATAACCCGGATATTCTATTTTTGGATGAACCCTTAAGTGGTTTAGATGCCAATAGTGTTATGGTCGTCAAGGAAATGTTGGCGTTACTCGCAGCCAAGGGAAAGACGATCTTTTACTCCTCACATATCATGGATGTAGTTGAGAAGATCAGTAGTCGAATTATATTACTTGATGGCGGGCGGATTGTTGCGGACGGTAGTTTTGAAGAACTGAAAGAGCAAAGCCATGAAGGTTCACTTGAGCAAATTTTTAATCAATTAACCGGATTTAATGAACACCGAGATATCGCGGAACAATTCGTGTCCATAGTGCAAGAGGTGTAGCAGATGAGAGATTATCGTTCACTGAAGGTGTTGGACAAGTTTAGTGGATTGTTTCAGAAATCGGGAGTGAATTACCCCGTTATGCGGCGCATCCTTCAGGTCAAACTGACGATGGATGCCAGAAGAGTACCAACGGTCATTGGTAAGTCTTCGAAGAAGGATGCAAGTAATGATGATAACTCTACGAAGACTAGTAATAATTTCGTAAAGTCATTATGGTTATATATTCTATTTGGACTGGTGAGCATACCATTTATTCTCATGGGGAAAAATTATATTTTTCAGATGAGTTTGTTGTTCGGTGTCTTTATGTTCATGTTGCTGACCTCACTCATTTCCGACTTTTCCTCCGTGCTGCTAGATATTCGTGACCGTAATATATTATCTACCAAGCCAGTTGATCGTAAGACAATAGCTATGGCCAAAACCATGCATATCCTGATCTATATGTTCTTCCTTACCGGAGCCATTACAGCTATCCCATTAATCGTGGGCTTAGTGAAGCATGGCATATGGTTCTTCCTCGTGTTTTTGATTGAGATTATTCTTATGGATATGTTAATCGTTGTTATTACTGCGTTAGTATATTTAGCGGTATTGAAGTTCTTTGACGGAGAGAAACTCAAAGATATGATCAACTACGTGCAAATCGGCCTGACGATCGGAATTACGCTTGGTTATCAGCTGCTTGTACGGTTATTTGGTATCGTTGATATGGGCGTTGTATTTCAGCCCAAGTGGTGGCAGTTTTTCCTCCCACCTGTGTGGTTTGGTGCATCCTTTGAAACTTTACTTCATGGTGCTCGAGAACCCTTATTTATTGTGTTTTCATTGTTGGCCCTATTTGTTCCGATTGCAGCCTTCCTTATCTATCTTAAACTCATGCCTTCCCTGGAGAGAAATCTTCAAAAGCTGTCAGACCCCGGTGGTCGGAGTCGGAAAAAGAATGGCTTTTTATTGAAGGGCATTACAAACTTAGTATGCAAAGAAACACAAGAAAAGGTGTTTTTCCGATTTGCTTGGATGATGATGGGGAAGGAGCGGGAGTTTAAGCTTAAAGTATATCCTAACCTGGGTTTTTCGATTATATTCCCATATATATATCTGTTTAGTGGTATCTCAAAGAATGGACTTCAGGGGCTAGCGGGTACCCAAATGTATCTAGTAATCTATTTCTGCGCGATGTTAGTCCCGAGCGTAGTCATGATGATGAGGTATTCTAGCAAATACAAGGCTGCCTGGATTTATCAGGCCGCTCCGATAAGCGATCATGCACCTATCTATAGGGGTGCTCTGAAAGCTTGCATTGTCCGCCTGCTATTGCCCTTATTTTTACTGAATAGTTGTATCTTTTTATTTCTATTCGGCCAAGCAATAATCCCTGATATGATCGTGGTAGTCTTAAGTTTCATTCTCTATCCCGTAATTTGTTTCGCATATATGGGAAAAGCGCTTCCTTTCTCAGAACCAACTGGCGGAGGACAGCAGACGGAAAGCATACGAATGATTCCATTTATGCTTATACTAGTTGGATTCGCATTACTTCATTGGCTAGCGCTGAGTTTTAATTATGGAATTTATGGGTATATGATTGTGTTGGTGCTTGCGAATCTATTTGCATGGAAGTGGGCCTTTTCCCCGAAAATGTTACAGCGTGGAGCTCAGATGTAATAAGTGTGAACCCCAATATCGCAGCCTCGTTTACTTCGTTAAACGGGGCTGTTCACAATAATTTCATAAACTTCAAGGTGGAGAAAACCGCGCTACGACGCGGAATATTGAGTTTTTTTATTATCAGTGACATTAATCATGTGATTCTTGTCACAAAATTATTACTTTTATGACGTTCGTTTTAATATTTCCGTGATAGAATTCACAATAGATAAACAAAGATAGAAAGTAGGGAAGAATATTATGGATCCAATCATGCTTGCTCGCCTTCAATTTGCAGTCACAACGATTTTCCACTTCTTCTTCGTTCCACTGTCCATTGGCCTGGCGTTGCTAATTGCAATTATGGAAACCATGTATGTTGTAAAGGGGAAAGAAGAATACAAACGTATGGCGAAGTTCTGGGGGAAATTGTTCCTGATTAACTTTGCTGTAGGGGTCGTAACAGGTATTCTTCAAGAATTCCAGTTCGGTATGAACTGGTCGGATTACTCAAGGTTTGTGGGTGACGTATTTGGTGCGCCGCTCGCAGTCGAAGCGCTTTTTGCTTTCTTTATGGAGTCAACATTTATCGGATTATGGATTTTTGGTTGGGATCGCTTATCCAAACGCGTTCATTTGCTCTGCATTTGGCTCGTTGCGATAGGTACTACGGTTTCAGCTTTCTGGATTTTAGCAGCTAACTCGTTTATGCAACATCCGGTTGGTTTTGAGATCAACAACGGACGTGCAGAGATGAACGATTTCTTCGCGCTGATAACCAATGGTCAGCTTCTGGTGGAATTCCCGCATACCGTACTTGGTGCGTTTGCAACCGGGGCTTTTCTCATTACGGGTATCAGTGCCTATAAATTATTGAGAAAACAAGACGTGAAATTTTTCAAAAAATCATTCCAAATTGCCGTTATTATTGGTCTGATTTCTTCGTTTGGTACAGCATTGTTCGGTCACCAGCAAGCGCAATATTTGGTGAAGACACAGCCAATGAAGATGGCCGCATCTGAAGCTTTGTGGGGTAAGAGTGGTGATCCTGCGCCTTGGACGGTTTACGCCCATATTGATTCGGACAGTGGAAAAAATAACTTCGAGATCCAAATTCCTTATTTGCTCAGCTTTTTGTCCTACAGTAGTTTCGATGGTGAAGTTAAAGGGATCAATGAGCTTCAAGCGGAATATGAACAAACTTATGGACCAGGCAACTACATTCCACCTGTGCGCACTACGTTCTGGAGTTTCCGGATCATGGTTGCTGCTGGATCTTTGATGATTGTACTTGGTCTATGGGGTATATATCTGATGAAACGCAAAAAATTAGAATCTCCAAACAAATGGTATTACAGACTAATGCTATGGTCGATCTCGTTGCCGTTCATCGCGAATACAGCGGGATGGGTTATGACGGAGTTTGGTCGTCAGCCATGGACAGTATTTGGGCTTATGCAAACGAAAGACAGTATCTCGCCTAGTGTTACTTCAGGGCAAATTTTATTCTCAGTCATCAGTTTTACAACGATTTATGCAGCACTAGGAGCTGTCATGGTATACTTGTTCGTCAAAGTTATTAAGAAGGGTCCATTTGCTGAAGATAGTCATGATGAACATTCGGCAGATCCATTTGGTAAGGAGGGTTACCATGTCTCTTAATGAGCTCTGGTTCGTACTTGTTGCAGTATTATTTGTAGGTTTTTTCTTTCTGGAAGGATTCGATTTCGGGGTCGGAATGAGTACGCGATTCTTAGCTAAGAACGATATGGAGCGAAGAGTACTGATTAATACGATTGGTCCCTTTTGGGATGCAAATGAGGTATGGCTAATTACAGCAGGGGGCGCGATGTTCGCAGCTTTCCCGAACTGGTACGCTACGATGTTCAGTGGCTATTACACACCACTTGTCGTATTATTACTCGCATTGATCGCTCGGGGTGTCGCGTTTGAGTTCCGGGGAAAGGTGGGGAACGAGAAATGGAAGAAAACATGGGATATGTCCATTTTTCTAGGTAGTCTACTGCCTCCGTTCTTGCTTGGTGTCGTATTCTCCGGCATGATGAAGGGCCTACCGATTGATGCTGATATGGAAATGAAGGCCGGATTATTTGATATGGTGAACCTATATACATTAGTAGGTGGAATCACCGTTGTGATGTTATGTCTTGTACATGGTTTATTGTATACAGCTTTGCGGACGACAGGAAGCTTGCAGGAGCGTGCTCGCAAATTAGCTCATAAATTGCTCATTCCGCAAGCTGCGTTATTCGTGGTGCTAGGTGTAATGACATACTTCCAAACCGATGTATTTGAGGTTCGTGGGTTACTACTTAGTGTGATTGCAATTCTCGGTGTTGTAGTGTTCCTGCTTGCGGGTCGATTTATATCGAAGAAGAAAGACGGATGGGCATTTGGTATGACCGGAGCACTAATTGCATTGGGCTTCTCCTCTGTCTTTATTGGCATGTTCCCGCGTGTGATGGTTAGCTCAATTAGTGATGCTTTCTCTTTGACGATAGATAACGCAGCTTCAGGTCAGTATTCCCTTAAAGTAATGACCATTGTTTCACTGACCCTACTACCTTTTGTGTTGGGATATCAAATTTGGAGCTACTTTGTCTTCCATAAACGGGTTCACGAGAAGGAGCATCTAGAATACTAATGGGACGCGGCTTAATGAAATGGGCGGGGATCAAATCGGTTCTTGTGGTCATGGCTGTTTCGACCCTCCTCCAAAGTATCATGATTATCATGCAGGCCAAATGGCTGGCGGAGGTTCTCTCCGCCCTGTTTGGCGGTGCTAAGCTGCAGGAGCAACTCGGCGGGATCGGGTTGTTCCTGCTTTCTTTTATAGTTAGGCAGGCATGTAGCTTACTTCAGCAGAAGGTCGCTTATCAATTTGCAGAGCAAACGGGTAGAGATTTACGTAAGCAGGTTATGGAAAAGTTATTTCAGCTAGGTCCTCGTTATGCGGGTAAGGAAGGCACGGGGAATTTAGTAACGCTAGTGATTGAAGGCGTGATGAAATTCCGTAATTATTTGGAGCTATTTCTACCGCGGATGTTGGCGACAGGGATGACACCAATATTGATCTTGGCTTATGTGTTTATGCAGGATGTGGAGTCAGGAATCATTCTGACGATCACGATGCCGATTCTCATCATCTTTATGATTCTAGTCGGTATGACAGCCCGTAAGCAAATGGATCGTCAATGGGAATCTTATCGGGTGTTATCCAATCATTTCGTAGATTCATTACGAGGGTTGGAGACGCTGAAGTTTCTAGGACGCAGTAAGCAACATAGCGACTCCATCGATCGGGTCAGCGATTCCTATCGTTCGGCTACGATGCGGACACTTCGAGTTGCCTTCTTGTCTTCATTCGCACTGGACTTCTTCACGATGTTATCCGTTGCGTCCGTCGCCGTCAGTTTAGGACTTCGCCTTGTTGATGGTAAAATGACGCTACTCACGGGACTAACCGTGCTGATTTTGGCACCGGAGTATTTCCTCCCCGTGCGAATGGTAGGTGCTGATTATCACGCCACCTTGGATGGGAAAGAAGCGGGAGAAGCGATGGAAGCCATTATCGATGCGGCGGAGAAGGAAGCAGCTGAGAAAGCGGCAATCCTGGGTGGAAGCCCTATGGCCTGGACGCCAGAGAGTACATTAACCTTGTCCTCAGTTGGTGTGCGTCATGAAGCGGACGGGAAGCCTTCCCTGGAAGGTGTTGATTTGAAGATAGGCGCTGTAGGCAAAATTGGGATCATTGGTGAAAGTGGAGCCGGCAAATCAACGCTGATCGATGTACTAGGTGGTTTTCTACGCCCGACTTCAGGAAGCTTTGAATTAAATGGTGCCTCGGTGGGCGATTTGACTCACTCATCTTGGCGGGAGCAAATAACGTACATTCCGCAGAATCCATATATTTTTAGTGGTTCCCTACGTGATAATATAAGCTTCTACTCACCGAATGCTTCGCGCGAAGCTGTAGAGCAAGCCGCTACAGCTGCAGGGCTGGGTCAATTAGTTCGCGGATTACCTAGCGGGTATGATGAAGTTATCGGTGGGGGTGGACGTGATCTAAGCGGTGGCCAAGAGCAGCGTGTGGCACTTGCCCGTGCTCTACTCAGTGAGCGTCCAATTATTTTGCTCGATGAGCCAACCGCACATCTGGATATCGAAACGGAATATGAACTAAAGGATACGATGTTGCCATTGTTTGAGGATAAGCTGGTATTCTTAGCTACTCATCGATTGCACTGGATGCGGGATATGGATTACATCATCGTCATGGAGCAAGGGCGCGTGGTGGAGATCGGAACTCATGAGCAGTTGATTGGCCAAAAAGGGGCTTATCATCATTTGATAGCCATACAGCAGGAGGGGATACAATGAAGCAGGAGCAATGGATAAGACCTTATTTTCGGGTCTATAGTGGGCGGTTTGCACTCTATTTGATTTTGGGTGCACTAACACTACTTTCTGCGTCAATGCTCATGTTCACCTCTGGATTCTTAATTTCCAAGTCGTCGCTGCAGCCATACAATATTCTCATGGTATATGTACCGATTGTTGGTGTGAGAACGTTTGGTATTGGTCGGGCGGTCATTCATTATGTGGAGCGGCTAGTTGGACACGATACGGTTCTGCGTATTTTATCGAAAATGCGAGTCAAATTATATAAAATTCTTGAGCCGCAAGCGTTGTTTATTTCTTCACGCTATCGGACCGGAGACCTTCTAAGCGTCTTAGCTGACGATATAGAACAATTACAAAATGTATATATCCGCACCGTGTTTCCAAGTTTAGTGGCTTTGATTCTTTATGCGGCTGCTGTAATTGGACTCAGTGGGTTTGATGTTGTATTCGCAGGTTTAGTTGCAATCTATATCTTCATTCTGGTGGCTGTACTTCCCTATATCTCATTGAAGCTTACTAGAGCAACGAATATCGCAGTGAAGCGTGAGCGAAATGGACTTTATCAGAAGCTTACGGATGCTGTGATGGGGATTAGTGATTGGGTAATCAGTGGCCGACAAGCGGAGTTTGTGGAATCGTATGAGCGGGATGAAGAAATTGTGGCTCGCAAAGAACAAAGATTACGGGCTTGGGCTAGATGGAGAAGCTTAATAGGGCAAATGGTTGTCGCTGCGATTGTTGTTTCAATGGTGTATTGGTCTGCGGGACAAGCGGCGGCTGGGAGCATTGATCCTACTTTTATCGTAGCCTTCGTGCTAATCGTGTTTCCACTTGCCGATGCCTTTCTTCCTGTATCAGAAGCGATGGAACGGATTCCTCAGTACCGGGAATCATTGAGTAGGTTGGATCGTATTTCAGGATCATCTAATATGGAGTCCTCCGTATCAAAGGATGGTCAAGGGAATGAATCTTTAACTGAAAATAGGGCAGAAGCTGGCGTAAGCCAAGAAGCACTTAGCAAGGCCTCCCGCAGTGTCTCGCTGGAACTGCGAAATGTGAAGTTTGCCTATAGTTCGGATGATGCCAATTCTGTTGATAACGTGTCTTTGGATATTCCCCAGGGCAAACGGATCGCGATTATTGGCCGCAGTGGTGCAGGTAAATCTACATTACTGAAGCTAATTCAAGGTGCTATCGCTCCAGTTAGTGGCTCGGTTACAATTAATGGCCTTCCTGCTATGAATTACGGCGATGATATCTCAAAGGTGATTTCTGTATTGAACCAGCGCCCACATTTGTTTGATACGACAATTGCAAACAATATTCGGTTGGGTCGTCCAGAATCATCGGAGGAAGAGATTATTCAGGCGAGTAAGTCAGCGCAGCTTGACGAGTTAGTTCGATCTCTTCCGGCTGGGCTGGATACGCCGATGCGTGAGACAGGCCAACGTTTCTCTGGAGGGGAACGGCAGCGTGTTGCCTTAGCGCGTATTTTGCTGCAAAATAATCCGGTACTCATCCTTGATGAGCCTACAGTAGGGCTCGATCCTCGTACGGAGCGGGAGTTGCTGTCAACGATTTTCAGTACCACTAAAGGGAAATCATTGATTTGGGTTACTCACCATTTGGTTGGTGCCGAATGCATGGATGAAGTGATTTTTATGGAGCATGGTGTTATTCTCATGCGGGGTACACATGCCGAATTGATGGAGCGAGAACCTAGATATCGTAATTTATACGCTCTGGATCGTCCAGGGGTTTAAGCTCTTTATAGAATCATTGTATCAATGAAGACAATAAGAGACACTTGTAGCGCCACTAGAGTGGAGTTATAAGTGTTTTTTTGTAGTTCCGCTAAAGTGGCTTCTCTTCCGGCTGTTTAGCCTATATAATGGGGAATAATAATATTACATGACGTGGAAGTATTTACAATAAAATTAGCATCTTGTTCATTATCAGCTACATGAATAGCAGCAAGATCAGGTATGGTAAGAGGAGGAGGTGACAAGTTGGAACTGAGGCAGATTCAATATTTTATTGAAGTGGCGAAGCTGGAGCATGTGACAGAGGCCTCTTATGTCTTACATGTATCACAGTCGGCTGTTAGTAGACAGATTTTTAAACTGGAGTCAGAGCTTGGTGTAGATTTGTTCATTCACGAAGGGCGTAAAGTGAAGTTGACACCGATTGGTCGATTATTTCTGTCGCATATGGAACATTTAATGAAAGTAATGGAGAATGCCCAACAAGAGATCAGTGAATTTCTGGATCCTGAACGGGGTACAGTTCGTATCGGTTTTCCAAGTAGCTTAGCGGCTCATATGATCCCAAGCGTCGTTTCTGCTTTTCGTGATCGTTATCCAGCGGTTCATTTTCAATTGCAGCATGGTTCTTATAAAGAGCTTATTGAATGGGTTGTTAAAGGCGACATGAACTTGGCGATTATGGGGCCAGTGCCACATCATGATTCCCAGGTGAAAAGCGAGGTGCTATTTCGAGAGAAATTTATGGCGCTAATGCCTTCTAGTCATAAACTTGCCAAACAATCTTCCGTATCGCTAAATGACTTAAAGGATGATTTGTTTGTGTTGTTCCCTGAAGGGTTTGTATTAAGGGAGCTGGTCGTGAAGGCTTGTGCCAACCTAGGCTTCCATCCGAAGGTAACGTTTGAAGGTGATGATCTGGATGCAATCAAAGGTTTGGTTGCTGCGGGTCTTGGACTGACGGTGTTACCGGAAATTGCTATAAGTGAGTACATACCATCATCCATTGTGAGCATTCCTATTACTGAACCACAGGTCTCCCGCGATGTAGGTGTGATTATTCCTTTGAGCCGCGAACTTCCTCCAACGGAGAAGCTGTTCTACGAGTTCTTGAAAGACATATCGCCGATGTTCGGCTTACCAAATAGCGATTTGGAGTAAAAATTAAGCTTGGTTATGTCATAAGTAAACTCTTTGCTTAAATAAGAAGGAGCTATCCCTCTAGTAGATAACTACTCGTGGGATAGCTCCTTATATTATATTCCTAGTGGATTCAGCCCAGCTTACACAACTCCGTGAGCAATCATTGTGTCGGCAACTTTCAAGAAGCCAGCGATGTTGGAACCAACAACGAGATTTCCAGCGTGACCATATTCTTCAGCTGCATTCACTGAGTTGTTGTAGATGTTCTGCATGATTTGGACTAGTTTAGAATCTACTTCTTCGAAGGTCCAAGCAAGTCTTGCACTATTTTGTGCCATTTCCAATGCGGATACAGCAACTCCACCAGCGTTTGCAGCTTTGGCAGGTCCGAAGTATACTCCATTATTCAGGTACACTTCAATAGCTTCTAAAGTGGAAGGCATGTTAGCACCTTCAGCAACGTATTTCACGCCATTGGCTACTAGAATCTTAGCGGATTCTTCGTTAATTTCATTTTGTGTTGCGCATGGCAATGCGATATCACAAGGGATAGTCCAGATGTTCTCGCAGCCTTCAAAGTATTGCGCTGACGGATGATTATTTACATATTCTTTGATCCGTTTTCTATCTACTTCTTTTAATGTCTTAACTGTTTCAAGGTTGATACCATCTTTATCATAGATGTATCCGTTGGAATCGCTACATGCAACGATGGTAGCACCAAGTTGTTGTGCTTTTTCAATCGCATAGATCGATACATTACCGGAACCGGAGACAACAACCGTTTTACCCTCGAAGCTTTCGCCTTTTGTTTTAAGCATTTCTTGTGTGAAGTAGACCAGACCGTAGCCTGTAGCTTCAGTACGTGTCAGACTTCCGCCGTAAGTTAAGCCTTTACCTGTTAGTACGCCCGCTTCATTACCACCGCGAAGACGTTTGTATTGACCGAACATGTAGCCGATTTCTCTTGCGCCTACACCGATGTCACCAGCTGGTACGTCTGTATCAGGACCGATGTATTTGGACAGCTCAGTCATGAAGCTTTGTGTAAACTTCATAACTTCATTATCGGATTTACCCTTTGGATCAAAGTCAGATCCACCTTTACCGCCACCAATAGGTTGACCTGTAAGGGAGTTCTTGAAGATTTGCTCGAAACCAAGGAATTTGATAATGCTGGCATTAACAGATGGGTGGAAACGTAGGCCACCTTTGTATGGTCCGATAGCGCTGTTGAATTGTACGCGGAAGCCACGGTTTACTTGAACGTTACCTTGATCATCAACCCAAGGCACTCGGAAAGTAATCAAACGCTCTGGCTCAACAATTCTTTCTAAGATGGCATTGTTTTGATACTTCGGATTTTTTGCAAATACAGGTACGAGGGAATCAAGAATTTCCTTTACTGCTTGGTGGAATTCGCTCTCACCAGGATTGCGTTTCTTAACCGTTTCGTATACCTCGTTAACATATTGTTTTGCAGTATCAAGGGTTGGTTTTGACTCTTGCGTAATTGCCATGATATTGACTCCACCTTCCATATGAGTTTGTTCTATTTTTCACGATTTCTCTAACTCTAATTGTAATGTTTATGTAAGATATAAACAAATCTTTATTTAGATGAACTTGATGACTATTTGAGATGAACTTTACGAACGATGTAAGGTTATACTTGAAAATTTTGGAGAAAAAAAGACTTGGTTTGTTCAAAAAATTAATATTGCTTTAACATAGGGTTAGTATTTATGAGCTATGGTTGTAGCATAGGGGGAGGGATCTGAATGATTTCACAGATCGGGGAGATTGCAGAGTTAATTCCGCATGTGCCTCAAGATACAAAATGTGAACATGTGAATCAAATCTTCAAAGAAAACCCTCAGTTACAAGGGGTTGTTGTCATTCGAAAAGAAGGTAGTCAATTATCCTTGGTGATGAGAGCCCGATTTTATCAGACAATGGGTACACTTTATGGTTACAACATATATATGGGCAGACCGATCGATTTGATCATGAAGCAAGAGCCGCTTGTTGTTGAATATGGACATTCTATTACTGAGGTGAGCAAACTCGCGATGAACAGACCGGAAGAGGAACTGTATGATTATGTGATCGTAACGAGAAACGATGAGTTTTATGGTGTTGTTAGTATTCGTAATCTGCTATTAAATTTTGCAGAGATCCAGACGCAAATCGCCACTTTTCTAAATCCACTTACAGGGCTTCCCGGTAATCTATCGATTAGGGAAAAGTTGAAGCAGGTTCTAGAGTGGGAGCAGTTTAGTATGCTCTACATTGATTTGGACAATTTCAAGGCTTATAACGATATATATGGTTTTAGCGCAGGGGACAAGTTGATTCAGGCTACGGCTACAATCCTCAAAGGGTTTATTTATCAGCCAGATAGCTTCGTCGGGCATATTGGGGGCGATGACTTCGTTGCTATCGTGAACCATCACGATTATCGTCAACTTAGTCAGTCGATCATCGAGCATTTTGACGATATGATTGGATCGTTTTATAGTGACATCCATTTGCGGCAGAAGTATGTGTTGACTGAGAACCGAGCGGGTGAAATGGAGAAAATTCCGTTGGTCGGTATTTCAATCGCCGTCGTTACGAATGAATGGAGACAGTTTGAGAGTGAAGAGGAAATTGTAAATGAATCTACACGAATTAAGAAAAGATGCAAAGCGGACAAGCATAGTTGTTATTATGCGAACAATTATGTCCCTGAAATGCAGGTTCCCTGGGCATAATGATAGATGATGAACATCGTAAAAAAGTGACCAGCGCGTGGTACATGGCTGTTCACTTTTTTTGTATGCAGGCGGAATAGTCCCAAAGTAGGTGTAAGTTCTATTGAAAGTCGGAAGCTTTCTAGTGGGAAGTGCTCTTGTGAATTAATTTCGTAAGCGCTACGATAAGTATTAAGAACTAAGCTTGATGCTTACGAAGTAAGTTTTGCTTGGTGCATATTCTATGATACATAACTTCAATACGTTTAGGAGGAATACGATAATGTCCTTGAACATCGGTATTATTGGTACAGGCTGGTTTAGTAAGGTTCATGGAGATATTCTAGCTGGGATGGAAGATGTACAGGTTGCAGCGATATGTGGGACAAGCATCGAGAAAGCTCAGAACATGGCCTCTGCTTATCCTGGAGCCAAGAGTTATACAGTGCTGACTGAGATGCTAGATGCGCAGAAGCTGGATGCTGTCTACATTTGTGTACCGCCTATGTCGCATGGTGAGATCGAAGCGGAATTGATCACGAGGGGGATTCCGTTCTTTGTAGAGAAGCCACTTGGGATGAATTTGGATATTCCAGTTGGCATTCTGGATCAATTGAACCAGAAACCACTCATTAATTCCGTCGGTTATCATTTTAGATATAAAGAGTCCATCCAACTATTAAGGGAATTGTTACAGGGGCGTACGATCGGTATGGCACTCGGTACTTGGATGGGGGATATGCCTGGTGTAGCTTGGTGGAGAAGACAAGAAGGATCAGGTGGTCAGTTTATCGAACAGACGACGCATATCGTCGACTTGCTTCGATATACGGTTGGTGAGGTTGCAGAAGTGTATGCGGCGTATGGCAATCGTGTCGTTCAAAGTAAATATGAGAACGTCAATGTACCTGATGTTGGTACGGTAACTTTGAAGCTGAAGAGTGGTGCTGTGGCTAACATTTCGAATACGTGTATTCTTCCTGGTGGTGTAGGTAAGTCTGGATTGAGTCTGTACACAGACGGAGGCATCCTGGATTGGAATCAGGATCGGCTTGAAGTGATCGAAGAAGGGGTTCGAACGGCATTTACAAGTGGGAATAATCCATATGTATCCGAAACAGAAGCGTTTATTCACGCCTTACGGACGGGGGATACCTCGCAAATACTGTCTGATTATGTCGATGCGGTGAAGACGCAAAGGGTTACCTGCGCTGCCCTGGAATCAGCGTTGAGCGGTAATCCAGTTACAATCACAGATTAATGTAAGCTGTTTAAAGCCCCGACTAACTCGGGGCTTTTTCTTGTCGTATTTATAAAAAAATGACCCTGCCTTTTCAGGCAGGGTCCATACGGAGAAAACTATTTGAATTAAGAGGAACCATGTTGTTAGTCTTACTTTATTAATACTGTAATCAGCATGGGAGCCACGCCTAAGGTGAATAAGGCGGCCAAAATCATCGAAATGCTGGAAATTGTTCCGGTTAATGAACTTAGCTCAAAAGCCTTTGATGTTCCCGTCCCGTGTGCACTTGTTCCAAATAGTACACCACGAGCAACTTCATTCTCGATACGAAATAATTTCATAACCATTGGACCAATTACAGTTCCTAGTAGACCTGTAATGATGACGAAAACAGCAGTGATATTTGGAACACCACCGATGGTCTGTGATACATTCATGGCGATAGGTGTCGTTACAGAACGTGGGATTAGGCTGCTGACCAGTGTAGAGTCAAGATGCATCCATTCTGCAATGAATGCGGAAGAGAACATAGCCACTATGGAGCCTGATAATACGCTGACCAGAATGACGACAGCGTGTTTCTTCAATACGTCATAATATTTGTAGAGCGGTATAGCAAAGGCAATCGTTGCAGGTTGCAGCATCGCACTGAGCCATTTTCCACCTTGGTTATAAGTCTCGTATGGGATTTGGTTCCACATGAGAACAATAATTAAGAAAAGTGGAGTAATCAGTAGTGGTGACAAGTAAACTCTCGGCCGAATTTTATATAGTTGTTTGGAAACGAAGTATATAGCAAGTGTGAAGATGAGATATAACATTCCGGTTATCATAGGGCCTTACTATCCTTTCTTTTTGAAATCCTAACGGCGATAAGGCCTGAGGATATCATAACGACCAAGGTACTAGAAATGACAACGATCAGGATTCGTACTCCGTCGGTCTCTAGCATCGGTATATATTTCATAACGCCAACAGCGGAAGGGATGAAGAAGAGTAGCAACTCGGCTAATAGCCAGTTGGCTCCTTGCTCGACCCAGGCTAGCTTGATCATTTTTGTTTTTAGTAATGTGAATAATACAATGATGCCAAGAATCGATCCGGGGATCGGTAAATGGAGTAGAGTAGATAATTTGTTCATAGCTATGGATACAAAGAAAAGAATTGCAACTTGGAAAACGCCCTTACTTATAATCTTTACTGTATTCATGTTGCTTCACTTCCTTGTAATGTCTGTAATGAAAACAATACAGCAATTGTTTTCATGAGTAAAATGAATATACTGAATATATAACATTCCATTTATCTATAGATAATGCAGAGGAGATTTCTAATGGATATTCGTCAATTGCAATATCTGATTGAAGTAGCCAGGCTCAAAAGTTTTACCAAGGCTGCGGATGCTCTCTATATTACTCAACCTACAATTAGCAAAACGATCAAAGGCATGGAGGAAGAGCTCGGGGTTGTATTGTTTGAACGAAGTGGCAAGCGAATACAGCTAACGGACGCAGGACAAATTATTGTGAATCAGGCACAACAGATTGTAACTTCTTTTCATAACCTCAATGCCGAATTGGATGACTTACGAAATCTGAAACAGGGTCACATCCGTATTGGCCTTCCTCCTATGGTAGGAGCTAGCTTCTTCCCCAAGGTGATCGGACAGTTTCACAATCGTTATCCGGACATCAAAATACAATTATTTGAAGATGGGGCGAAGAAAGTCGAATTAGACGTCGCCAATGGATTGCTTGATGTGGGCGTTGCTGTATTACCTACGGGGCAGGAGGGCTTAAGTAATATTCCTTTTGTGGAGGAGAAGCTCAATTTAGTTGTTCATCCTACGCATCGCCTTGCGGTAAATAGGGAAGCTAAGTTGTCTGAGTTATCCGAGGATCCTTTTGTCCTGTTCCGGGAAGACTTTACGCTCCATGATCGAATTATTGCAGAATGTGTCAAGCTCGGCTTTCAACCGCATGTGATCTATGAAAGCTCACAATGGGATCTAATCAGCCAAATGGTAGCCGTAGGCCTAGGTATTACATTGTTACCTGAGACCATCTGTCGCGAAATTGACGAGGAGCATGTGCGGATCATTCCTTTAGTTGAACCCGTAATTCCGTGGGAGCTTGGTATTATCTGGCGAGATGATAGGTACTTGTCATTTGCGACGAGAGAATGGATTCGATTTGCTGAGAATGTGTTGTCCGACAAGGGCTAGGTGAATTTAGTACTTCAAATGCAATTTGAGATAAGGTATATTTTTATACTGTGAAAATCGGAGACTAGCAGGAAATGTGCGTCATTCGAAAAAAATAATTAGGGGACATCTTAGATGAGCTTTTATTAGAAGGAAAACAATTTCCTCTATGCTACAGGAGAAAAGTAACTCAGGAGCAGGAACTTTAAAAAAAGAACTTGGCGTATTTGATCTAACCATGCTTGGCGTTGGATGTGTCGTCGGAACCGGGATTTTTGTGCTTACTGGAGTTGCAGCAGCTGAGCATGCCGGACTGGATTGCATTCCTTATTTGGATGGCCCTTGGATTAGCTGTTTATTTCTTATACGGTCATCGGCACAGCGAATTGGGCAAGCAAAATAAATCATAAAGTTTAATTCTTCTTATTTAGCCGCCACGGGAAATCGTGGCGGTTTTATGTATATTACTAGCCAAAGAGGCAGAAAGTAAGCAGAGTACGAACACTATAAGATTTTAAGGGGAGAATGCAGTATGAAATGTGCCTTGATTTCGGCGGTGATGGCCTGTTTTCTCTTTAGCCTTGTTCCATTGGCTGGAGACAACGTAGTTTCCGCAGCCGATGGCGCTTATCATTTTGGCTTCAAGAGAAGTGTAGACGGAAAGCTTCCTTCCATTAATGAAGAGGGGTTCAAACCAATTGTTGATAAACACGGTGCCATTTTTCTGGGAGATACGACCCGTAAAGAGTTGTTCCTGACGTTCGATAACGGGTATGAGAATGGGTATACTGCTTCGATTCTAGATACACTTAAGCAGAAAAAGGTGCCAGCTATCTTTTTTGTAACGGGGCACTATGTGAAGGATCAACCGGAACTGGTCAAACGAATGGCGGCAGAAGGCCATCTAATTGGTAATCATTCTTGGAGCCACCCTGATATGACAACGATATCGGATGCTAAGATCAAACAGGAACTAGAGTCAGTCAAGCAGGGGGTTGCTGCTTTAACGGGTAATTCTGAAATGACTTATCTTCGCCCGCCTCGGGGTATTTTCAATGAAAGAACGCTTCGGTACACGAAAGAGCTGGGTTATACGAATGTTTTTTGGTCAGCGGCTTATAAGGACTGGGATCCGAAGGAGCAGAAGGGCTCTTCTTATGCTTATCAAAAAGTGGTCTCTCAGTTGCATCCAGGTGCAGTTCTTCTACTTCATTCTGTTTCCAAGGACAATACGGAGGCATTGGGGTCAATAATCGATGAGGCTCGCCGCCAAGGATATGCATTTAAAAGTTTGACTCAGCTTCACGGAGATGTTTTCCCATTTTTACCGAATGGAATTAATTAAGCAAAGTAACCCCCGGGAAGATGACCATCCTATAGTTGTAGTTTGTGTAACCGCATGGAAACAAAGTGGATGCGCATACATCTAGTAGTACCTAATGAAGACCTGACGGAACTTCCGCCAGGTTTTTTTAAACCATTTTTACTCAGTCTTGAGGCGGTTGACTTTGGATATTTAGGCTTTTATAATTAGCCTTACGAATAAATAGGTTTACTAATTATTAAACTGTATAAATAAATAAGGAGGAATGAAAATTGTGATCATGGGCGACGATCTAAAAGCCCAGAGACTGCTGGACGCATTCAACAGCTTACGACGGGTAGAGTGGCATAAAATGCCCCAGCCCCACGGGAATTGTAAACTTAGTGAGGTTAGAGTGTTATTTTTTATTAAGCAGGGTCTTCGTACTGATCCTAGAGGCGTTACCATATCTACACTAAGTTCCTTGATGGGTGTTACTTCACCTACGATAACTCCCTTAATTAAAAACCTTGAGTCAAATGGTCTAGTATTGCGTCTTAACGATCAAGAAGACCGGAGAGTCGTACGTGTTCAATTGACTGAAACAGGTGAAGAGTTCATCCGCAAGGCCATTGGGTCTTTGAAGGAGAGATTTCAAGGTATTTATAATTTTTTAGGAGAAGAGAAAAGCGCTCAACTCGCAGAGCTATTGGAACAAGTGCACCAATATATCTTAGAGAGACAGAAAGAAGAGCGCAACGTTTGATTAAGAGAAAGTGGAGATGATGGGAAATGATAAAGCTTTTCCGAAATTTAAAACCATACCGTTTACTGGTCATTGCGGTGCTAGTGCTGGTATTCTTCCAGTCACTTTCTGAGTTGTATTTACCGACGCTGATGTCAGATATTATTGACACAGGGGTTGTGAAAGGTGATACAACTTATATTTGGAAGATTGGTTCGTTCATGCTCCTTGTAGCACTGGGCGGAATGGCCTGCTCCATTGGAGCGAGTTATTTCTCCTCGAAGGCAGCATCTGGGTTTGGTAAATTAATGCGTGGTAAGGTATTCAACCACGTGGAGAATTTCTCTCTTGAGGAGTTTGACAAGGTTGGAACGGCTTCGTTGATAACACGTACAACAAATGATATTACTCAAATGCAGCAAGTACTTATTATGATTCTGCGAATGATGATTATGGCTCCGATGTTATGCATTGGGGGGATCATCATGGCAGTATCCAAAGATGCAACCTTATCTCTGGTATTTATTGTGGTTATCCCTGTGCTTGCTCTGGCGATCTTCCTTATTGCTAGAAAAGGACTTCCATACTTCAAAGCGATTCAATCAAAGATTGATAAGCTAAACCTTGTTATGCGTGAAGGATTAACCGGGATCCGTGTTATTCGTTCATTTAACAGAATTGACCATGAGAAGAAACGGTTCGAGGTGGCAAACTTCGACTTGACCGATACATCGATCAAAGTAAACAAAATTATGGCGCTAATGATGCCGATTATGATGCTTGTTATGAACTTCTCTTCTGTAGCCATTATCTGGTTCGGTGGAATACGCATTGATGGTGGGCATATGGCTGTCGGCGATCTCATGGCATTTCTACAATATGCTATGCAGATTATGTTCTCACTCGTGATGGTGTCCATGATGTTTGTACTTATTCCTCGTGCATCAGCTTCAGCTATTCGGATCAACGAAGTGCTGGATATGGAACCAGTTATTAAGGATGCTGAGGTTCTGAAGGGGACTTCTGGCATGAAAGGTTATGTTGAGTTTGATAATGTGACCTTTAGTTACCCTGGCGCAGAGCAACCTGCGATACAAGATATTTCTTTCAGCGCTAAGCCGGGTGAAGTGACGGCAATTATTGGCGGAACGGGGTCAGGTAAATCTACCCTCATTAGTCTTATTCCAAGATTCTATGAAGTCGATAGTGGCCGCGTGTTAGTGGATGGCGTTGATGTTCGTGATATGTCACAGGAGGAGCTGCGTAAGAAGATTGGTCTTGTTCCGCAGAAAGCTGTGTTGTTCACAGGTACAATTAACGAGAATATTCGTTACGGTAAAGAAGATGCAACCGATGAAGAAGTGCAACACGCTGCTCAAATCGCGCAGGCATCTGATTTTATCGCCGAAATGGAAGAAGGCTTCCAATCTGTGATCGCCCAAGGTGGTTCTAATGTCTCTGGTGGACAGAAACAGCGTCTATCGATCGCACGTGCTTTGGTACGACAAGCGGAAGTTTATATATTTGATGATAGCTTCTCAGCGCTTGACTTCAAGACCGACTCTAAGCTTCGTGCTGCATTGAAGCAAGAAACCATGGAATCTACGGTTATTATTGTTGCTCAACGGGTTAGTACCGTAATGGATGCTGACCGCATCATCGTAATGAATGAGAGTCAAGTTGCGGGTATTGGCAATCACCAAGAACTGATGGAGACCTGCGACGTGTATAGAGAAATCGTGTATTCGCAGCTTTCAGAGGAGGAGATCGCATGAGCCAGCAAAATAAGAGTGGGAACATGGGCAAAGGCGGTCACGGACCAGGCGGCGGACATGGAGGCCCAGGTGGTCCAGCAGGTGGTATGTCAAGACCTGTTGAGAAGGCCAAAGACTTCAAGGGTACGTTAAAACGTTTGATTCAATATTTGCGTCCCCATAAGTTGCAATTATCTGCCGTATTGCTTATGGCAGTTCTGAGTACGATATTTAGCATTGTGAGTCCTAAAGTTATGGGTAAGGCAACTACGAAATTGTTCGAAGGCATTATCGGGAAAATGAAGGGGATTCCTGGAGCGGAGATTGACTTCCAGTACGTATGGCAAATTATTATGATCTTGCTTGGACTATATTTGCTCAGCGCGCTATTCAGTTATTTCCAACAGTATATTATGGCTAGCGTGGCCCAGAAGACAGTTTACGATTTACGTCGAGATGTAAATGACAAGTTATCACGCCTACCTCTGAAATATTTTGACGCACGGACACACGGGGAAATTCTAAGCCGGGTAACCAATGATGTCGACAATATTAGCTCAACACTGCAGCAAAGTATGACTCAACTTATTACCGCTGTTCTGACTATCATCGGCGTAATTGTCATGATGTTGACCATTAGTCCACTGATGACATTAATTGCAATACTGACGTTGCCTCTTAGCGTCATTGCGATCACATCGATCGCTAAGCGTTCACAGAAGCAATTTATTAGACAGCAGAAGGAACTGGGTCAACTTAACGGACATGTAGAAGAAATGTACACGGGGCATAAGGTGATTAAGGCGTTTGGACGTGAACGCAAATCGCTGGAGCAATTCGATGAAATTAATGACCGTCTATATGAAGCCGGTTGGAAAGCGCAATTTATTTCCGGTGTCATTATGCCTATCATGAGCTTCATTGGTAATATCGGTTATGTACTTGTCGCGGTTGTTGGGGGTATCCTCGTAACCAAGGGAAGAATAACCGTCGGGGATATTCAAGCGTTTATTCAATATTCCAGACAATTCACGATGCCAATTACTCAGACAGCAAATATTGCGAACGTCATTCAATCAACGGTAGCTTCGGCTGAACGTGTCTTCGAAATTCTTGACGAAGAGGAAGAAGTGGCAGAAAAGACAAATCCCATTGTTTTGGAGAATCCACATGGCAACGTAGCTTTCGAACATGTGAAATTTGGATATGACAGTAAGAATATGCTAATCGAAGATATGAATATCACGGCTTCCCAAGGTCAAACGATCGCGATTGTAGGTCCAACTGGAGCTGGTAAGACAACATTGATCAATCTATTAATGCGTTTCTATGAAGTAAATGATGGGGCGATCACTGTCGATGGCGTGAACATCGCTCATATGAAACGTGGAGATTTACGGAGTTTGTTTGGAATGGTATTGCAGGATACGTGGCTGTTTAACGGTACGATCCGTGATAACATAGCTTATGGCCGAGAGGGCGCAACAGAAGCAGATGTCGTACGGGCGGCTAAAATGGCGCATGCGGATCACTTTATCCGTACCCTTCCTATGGGTTATGACACGATTCTGAACGAAGAAGCATCGAATATATCCCAAGGTCAGAAACAGCTTCTAACGATCGCACGTGCTATTCTTGCTGATCCAGCTATTCTCATCCTGGACGAAGCGACAAGCAGTGTTGATACACGTACAGAGGTCTTCATCCAGAAGGCGATGAATGAACTGATGAAGGGCAGAACTAGCTTCGTTATTGCCCATAGGTTGTCAACAATCAAGGATGCCGATCTTATCCTCGTGATGAACCACGGTTCTGTTATTGAGAAGGGAACTCACGAAGAATTGTTAGAGCAAGGCGGCTTCTATGCTGATCTATACAATAGCCAATTCTCCAAGGGTGGTTTTGATCTAGAGGTAGGATAACACTAATACCTAAACAATCGATAGAAATAACAAAGGGCGCTCCCGAATAGGGGCGCCCTTTGTTATGAACAATTAGAATGCTAAAGATTATCTGGCAAGTAGATATACACCGCACAGGATGACGGCGACACCTGCTATTTTGGTCGCTGTAATGTCTTCCCCGAATAAAAAGTAAGCGGGAATCATGGAGAGAACATAAGCAAAAGCTTGCATTGGATAGGCAATGCTAAGCGGTAGTCGTGTCAGAACTGCGAACCAGAGCAGGGTAGCGATCCCGTAGAGCATCAAGCCACCAATGATTGCAGGAGACGTTATGAGTTTGTCCCAATGGAGTCCACCGGATCGTCCCAGCCCGATCTTGAATAGGACTTGACCGGTCACGAGCAACAGAATATTCCCTAGTAAGAGCAGATAGCTAATCATTTTGTCCATGAGGGACCTCCCGCTCCTTCAGAATAGTTACTTCTTGAGCCAGACGTAATACTTGGCTTGTCAGTCTGGTGATCACAATCGTCAGGTGAAGTATCAATGCGAAGCTGAATAGAAGTCCAAATAGGAACAGAATGGCGGGAGCGTATTTCACACCGAGTTTGTCTGCGATCCATTCGATAAAGGATACATTAAAAGAAATAATAAGTAGTGTCACACTGAATAGAATCCAGAGCAACGAATACTGTTCCTTTAGCTTCTGTCTTCGTACGAGCTCTAGAACGATTAGTAAAAAGGCGAATGCAAGTGAGACCGATAGAACATAAATAGCCATTTTATTTAGACACCGCCGCTCTATCATAACGGATTGCACTCATGAGGACGGATAATGTCACCTTCACCATATAATACACGGATTTGATTGGGGTTATTGATGACTTTCCGGTTTCGCGATTTCGCATTTCTGTAGCTACCTCGGTAATCCGGCAACCCTTACGCTTGAGATAAATGAGCGCTTCTACTTCTGGGTAGTCCATGGGGTAGTATTTAGCATATAAGTCGATCACCCTAGGTCCTGCGGCGCGAAAGCCACTGGTCGTGTCTGTGAAGCGTTGCCCGGTAACCAGGGTAACCAAGTTTGAGAAAAAGACCATCCCGACTCGTCTCAGAAGAGAAGAACGGTACGATGTATTTTCTACGTACCTTGATCCGATCACTAGATCATATTGCTCGGTCTGAGCAATTAGCTTCGGCAGTTCACTGGCGAGGTGTTGTCCGTCAGCATCCATTTGGATAGCAATTTCATAGCCATGTTGCTTAGCGTAGATATAGCCAGTTTGCATACCACCGCCAATGCCGACATTATAGGGGAGTGTAAGTACCTTTGCGCCAGCTTCTGTCGCACGTTGCTTTGTGCGATCAGTAGAGCCGTCGTTAATGACGACAATGTCAACAGACGGCGCGAACCTATGAATATCCCGAATGACAGAGGCGATACTGCCTTCCTCATTATATGCGGGGATAATAACTAGAGTCTTCATGAAGTAGTTGTCCTCCTTCCTTCTAAGCGGTCAGGGCGATTTTTGCTGAAGATAGTAACTACTTGGTCAATAAAATACGAACCAAACAATATCAACAGGACCATGTTTGGATAACCATAGCGATTAAATGCGACGAAAGGCAAATAGATAACCGTGAAGTAACCTAATGCCAGAAGAAGCGGAAGCAGCCGTGTAAAGTTATGTTTCAAAAGAGCCCACACGATACCAGCCATATTGATTAACATAAGTACAATTTGCAGCACATTCATAAGTGGTCTCGATACAGGCCATATCGGTCGTGAGTAGAAAGGATGGAAATAGAGTTCTACCCATCTTCCGATAGTGAACCAATAGGCATATTTCAGTGGTTCGTGACGGAATCCATAGGATATGATATCCAGTCCCTTCTGAATGGCAGTGCTATCCGACCCTTGAAACAAGGTCTCCGGTTCATATTGCGGATAAGCCTCAAAGAAACCAGCGGGTGGAAGCTGTCCATAAATTCGAGTGCCAAGTAAAAAGGGGCTTCCCCCAGAGTTGGTGAACAGAATGAACTCGTGAAATGTAACCCAGTTACGAATCCACCAAGGTGTTAGTAACACGATATAAACGGCAGCCATCAATAGGGTATATTTCAGCATGACTCTCCAAGGAATCTTCCATTTCCACCATAACACGAGGAATACGGCGGGATAGAGCGATGCATGGGGCTTAAGGTAGGCTGCTGCAGCGGTCAGGATACCAATCAGCAGGTACCAGACAGTTTTATTGCGTTCTATGGCTAAGATCGTTACACAGACAAGCAACAAGATCAAAGTCCGGAATGTCGTCTCTGATAAGATGACCCCCGAAGAGAAATAATCGGGAAGATATAATGCACTTATTGCACAGGCAATCAGAGCGACTCGCGTATTAAAGATACGCCTACCAATCCAGAAGATTAAATAAATACAGAGAGCCTGCTGAAGGCATTGGAATATACGAAAGGCGATCACCCCGCCTTGATCTTGCCCAAACACAGCCATAAATCCCGATAAGATAAACGGTAGTCCAGGCATAATAAATGCGGAAGGTTTGTCCTTTGTATTATACGCCAGCACCCCCTCATTCAAGAGGAGGCGAGACGTTTGAATATATTTAACATCGTCATTATTTGGTTTGATCGGATCTCCCAGTAGAAAATAGTCGTTATAGACAAGGACGATAATGCAAGAGACTATCCCTACAAAGGCTATCATCCCAAGCAACGCTATCTTGGCGGGTCGACGTACATCTGACAGTGAGAACAATTAGCTCAACTCCGTTCTTTTTTAGCTCATAGTATATACTCATCCAAAATATCCCTAATTATTACCTGTTTGTTCGTCTTAGCGAAAAAGTTTTGAAACAGCCACGTTATTTTCAACGTTTTCAGAGCTTACAATGTTACATCATTTTCCAACATTTGAAAATATTTTTCTGTCAATTCATCCAGCACCTGTTGAGCTTCATCCCGCTGAGCTTGTAACAGACTTAATTGCTGTGCATCAAAGACGACCTCTGGTTGAGTCATAGTGACATCAATCGTGGCAATCGATAGCTCCACTTCCCCGATATCTCGCTCTAGTTTCTCGAGTGAAGCCGGATTGATCTGCTTGGAAGAGATATTCCTCGAATTGTCTTTAATTATTTTAACCGTATCGTTAGTAGAGGGCGTACTCACATAGTGTTTCTTAACCAGTTCAGCCTGATAGCTATCATAATTACCTAAGTACACATTCATTTGTCCGTTCTCAAGCGACCATATCTGTCCTGCAATTTTATTGATGAAGTAACGATCATGAGAAATAGCCAGTAATGAGCCTGGATAATCCTCAAGCGCTTCTTCAAGTGCCTCCCTGGAATCGATATCCAAGTGGTTCGTTGGTTCGTCGAATAGCAATAAATTAGGTTGCTGGTGCATTAAAATAGCCAGCCTTAACCGTGTCCATTCACCACCGGAAAGGCTACGGACCTTCTTAAAGACATCGGCACCATAGAAGAGAAACCGCGCAAGTTGATTACGTGCCTCTCCAGTCTCCATTCCAATTTCCTTGCGAAAATATTGCAGTACCGTCTCTTCATGATCAGAAGGTGCTGATTCCTGGGCCAGATAACCGAACTCTACCCGGGAGCCAAGCTTGATCTCACCTTCGTCTGGGGAATCCATCCCAATAATACTTTTGAGCAAAGTGGTTTTCCCTGTTCCGTTGGCACCAATCAATACGGCCATTTCACCGTAACGTAGCTTAACATTTACATCGCTGTATAACCGTCGTTCACTTATGGATTTCCCAACGTCTGCAAGTACAAGGGCATCCTTCCCTGATCGGTCACTCTGCTGAAGCTGAAGGTCAATAGCTCTACGCTCCAGAATAGGTCGCTTCAACTTGACCATTCGATCCAGTGCCTTCTGCATCGATGCAGCCCGTCGATGAAAGCCCGGATTGGGTGGATTGGAACGATTACCCCAATCTATAAGCTGCTTTATCGTGTCCTGCATCTTCTTGATCTTCTTTTGCTGTTCCTGATAATCGGCGAACTGTAGAAGTAGTTTTTGTTCTTTCTCTACCTTATAGGAACTGTAATTACAGTAATAGGTGAAAGCCTCGCCGTCCTCGATTTCAATGATCTTCCCGGCAACGGTATCTAGAAAATAACGGTCATGTGAAATGACCACTACAGTACCCTCGAATTGATGTAGGAAGGACTCCAACCATTGGATTGCTGCCATGTCCAAGTGATTTGTGGGTTCATCCAGTAGCAAGATGTCCGGGTTCTGCAACAGGATCACAGCGAGTCCAACTTTGGTCTTCTCACCACCAGATAGGGAGGAGAAAGGACGTTCATATTGGCTAGAAGGAATGCTTAACCCGCTTGTGACTCGTTCAATGGTAGATTCGATTTCATAACCGCCACCCCGTTCGAAGACTTCTTGCAGACGACCGTACTGTTTAAGCATGGATTCCAGCAGCAACTCCCCACTGCTAGTAGAGCCAGCAGACATCTCTGCTTCAAGTTGTTGCATCTGATCTTTAGCATCGAGCAAGTTCTTAAAGGCCGATTGTAAAACACTGTAGACAGTTGCTTGATCGCTGTAATTAGGGATTTGTGCCAAGGCGCCAATCCGGGCATCTTTAGAGATCGCAAGTAAGCCCTGGTCAGGACTTTCACTCCCCATGAGCAATCGCATCAGTGTGGTCTTTCCGGTACCATTTCGTCCGATGAGTCCGACCTTTTCACCTTTTTTTATTTCGAACGATATATCGCTCAGTACCAGTTCGGCACCGTAATATTTCTGAATATTTTGACATTGAATCATCATGATTTCATTTCTCCTTCGGCCTATGCCGCTGCACCGAAAGTCACCTAAAACAACAAAAAAAGACTGCAGGAAATCTGCAGCCTTCTTACACACAGAGAACTACGTCCGTGAGGTTAAGGTAGGAGCGGCATTTCGCAATTTTGTTTGGATATCGAGTTAGTGAAAATGGACATACTTATCCCATCACAGGATAAATCATGAACGATGCCAAAAATTGCCATCGGCAACTGGCTAACACGATTCCATGCATATTTGCGATCCACTCTACCCACCTCCTCTTAATAAAGATATTAAAAGTATATGCGGTTCAGATATATAAATCAAGCCAAATTAAAGTAGATTGGGGATTTGATAAAGATGAAGAAAATAACATTACTGCTACTAACAATAGTTCTGACTACATTACTTGCCGCTTGCGTAAGCAACGAGAATAACAACAAAGCTGCAAATGAGGGCTCTGGGGTTCAGCCAGATAACACAAAGAGTAATTCTCTAGAAGCAGTTAAAGCGAGTGGCAAACTTCGAATCGGAACAGAAGGAACCTATGCGCCGTTTACGTACCACGATACGGATGGAAAGTTGACCGGTTTTGATATTGAAATTGCTCGAGAAGTAGCTAAACGTCTTGGTGTAGAACCTGAATTTATTGAGACACAATGGGATGGAATATTTGCGGGACTGGATGCGAATCGGTTTGATGCGGTATTTAACGAAGTGATGATTCGTGATGATCGGAAAGAGAAGTACGATTTCTCCGATCCATATATCGTTTCCCGGGCAGTACTGATCGTTCCTACAGATAATACGAATATCACTAAGTTTGCCGATTTGAAAGGGAAGAAGGCAGGGCAATCCCTCACCAGCAACTTAACGGATATTGCCAAAGAGAATGGAGCGGAGATCGTTGCAACGGAGGGATTTAGCCAAGCGATCGACTTGTTACTCTCCAAACGAATTGATGCTACTGTGAATGATAACTTGTCTTACCTCGACTTGAAGAAGCAGAAGCCGGATGTGGCCTTAAAGGTGGTCGATGAGTTACCTGATGCTGCAAAGAGTGGAGCATTATTTAAAAAGGGCAATACGGAATTAGTTGGAGCCATTAACCAAGCACTTGCAGATATAAAGAGCGATGGCGTTTATCTTGAAATATCCAAGAAATACTTTGGTGAGGATGTATCAAAATAATATGGATGATCGAAAACTACAAATTTTTATCGATTCTTTGCTACCCTTGTTAAAAGCCGGGGTGGCTTTTACTATTCCATTGACGCTTATTTCGTTTGTATTGGGGTTAACACTAGCTATACTTACTGCAATTGCCCGTCTTTCAGGCTGGAGGGTACTACGCTTGATCGCACGCTTCTATGTTTGGATCATTAGGGGAACCCCGTTACTTGTGCAATTGTTTATTATTTTCTATGGTCTTCCGGCCGTTGGTGTTACGTTAGGCCCTTTTCCGGCAGCGGTTATCGGTTTTACGCTTAGTGTGGGGGCTTACGGATCGGAAATTATTCGAGCTGCAATTTTGTCTATTGATCAAGGGCAATGGGAGTCTGCTTATTCTTTAGGTATGACACGCATGAAGACGATGCGGTTTATCATTTTACCTCAAGCTGCACGTGTGGCAGTGCCTTCCCTCGGTAATTCATTTATCAGTCTTGTGAAGGATACTTCACTTGCGGCAATGGTGACTTATACAGAGATGTTTCGTAAGGCCCAGCAAATCACGTCAACAACCTATGAGCCGTTGCTAGTATATTCTGAAGCTGCGCTCATCTATCTATTGTTCAGCACCGTCTTATCGACGTTGCAGAATCGATTAGAGAAGCGACTGGATCGTTCAACCGCAAGGTAATCGGATGTATCATTACAGAGGAATAGATATAGAAAGAGGCTGAACCAGGGTAGAGCACACTACCAAGTTCAGCCTCTTTGATTATTCAGATGATTAATTACTAATCTTAATATTACCTGAAGTGGCGCGGATTTTGATCACATCATCCGTTACTCTAGGAGATTCAGGCGCTTTAATATTACCTGAAGTGGTCTTGAGGTCATAGAAGCCTTGGAACTCTGGATCCTTGGACAGCGAGACATTGCCCGAACTTATGGAAATATCTAGAGAATCGGATCGTTGATCGGATATCTTGATGTTACCGGAAGTCAATTTGAATTTTCCGTCTCCGGTGAAATTGCTAAACTTGATGTTGCCGGAGGTCCCTGATGCATCGACAAACCCCTGAACTTGATCGACTGTTATATTGCCTGATGTAGTATGGGTACTGAGTGAACCCGTAACATCGTCTATTCTAATATTGCCTGAAGTGACCGAGGCGGTGGTATTACCCTTGATTTGAGTAGCTTTAATATCACCAGAGGAACCCTTCAATTTTATCTCTTGCCCAGTGATCGAACTCGCATGAATATTACCGGAGGAAGTCTTAAGCTCAATATTTTGACCATTTAGGTTTGTAAAGTATCCATTATTAGATCTTAGATCTGCCACAATAGAATCCAAGGATTCTCCTTTGGCAAGCGCAACGGTTATATTCTGCTTGGATGACTGAAAGTTTATAGAAAGAAAACTTATGTGGAAATTTTCCTTTAATTGCAGGTTTAATGTGCCTTCAGAAAGTTTTGTTTCTTGCAGTTTATCGATGGTTTCCTGCTCCATTGCACCGCTTATTTCAATGTAATCCGTGCCATCGGGACTATCAATGAACGTCATATCGATGTTGTAGTCACTATCTACAATTAGTGATTTGAGTTCTCGCTCGTCAAATACCCATTTGTGATTGTAGGAAGGGAGATCATCCCCAAACTTGAATCCTTGATAAGCCATGCCCGCGAAACCGAGCACGATGAAGATGACGGCAAGGAATGACCAATTTCTTTTATTCATGTCGTAGAGCCCCCTTCACTGTCCGTGTATGCCATGCTTTAAAAGCTAGGCTCATATCCTTGAATACCTTAAATGTACTTTTTGAGGCGATAGTGAACAAGATTCCGATACCTACAAGTGCGATTACAGCATATCCCTTAGCCGGGTAAAACACCCCGTCAGTCAAATAATCTAGACCCAATAGTACTGGACTAATAATACCAACAAAGGCGACGATTGGAAAGCATATCCAAAATGACCACAGCGCAAGTAGCGAGGGGACAACGATGATATCTACAAAAAAGAGTCCAGTATAGACCATAGATTTCATAAAACCATTACGAAGTGATACCTCTGGTACTTGTGGCCGCACGGGAGTGGGTGCCTCTTGTCCCCCAAACCAATAGACGGGTTCTTTGGGAATGAATCGATTACCAAGGGCTTCTCTCGCTAATTCCTCAGGGTGGCCTAATTCGAGAATAACCTCTTCTTCAGTTCTACCATTCTGAAGGGCAAAAGCAAAATGGGCTTCATAGTCTTCCATAAGCTCATTGCATTCTTCAGGTGGAAGAACGGATAAATGGGAATGTAGAAGGCCTAAAAATTGACTTTTGTTCATGAATGTTGCGTTCCTTTCTCGATCAAAGTCGACACACTTTTGACGAATTGTTTCCATTCGATCACCAACATTTTCATATGAATTTCTCCTGCAGATGTCAGTCTGTAATATTTACGCGGGGGACCACCCGTAGATTCCTGTAAGTAAGTAGTACAATAGCCCTCAACGACTAGTCTTCTTAGCAATGGATAGAGAGCTCCCTCTGCAACTTCGATATGTTCAGATACAGATTGGGCTAATTCATACCCATAACGGTCCCGTTCATGAATAAGCACCAGCACGCAAAGTTCCAAGGCGCCTTTCTTGAATTGGATATTGATATCCAAAGAACATCGCCTCATTTTCTTAGTTAATTTATATACACTACTGAACAATAATTAGTATTGGATTATATAATATCACGCAGTACTGATTAATACAATATAGTGTGTCACACAAATGGAAAAACCGCTTGTCAGCAACGTATCAACTACGCGCTGCTCAAGCGGCTGTAATTTATTCATTTCTATGCCTATCGTTTCCCTGGATCGTATGGTTCTCCAAGGGCAGAAGGGGCACGTGACCGTCCTACTGCAGCGACAAGCACGATAATAGTTAGTACATACGGAAGCATGTAAATGAATTCTTGAGGTATGCTGTTTGACCAGGCAAAGAGCGATACATAGCTACGGATGGCTTGCGAGAAACCGAAGAATGCAGCAGCACCAAAGGCGCCGATCGGATTCCATTTACCGAAAATCATCGCAGCAATAGCAATAAAGCCTTGTCCTGAAATGGTGTTGTGAGCAAATGTGCTAGTTGTTGTGAGTGTTACTGTTGCTCCCCCAAGAGCCGCTAAGGCTCCGCTGATCATTACACCAATATAACGCATGCGCTTAACATTCACACCCGCCGTATCCGCTGCACTAGGATGTTCCCCTACTGCGCGGAGACGTAGTCCAAATGGCGTCTTGAATAGAACGAAGTAAGCAACAAACACAAGAATAATCGCCAAATAGGTAGTAGGATAATTGTGAAATAAGCCCTCACCGATAATTGGGATTTTGGAAAGCCAAGGGATCGCCACTTTATTGAATACATTCTTAAGCAGAGCAGTCTCGCCGTCACCGTGAAAAATAAGCTTAACCATATAGAGTGTACTTCCTGTTGCCAGGAAGTTAATGACGATACCGCTGATAATCTGATCCGCTTTGAAGGTAATGGAGGCTAGGGCATGGATGAGTGAAGCGAGAACCCCGACGATCAGAGCAGTGATGAGACCTATCCACGGCGAAGCTACTCCCATACCAGCCTCTCCGGCAAAGTGTGTACTAACTGCTGCCGCGAAGGCACCGAATGTCATTAATCCTTCAATACCGATATTCGTAACCCCGGAACGCTCCGAGAAGATGCCGCCCAAGGCCCCAAAGATGAGTGCTGTAGAAAATACCAGCGTCGTGTTCATCAGTTGACCGAGTGTAGTTACCCAATCCATTTACAACACCTTCCCTTTCTTACGTTTGAGGTAAAGGGGTTTAAGCACGAAACGTACGATACCTGGTGCAGCAATAAAGAAAATAATGGAGCCGATAACGATTCGGATCAACTCTGGTGGAACACCAGCGCCGAAGCTCATTCCGGCAGAACCATACGTTAGTACACCGAACAAGATTCCACCTAGCAATACTCCGAATGGATGATTCATACCGATTAGAGCTACAGCAATTCCATCAAATCCTATACCCGGTGTTCCGGACAGAACGGATTGATAGTGGAACACGCCGAGTACTTGACAAGCTCCTGCGAGTCCGGCGAACATTCCACTTATAAACATCGCCTTTACAACATTTTTACCTACATTCATCCCTGCATATTCCGCTGCATGAGGATTGAGACCAACTGCACGTAGCTCGTACCCTTGCTTTGTTTTCCAGAGGAAAATGTAGAAGAATACTGCTGCTAATACAGCGAGGAGCATCCCCCAGTGAATTCGAGCATTGCTGAATAGGTCCGATATCCATTGGATAGTGATAGAAGCGCTTTCTGGAAGGTCTTCAGAACGTTGTTGTCCTGGAAGAAGAAGAAAATGCATAACAACATAATTCCCTAGATACAGGGCTGTCCAGTTCAGCATAATCGTTGTGATGACCTCATTGACCCCACGTTTTGCTTTGATATAACCAGCGAGCGCTGCCCATAAACCACCGGCGATCCCACCTACAATTACAGCGAGTGGAGCATGAATAATTGCAGGAAGCCCAGACAATTTGATACCGATAAACGATGCAGCAGTCATCCCAATGATAAATTGTCCTTCGCCACCAATATTGAACAGACCTGCACGGAAGGCGAATGCTACAGCCAGTCCCGTTAATATCAAGGGGGTGATTTCACGAAGAGTTTCCCCGAAATCATACAGATTTCCAAACACCTGCGAGAATAGTGATTGATATGCTAATAAAGGATCATATCCTCCGAAAAGCATAATGATTGCTCCAACAATAAGTCCCATCACAATAGCCGTTATAGGAACAACAATGCTGCTGGAGAAAATCTTAAATATTTTATTCATCCTCTTTGACCTCCAGCAGCAAGGCTACCTGCCATCATCAGACCTAATTCTTGATCATTGGTTTGCTCTGGCAAGACTTCCCCGACAATTTTACCTTCATAAATGACCACAATCCGGTCGGACACATTCATGATTTCATCAAGTTCAAAAGAAATCAGCAACACGGCTTTGCCTTTATCTCGTTGTGCTATTAATTGCTTTTGTACAAACTCGATAGCACCAACGTCTAGACCACGCGTAGGCTGAGCAGCGACCAGAACATCGGGATCTTTATCAATTTCCCGTGCGATGATGGCCTTCTGTTGATTACCTCCGGACAAAGAACGCGCTAAAGTCGTAATTCCCGGTGTTCTTACGTCAAATTGTTCGATCAGGCGTTGGGCTTGCTTTTTAATGGCATCGAAGTTTAAAAATCCACGTTTGCTATACGGGTCTTTATAGTAGGTTTCAAGTACAAAGTTCTCGCTCATCGAGAAATCAAGCACCAAGCCATGCTTGTGTCGATCCTCTGGAATATGGGCGACGCCGCTTTCAGCCACAAATCGAGGTGTACGACCTGCGATTTCTTTGCCACTAACCTTAACGGAACCTTGATCAGGACTGCGTAATCCGGTGATCACTTCGATTAACTCAGACTGACCATTACCATCAACACCGGCAATCCCTAAGATTTCCCCAGCTTTTACGTCAAAACTCAGGCCATTTAAGACGGATACCCCATCCTTACGCTTTAACTGGATATCGTTCACCGACATCACTGTTTCTCCCGGTTCTGCTGGCTGCTTATCCACTTTAAATGTAACATTTCTTCCAACCATTTTCTCAGCAAGCTGGCTAGGATTGGATTCCGAGGTTTTGACCGTGTCGATTACCTTACCACGACGAATGATGGTCACCGTATCAGAAATATGCATAATCTCTTTCAATTTATGAGTAATGAGAATGATAGATTTTCCTTCAGCAACTAACCGTCGCATAATATCCATCAATTCAGTAATTTCTTGGGGTGTAAGAACAGCCGTCGGTTCATCAAAAATCAAAATCTGTGCACCGCGATATAATGTTTTTAGTATTTCAACCCGTTGTTGCATACCAACGGATATGTTCTGGATTTTGGCATAGGGATCGACTTTTAATCCATATTGCTCTGATAAGTTCTTAATTTTGGTTGCGGCTGATTTATGATCCAGGCTGATTCCATGCTTAGGTTCCATTCCCAGAATAATATTCTCAGTTACGGTAAAAGGTTGGACCAGCTTGAAATGTTGGTGAACCATTCCGATCCCATATTCAATGGCCTTATTTGGATTGTCGATTTGAACTGGCTTGCCATCGATTTCAATGCTACCCTCATCCGGTTGGTACAACCCAAACAGGATGTTCATCAGCGTGGACTTTCCGGCTCCATTCTCACCAAGTAAGGCGTGAATTTCACCTTTATGCAGTTTTAGGCTGATGGAATCATTAGCGACAATACCCGGAAAACGTTTTGTAATGGATTTCAACTCGACGACAGGGTTGGATGCATTCATAAGGATCACCCTTCTATTAGATTTCATCTAGCAGGTCTTTAACAAACGACAAGGCCAGTTGTAGTAACTAGCCTTGTCATTAATTATATTTGATTATTCTAATGCTGGGAATAGAACTTATTTAGTTGGAGCCTCAGGAACAACGATTTCACCACTGATGATTTTTGCTTTATAATCTTCTACTTTAGCAAGGATCTCTGCAGAAACGTTTTTGCTGGAAGTATCAGCAATACCTACACCATTATCTTTCAAACCAAGCGTTTCAGTTCCACCAGTAAACGTACCGTCAACAACTTGTTTACTTACACGTTTTACAGCTTCGTCTACACGTTTGATCATGGAAGTCAAAGTGATTTCATCACCAAATTCAAGGGATTGGTCTTTGTCGACTCCAATAACCCAAACATCTGCGCCAGCTTTTTTACGAGCGATACCTTCATTGAAAACACCAGTTCCTGTAGCGCCAGCAGCTGGGAATAAGATGTCTGCTCCATCATTATAGTAAGTTGCTGCTTGTGTTTTACCTAGGTCAGGTTTGTCGAAAGCGCCTGTGTAGTTAATCATAACTTGGGCATCCGGATTAACGGCTTTGACCCCTGCTTGGAATCCAGCTGCAAACTTCTCGATAACTGGAAGCTGCATTCCGCCAATGAAGCCGACTTTATTGGTTTTTGTAGTTAGACCTGCAACTACACCAACAAGGAAAGAACCTTCATTTTCAGAGAAAGTTACAGATTTAACGTTAGGTGCATCAACAACGGCATCAATGATCGCCAGTTTGGCATCTTTGTTTTGATCGGCTACTGTTTTAATGTCTTTTTCCAAGCTCATACCAATACCCCAAGTGAGGTCGTAGCCGCCTTTTACAAATTTATTAAGGTTCGTTACGTAATCATCAGCCTTAGTACTTTGTAAGTACTCAACTTTAACTCCATCCGATTCTTTAATGGATTGAAGACCTTCCCAAGCGGATTGGTTAAACGATTTGTCATTAACGCCACCTACGTCAGTAACCATCCCAACTTTAATGTTGGAAGTTGCTCCGTTACCGCCAGTTTCGTTCTTCTTGCCGCAAGCGGACAAGACTAGGGTTACTGCAAGCAGCATTACCATAGTTAGTTTGATTGATTTTTTCATTTATACTTTCCCCCTTCAGAGTGTAAAACATAATCAGCACCATGAAGTGCCTGTATGACCACTCTGATTATACAATTAAAGATACGCAAAATCCAGATGTTATTGACCGTAGTTTAATAAACGTTCGTGACAATTTGGTTGTAAGCGGTTCATATGGAAACACCTAACATCCATTGTTCGGTTTGTGCGTGAATTTGCACAAAAATTAATATTTATATTCTACTCGGAAAACTAAACTTTATCTCGTTAAAGCGCTGTGATTAATGAGACTTGTAGGAAGCATTTAGAAGCATTTCTACAATTCAAGCTGTGGGGTTAGTGTTTTCAGATCTTGTGTGGCGGGTCCCTCCAATACATGTCCTTTATAATCAAATCTTGATCCATGGCATGGGCAATCCCAAGATCGTTCCGCATCATTCCACTGCACTTCGCAGCCAAGGTGCGTACAAGTAGTATCCACTAGATATAGTTTACCTTCTTTATCTCTATAAGCTCCTGCTCTTTTGCCGCAATGCTTAACTACGCTACCCTCATCAGCCCTTAGATCATCTGGTTTCATATATACCGTTCCTATTTTCCCGGAGACTAGCTCTTTCGCCACGGTAGCATTTTGAACCGCGAGGTTCTTAATGCTAGGATTCATCTTGAACCGTGATGGGGTGAACAATTCCGCGTAGCGGTTATCTTTACCGAGAATTAAATCGTGAATCAGATGTGCTGCGAGTGTTCCAGTGGTCATACCCCATTTCCCATAACCAGTTGCTACGTAAACATTAGGATGTCTGGAGTTAAGAACACCGATATACGGAACTTCATCAATCGTAATGAGATCTTGCGTAGACCAGCGGTATGGAATGCCGGTTAGGTCATATAATGATCCGCCAAACTTCTCTAGCTCTTCGTAATGACGAAGTGTGCACTGACTATCTCCAGTTCGGTGAGATTCTCCACCAACTAGAATAACTTGCTTACCATTCATTTTGGCAGATCGTAAGGAGCGTTTTGGTTCACCACAATTGATGTACATTCCCCCTTCAAAACGAGTTCTCGCTTCCAGGGCAATAGCGTAGGATCGTTCGGCATGTAACCTTGTGAAATACAAGGAACCCCCGTCGAAGAACGGAAAGTGAGATGCTGATACAGCGTGATTACAGGAGATCATATGGCCACTTTGAGTCTTTAATTGAAGCCGTTCATCTTCACCTTGCTCCGCATAATCTTCCATCAAGGTATGTTCATATAATGAACCACCATGCGTGGTAATGTAGTCTGTTAGGGCACGTAAGTAGAGAAGGGGATGGAATTGAGCCTGATTTCTGAGTCTGATGGCTCCCTTGATAGTTAGTGGAACAGGAACAGTGTCTACCCATTCACCCGGGAGTCCAAGCTGCCCATATGCTTGCCATTCCTGCTGCAATTGTTCAGCTTGTTCATCAGAGTCTGCGTATAGATAAGCATCCTCCTCTTCCAAGTAGCACTCGATCTCATGCTCCTTTACGGTATCTCTAATGAATTGAAGCGCTTCTTCATTGGCTTCGAAATACAGCTTGGCTGCTTCTTCACCAAAATGCTGGATCAACTTACTGTACATCATTCCGTGTTGGGAGGTTATTTTAGCGGTGGTATAGCCAGTTGCCCCATCAAGAATCGTAGCTGCATCTAGGACCGCAACTTTTAGACCGGCTTTTGTTAATACATAAGCTGTGGAAATGCCGGTTATACCCGCTCCGACTATAGCAACGTCCACTTTTATGTCATTACTTAACTTCGGAAAGGTAGGTAGAGATGAGGTTTCTCTCCACAACGATTCCGGGAATTGGGGTAAAGCAGGCAAATTTTGAAGTAGATCTTTCCTCAAGCTGTGCTCCTCCTTTTGGTATGGAAAGTAATCATCGATGCATATTTATCGAACGAACTATTCATAGTATGAGAAAAATGTTCTACGAACATGCGTGAAAGGAGACATTACAGGTTAGATCAGCCCATTGACGCATTATGAAATAAGACTTATACTAATTCTAAATTAAAAATATAATACATTAGGGAATGATATATATAATGAGAGCTTTGAATTTAACCACACAACGCAAGGCCGTATATGATGTGATTCGTAATACGCATGATCACCCGACGGCGGCAGATGTGATGAACCGTTTGGTGGAGCAAGGCTACAATTTTGCCTATGGTACAGTGTATAACTCACTAAGATATTTGGTGGATAAAGAGATGGTTCGTGAATTGAAGCTGGGAGAGGCTGCCAGCCGATATGACGCCAAGTTGGATGATCACCAACACATTCTTTGTGAGATATGTGGACATGTCGATGAGGTAATGACTAAAGTTCCTGAAGACTGGACCAACGAAGTCTCTAAAGAGACTGGATATGATGTGCATCATGCTCATGTCGTATTCGGGGGGGTGTGTCCAGCGTGTCAGCAGAAGAAATAAAGGATTCAGATTATCCTGCTGGGAACATTACACCGTTTCGACATCCAGTTGATATGGATGCATCCACGATGGGTCAGGAGCAATCTGTTGTTGAAATGAACGCATGTCCGGTTACACAACGTGTCATTATCGTTAGCCCGTTTCCGAGTGAAATTCACGAATTGGTACGGGACCTATCGGATGGTTGCTTTGATGTTCTAGTGTTTCATCACTGGGAGCAGGGGATTCGTAACGCCTTGGCTGCGGACTTATTGATCTTTGACCTAACTCCATATGGTAGTAGAGAAGAACAAATCGCAATGAAATCTTTAGTACAGCAGGAGACAGGGGGAATTCCTTCCTTAATGCTAGTGAAGGAATCGATGCTCGCTCGTTTGGATCAAGGGTTGATGAATCAGGAACTGTTGGTTTGGCCTGCCCGCCCGCAGGAAGTTCTCTATCATGTTCAACGTATTATTCGAAGTGGAGAGAAACGCTCTTCTTCATCTCGTTTGCTGGAAGGTACATCCCCAGCTATCTACAAAGATCTGTGGATAGATCGCAAGAAAATGTCTGTCTATCGTAGTGGGAACAAGATTGAATTGACGAAGACGGAGTATGAGCTATTGATTAAACTTCTGGAACAAGAAGGTAGTGTCCTTTCGCGTGAGGAATTGTTGGAGCAAGTGTGGGGAACCTCTTTCTTAGGTGGAAGCAACGTGGTTGATGTTCATATTAAGAGCTTACGTAAGAAACTGGGAGATCGCGCTGCCGATTCATTATATATTGCAACTGTACGTGGTGTAGGATATCGCTTAGCAGATTAAGTAAATTCTTATAGAGGAAGTTCAAAAAGCCATCTATTGATCACGAAGCATATCAAGAAGCGGATTCGACATCGAATCTTGAATTCAGCCGGGCCCTCTGGTGCTCACGTAGGTTTTGCCTACGCTCCGCTCCTCGGTCCCTGGCTTCATCCAACCTTCTTGGTGCTGAATATCTGGCTTTTTGAACACTTACTTATAGCTTATCAACTTAAAGTGGTCGTTCATCATCATTGATGAACGGCTTTTCTGTTATTTACTTCACTTCTTGTGTCGTTTAAGCTGGAGCTAGGTTAAGTAGTCTAGGGGATAGTTACATATATTAAATCAGTTGAATACAGGGGGAGTATTATGCCACGGAGATTGGAAGGTAAAAGGATTGCATTAACAGGGCCACGTCGGGCAGAGGAATTGGGGAAGCTAGTGGAAAACTTGGGTGGAATCCCGTTGTATCGACCTGCACAAGGAACCGTGCTTCTAGATGATATCGATCTTCGCAATGCCATACTCTCATGGGTAAATTCTCCTCCGGACTGGTCGATATTTACAACAGGTATGGGACTCGAGGCTATGTTCGATATGGCAGAGGATATGGAAGTAGTTCAGCAACTTTGGGACAACCTAAGAGTGACATCCATCGCGGCACGGGGTTATAAGACAGCTAACGCTTTGAAGAAGCGTCAACTGACGCCTATGGTGCGTGATGATGATGGCAGTACGGAAGGTTTGATTCGTGGACTTTCTGCATATGATTTACATGACAAAACCATTATGTTGCAGCTTCATGGAGATCCTGCTCCTCGTTTAGTCCATTGGTTACAGGATCAAGGGGCGACATGTACTCCCATTCTTCCTTATCGCCATATAGCACCACCAGAGGGAGCGCTTGAAATGCTCCTGTATGATATTATGGAAGGCAAGGTTGATGCTGTTACCTTTACAAGCGGCCCACAAGTTAGGTTCCTGCTGGAGTATGCTAACAAACAGCAGTGTTTGCCTGAACTGATTAATATGCTGCATGGCCCAGTTATTGCTGTTGCGGTAGGCAAAGTAACAGCACAGGGATTATATGAGGCAGGGGTTCCCCGTGTGCTCTTCCCTATGGAAGAACGAATGGGCAGCATGATGATTGAGCTAACTCGTTATTATGCCGGTGAAGCCCAGCCCTTATCTATAGAAAGGTCAGCGGACTCAACCGGTGAACAGGTTTAGGTTATAGGAGGACATTAATATGACGAATAAGAAAAAAGCACTTTTGATTGGGGATTACACCCATCCGAAATTTCATCCTCTTCAGGGTGTTGATGAAGAGATCACTCACATTTTACATGATTCCCTTTCGGTTCAGTGTAGTGAGAACAAACAAATGCTCGAGCTAGGGAATATAGAAGCTTTTGATTTATGTATTTCATATCACGATAGTTGGGCAGAGAAAGTATCTTCAAAGCAGGCGGCTGGACTATTGTCCTTTGTTAGTGGTGGTGGTGGGTTGCTGGTTCTTCATAACGGCATTGTGCTGCAGAAGAAGTATGAACTGGCTCAAATGATTGGGGCCAAAAATACAGTACATCCGTCATTTTGCAAATTGGATATGAGAATTACAGATCCAGAGCATGATATCATGCAGGACATCGAGCCATTTGAAATCTCAGATGAACCTTATCGCTTTGAGTTTGATCCATTTAATGAAACAACGATTCTTATGGAATATAATCTAGATGGAGAATGGCATCCCGCTGCATGGGCGCATGCTTACGGCTTAGGTCGTGTAGTATATCTATTGCCGGGACGTGATCAGGCTGCGTTTCAGCATCCGGAATACCGTAAATTAGTTCTCCAAAGTGCAAAATGGGCAGCGAGATGTCCAAGCTAAAGTAATCTTTTGTGATCATCATGACTAAAATCTGGTTTATAGGGTATAAGCTATAGGATCATATTTTGGAAAGGGTGGGTGGTTAATCATGACCGATTTGTTGAAAAAAGCTATTTCATTAGGATGGGGTCTAACTATCGTTAGTAAGGAAAAGGTGGAAGACCTGGTTGATGATTTGGTGAAGCGGGGTGAGCTCGAGCCTGCGGAGTCTAAACAATTTGTGGAGCGGTTAATCGACAGAGGAGCGGAAGAGCAGACGAGGCTCAAAAAATTGGTGAATGAACAGGTCCAATCTACGCTTCAGCATATGGGACTTGCCTCTGCCAAAGAAGTCGAGGAGCTCGCAAGGCGCGTTGCTGAATTAGAAATCAAAGTAGCTGAACTCCAGCAGCCGTAAGCCATGGGCAACTTTGTTCGGCAAACCGGCCGTTATCGGGAAATTGCCATGGCGCTAGGGCGCCATGGCTTTGGTTATATTGTGGAGGGAATTGGATTAACGAAACTATTGTCAGCCCCGTTCCACCGGATGAGGAAAAGTGAACATGAGAGTTTAACGTTAGCTGTACGAATTCGTCTTGTGCTTGAAGAACTTGGGCCTACTTTTGTTAAAGTGGGACAGCTAGCTAGCACCCGTACGGACCTACTTCCGGCGGATATCATCTCCGAACTTGTTAAGTTACAAGATCAAGTGCCGCCTTTTTCGGCACAAGAAGCCATTAAGATTCTAGAGAGTGAGCTTGATATTCCGATAGATGAACTGCTTGAAAAGTTCGAAGAAATACCTTTGGCTGCCGCTTCGCTTGGGCAGGTTCATAAGGCAACACTGCTAACCGGTGAAGTGGTGGCAATTAAGGTTCAGCGCCCAGGTGTTGCAGCCCTGATTCAGCAGGACTTGAATATTCTCAAACATTTGACTAGCATGGCGCAGAAACATTGGCCGTGGATCGTTCGATATCAAATTCCTGCGATGGTCGATGAATTCTCCAAGTCAATTATAGCGGAACTTGATTATAGTAATGAAGGCCGGAATACGGAGAAAATTCGCAGACAGCTACACGATAGTAAGGGGATTTATATTCCTAGTATTCATTGGTACTGTACTTCATCCAAAGTATTGACGATGGACTTTGTGGAAGGAATTCATTTGAAACGACTTTCCGAAGAGCAAGAGTATAAACAGGTTGATCCTAAGGAAATTGCCGAGAGGCTTGTTAACGCCATGCTTCGGCAGATATTTATCGGAGGGGTGTTCCATGCGGACCCACACCCTGGTAATTTGTTAGTTACACCAAGCGGTGATTTAGCGTTTATTGATTTTGGAATGGTCGGACGGTTGAATTCAAAAATGAAGGACCACCTCGCTTCACTTGTTATTTCGCTAATGCAGCGTAATACAAGTGGGATGGTACGAGCAATTCAACGAATGGGATTGCTTGGCGACAACGAGGACGAAGCGGGACTGAGGATGGACCTCGAACGATTGCATGATCAATATTACGATCTTCCATTCTCCGAGATTCGCATCGGTGAAGCGCTGCAGGATCTGTTCGCTACTGCTCAGCAACATGGTATTATCTTACCACCGGATTTACTCCTGCTGGCAAAGGCACTACTGACAGTAGAAGGGGTCGCACTAAGTTTAGATCCGCAGCTGCGAATCCTTGATCTGGCTGAGCCTTTTGGTCGCAAGCTTCTTCGGGAGAAGTATAGTGCAAGTCGAATCAACAAAAAGCTACTTAGTGGTGCCAGTGAATTTGCGGAATCTATAAGCGAGCTACCGCATCAAGCAAGGAGATTATCCAATCTACTTAGTAAAGGCAAAGTTAAGGTGGAGATGGATGTACCTGAATTGGAACATATTCTGAGGAAAATGGACCAGATCGGGAATCGGTTATCTTTTAGCATCGTACTTTTAGCCTTTAGTATTATTATGGTTGGTTTGATTGTGGGCTCTTCACTAACACGAAGGCCTACTCTATTATGGGACTTCCCTGCCATTGAAATTGGGTTTGTTGTAGCTACGTTTATGGTTATCTGGTTGCTGTATTCGATATACAAGTCGGGAAGGTTTTAACTAGATTACCGGTATCATTCTACAACGCTACAAAGTATTTCAGGGCAATCTCTGTTACAATAGGGGAGGTCCTGTTTGTTCGACCATTCTTTTTTAAGAGGTAGTTCAAAAAGTCATCTTTTGATCACGAAGTAAATCATGGAGTGTTATCGACATCGAATCTTGAATTCAGCCGGGCCTAGCATACGATTTCGTCGTATGTTTCCTGCGGAAACATTTGAGGTGCTCACGTAGGTTTTGCCTACGCTCTGCTCCTCAGTCCCTATCTTCATTCAACCTTCTCGAGCGTTTTGAAAAAACGCAACTTCGAAAGCATAGACTCTGGTGCTGACAATCTAACTTTTTGAACACGTTCTTTAACGGACAAAGGCGCACGAAGATGCGAGTAGTCGTATCTATCAAAATATGAGGTGAGTACTTTTGACAACATTTAACCAATGGGGCCTTTCCCCCGCCCTACTTGATATATTACAGAAACAAGGCATCGTAAAGCCTACGCCGGTCCAAGAGGCCGCTATTCCAGCTTTGCTGTCGGGTGAGGATGTTATCGCCCAAGCTCAAACGGGAACAGGTAAGACTTTGGCATTCTTGTTGCCTATCATTGAGAAGATCCGTGTGGATCGTAAAGACGCACAAGCTATGATTATTACGCCTACACGCGAGCTGGCAATTCAAATTACGGCTGAGGCACGTAAGCTGACGAATGCCAAAGAGGGTCTGTCTATCCTAGCTGCATACGGAGGACAGGATGTAGAAAGACAACTTCGTAAGCTGAAGAATGGTACGCAATTAGTCATTGGTACACCGGGCCGTTTGCTGGATCATTTACGTCGCGGGTCACTTACACTAGGTTCTATCAAAATGTTGGTATTGGATGAAGCCGATCAAATGCTGCATATGGGCTTTTTGGCAGAAGTAGAAAGTATTATCCGTATGATACCAAGAAATCGTCAAACGATGTTATTCTCTGCAACGATGCCAGATAACGTGAAGAGATTGGCGAAGACCTATATGGATCAGCCGAAGGATATTCGTATCGCCGAGACGTCTCGTGTAACGCTGGATAGTATTAAGCAAATTGTTGTTGAAACGACAGATCGGGGAAAACAACAAGCGCTTATCGAAATGATCCGCAGTAACCGTCCTTATTTGGCCGTTATATTCTGCCGGACTAAGCGACGGGCCAGTGTGCTTAATGAAGCGCTGCAGGAAGCTGGTTTTGCTTCTGACGAGCTGCACGGTGATTTATCACAGTCCAAGCGTGAGCAGGTTATGCGCGCTTTCCGTGAAGCGAAGTTGGAATTGTTAGTCGCGACGGATGTTGCTGCCCGGGGTATCGATGTTGAGGGTGTGACTCATGTATTCAATTACGATATTCCGCAGGATGCGGATAGTTATATTCACAGGATTGGCCGAACAGGTCGCGCTGGGGAGAAGGGTATTGCCGTCACATTTGCTTCTCCGCGGGACATTGAAGCACTACGGAATATTGAGCGCGGAATTTCTCTGCGGTTAGAGCGACAAGGGGGTAGCCTTAACGGCACGAATGTAGAACGTACAGGAAGTGCTTCGGCTGGAACTCGCGAGGGTAATAGATCTGGAGGCCGGACGAAGAGTGAGCCAGCAGGTCGGGAGAGATCCAGACGTGGAGGTAACGACAACTCTCGTGGACGGCGCAATTCCAGCTCATCCACTGCGGGAACACGCGGCGAAGGACGGAGTGGAGGTCGTAGCGGTGGTCGTGGTGGCGAGAGCCGTATAGGTCGTAGTAGCGAAGGCCGTGGCCCTGTTGGTCAAGGTGAAGCAAGACGTGGACAAAGTAGACCAGATGGTGCCAAACGTGGCGGTCAAGGTGGATCAACGGGTTCCGCAGGACGTGGACAAGGTAGTGGACGCAATGGTGGAAATGAGCGCGGAGGCCGTAACGGACGTTAATTGAATATAAGGATATATAGAACAAAACCAGAAGTTACATGTGTGGCTTAGGGTGAGAAACTAGGGGGGAACCGACCTTGAGCAAATGGATTAACTTGTTGTGGAGAAAGAAAGGAAAGATGATTCAAGCACCTGGTGTTAAGGGAGCGGGATTGAAGCCACTAACTACGGTCCTGATTCTTTTAGTAGCGGTTGTTTTGTTAGCTGGATGTGGTAAGAAGAATGAGAATTCGACGCAACCTGTGAACGGCACAAATGTGAGTGAATCCGGTGATACGGGTGAAGGAAATGTCGTTACTCCTGAGAATGGAGAGAATGATGGAACGAACACAACTCCTGGTCAAAATGGTAATTCCTCTTCAGGGGAGCAGACCTCGGCACCTGATGTGAATAAGGAACCCGATCTAACAGAGGCAACTGACCCTGAGAGTATAGCGGTGTTGGTGAACAAGGAGTTTGCCCTACCGGATGACTACGACCCTACAGATTTGGTATATCCAGACGTAAGGTTTACCTTTAAAGAGAAGATCGAGAAACGTATGATGCGTAAAGAAGCTGCAAAGGCTCTGGAGGAAATGTTTGCTGGCGCGGAGGAAGATGGCGTCTATCTAGCTGGTGTTTCAGCTTATCGCTCCCATAGTAGACAGACAACACTGTTTAATCAATATGTGGCGAGGGACGGAGAAGAGAAAGCCAAAACTTACAGCGCTGTACCAGGTCATAGTGAACATGAAACGGGACTCGCCATCGACGTATCAGGTAGTGATGGGAAATGTGCGGCAGAGGATTGTTTTGGCGGTACGAAGGAAGCCAATTGGCTTGCTGATCACGCAACGGAGTATGGATTCATCATCCGTTATCCGGATGGACAAGAGTCTATCACAGGCTACAAGTATGAACCGTGGCATCTACGTTATGTAGGTAAAGAAATCGCGGCGAGTATCGCTGAAAGAGGAATTACTTTAGAAGAATATTATGATGCCGTACCGGTGTCTGGCAATTAATGAAATGATAATCCAGTAAAAGGCTGCTTCCAAATGGAAGTGGCCTTTTTCATATGAACATTTTGCCAACTGTGCTCGTTTTCTTGCAATGTGATAAATATCACATTATAATACATATATAAGGTGATTTTTTTCACATTGCTACACGCTTCAAAGTGAACGATTTCACAATATAATTTTTTGGCATCATGACCCTGTAACTGAGGGATCTTAGAGGAGGATGAAATGATGAAAGTAGCAGTTATTGGATGTACTCACGCAGGCACTGCCGCTATTGTAAACACAGCTAAATTGTACCCCGAGGCAGAAATTACAGTGTATGAACGAAATGATAATATATCTTTTTTGTCTTGTGGAATTGCGTTATATGTTGGTGGTGTAGTTGAAGATGCTAGCGGACTATTCTATTCTTCCCCTCAGCAGCTTGCGGAACTAGGAGTAACAACGAAGATGCAGCATGAGGTAACCTCGGTGAACACTTCTCTAAAAACTCTTACTGCACGTAACCTACAAACAGGTGAGGAATTGGAGGAGACGTTCGACAAGCTAATTGTTACGACAGGATCTTGGCCTATTATACCGAAATTTGAAGGAATTGAATTAGAGAACATTGTACTCTCCAAGAATTTTAATCACTCTAATACGATCATTGAGAAGGCACAAAATGCACGTAATATTGTTGTTGTTGGTGCTGGTTATATCGGCATAGAATTAGTGGAAGCATTCCAAATGAATGGTAAACAAGTCACATTAATTGACGCAGAGGATCGAATTCTTAGTAAATATTTAGATCCTGAATATACGGATAAGATTGAAGCCTCTTTACGTGATCACGGCATTGCGTTAGCACTTGGGGAGAAAGTAACACGATTTGAAGGAGCAGATGGTAAAGTAGGTAAGGTCATTACTGATCAAGGTCAATACGAAGCCGATCTTGTTATCCTTTGTATCGGTTTCCGTCCGAATACTGAGCTGCTAAAGGGACAAGTTGAGATGATGGACAATGGGGCGATTATTGTCAACGAATATATGCAGACTAGTCAGCGTGATGTATATGCTGCTGGGGATAGCTGTGCTATACGCTATAATCCTACGGGGAAGAATGCTTATATCCCACTGGCTACAAATGCGGTTCGTATGGGGACACTGGTAGCTCGAAATTTGGTATCCCCGACGATAAAATATATGGGAACTCAAGGCACATCCGGAATTAAAATTTATGAAGACAACATCGCTGGTACTGGAATGACGGAAACAGCCGCAGCCCTTGCAGGGATACAGGCAGAAGCCGTACTTATAAATGATCATTATCGTCCTGAGTTTATGCCGACACACGAGTCGCTCATGCTAAAGGTAGTGTATGAGAAAGACACGAGAGTAATACTTGGTGCACAAATCATGTCTAAGGTGGATTTGACGCAATCAATCAATACGATCTCAGTTTGTATTCAGAATAAAATGAAGATGGAGGAGCTTGCATTTGTCGATTTCTTCTTCCAACCGCATTATAACAAACCATGGAATTTCTTGAATAGCGCAGGTCTTGGAGCATTGCCAGCGGTGCCATCGCGTGAAGTGTCACATGCTTAACTAATGTTTATGGTGAACTAACGATCATCGGCCAACTGTAAAGAGCAAATAGTACAGCTGGCCGTGTGATGTTAGTTGAGGTTCATCACGATGTAATAAGTTGATTTATGTGTAATTGATGTGAATTAATTCACTTAAATGAAAGCGTTAACGTGATCTTTGTTACTTTTCGGGCGATGTCTACCGCGATACAATCATATTTGAGATTATAATATACTATTAAATAGACATTCGGCAAAAAGGAGATTGGACCATGGCTTATTACAAACCTCAGCAGATTGCTGCGATCACCGTGGAAAATGGGGTAAAGAAGGCGCACAACCCGCTGTTAACGGTTTTAATTTTAGGATTCCTAGGTGGGGCCTTTATTGCTCTTGGGTTTTTGCTAGATATTCGAGTTATCAGTAGTGCTCCTAAAGAATGGGGAAGTATAGCAAGCTTTATCGGTGCGGCTGTGTTCCCGGTGGGCTTGATCATGGTACTGCTAGCTGGTGGCGAACTGTTAACAGGTAATATGATGGCAGTTCCGTTAGCACGTATGAGTAAGAAAATTACAACAGGTGAGATGTTTAAAAATATCGTGCTGATTACCATCAGCAATTTTGTTGGAGCATTGTTTGTAGCGTACTTCTTTGGGCATGTCGTTGGCTTGACTTCAAGTGGAGCTTATTTAGATAAACTAGTTGATATGGCAGGCCATAAGCTGGATGACAGCTTTCTTCAAGCCTTCATTTCAGGTATTGGCTGTAACTGGTTGGTAGCTTTGGCAGTATGGTTATCCTACGGGGCTGACAACATGAGCGGAAAAATTCTTGGAATTTGGTTTCCGACGATGGCATTCGTTGCTATTGGCTTTCAGCACGTCGTGGCTAATATGTTCCTTATTCCAGCGGCGATCTTTGAAGGTTACTTCTCTTGGGGCGATTATTTGAGAAATTTCGTTCCGGTCTGGCTCGGCAATTTAGTGGGCGGAGGGATATTTGTAGCAGGAGCTTACTGGACAGCCTACTTGAAAGATGCTGCATCTGATAAAACGGCTGATCAACATGGAAATGCAACAACATCCGTAACAAAGTAACAAGACTTTGGTATATATAGTCCTTCCTGCCAAGAGCTAGACTCAGCGCAGGGAGGATTTTTTTCTCTACTTTTGTTGATGTAAAGCGGTGCTAAAAGTACTTGCCTAGACTTCTTTTTTAAGGGATACTATCATAATCTGGGCAGCATGTATATTCAGCAATTACGGTTATATACACGTTATGGGGGCCTTACATAGGCCCCTTTTTTGACATTATAAAGTGCTATCCGTTGCATCTAACGGGGGGAGAGAGATAAATATGAAATGGCTACAATCCTATCCACGTGAAGTCAAAGTATTTCTGGTTGCGAGTCTAGTGAATTCAGCCGGGGGCTCTTTGATGTGGCCTTTAATCACGATGTTTGTATTCAAAGAGTTGGGCCGAACAGTGACGGATGCCGGACTTGTAATCCTGGTAATGTCGCTGGGTGGTATTTTCGGGCAATTGCTTGGAGGGGCACTCTATCATCGCGTAGGAGTGAAGAGGCTGATTGTTGGTGCGTTAGGTATGAGCGCTGTATCTCTACTCACTCTACCTTACGTCAGCGGACATTGGTATGTATTTATGTTTTTTATGGGATTGGTTGGTTTTTTCAACTCATTGTCGATGCCTGCAATTCAGGCTTTTATTGGATTCCGTTTCGTAGAACGTCGGGAAGAATTATTTAATGTGGTATACGTGGCTAACAATATTGGTGTGGCAATCGGGACTGCGGTCAGCGGGTTTCTGGCCAGTATTTCGTATAACCTCAGCTTTATTATAAATGGCTCGATCTCAGCAGTGTTTGCGCTGTTCTTCTTGGTTTATTTGAATAAGATTCAGCAGAATCAGGGTGAGCTGAATTTGGAAAAACGTAAAAATTCATCAGAGGATATAAAGGCGTGGAAACTACTTGGTCAATATAAAATATATTTGTTTATGGGTCTAGGATCTTTCTGCATCTGGCTAGGTAATAGTGTATGGAATAATGGAGTATCTCCCTTTACGATTCTGAAGGGTATGCCGGAGTGGAATTATAGTATATTGTGGACGTTAAATGGGGTGCTCATTTTCGTTGGGCAACCGTTCATTCTATGGTTGAAACGTACCTTTACAGGCTCCGCAGAATCGCAAATGACGGCTAGTGCCATATTTTATCTTTTAGGTTATATTACGATTCTTTGTTTTCATACATATCCAAGTTTTATATTCGCGATGGTTCTCATTACATTTGGAGAAATGCTCATCTCCCCGGCGATACCTTCCTTCATAGCGGAGCGGACCGGGAAATCAGCCCCCTTCTATCTGGGAGTGGTTGGTGGCATAGGATCGGCAGGTAGAGTGGTTGGTCCCTATACAATGGGAATGTTATTTGACTGGAATGGACTGGTTCCTGTAGCAGGTTTAGCTGTCTTTATCGCGGTACTTTCAGTGGGATCATTCATTGTCCACTCATTCGTAAATCGGGGCAGTAATCATGTTGGAGATATACCGCTTTCCGTACGATCTGATGTATGACAGGGTCAATCAGGTGTATAATGGAGGGCAGTAAAGATGGATCGATAGGAAGGATGGTGGCGAGCATCATGTCAGACCAAGTGTGGATTAGATTATCAGAAATCCGCGATGCGGCTGCGCTCATGGAGCTTGACGCACTCTGTTGGGACAAGCATTCTACTCCTGCGCAGATTGTCTGGAATTCTAGGGAGCATTATTTGCAGAAATGCCCACCAGGGAGCCAACTTGTAGCTGGGATTGGCGACGATATATGCGGATATTTGGGGTTTGACCCTCCGACACCGTTACCAAGTAACAGTCATGTATATGACCTCAATATTGCCATTCATCCCTCTTATCAGAGGCAAGGCATAGGTCGCAAATTGATGGAAGCCGTCAAAATAATGGCTGCTGAACAGGGGATATGTAAACTATCCCTTCGTGTATTAGCTACAAATCCTGGAGCAGTTGTTTTTTATAAAAGCTGTGGATTTCAGGAGCAAGGTCGACTTGTAAGGGAGTTTTATTTGGATGGTCAGTATATCGACGATATCCTCATGTGGTGTCCGATTACTTGATGTGGTTGTTAAAAAGTCATCTTTTGGTCACGAAGTATAACAGGAAGTAGATTCGACATCGAATCTTGAACTCAGCTGGGCCTTCCGGTGCTCACGTAGGTTTTGCCTACGCTCCGCTCCTCAGTCCCTAGCTTCATCCAACCTTCTCGGTGCTGAAAACCTGACTTTTTAACGTATACTTGTACCAACGATTAACGGGCATTGAACTATTGTGAAGATATCGGTATATTTATAAGAAGAAAAATCGGGAAACATAGCAGATATTCAATGAATGGAAAGGTTGATACCCATGGAGCATAACACTACACCTCCTAACTTTATTAAAAATATTATTACTGAAGATTTAGAAAGCGGCAAAGTTCAGACTGTGGTTACACGTTTTCCACCAGAACCTAACGGCTACCTGCATATCGGACATGCCAAAGCGATCTGGATTAATTTTTCGCTGGCTGATGAGTTTGGTGGTAAGACGAATCTGCGTTTTGACGATACGAACCCAGCAAAGGAAGATATAGAATACGTTAATTCCATCAAAGAAGATGTGAAATGGCTGGGATTTGATTGGGAAGAGTTGCGTTTTGCCTCAGATTATTTCGAGGAAATGTATGAGCGTGCTGTCATTTTAATTAAGAAGGGCAAAGCTTTTGTAGATGACCTAAGTGCGGATCAAATTCGTGAGACGCGTGGGACATTGACAGAACCAGGACAGAACAGCCCATATCGCGATCGGACGATTGAAGAGAATTTAGATTTGTTTGCTCGGATGCGTGCTGGAGAGTTCGAAGATGGCGAGAAAGTGCTTCGTGCTAAGATCGATATGGCTTCTCCGAATATTAATCTTCGTGATCCAGTTATCTACCGGATACTCCATTCGACGCATCATAATACCGGTGACAAATGGTGCATTTACCCCATGTATACCTTTGCGCATCCGCTGGAGGATGCCATTGAGGGCGTGACTCACTCGCTCTGCTCCACTGAGTTTGAGGACCAACGTCCATTTTATGACTGGGTAATCGCTGAAACAGAGATGCCGAGTGTACCGCATCAATATGAGTTCGGCAGATTAAACCTACTACAAACGGTTACGAGTAAGCGAAAGCTGAAAAAGCTTGTTGACGAACGTGTCGTGGATGGCTGGGATGATCCTCGGATGCCAACGATCTCAGGCCTTCGCCGTCGTGGATACACGCCAGAGGCGATCAAAGCCTTTATCTTTGAAACGGGTATTTCCAAAGCCTACGGTTCCATCGATCTGAAGATGCTGGAGCATTTCATTCGCGAGGATCTCAAATTGAAAGCTCCACGCACGATGGCGGTACTCGACCCGCTCAAAGTGGTCATCACCAACTATCCGGAAGGACAAACCGAGTTGCTTGAAGCGGAGAATAATACTGAGAACCCAGAGATGGGGAATCGGCAAATTCCATTCTCTCGCGAAATTTATATTGAGCGTGAAGATTTCATGGAGAATCCACCGAATAAATATTTCCGGTTGTTCCCTGGTAACGAGGTTCGTCTAAAGAATGCTTATTTCATCAAATGTAATGATGTTATTAAGGATGCGGAAGGTAATGTGACTGAGATCCATTGTACTTACGATCCTGAAACGAAGAGTGGCAGTGGATTTACAGGCCGTAAGGTGAAAGGAACCATCCACTGGGTTGAGGCAAGTCAAGCCGTGCCTGCTGAGTTCCGGTTGTATGAACCGATCATTCTGGAGGAAACGGAAGAAGATAATCTCGAAGAGAAGACGTTCATGGATTTGATCAACCCTGATTCCTTGAAAATTGTGCAAGGGTTTGTTGAACCGGGAATGAAGGACGTGGAGCCACAGGATAAGTTCCAATTTTTCCGGCATGGCTACTTCAATGTTGATTCCAAATATTCGACCCCAGGGCATCCCGTATTCAACTTGATTGTCTCGCTGAAGAGTTCATTCCAATTGGCAAAATAAATAGATTAAACGAGGTTATCCCTTACTCCTTCGATTTGAAGAGTTAAGGGATAATTTTTTTGTTGCTATATACAGTCAAACTGTATATAGTATAACTATACAGTACAACTTTATAAAGCGAGACTGAGTACATAAGGAGGTTGGGCATGACCAGAGATAAAAATTTACCACTGACAGAAACCGTTTATTATATTCTTTTAGCTTTAATGGAGCCAGCTCACGGATATTTGATTATGCAAAAGGTGGAGGAACTAAGCGCCGGGCAGGTAAGAATGGCGGCAGGTACGCTTTATGGAGCAATTGAAAACCTAGTGAAGCAAAAATTAATACAGCCTATCCGAAGTGAAGATTCCCGGCGCAAAGTTTATGTCATTACAGAGAAAGGCAAAGAAATACTACGGCTCGACGTTGCCAGAATGAATCACATGATTGAGGTTACGAAAGATATTTTGGGATGAGGATTGGAGGGGAAGAACCGTGAAGAAGTATAAATGTTTCATTAATTTCGAGAAAGAGGAACAATGGCTTAATGAGATGGCCAAGCAAGGTTATCAACTAGTAAAGAAATCGAGTTCCAGCTTGTATCGATTTCAATCCGCAAATCCTGACAATACGACGATTAAAATCGATTACCGTACATTTAAAAAACAGGAAGACTTTGTGGATTACTGTACTCTTTTTGAAGATAGTGGTTGGGAGCATATTGCAGGAACAAAAAATTCGGGAGCTCAATATTTCAGAAAAATAAATGAGAACGGAAGTGAAGATATTTTCTCGGATGCTGACTCCAAGGCCGGTCGATATCAAAGATTATCGCAAATGTGGCTCGCGTTAGCCACTTGCTTCATTCCTATTTTTGTGGCACTAGTTTCAACGAATACGATCGATGGCAAAGCTCTGCTGAATCCGAAATTATTGTATTATACACCTGGTTTATGGGATAAAGTTGGAGTTCATTTTTGGAGATCATTTCTCTTTGAAACACCATTTGTCATTATAAGAGGATATTTATGGGCCTTCTTCCCTGTTCTTATTGTTTTATATTTGATCTTTGCATTAAAAGCGAATAAGCAATATCGGAAAACGCAGGTAAATAAATAATTTATTCATCGCAACAAAAAAGCCCAGTCTCCTTTCAAGAGCCTGGGCTAATGTTTCGTCGATTATGGTTCTTTATGCGTAATGTTAGGCGAATAACCATTCTTATAAATTCGGTACCACATCGCACCAAATCCTCCTACACCACATAGCGTTAATATCATTCCTGTTTTGTACATGATAACAGCGCCGAAGTTCTGGAATATCCAACCCCCAATAAATCCGGCAAAGACTCCTGCTAATCCACTGAGGGCAAATGCGAAGACAGCTTGTCCTGAAGAGCGGATCGGTCTGGGCAGGAATAATGCGGTTAACCGTGTCCCCACATAGAAGAAACCACCAAATGTAACGGAATGCAATACTTGAATTAAGATAATCTGCATTGGTGTGGTAGCCACAGACATCAGAGACCATCGGAAAGCGAACAGTAGACTTACCAGGGTAATACAGCCCATGAGGTAGGTGATCTTCTGCTTAAGGAAACGATGTAATAGCGTAAACGCACCGGCTTCGAATAGAGTGGACAAGAAGATAGCACCACCAACATGTAATCGGGAACCACCCAGATCGCTAATAAATAGCGGCATAAAAGTGGAATTGATTGCATTGGGGATGGAAACGAACATTCCAAAAATGATGAAAGCTATGAAGTACCGGTTATGTAGGGTCCGCCGAATATCCGTGGTTTTTAACCAAGGGGTACTCGTTGTATGTTTGATGCTCGGTAGGAGCAGCGTAGAACCAATTGCAATGATCAGCATGACACTAAAAAGGAGAGAGATTCCATAGTGTCCTACGGAGTCAATGATAGGTCCAGCGGCCAAAGCTACAAAGGTCCAACCTAAGGAACCCCATAAACGGTACATTTTAAATTTCTGTTCAGCTCCTTCAACATACCCAAGAATGAGACTGTTGGTTTGCGAGAGCAAGGGGCTTTGGAAAAAATAAAGTAAAATCATGCTGAAGTACAGCATATGGAATGTATTTACCTTGAAAACAAACTGAATCGTAATTAATAGACCGATCATGATAATTAATAAAGTATTTCTTAAATTTCCTTCTCGGTCACTCCAATATCTCCAGAACGGATGGGCTAGTAAAGAGACGATGGGTCCAATCGCCATTAGGCTACCAATCTCTAGCTTGTCCAAACCGATATCCTGTAAATATAATTGGAAGAATGCTGCGAATATGACCATCGTGCCGTAAATGAAAAAGTTTAGTAGCCCTAAAGGCAGTAAAGAAGAGGAAGACTTCTTCGTATTATTCTGCAAACGCTCCATTCCTTTCCGACCGTGTCCATGTCATCATGAAGTAATTCTGTTCCAAATGTAACACAGAGATGAAAGGGGATACAAACGATCTTTTTTCAAATTTAGCAACAATTCTGCAAAAAGCTTGGCTTATAGCCCCGAATCTAATCAAACCATGCTCTTAATTGGTTAAAATCTTATATTACAATGTGGGTGCTTGGGTACAAATAGTTAGTTAATTTGTCAAATATATCACATAAAGCGCTTTCATTTTGAGATACAATGTAATTAGCGATATATGGTTCCCCTTAATCATGTGTCGGGTATATGGATTAGATGATTTCCGACATGAGGGGGATCATCTTTTTTTTGTAATACAGCAGCAATTCTAAGTTCTACTGCTTCACCATACTAGATATAAATAATCAGGGAGATGACGAAGATGACCATGTTGATCAATAATCCTGTTGAGACAGCTACTGAGCAAGTTCGTTGGTTGGATTTAAGAGGATGGGTATACCAATTGCTGATGGACTTTTTAGGCCGTCCGCCACGTATGTCTTTGATTGCACAATGGCGCGGCGTGGTTGAGCTGAGAGATGCTATTCCAATAAGCGAAGGCGGTAGATTATTGAAGTCCTATTTAGCGAGTATTGCTGAAGAGGATTTCCGTAAGGTGTGTTATGCAGAAGCGGAAGAATTTGAACGTCTTTTTATGGGACATAATGCGAAGCTAGCCTCGTGTGAAGCGGTCTACCGAGCAAGAACAGAAGGTGCAGACGCATTTGCTTGTATCTCGGAGATCGGAACGATTTATGCGCAGAGCGGTGTAGTTTTTAATAAACTGAACGGTGAACGCGATGACCATATTGCGCTAGAGTTGGAGTTTATGGCGGTGTTGGCAGAAGGAATGCTAAATAAGGGGAATTTACCTCAAAGCTGTCTTGAGCTGGTGGATACTCAGATCGTGTTCCTTGAATCTCATCTACTGAAATGGACACCTCAATTTTCTGACGATTTAGCGGCTAATACAACTAGTCCATTGTATACAGGGTTGGCACTGTTGATTAAGGAGTTTTTGGCTCAGGATTTGAAGCAACTTCAAGCTTGGCGGGAGAGTTTTGCTGTAGTGATTTGAACAAGACTAGAGCAAGAGCTAGATGGTTTTGTAGTGAAGTGATAACTGTTTGAGTTAGCGATGCAAAAGGGACTATCCCATGGATAGTCCCTTTTTTAGGTTTTCTTATTAATTTGCCTTTTGCGAAGTTTTTCCGCGGCGGCTTAATTTCATCAAGAATTCGTAAACTACCGGAACAATGACGAGTGTTAACAGGGTTGAACTTATGAGCCCACCGATAACGGTAATACCCAGTCCACGTGAAATGATTCCGGCGCTGTTCTCTAGTCCCATGACAAGCGGTAATAGTGCGCCAATAGTGGCGAGCGCCGTCATGAGAATTGGGCGAAGACGTGTTGCGCCTGCCTCCAGCAAGGCTTCGCGCGTAGATAATCCTTCGCGCTCCTTGTGAATAACGCGGTCGATCAGCACGATGGCATTGGTGACGACAATCCCTATGAGCATGAGAACACCCATGAGTGCAGATACATTTAATGTTTCGCCAGCAATTAGTAATGCTATCATTGTACCGATAACAATGAACGGTAATGAGAATAGGATGGCGAATGGTGCCAAGCCTCCACCAAAAGTGACAACAAGAACAAAGTAGACAACCGCTATGGCTGCTGCCATGGCAAGACCTAACTGCCCGAAAGTATCGTTAATTTGCTCGGTGACACCACCGAATTTAACCGTTACTCCATCAGGTTTATCCATTTTGTCGATCTTGTCTTGCAGACTGCTAGAAGCGCTATTCACATCGTTGGATGTGATTTTTGCACTTACTTCTACGACCATTTTACCGTTAATGCGCATGATTGAATCTGGAGAGCTACCTTTCTCAACCTTCGCAACTTCTTTAATTGGTACTTGTATGCCTAGAGGAGACGTTATGGTTTCATTCTCGATCTCTGAAATACTTGAATAAGTGTTGGAGTCCGTTTCAATATATACCTTGTGATCTTTCCCGTCGACGGATACTTCTGTTAGAACGGGACGTTCATGTAATGGACTTAGCTTCATAGCGAGCTGTCCAGCAGTCAAACCAAGTGAGCTTAATTTCTGTTGATCTGCAACTAGTGTATATTGACCATAGGCTTCAGCGAGACTGGTGGAGCCTTTCTCGAATTTGTCAGTATCAGCTTCAATCCATTTGAGGATTTGCTCGGATACAGGTTTGATATCCTCCAGGCTGTCGCCGAACACGTTTACGCTGAGCGAACTGCCACCTAATCCTCCTGACATCAATTCGGACATGTCGCCCCAAGTTCCCTTGTCTACTTGCGCTTTCAAACCGTTAACGAGTTCTTCTTTGACTGTGTTAAATTTCTTTGTGTCTTCGTTATAAGAAATATAGAAGAGTGCTGAGTTAGAAGAACCTATCCCCATCGGGCTGCTTCCTCCAACGGAATATTGCATTTTCTCGACATCAGGTTGATCCAAAATATATTTTTCTGCCTTAAGCATATTTTGTTCTACGTCTTCTAAGCGATCCCCGGGTGCAGGAGAATACGTAAGCATAACGTACTTGTCACTTTGATCAGGCAGGAAGCTAACACCAACGAGAGGATATAGGAACAAGCTTCCGACTAACAGAACGACAGCGGAGCCAAAAGTAATCAGTTTATGAGAGAGAGACCAGTTAAGTGCTCGTTGATATACGCGAGCAAGACCCTTTGGTTTCTTATCGTGATCATGTTTCTTATTCAGTCCGTTGCGGAATAATGTATGTGCTAATGCAGGGACTAAAGTAATAGCCACCAGTAGGGAAGCAAGTAGTGCGAATACCATCGTCAATGCGAAAGGTTTGAATAATTCGCCGACCATACCACTAACGAAAGCAAGGGGTACAAACACGGCAATTGTGACGATCGTTGAAGCCATAATCGGAAGGAACATTTCACGAGTAGCTTCTACTATTAGCTGACTTCCCTTTAGCTTCTCACCAGTAAGAGACATTCGGCGGTAGATGTTCTCGATGACGACAATGGAATCGTCGACAACCCGACCTATGGCTACGGTCATTGCCCCAAGGCTCATCATATTAAGCGTAATATCCATCTGTTTAAGTGCGAGAACGGCGATTAGCAAAGATAATGGGATGGAAATGATCGAGATAATAGTTGAACGTAAATTACGTAGGAAGATCATGATAATAAGTACAGCGAATAGTGCACCAAATACGGCTTTGGACAACATGGTATTGACGGAATCCGTTATCGGCTTACCTTGGTCCATGAGGACCGTCAAATCAATATTTGGATATTGTTGTCGTAGCTCCTCGACTTTGTCCTTAACAAGGTTAACGACGTCGACTGTATTGGCATCATTAGATTTTACAATCTGGATACCAATCGATTCTTTACCGTTCGTACGGGAGATCGATTCAGCTTGACCGATAACTTCGATTTTAGCAATGTCGCTAAGCTTTACCGTAGGAATTCCCATCGCCATTCCTGTGGGCGCTTCAGGTGCTCCTGTGGATACAGAAGTGCCTGTATTACCAGCGTTTCCTGGGGTAGCACCTTGAGTTGAACTAGGAATAACTGGAATGGCAAGGTTCTGCAAGTCTTCAACAGTTGTTATGTTTCCATCAACGACAATCGCTTTCTGAGATTCTTCCATCTCAAACAGACCGAGTGGTACACGGAGCGCAGATGCCTGTACGATTCCTTTGACAGTATCTTCGCTAAGGCCAAGCTCCTTCATTTTAGCTTGATCGAACTTTAAGGTAACTTCCTTAGCAAATTGACCAGAGACTTGAACGGAGGCAACCCCCTCCTGATCTTCTAGAAGCGGTTTGATATCTGTCTCAACGGTTCTAGTCAAATTCTCCAGATCGCTGGATTTGTTATCTGATAAGCTAAGGGAAATGATCGGCATCGAATTCATGCTGAATCTAGTAATTTGTGGTTTCTGTGCACCGTCGGGAAGCTTCACATCATTTAACGCTTCGCGTAGGGCTGCAGTAGCATTATCTAGATTGGTGTCATAATCAAATTCCACAAAAAATGATGCAGCATTCTCCATTGAGGTTGAGGTCAATGTTTTCACACCGTCAACATTACGCAGCTTCTGCTCTAATGGTTTGGTGATGTCTTGAACGACACCTTCTGGTGCTGCACCGGGATAAATAGCTGTTACACTAAGAAAAGGGACATTGATATTCGGGATGGTCTCCTGTTTCATGGTCAAGCCACTGTATAGTCCTACAGCGGTGACGATAATAGTCAGAAGCCAGATCGCAAATTTGTTGCGAAGTGAAAATTGAATCAGGTTTTTCATACGTTGATTTCTGCTCCTCTCTTTATACTCTCTAGTTTTTGTGTTTCAATAGATGATTAGATAAACTTTCACAACTAATGTGTGTTTAAATAGGGTTGTAATAAAACTCTTAATTCTAGAAGATAATCTTCTAAGGAGGAGAATGCACTTAAATTGCCCAGCATGCCATTAATGATGACTTGGCGTGGACGAAGCGCTATAATTTCGTCTTCTAGAATTTCTAGTGATTCGATAGCCTGCTTCTTCTCCAATGGATCGACAATCAGACTTTCAGATAAGGTCTTCAGTTCTTTGAGTACCTGTAGTGGATGGCGTTTAGGTTGCACATTGCAAGGCTGTTCCTGACCCAAACCAGATAAAGTCTCCTCTGATATGAGCGGCTTCGGGCAATCCTGTAGAAACCTAGCAGCAACAACATCGATGACATCCACAAGATGGTGCGCTAACCGAGACGTTTCGATAGAAATCTGAGGATTAAATAACAAATGGGCGTAAGAAGTAATCATCCCGTGCGCAAGCATAAGGATATCCGCTATATAGGGTGATATATCTGAGCTGTATACACTGATAAGCTTTTCCCTACTGAAGCGCAGTAACTGAGCATTATGCTTCATTATGTAATCATGCTTACGATTAGGGTCACCATTTGTAATCCAATCTTTAATCTGCATCATCAAAAATTCACGAAGTTCAACAACCAAATTCAGCAACACTTCAAATTGATTACATAATTTTTCTCTCGGACTCAATTCAAGTTGTCGTTCCACCTGAAGAAGATGATCTTGAAGAAGCTCGAAACAGTAATCAAATACACTGCTCTCCAATTCCTCTTTCGACTTAAATTGCAGGTAGAGACTTCCCTTGGACATCCCACAGCTTTCGGCGATTTCCTGCATGGATGTAGCGGATGCTCCCTTTACAGCAAATAGCTGCATCGCCGTTCTTAATATCAGATTTTTCTTATCCCCTGACTTAGATGACAATAGATATTCATCGCCCTTTCTGACTTAGGAGTTCTCAATATGACCGATTAGTCAGGAAGATTATATTACAAATTTAAGATGGTTAGCAAATCTGTAATGTGGAATATAATTTGGCTAGGAAGAAACCTGCCATTCATGTAAGATATAATCAATTACGAATCAACTCAGTGAAGAGGAGCATAAGTATGAGACGTGGATTACAATTATTATTAATCGCGGCAATTTTATTTGCCTTTTATTATTTTGGATTCGGCGTCTTCGGACACTTTGGCGGGACTCTGATTAGTATATTTCAGACTCTGACGGTAGTAACGATCGGGTTCGCTATTTTTATGGAGAATCGTAATCCATCAAGCACCGTAGCTTGGATTTTAGTACTTGCTTTGTTGCCGGTGGTTGGACTTCTATTTTATTTTCTACTGGGTCAAAATTATTTCAAACGCCGGAAATTTGATAAGAAGGCGGAGGAAGATCGTAAGAGCTATGAAATGATTGACCATATGGGAAGCAAGCTTCCACGGGATTTATCGAATTTCACTCCAGGTCAGCAAAGACTACTGCAAATGTCACAGCGAACGGCTCGTACACCGTTCTCCATGGCGACAAGAACAAGAGTCCTAACGAATGGTGAGGAGACGTTCTCTTCGCTCTTGAGAGAATTGAAAATGGCGGAGCATCATATTCATATGGAATATTACATATACCGTGCGGATGACATTGGTCGAGAAATACAGAAGACCTTAATTCAGAAGGCTCGTGCAGGTGTGAAGGTGCGATTTATGTACGATGCTGTAGGTAGCATAGGTATGCCTAAATCGTTTATTAAAGAACTAGAGGATGCAGGTGTTATGGTTGGTATCTTTGGACAGGTGCGCTTTCTGGCTCTATCCAGCCGTGTGAATTATCGGAATCACCGTAAGATTGTCGTGATCGATGGCAATACGGGATTTATTGGTGGTTTGAATGTAGGGGATGAATACTTGAGCCGTAGTAAGACCTACGGTTTCTGGCGCGATACGCATATGGTGGTGAAAGGTGAGGCCGTTAGATCGTTGCAAATCATTTTCCTACAGGATTGGCAGTATGTAACTGGTGAAAAGATTATGGACATTGAGTACCTATCCCCAGAGCTCGAACAAGGCTGCAGTGGGGCGGTACAAATTATCCCGAGTGGGCCGGATAATGAGAGCCGGACACTCAAGAATATATTCTTCTCGATGATTACAACAGCCAAGAAATCAGTGTGGATTGCAACGCCATATTTCATCCCGGATGAAGACATCCTCACAGCATTACAAGTAGCAGGGCTAGCTGGATTAGATGTCCGTATTTTATTCCCAGCCAAGCCTGACAAATGGTTACCTTTTCTGGCGTCACATTCCTACTTCCCTGCAATGTTAGAGTCAGGAGTTAAGATATACGAGTACGAGAAGGGGTTTCTGCATTCCAAGCTGCTTATTGTAGATGGGGAGGTTGCTACAGTTGGCACAGCGAATATGGACATGCGTAGCTTCCACTTAAACTTTGAAGTAAACGCACTGCTTGTTCAAAGTGATAGTGTAGCCAAAGTTGTGAAGGATTTTGAACGAGATCTGATCTCGACCAAATTGATAGATATCCATTCCTTTAAGCAGAAAAAAATGATCGTTCGATTAATGGAATCTGCGGCACGTTTATTTTCACCACTGTTATAAATACGTTGATTGCTACCTGAGTTGGAGATTATATATCGCTATAAGTTGACAGTTTGAAGTAAAAGGAGGAGTGGTATCGTGGACGACATAGCGGGACGCAAAACGGAACACATCCGTCTTTGTTTGGAGGAAGAAGTCGGTGCGGAGGGGATCAGCACAGGGTTCGAAAAATATAGATTTCGGCACAATGCCTTACCAGAGTTGAACTTTGATGAGATCAGTTTGAACACCATATTTCTAGGTGCACCTGTTCGGACCCCGTTATTAATTAGTTCCATGACGGGTGGCAGCGAGCTAGCTGCCATGATTAATGATCGCCTTGCAGAGGCAGCGGAGCGACGTGGTTGGGCCATGGGTGTAGGTTCCGTTCGAGCGGCAGTAGAGCGTGATGAATTGTCTACAACATTTGCAGTGCGCCGTAAAGCTCCGACTATTCCGATTATTGCTAATTTGGGCGCAGTCCAGCTGAATTACGGATTTGGAGCCGCCGATTGTATGCGTGCCGTGGAAATTTCCGGAGCGGACATGCTGGTATTGCATTTGAACAGTATGCAGGAAGTATTTCAGCCGGAAGGTAACCAAGCTTTCAGCGGGTTACTGTCCCGCATTGAAGATATTTGCCGTAGCTTGCCTATTCCTGTAGGCGTTAAAGAAGTCGGTTGGGGCATCGACGGAGGGACGGCGAAACGGCTACGTGGAGCAGGTGTAGCCTTTATTGATGTAGCAGGAGCGGGCGGAACGTCGTGGAGTCAAGTCGAGAAGTTCCGCAGCGCGGATCCTGTGCGCCGCGTGGCCGCGGAGGCTTTCGCGGATTGGGGGATCCCAACCGCCGAATGTATCCGCGAAGTGCGGGCGGCGGTTCCTGATGCCGCCGTCATCGGTAGCGGCGGCCTGAACACCGGCGTGGACGCGGCCAAGGCGCTTGCGCTGGGTGCGGACCTGGCCGGATTCGGTCGGGCGCTGCTTGAACCGGCGGTGCATTCGGAGGAGCGACTTGACGCGCTCTTGGAGCGCGTTGAGTTCGAGCTGCGCACCGCCATGTTTGGGATCGGCGCCGGGGATATTCCGGCGCTCTGTGGCACCCAGCGACTTGTGCGGCGTGAGTAGAACTTTGATGGGGGATGATGAGATGGCTACGGTTCAATTGAAAGTAATGAGTGACCATGAATATGAAGTGTTCTTGAGCGGTGCTGTGAAAGATTATGCGAAGGATAAGGTTGAAGCAGGTACTTGGAGTGAAGACGAGGCATTGACTCTGTCCAAGGAATCGTTTGAGAGATACCTTCCGGAAGGTAAGGATACAAAGGATGCCTTTCTTTATACGGTATGGGTGCAAGAAGAAGGTCATGAGGTTGCGGTCGGATACTTGTGGTTTAATATCACCGAAGATCCAACAGGACGAAATGCTTTTATCTACGATATTCTTATTCATGAACAATACCAAGGTAAGGGTTACGGTAAAGCGACCATGGCTGCTCTAGATGAGGCGGCAAGACAGCAGGGAGTGGATAAAATTTCGCTTCATGTGTTTGGACATAACCAAAGAGCATTTCAGTTATATCAGAAAGTTGGCTACGAGATTACGGACATCGTAATGTCTAAACGGCTATAAGTAGAAGGGGCTTCGGTCATGAAGCACCTTCTTCTTTCTTTTGTTTCATAGTTGCACACCCCGGGTTTCAAGCGGCTAGATGTATCTTGTACAACTAAAGTGAAGCACTAGGTGACTTGGCCTAATTAAGTTGTATTATATGCAACTGTTGAAATGTTCCAAGTTTAAATGTATGGGAATATTTGCGGAACCTCCTTGAAAAATAGACGGGGTATATGTACTATGGTTGAAGAAGATGAGTCAATACAAATAATGAGGAGTTGTCATAGATATGGCTTTAAAAGCGGGAATTGTCGGACTTCCAAATGTAGGGAAATCCACCCTGTTTAATGCAATAACGCAAGCGGGGGCTGAATCCGCGAACTATCCATTTTGCACGATTGATCCCAATGTCGGTGTAGTAGAGGTTCCAGATGAGCGCCTTGATAAATTGACGGAGCTTGTTGTTCCGAATCGTACGGTACCTACTGCATTTGAATTTGTTGATATTGCTGGACTCGTGCGTGGCGCAAGTAAAGGGGAAGGATTGGGTAACAAATTTTTGGCCCATATCCGTGAAGTTGATGCCATCGTACACGTTGTACGTTGTTTCGAAGACGAGAATATTACCCACGTTGATGGTAAAATCAATCCGATCAGCGACATTCAGACGATCAATCTCGAATTGATTCTGGCTGATTTGGACAGTGTAGAGAAGAAGATTGATCGCTCTCGCAAAAATATGAAGGGCGGCAACAAGCAATATGCGCAAGAAGTAGAAGTGCTAGAACGTGTTAAAGAGGCGCTTTATAACGACCAACCTGCTCGTAGCATAGAACTTACGGATGATGAAAAAGCGATTGTACGTGATCTACATTTGTTGACACTTAAGCCTGTTCTATATGCTGCGAACGTAAGCGAGGATGGGGTTACGGAAGCGGATAGCAATCCGTTTGTACAACAAGTTAGAGAATTCGCTGCAGCGGAGAATGCTGAAGTCGTACCGATTAGTGCCAAAGTAGAAGCTGAAATTGCTGAGCTGGAAGGCGAAGATAAGGCGATGTTCCTAGAGGAGCTAGGTTTGGAAGCGTCTGGTCTTGACCGTCTAATCACTGCGGCTTACCGTTTGCTTGGCTTATATACGTATTTCACTGCTGGTGTGCAAGAAGTACGTGCTTGGACGATTCGTAAAGGGACAAAGGCACCAGGAGCAGCGGGTGTGATTCATACGGACTTTGAGCGTGGATTTATCCGTGCCGAGGTTGTGTCTTTTGAGGATTTGGCAGCAGCGGGTACGATGAATGTCGCTAAAGAACGTGGTCAACTACGTTTGGAAGGTAAAGATTATGTCGTGCAAGACGGCGATGTTATGCATTTCCGGTTCAATGTATAGATAACGTCGGAGCTTTAGGATATAATGCAAGCTTGCCGTTATCGGTGAGCTTGCTTGTTTTTTTATGGTCGCGTTAATTGTTGATGTATATGACCGTAGTAACCGATCAAGAAAAAAATCATATTATAGTGGGTTGCAACTTCTATTCAGAGGTTAAAAAGTATGCTATAATAAAAAGTCGTTTATCCTTGTCCTGCTTGAATGGGGAGGGACGGCTTTTTTTAGGAAATTGTCATGTTAAGTAAAGAGAGGTGATCTCCCTTGTTGGATCGACTACAATCCCTAGCTGGACGTTATGAGAAACTCAGTGAGTTGCTTTGTGATCCGGATGTAACTAACGACACGAAGAAATTGCGAGATTATTCAAAGGAACAATCGGACTTACAACCTGCTTATGAGGCATTCGTTGAATATAAGACTGTTGTTGAAGAACTTGAAGCCGCAAAAGCAATGCAGGCGGAGAAGTTAGATGATGAAATGCGCGAAATGGTTAAGATGGAAATCGATGATCTGACTGGACGTCAGGCTGAATTGGAAGAAAAAATCCATGTTCTCCTACTTCCTAAAGATCCGAATGATGATAAGAATGTAATTGTGGAAATCCGTGGGGCTGCTGGTGGCGACGAAGCAGCGTTGTTTGCGGCTGATTTGTACCGCATGTATACGCGTTTTGCTGATACTCAGGGCTGGAAAGTGGATGTCTTGGATACGAACGAGAGTGATCTCGGTGGCTTTAAAGAGGTTATCTTTATGATTAATGGACGGGGCGCCTACAGCAAACTGAAGTTTGAGAGTGGCGCACACCGTGTGCAACGGATTCCAGCTACTGAATCGGGTGGACGGATTCATACGTCGACTTCAACGGTCTCCGTGATGCCAGAAGCTGAGGAACTGGATATTGAAATTCACGATAAAGATATTCGTGTCGATACGTTCTGTTCCAGTGGTGCGGGTGGTCAGTCCGTTAATACGACGAAATCAGCTGTCCGGGTCACGCATATTCCTACGGGAATTATGGCAACGTGTCAGGACGGCAAATCACAGAACTCCAATAAAGACAAAGCTTTGCAGGTGCTTCGTGCACGTATCTCGGATATGATGCGTCAGGAAGAGGAAGCAAAATATGCTGGTGAACGGAAGAGTAAGGTAGGTACAGGAGACCGCAGTGAGCGTATCCGTACGTATAACTTCCCGCAGAGCCGCGTAACTGATCATCGGATCGGGTTGACTCTTCATAAATTGGATCAAGTGATGAATGGAGACATTACGGAGTTTGTTTCGGCGCTTACCTTAGCTGAGCAAGCAGAAATGATGGATAAAGGAGAATAACATTTTGAACGGTGACGGATATGTTCTATCTGGAGCGCTCAACATTTCAGAAGCCCGTAGAGAGGCTTCTTCTTTTTTGGAAGCCGCAGGCGTGAGTGAGCCCTTATCTAATACGGAGCTATTGCTCCGTCATGTGCTTGGGCTTACGAACGCCGCTTATTTGGCGGCACTCCGCGATCCCTTCCCACAAGACCGCAAGGATGCGTGGGAAGAAGCGATCCGCCGCAAGGCAGCGGGTGAGCCAGCGCAGTATATTATCGGGGAACAGGAATTTTACGGCTTGACCTTCCGGGTCACGCCGGCTGTGCTCATTCCTAGGCCCGAAACGGAGCTGCTTGTTGAGGCGATCGCTAAGGCGGGCGATCGCCTTTGGCCCGGCGGCGCACCACGGGTCGCCGACATCGGCACAGGCAGCGGCGCAATCGCCGCTGCACTCTCGCACCTGCGCCCGTCATGGCAACTCGCGGCGAGTGATATCTCGCCGGATGCGCTTGCGGTGGCGCAGGACAATGTCCGGCGACTCGGCCTAGATGTAGAGTTCAAGCAAGGAGATTTGCTTGAACCGTTTAAGGGCGAGTCGCTGGACATCGTAGTATCTAACCCGCCGTACATTCCGGCGGCGGACATCTTAGAGCTTCAGCGTGAAGTTCGTGATTATGAGCCGCGTGGAGCATTGGATGGGGGGCCAGATGGTCTCGCACCTTATCGGGTGATGATGGAGCAGCTTGGATTGCTGCAACAACCGCCCCGTCTGATTGGATTTGAACTTGGTATGGGTCAAGCAGAAGCTGTTGCGGAGCTACTTCGGAGCACGGGGATATGGCAGGAGATTATAACTGTTCGCGATTTTGCTGGAATCGATAGACATGTGCTTGGTATTGCAATTTTTTGAACCATAAACTCCTCTTGCAGCTAGCTCTTTTGCGAGGAGTTTTTTTCGTTTACTTCAGATCTGTGAGCTAACTTGTTCATGTATGTTAAGATGGTGTACGATAGAGATATCGTACGAATTGAACTGACGTATGAATAACGATGAAATTTTAAGAGGAGCCATTCATGATTAGTAAATGGAAGAGAATTGATTGGTCTATTGTTATTATTTTATTGTTGTTCATGGGGATTAGTGTCTGTCTTATTCATAGCGGAATAGCTGCTTGGCCGAAATTTAAAGGTTCTGATACCCGCATGGTATTTTATTATATTCTTGGATTCATCTGCTTTTTCGGTGTGATCCTGATTGATTACCGGATACTCCTTAAGTATCACGTGTTTATTTTCATGGCTGGTATGTTACTCCTGGTGGTTGTTTTATTTATAGGAGCTGAACTGAACGGGGCGCAGGGCTGGATAAAGATTCCGGGGATAGGACTTAACCTACAACCGGCCGAGTTATTTAAGATTGTATTAATTCTGTCTCTAGCCGCGTTATTGATGAAGAAATCTAAACTCGGACTTTCTTTTTGGAAAGACATTGTACCGTTGGCACTTGTTACACTGATCCCTTTTGCTTTAGTAATGAAACAAAATGATATTGGAAATGGACTTGCTTACTTAATTATTTTGGTTGGTATGCTGTGGGTAGGAAATATTAAGTATTCTCATACATTAATTATTTTGGGTTTAGTTACACTGACCTTTTATGGTGGAGTAAAGACTTATATATCCCATCACGATGAGATTGTCGCTGCACTTGAAAAAACCAATAAAGCACACTATTTGAACAGAATTGATCCATGGCTACTCCCAAGTGAAGCTAGTGAAGATGCTTCCTATCATACAAGGAATGCGAAGCTGGCTATTGCATCTGGAGGTATGTTTGGTAAAGGTTACATGAAGGGGGATATGGTACAATCGGCGATGGTACCCTATACTTATTCAGACTCTATCATCGTCGTAGTTGGTGAAGAATTTGGGTTTGTAGGTATATCAGTACTTATCCTGTTGTATTTTATTCTGATCTATCGTTTGATTCTGATTGCATTGGAGTGCCGTGAACGAGCGGGACCCTTAATTATTACGGGGATCGTTGCGATGTTTCTTTATCAAATATTTGAGAATATCGGCATGTTCATTGGTCTGATGCCTTTAACAGGAATAACACTTCCTTTCATTAGTTATGGAGGAACCTCGTTAATTCTTAATATGGTTAGTCTGGCTCTAGTCTTAAGCATTAAGTTATATGGCCAAGAAGTGGATGATTTTCCTCTTCCTGTGGAGAGTAAGAAACAAGATCGGGTTATGATTTAAGATCTATTTACGTGTTGCTCTGGTCCTGTACGAATATTACCCAACAAGAATACTATGAAAAAGAAGTGACATATGCTAAATAAACTTAAAAAAATCGATATCGCAATTGTAATCATATTGTTGCTTCTGATGGGAATCAGCATTGTGGTGTTATATAGTGCGACGGAGAATACTCAGTATCAAGGCTATCATCTCCGGATGATTGCGTATTATGTCGTTGGATTTCTGGCTTTTTTAGTTCTTTCCCTCATTGATTTTAGGCTACTTGTAAAATATGCCCCCGTCATTTATATCGCAGGTGTCGGACTTTTAGTCGTGGTTATGTTTGTCGGGAATACGTACTATAATGCGACGGGATGGATAACGCTCCCGGGTGGACTCAGTTTGCAGCCAGCTGAGCTATTTAAACTGTTCCTGATTATTTTTTTAGGATTCATACTGGTTCGTAAACGCAAGAATCAGTTGCAATTTTGGCGGGATGTTGTGCCTTTAGGTCTGTTTACGTTTATCCCCTTTGCTGCAGTTATGGCGCAGAATGATTTAGGAAATGCGCTTAGTTATATTGTTATTTTGGCAGGTATGCTGTGGATCGGTAATGTTAAATATATTCACGCTCTCATTGCTGCTGCCATATTTATAGGCTCGCTTATCGGTGGGATTAGTGCATATAAGATATATCATGATGAAGTGTATAACTTCTTTGTGGAGATCGGACGTGAACACTGGATTGAGCGGATTGATCCGTGGTTAGCGCCAGAGAAAGCAACAGCTAAGGCGATTTATCATACTAAGAATGCTAAGCTGGCTATCGCCTCAGGCGGCATGACCGGGGAAGGATATATGAAAGGGGAGACGGTACAGTCAGAACGTGTTCCGTTAACCTACTCCGATTCGATTTTCGTAGTCATTGCTGAAGAATTTGGCTTTATCGGTAGTTCGGTATTATTACTGTTGTATTTCGTACTGATTCACAGGTTGATTTTAATCGCGCTTGAATGTAGGGATCGATGTGGACCTTATATGATCGTTGGTATTGTTGCCATGCTACTGTATCAAATTTTTGAGAATATTGGGATGTTTATCGGACTCATGCCTTTGACAGGAATCACGCTACCGTTTATTAGCTACGGTGGTACTTCTCTAGTTATTAACATGGCGAGTATCGGACTCGCGATGAGTATTCGTATACATGGTGACGAGGAAGATGACATTCCTAGTATCTTGCCTGCTCGTTTCAGGATATTTAATTCTAAATAGTAGACTTTTTATACTCACTTTACTAGATTCATAGGTTTACGTTTCTCTTAAACGGACATACTGATAGACATCAGTAGTTTTGTTAGGGGGAGCGGCAAGGATGAGAAAGAAAGTAGCACTTATCATTTTTAGTTTTATGATTCTTGTGATGTGTTGGGAAGCTCAAAAGATAGATACAGCTGTCGCTGAAGGTATTATTCCACAGGATTCCATTCGGCTTAGAATTTTGGCGAATTCGGATGAAGTTTCAGATCAAGTTGTTAAACGACGTGTTCGTGATGCAGTTGTGGAACAGATGAACGGTTGGGTAAGTGAACTGGAGAACCCTCAAGATTTGGAGGAGGCTCGCCGAATCATTCGCACTCATCTACAGTCTATTAAAGAACAAGTAAATGATACGCTAGAGAGCAGCGGTAAAAATTATAGCTACAATGTAGAATTAGGAGTTGTTCCGTTTCCAACCAAAATGTATGGAGGAGCAGTCTATCCTGCGGGAAATTACGAAGCACTTCGCGTTACGCTTGGTGAAGGGCTAGGGAAGAATTGGTGGTGCGTGTTATTCCCACCGCTATGTTTCGTCGACGCAGGTAGTGGTGATGCCGTTGCGAAAGACGGGGCTGCGGTGAAGAATGCTGTGGATGATAAGGCACCATCCGCTTCGTCCGTAGAGCCGAAGGATACGGAGGTTCGTTTCTTCATCTGGGACAAGCTAGTAGAATTCTGGGATTGGATTTCCGGTCTGTTTGCCTAATAGTTCATTTTGGGACTTGAAAGAAGCTTGCTGTACATATTGCGAGACCCTTGGGTGTCGTAGTGCACAGCAGGCTTTTTGGACATGTAAGACTCCCATGCCAAGAGAGAATAGATGTATTTAGTGCAGTTAATTTAGGGAGAAGTGGAGAGGAATTCTAGAGTAGATGTACAAAGTGCAATTAATTTCTGAGTAGATAGAGATAGTTGCGTGATATCTGCCTATTAAGTGTAGGTAATGCAACTAAATCGATGGAAATCAAGCTAGCATGGACAAGAGCTGCACTTTATGCAATTAGACTTCTGCTATCAAGAGCAGAGCTTTCTCGCAGGGATACCTACATTTGGATTTGGGTTACGTCTGAATGAGGCTGCTTGTAGAACCACCCTTTCCGGATAGGATGGGCATTCAAGAGGTATTTCATGTTATAATTTGTTTGTTTTTGGATGGGACCGGCTAGGTAGGGGAAATATTGCGGACAGGGTTTGTATGATGGTTTACCCCTGTTGAAGATAATAATGAAAGCTTGGGATGATGGATGATGAATAATAACCATAATAAAATGATAGGTACCGAGCCGAGAGATACCCAGTGGTGGGATGTAACGGAGCTCAACGAAGTGGAAGGTGAGACTTCGTCGTTAGTTGAGGCTCATACAGCTATTGAGGAAGCAGCTGCAGTATTAGCGTCAGGGGGAACGGTAGCATTCCCGACGGAAACGGTGTATGGACTTGGAGCCGATGCTTCGAACACAGAGGCGGTGGAACGTATTTTTTCCGCTAAAGGGCGACCTTCTGATAATCCGTTAATCGTACATATAGCTGATATGGTACAGCTGGAAGGGCTAGTCACTGAAGTGAATGAGACGCAGCGGCGACTGATGGAGGCGTTCTGGCCTGGTCCGCTGACGCTCGTATTACCAGCGATGCCAGGTGCCGTCTCATCACGTGTGACGGCTGGTCTGTCCACGGTGGCCGTACGCATGCCGGCCCACGATGTGGCGCTGCAGTTGATTTCTGCAGCGGGATGTCCGGTGGCGGCGCCAAGCGCCAACCGGTCGGGACGTCCGAGCCCAACGCTGGCAAGCCACGTGGGCGAGGATTTGGCCGGCTTGATCGACGGCATCGTTGATGGCGGGCCCACGGGAGTGGGCGTGGAGTCAACGGTGGTGGAAGTCAGCCAGGATGGGACGGTGACCGTGCTCCGCCCCGGCGGGATCACGGCGGAACAGCTCGCCCGCGTAGTGGCGGGCGGCGTTAAGCTGGACCTCGCCCTCCAAAGTTCGGGCGAGGCCCAGCCAGGTAGCCCGGCGCCGCGCTCGCCGGGCATGAAGTACACCCACTATGCGCCCCGCGGGGCTATGCGCATAGTGAAAGGGGCCGCGCCCGAGGCGGTGGCGGCCCATATCCAGGCCGCGCTCGATGCAGCTGCCGCGCGCGGGGAAACCACGGGATTGCTCGCATTCGACGAGCATCTCTCGCTCTATCATGCCGAGACGATGCTCTCACTCGGCAGCCTAGACTCGCTAGAGACGGCTGCGCACCGTCTCTATGCAGCGCTCCGCCGTCTAGATGAAGACGGCGTCACGTTCATTATGGCCGAGGCCTGTCCAGAGGAAGGCCTCGGTGCAGCCATCATGAACCGCCTGCTGAAAGCGGCGGGCCACAATGTAATCGACGTTTAAAGAGGTTGTTCAAAAAGTCATCTTTTGATCACGAAGCTTATCAAGAAGTGGATTCAACATCGAATATTGAATTCAGCCGGGCTAAGCATATGCTTACGAGGTATGTTCCCTACGGAAACATTTCAGGTGCTCACGTAGGTTTTGCTAGCGAATGCTTCCGAAGTCGTTTTCTCCGAAAACGTGTAGCTCCGCTCCTCAGTCCCTATCTTCATTCAATCTTCTGAGGCGTTTTGAAAAAACGCTGCTTCGTAAGCTTAAGCCTTGGTGCTGAAAATCTGACTTTTTGAACACTCGCTTAAATAAAGTACACCATAGGGGGAGGTCGTAAAGATGGAAATGTTTGAACTCGTTCTAATCATGTTGGCTCTCATTGGTGTTTCAAACGTTCTAAATAGATTTATTCCCAGCGTTCCAGTTCCTGTATTTCAAATTGCACTTGGAACCTTGTTTGCGCTGTTGCCACTAGGACTTCACATGACGCTTAATACCGAATTGTTTATGGTTCTTTTCATTGCGCCATTACTTTATAATGACGGCAAGCGAACTCCACGGGAGGAGCTGTGGAATTTACGCTCCCCGATTTTGTTGCTTGCGCTTGGACTAGTGTTCGTAACGGTATTTGCTGGGGGATACTTCATTCATTGGTTGATCCCAAGTATTCCTTTACCAGCTGCATTTGCGCTTGCCGCGATTCTATCACCAACGGATGCCGTGGCAGTTGGGGCCTTAGCTGGCCGAATTTCGCTTCCCAAAGGGATTCTACGGTTGCTTGAGGGAGAGTCATTAATGAATGACGCTTCCGGTCTAGTTGCTTTTAAATTTGCAGTGGCAGCTATGGTAACAGGTGTATTTTCTCTGACACAAGCTACACTCAGTTTCATTTGGATTGCGCTTGGGGGGCTGATATGCGGGGCGATTGTATCCTTCCTGATTGTCTGGCTACGCATTTTCATTCGTAGACTAGGTATGGAAGACGTTACTATTCATATGTTGCTTCAAATTTTGACGCCATTTGTCATTTTCCTAGTCACGGAACATCTAGGGTTATCGGGAATTCTGGGCGTTGTTGCAGGTGGCATTGTCCATGCTATTGAACGAGACCATACGGAATCGAGCCAAGCAGAGCTACGGGTTGTGTCTCATAATACATGGTCGGTTATTTTATACATATTAAACGGTCTTGTATTTGTTATCCTTGGTCTACAAATTCCGAATGCAACAACTACGATTTTTCAAAGTCCGGACTATAGTAATTTACAAGTTATTGGTTTTATCGGTATCATCTCGGTGGGCTTGATATTATTACGCTTTATTTGGGTCTATGTATTCTGGGAAGGCTCATGGCTTATGGGAAGTGGGCAACAGATGGGCAAGCCTAAGTTAACCTCTTCCGTGTTGCTCTCGTTATCAGGTGTTCGTGGTGCGGTGACACTTGCCGCTGCGTTCTCTATTCCATACGTGTTACAGGATGGCAGTCCTTTCCCTGAACGTGATCTCATTATTTTTCTAGCAGCAGGGGTTATATTATTCTCTTTAGTTATTGCAAGTATCGTGTTGCCTATTCTCTCCAAGAGTCCAGAGAGTGAGAAGAAGGGCGATCTTGAAGAGAAGGCACGGATCAAAATTATACAAGCCGGGATTAACGCGGTGCGTGAGGCGACGAATGATGAGAATCGAATGGCTGCTGGATTTGTCATTGCAGAGTATAAGAGGGAATTAACGAAGCTGCAGAATGGATCGGGTGAAAAGTGGTCCGACACCAAGCAAAACAGGTTGGAACTTAAAATACGTTACGCGGGGATTCAAGCAGAACGTCAAGAAATCCAAAACATGCTGAGCAATGGTGATATCTCGGGTGAATTGGCCGTTCAAGTTCAAGAGATCATTGATCAAATGGAACAGGTGATGTCTAGCCGCTCTAAAATGCAAATGGCGGTTACGTTATTACGTGTACGGCGTATGTTTTCTAAACGCGCTATTACGAAACCTAAGAAGCAGGGGAAAATGGATGATTTTGAACAGCTCCGGAAAGTGAGAATTCAGACATCCAAAGCTGCTATAGCAGCAATTCATGAGTTGATTAATGATAAGAACAGGGAAGCAGCTCAATCTGTCATTGCTAAGTACAATGAATCCATTGAGCGGATGCAAACTAGCTTTGGGAAATTTGAGAGTGAAGATGTGTTCAATCAGCGCAAGAATGAACTCAAGATCAAAGCCATCCAAGCTGAACGTAACGAAGTTCAGGCGCTGTTCGAGAGTGGTGAAATAAATTGGACTGTTGCAGGTAAGATGAGACAGTACATTAATTATCTAGAAGCAGGTATCCTCGAGCCAGGTGAGGAAGAGTAATGGCATGAAGTTCCCCTTGTCCGCATATGGTTGTACTAACAATCAGACATGGGGGAATCGCTATATGGCAGTCGCATTTGAACAATTAGGAGAACTGGTAACGATCATGCTAATTGCAGTCGCATTGGGAATGGACGCTTTTTCCCTTGGTATTGGAATTGGAATGAAGGGAGTCCGCCGAAATGACGCTATTCGTATCGGGAGTGCCGTTTCTCTTTTTCACATGCTGATGCCGTTACTGGGCATTTTTGCTGGACAGTATGTAGGTGGACTGTTAGGTCAATATGCAAGATTTGTTGCTGGGGGATTATTATTTCTGCTTGGCGCTCACATGATTGTAAGCTCTATAAAGGGTAGTGGAATTCAGTCGATCAATCATCGCTCATTTCTGGGCGTACTCTTATTCTCACTCAGCGTAAGTATTGATTCTTTCTCGGTTGGTGTCTCATTAGGGATGTTCCATAGCAATTTGTGGTTATCTGTACTGAGCTTTGGTTTTGTGGGTGGGTTGTTGTCGGTTCTTGGACTAGCCTTGGGACGCAAAATGAGCCGGGGTCTAGGGGATTACGGCGAAGCAGCCGGTGGAGCTATTCTACTAGCGTTTGGTCTAATGTTTATCTTTTGATAAAATGAATGTATGCACCTGTTATAAAATGTGATAGGTACAAAGCAGTCAACCTTGGAGGTAAAATACGTCATGAGAATCTTGTTTGTTTGTACGGGGAATACATGCCGAAGCCCAATGGCGGAAGGACTGCTGCGTAAGCTGGCACGGGAACGTGGAGTAAATGTGGAGGTGACATCCGCAGGCGTAGCCGCGTCTAATGGGACCCCGATTTCACGACATGCTGAAGCCGTGCTTAAGAGTCAGGGGATTGCCGATAACATGACATCGAAACCGCTACACGGGCAGCTTACAGAGTGGGCAGACTTGATCCTTACTTTGACACAAGGTCATAAACGTCATGTTATTCAATATTTTCCTGCTGCGGCAGACAAAACATATGCACTAAAAGAATACGTAGAAGATAACGAAACTGTTCTTGCTGAACAGGAGGAATTACATCAGTTAATTGCCGAGTTTGAGCTTAGTAAAGTGCTTGGTAATACTTTGGATGAAGTAAAGAGTAATCGTCTTAATCAGCTTTTGCGAAACATACCGGTATATGATATATCGGACCCGTTTGGAGGGTCGCGAGCGGATTACGATATGACGGCAGATGAAATTGCCGCTGCGCTGGATAAATTACTCGATAAGCTGAAGAAGGATAATCTCCTTTAGGGGATACCGTGAATTAGGCATAAAATCGGGTTGCAATTGTCTCCTCTATGTTTTATTCTAAGTATAGATTCTTAGATCCGATGTAACTGGCGACGAGAGTGGATGAAACCACGATGGAGCATCGGAATATCGGCCGGTCGCCTGGGCAAAGAGCACGACGCATGTTTTGCGTCCTGCTCTTTTTTCGTCATTAGGATATCCTTCGAAGATTATTATTTCCTTGCGAGACTGTTTGGTATAATAAGGACAGACTTCTACAAAAGGTGCGACTCTTCTGAAGGAAAGGAGCTTGTCATTATGGAAACAGACCAGGATCTGGGAAACGTCCGGGAACAGGTTGCTGAAGTACTGGAGGAATTAGTAGTAGCGGCAAAGTTAGGAACCCGTCATCTTGTAGTCATTGGTACTAGCACCAGTGAAGTGGCAGGGGCTACTATTGGTAAAGGAGGGGCGGAGAGCATTGCTGAGGAATTGTACTTGGGAATTGAAAGTGTGAGGACCAAGTACGGATTCAACGTAGCTTTTCAATGCTGCGAGCATCTGAACCGAGCGCTTGTTGTGGAGCGAAGTTTGCTTGAAGAGCTGAGGCTCTGTGAGGTTAACGCGGTACCTGTACCCAAGGCGGGTGGATCGATGGCAGCAGTAGCCTACAGAAACCTTAAAGATCCTTGTTTGGCAGAAAGCCTGGAGGCGCATGCTGGCATCGACATCGGAGAGACATTGATCGGCATGCATTTGCGGCGCGTAGCCGTTCCGTTTCGTCCTTCTCGCAGAACCATTGGTAAGGCTCGTGTTACTGCGGCCTGGACGCGGCCGAAGTTGATCGGCGGCGAACGTGCCGTTTATATTCTCCCTGAAGTACAAGATTCACAAGAATGTCAGTAGACAATTTCATTTAAATATAAGGAGGACTATTGAACTATGAATAACTTGAAGAAGCAAGACCCAGCAGTACTTGAGGCGATGAATTTGGAACTGAAGCGTCAACGGAACAACATTGAATTAATCGCTTCAGAGAACATTGTGAGCGAAGCTGTCATTGAGGCTATGGGCTCCGTATTAACGAATAAATATGCGGAAGGCTACCCAGGTAAACGCTACTATGGTGGCTGTGAGCATGTAGATATCGTAGAAGATATCGCTCGCGATCGTGCCAAGGAACTGTTCGGTGCAGATCATGCCAACGTACAACCTCACTCTGGTGCACAGGCTAACCTTGCCGTATACCTTACTGCACTTAAACCAGGAGATACTGTGCTTGGCATGAATTTGGCACACGGTGGTCACCTTACGCATGGTAGCCCAGTGAATGCTTCTGGATTGTTGTATAACTTTGTCTCTTACGGTGTACAGGAAGACACTTTCCTCATCGATTATGATGAAGTTCGTAAAGCTGCATTTAAGCATCGTCCTCGCCTGATTGTGGCTGGAGCTAGTGCTTATCCGCGTATCATCGACTTTGAAAAATTGTCGGCTATCGCAAACGATGTAGGTGCCCTCTTCATGGTTGATATGGCACATATCGCTGGTCTAGTTGCAGCGGGGCTTCATCCGAATCCAGTACCACACGCTCATTTCGTGACAACAACAACACATAAGACGCTTCGTGGTCCACGTGGCGGCATGATCTTGTGTAAGCAACCATGGGCAGCTGCTATCGACAAGGCCGTATTCCCTGGAACACAAGGTGGTCCGTTGATGCATGTTATTGCTTCCAAAGCTGTTGCTCTAGGTGAAGCATTACAGCCGTCCTTTAAGACGTATGCACAGAATGTTGTGAAAAATGCCAGTGTATTGGCTGAGTCCCTCATTTCAGAAGGATTGAACCTTGTATCTGGCGGTACAGACAACCATTTAATGCTTATCGATACTCGTAATTTAAACATTACAGGTAAAGACGCTGAGCATGTTCTAGATTCTATCGGCATTACAGTGAATAAGAATGCCATTCCGTTCGATCCTACGAGTCCATTTGTTACAAGTGGTATTCGGATCGGTACACCGGCTGTGACATCACGTGGAATGGATGAAGAAGCAATGAAAGTAATCGGTAAGATCATTGCTCTCGTATTGAAGAATTCTAAAGACGAAGCCATCTTAACTGAAGCTCGTAAGCAAGTTGAGGAGCTAACGAATAAATTCCCGATATACTCTGAACTTAGCTACGAATAAGATCTCACTGCTTGTTGAGGATAGGTCATTAGTCTATATTATTAGGTCAACCAGATTGTGCTGGTTGGCCTTTTTAATATTAATCTAGAGAAATTTACCCCAGATAATGTAAATATGTATACTAGGAAATTATAACATTTGAAGGGTATAATTTCCGGTATATACTTACCAGATGGTAACAACATACCTTATTAGGTAAGCGCTTGCATTCGGATAACCTTAGAGGAGGATGTATGGGTGAAAAGAAGATATTCTATTTTGCTAGTAGCAACCATGCTATTGTCTATTCTTTCTACAGCGTGTTCTTCGGGCAAAGAAGCCATCAAGTATGAAGGTAATTCGGATATGAAGGCGACATTGACAATCATGACCATGAATCAAGAGGATGCGGTTAGGAGAGATTACGGGGATAAGTTTAATACCAAATTTCCCAATGTCGACATAAAGATAGTCAATTATTTCGGAAGTAACATGACTAAAGTAATGGAAGCTGAAAAACCTGATGTTCTGATGTTAAACGTTCAGGATTATGAACAGCTCATTCAGGAGAATAAGCTATATGATTTGGACTCTATACTTAAGAATGAAGCTTTTAAACTCGATGGAATCAATCCCAAATTTCTTAAGCTTCTTAGAGGGGTAGGAGGAGGCAAACTCTATGGACTTCCTCCAAGCTTCACGTCGGAAGCAATCTATTACAATAAGGACTTGTTTGATAGATACCAGATTCCTTATCCCCAAGACAAGATGACATGGCAGGAGATCATTGAACTAGCGAAGCGGTTCCCGGTGGAGGATGGGGGGAGTGGGCTTTACATCAGAAATATGGCTGTGTTAGTTGAGAATTTAGCGGCGAGTGGCAATTTAGGTTGGTATAATGTTAGAGACATGAAAATGACGATCAATACGGAATCATACAAGAAGATTTTTGAGACGGTGATCGATGCTTATCAATCAAAAGCAGTAGTGATGCCTGACTTAGAACCGGGGAATTATGATGATCCATTCGTACAAGGCACCAGTGCTATGACAGTAGAACCTTATTATTACATGAATAACAATCTTAATTCGGCAAAGCCTTTTAATTGGGATTTGGCATCGGCGCCGGTGAATGAATCAAGTCGTGATTCGTATCCTTATAATCTTATAGATATTTCATGCATTAATGCTGAATCTACCCAACAGCAGGCTGCTTGGGAATTTATCAAATTAGTTAATGGTGAAGAATTGGCTAAGGTAAGATCAAAAACGAGTGGGATTTCTCCATCTACAAGAACAGAATATATTTATAATCCTGACGGGAGACGGTTAGAGGCTTTCTACACACTAGAGCCTCAAGATAAAAGGATGCCTGCTGATTATTATGCATTACCACCTGATGATTTTTTCTATCTACTAAAACAGGTTATTAACACGGAATTGAATGAAGTAGTGGGTGGTACCAAGACGCTTGAAGAAGCCATGGCTTCGATGCAGATGGGTGGACAGCAACTGCTGGATACGAAGGATGAAACTCCATAAATGAATAAGTAGACTAGCATGACAAATAGCGCTTCTAGATTAGGAGCGCTATTTGTCGTTAAATCTTCGTTATATGGACGGAAAGAGCGGTCATTGGCCAGTTGCAGTTCGTAGCAATCATAAAAATACAGTGATATAATAGATAGGATTTGGGCATCATTAATGAAAAACGAGAAGACTGAGTTTAATTACCGGAGGGACAAACTATGGAAAAATTGGTGATATGCGATCACCCCTTGATTCAACACAAATTGACTTTCATTCGCGATATGCGGACCAACACGAAGGATTTTCGTGAATTGGTGGATGAAGTCGCTACATTGATGGCTTATGAAATTACGAGAGATATTCCTTTAGAGTCGATCACGGTACAGACCCCGGTTGCTGAAGCACAGGCGCGTGTTATATCGGGACGGATGCTCGGACTCATTCCGATTCTTCGTGCAGGACTAGGTATGCTAGATGGAGTCTTGAAGTTGCTTCCAGCAGCTAAAGTTGGTCATGTCGGTCTATTCCGTGATCCGCAGACGCTTCAACCTGTCGAATACTATATTAAATTACCAACTGATGTCCAAGAGCGTGAATTGATCGTTATTGATCCTATGTTAGCAACAGGTGGTTCTGCTATTGCGGCAATTGATGCGCTTAAGAAACGCGGCTGTACACAAATTAAAATGATGAATTTGATCGCTGCACCAGAAGGTGTCAAAGCAGTTCATGCTGTTCATCCTGATGTAGATATTTATGTTGCTGCAATGGACGATCATTTGGACGATCACGGATATATTATCCCTGGACTTGGTGATGCAGGCGACCGTTTATACGGAACAAAATAGTCAAGGAAGGGATATATCATGTCAAAAATTAAAGTAATGACGATTTTCGGAGTTAGACCCGAAGCCATCAAGATGGCTCCTCTCATTCTTGAATTGGAGAAACATCCAGAGCATATTGAATCCATTGTCTGTGTTACGGCTCAGCATCGTGAAATGTTGGATCAGGTACTCGATGTGTTCAAGATAGTTCCAGATTACGATTTAGATGTGATGAAACCTAACCAGAGTTTGAATGAAATTACTATACGCGTTCTCCAGGGCTTGGAGAACGTTCTTCGTGAAGCCAAACCTGATATTGTATTGGTTCATGGCGATACGTTAACTACTTTCCTGGCAAGTTACGCTGCCTTTTTACAAGGAGTAAAAATTGGGCATGTTGAAGCAGGACTTCGGACCTGGAACAAATTGTCCCCATTTCCTGAGGAAATGAATCGGCAGTTGACCGGGGTACTTGCTGACTTGCATTTTGCCCCTACAGAGGTTTCTGCTGGAAATTTAAGGAAAGAAAATAAGCCAGAGTCAAGTATATATATCACAGGCAACACGGTTACGGATGTGTTTCAATATACAGTACAGCCGAATTATAGTGATTCCGTGCTGGATTGGGCCGCCGGAAAGCGGCTTATTCTCATGACGGCTCACCGCCGTGAATCGCAGGGAGAACCGCACTTGAATATATTCCGTGCAGTCAAGCGGATCGCTGATGAATTTGAAGATGTGGCGATCGTTTATCCGGTTCATCCTAGTCCAGCGGTGAGAGAGCCCGCCTATGAAACTTTGGGGAATCATCCCCGTATCAAACTTATCGAGCCTCTTGATGTGGTGGAGTTTCATAATATTTATGCTCACACCCATCTTATACTTACGGACTCTGGCGGTATGCAGGAAGAAGCGCCATCTTTTGGCGTTCCTGTACTTGTGCTTCGTGACACAACAGAGCGTCCTGAAGGTGTAGAGGCAGGTACGTTAGAACTTGTAGGCACGGATGAGGAGATGGTGTATGAGCGGACAAAGGTGTTGCTCAGCGACAAAGAGATTTATAATTCCATGAGCCGGGCCGCAAACCCGTATGGAGATGGAAAAGCATCAGAAAGAATTGTCAACGCTATTTGTCACCATTTCGGAATTATAAACGAACGTCCTGAGAATTTTCACAGAAAGTTCACAAAATGAAATGAACGAGAATTGTGTTTTTTAACCAGATAGCATACAGTTATACTGTACGGTTTTTCAATTTATCTGTGACGTATGTCATAAAGTTATGTTATTTCTGAATTTAACGCTTACATTGACAAAAAGTCGTCATATTCAGTAAAATGAGTTGGGGTTACTTGGTATGAAAAAAGGGTAAAATTGTTGGTTTTTTCATATTTGAACTAATACTTCATTTATCAGCACTTGAACCTAATTTACAGATTCAATGGGGGAGCAGAGTGGATGATTGATATGAACTCCATTGTTAAGGTCGTGAATAGGGTAACATTGCTATTGTTATCCGTCATGTTTCTTGGATGGGCTCTACTCCCGGACTACAAATTGCACATTGCCGGGTTTATTCTGGGACTGTTGATCGGATTGTTTAATTTGGGTTACCTATCCAGGAAAGTTCAAGGCCTTGTTAATTATGTAGTCACTACAGAGAAGAAAAGCCTTAGTCTTGGTTTCTTGACTAGGTTGTGTATGACATTGCTGGTGGTTATGTTTGGTGTGAAGATTGAACATTTTTCGTTGGAAACTATTATTATCGGATTGTTCATTCCGCAACTGCTAACCATTCCGGTCAGTATAGTCATCGGTCTTCGAAGCAAAGAGTAAACATCTCAAACGGGAAAGGGGTGAATACATATACATGCATGACGCACCGATTATTATGCTTGGCGGATTTCATCTGGATATATCTGCCGTCGTAATGCTTTTGGTTAGTATGCTTATCGTATTCGTCATGTGCCGGTTAGCTGTAGCTAACTTGTCGGTTGAGAATCCTTCCAAGATGCAGAACTTTATGGAATGGGTTGTTGAGTTTGTGCAAGGGCTTATCGGCAGCGCGATGGACTTGAAGAAAGGCAGACCATATCTGTCCCTGGGACTAACACTGATTCTGTTTATCTTCGTATCGAACCTTTTGGGATTGCCGTTCGGTATTATTACTGAGGCACATCATGAAGTGTCCGTGTTTGGACACCTGATTGAAGCGACAAAAGGGCTTGCGGATGGAGCACATGCGGAGATTATGTGGTGGAAGTCACCAACAGCCGATATTTCCGTGACTGCGGGACTAGCCATAATTGTTTTTATACTGATGAACTATCTCGGGATGAAAAACAATACAAAGCATTACTTCAAGCATTTTGTTGAACCGTTCCCAATTTTCTTGCCGTTGAACATTATTGAGAACTTGTCGAAGCCGATCGCATTGGCTATCCGGCTTTATGCCAACATCTTTGCGGGTGAGGTTCTCATCGCGGTAATTATGAAACTAGGTTACATTGGAATACCATTTATGGGCGTATGGCAAGGCTTCAGTATATTTGTCGGAGCATTGCAAGCTTATATATTTACAATACTGACGATGGTATATATCGCACAGTATACGATTCATGAAGAAGAGCATTAGCAATCTTTATTAGAAGAGCTGATTAGCCCATCTTATAGAGATTTAGTAAACTATCAATAAATGCAAACAATTAAAGGAGGAAATTAAAAATGGGTTTGGAGTATTTGGCAGCAGCAATTGCAGTTGGTTTGGGTGCGCTTGGCGCAGGTCTTGGTAATGGTCTAATCGTGAGTAGAACGGTAGAATCAATCGCTCGTCAACCAGAAGCACGTAACGCATTGCAAACAACAATGTTTATCGGTGTAGGTATCGTCGAAGTTATTCCGCTTGCCGCAACTGTAATTGCGTTCCTGATTATGTTCTCTTAATATTGTTACGGTTTGGCGGGGAGGGCCGATGCCATCCGCGCCTTCGTTTTGTGAGATTTAACAAGAAATGTCAGTAGTGTTAACGGAAAGGAGTGACATCGGTGAAAATCCTGTGGGAGAATATTCTTATTACGATGATTGCGTTTGGTATTCTTTATTGGCTACTTAACAAGTATGCTTTCGGTAAACTCTTTGCAGTTATGGAGCAACGTCGCGAGTTGGTACTGGGTCAATTAAATGAAGCCAAGCAAACAAGAGAACAGGCGAACGTATACGTTGAAGAGCAGAAGGATGCTCTGAAACAAGCTCGTCAAGAAGCCCTTGGAATTATTGAACAATCCAAACAGAGCAGCAGCAAACAAGCTCGTGATTTGCTTGAACAAGCTAAGGCTGATGCATTGCGTTTGAAAAACGAGGCTGTTCGTGATATCGAAAGTGAGCGTAACAAAGCCGTTGAAACTCTTCGTACTGAGATTGGATCTTACTCTGTAAGTATCGCTTCTAAGCTGATCGAACGCGAAATCGAAAGCAATCCGGCAGAACAAGAGAAGCTTGTGAACAAATATCTCGGTGAAGTAGGTAGCAAATCATGAGCCGCGAAGTTGTCGTAGCGAGAAGATATGCTAAAGCTTTGTATGAGATTGCTGCTCAAGAAGGGCGTACACTTGAGGTTGAACTGGAGATTCGAGCTCTCGTAGAATCGGTGAACGAAGATCATGAGGTTCAGATGTTCATATTGAGTCCCAACATTTCCGAACAAGTGAAATGGGAAGTACTCGGAGGTGTACTGGAAGGCAAGCTTTCAGGTCCTGTAGTTTCTTTAGCTAAAATGCTGGTAGAAAGAGGAAGAACTGATATTTTACCGGAGCTTTTAGCTAGCTATATAAAAATCGCGGGTGACGCATTAGGGCAGGCAGATGCTACGGTCTATTCGACTTATCCTCTCTCTGATGAGGAGAAACGTTCGATCGAAAGCGAGTTCGGCGCACTTGTGAAGAAGAAGATTCGTGTTCTGAATGTAATTGATAGCGAGCTGCTCGGCGGAATGAAAGTCAAAATTGGCGACACGCTGTATGACGGCAGTTTATCCACTAAGTTGGAACGGCTTGAGAAGTCTTTTCGAAGACAAGCACTGTAGATAGGGGTGAAACACTTGAGTATCAGACCTGAAGAGATCAGTACACTGATTAAGAGTCAGATCGAACAATATAAATCAGAAATTGAAGTGTCCGAGGTCGGCACCGTTATTCAAGTTGGTGACGGTATTGCCCGTGTCCACGGACTTGAGAACGCCATGGCCAACGAATTGCTTGAGTTTGAAAATGGCGTATTTGGTCTTGCGCTCAACCTGGAAGAGAGTAATGTCGGGGTTGTAATCTTGGGACCTTACACCGAAATTCGCGAAGGCGATCAAGTAAAACGTACGGGTCAAATCATGCAGGTTCCAGTTGGTGAAGCTATGCTTGGTCGCGTAGTGAATCCACTTGGTCAGCCAGTAGACGGCAAAGGTCCAATTGCTACGACGGAATTCCGTCCAGTAGAGAACAAAGCACCTGGTGTTATCGACCGTAAATCGGTACACGAACCGATGCAAACGGGGATTAAAGCGATTGACTCGATGGTTCCAATCGGTCGTGGTCAACGGGAACTAATTATCGGTGACCGCCAAACAGGTAAAACGGCGATCGCTATCGATACAATTATCAACCAAAAAGGCAATGGCGTGAAATGTATCTACGTTGCTATTGGACAAAAGCAATCCACAGTTGTAAACGTAGTTGAAACACTTCGTCGTCATGGAGCTCTAGATTATACGATTGTCGTAACGGCTGCCGCTTCGGATCCGTCACCGCTTCTATACATCGCTCCTTATGCTGGTGTAAGTATGGCTGAGTACTTCATGTACAAAGGTGAGCACGTACTTATCATCTATGATGACTTGTCTAAACAAGCAGCGGCTTACCGTGAATTGTCCTTGCTGCTTCGTCGTCCACCGGGTCGGGAAGCATTCCCAGGGGATGTCTTCTACTTGCACTCCCGTTTGTTAGAACGTGCCGCAAAATTGAGCGACGAGCTGGGTGGAGGATCCATCACGGCGTTGCCATTTATTGAGACCCAAGCTTCTGACGTTTCGGCGTACATTCCGACAAACGTTATCTCGATTACAGACGGTCAGATTTTCCTTGAGTCCGATTTGTTCTATTCCGGTCAACGTCCGGCGATCAACGTCGGTATTTCCGTATCCCGGGTAGGTGGATCCGCTCAGATTAAAGCGATGAAGAAGGTAGCGGGTACACTTCGTTTGGACTTGGCTCAGTATCGTGAACTTCAAGCGTTCTCCCAATTCGGTTCTGACCTCGACAAATCAACACAAGCGCGTTTGACTCGTGGTTCCCGGATGATGGAAATCCTGAAGCAGGGCGTGAATCAACCTCTTTCGGTTGAGAAACAAGTTCTTAGTCTGTACACAGCAGTAAAAGGATACTTGGACGATATCGCATTGTCTGACGTACATCGCTTCGAAGCTGAATTCTTGTCTTTCATTGATAGTCAGCATGCTGATGTACTGCAATCGATTGTGGATACCAAAGACTTGACTGCTGATAATGAAGCGAAGTTGAAGGACGCGATTGAGAAGTTCAAAAGAGGTTTTGCAACTTCCGCAAAATAATTCCATGAACCGGCTTTGGCGCGGTGCTGAAATGCCGGTTCTTGGTGATGTTTCTAAGTCACAAAGGTCTATTCCTTAAGTTTCTATAAAGTTTATATCCATTTTGGCTCTCGGCCAAACAGGGTTGTTGCTTTCGAAGTTAACTTTGGTCTTTGACCAAAGTTTTAGGATTATGCTTACGATGTTAGTTTTGGCCTCTGCCAAAACTTAAGTAGATGCTTTCGAAGTTAACTTTGGTCTCTGACCAAAGTTTGAAGGTGGTGAAATCATGGCAAAAGGGATTCGTGAAATAAAGCGTCAGATCAAGAGTATTCAGAATACCCGTCAAATTACGAAAGCGATGGAGATGGTAGCGTCAGCTAAACTCAGAAAAGCGCAGGAGAAAGCTCAGGCTTCTCGGCCTTATGTTGAGAAGTTGAGAGAGGTTGTCTCCAGTATCGCAGCTGGTAGTGATGGGGTCTCGCATCCGATGATGGTCTCTCGTCCTGTGAAACGTACCGCTTATATCGTGATCACATCTGACGGAGGGCTTGTTGGTGGTTACAACACTAACGTTCTCCGTAAGGTAATGGATGAGTTGAACAGTCGTCACTCTTCTAAATCGGAGTATGGATTGTTCGTAATTGGACGTAAAGGTCGGGATTATTTCAGCCGCCGGGATCTTCCCATTGTGAGCGAAATTACCGAGTTATCTGATACTCCCAAATTTGCTGACATCAAGTCTCTGGCTTACGCAGCTGTTCAAGGCTTCGAAGAAGAGAAGTATGACGAAGTTTATATTTGCTATAGCAAATTCATTAACGCGATTTCGCAGGTTCCAACCGTTGAACGTTTGCTACCATTCGATCGTGTTGATCAACACGGTGTGACGGCGACTTATGAATATGAGCCGTCGCCTGAAGGGGTACTGGAAGTTCTTTTGCCGAAATATGCGGAAACTCTCATATTTGGCGCCCTTTTGGAAGGTAAAGCGAGTGAACTTGGCGCGAAAATGACGGCTATGGGCAGCGCAACGAAGAATGCGACGACAATGATCGGTGAGCTTACTCTGACTTACAACCGTGCACGTCAAGCGGCAATTACCCAGGAAATTACGGAAATTGTCGCTGGAGCGAACGCGCAAAGTTAATAGTAGGGACTTTCTAGGAGGGAAACTAAGATGAACAAAGGACGCGTTGTTAGCGTAATGGGTCCGGTCGTTGACGTTGAGTTTGAACGTGGACAACTGCCGGAAATCTTCAACGCTATTAAAATTTTGAAACAAGACGCGCAGGATGGTGGAGAAGATCTGATTCTGGAAGTTTCCACTCATCTGGGCGACAATCAGGTTCGCTGTATCGCTATGTCCACAACGGACGGCCTTGTACGCGGAACTGAGGTGCTAGATTTAGGAGCACCAATCTCCGTCCCTGTAGGCGAAGCGACACTTGGACGGGTATTTAACGTACTAGGTGAAACGATCGACAATAAAGGTGCTGCGGCTACGGATGTTAGAAATCCAATTCACCGTCAACCACCTTCATTTGAAGAATTGTCTACGCAATCCGAAATTTTGGAGACTGGGATTAAGGTTATCGACTTGCTTGCTCCTTATGCTAAGGGCGGTAAAATCGGCCTCTTCGGTGGTGCCGGCGTAGGTAAAACCGTTGCTATCCAGGAGTTAATCAATAACATCGCTCAAGAGCACGGCGGGATTTCCGTGTTTGCCGGTGTAGGCGAGCGTACTCGTGAGGGTAACGATTTATACCACGAAATGTCGGATTCCGGTGTTATTAACAAAACAGCAATGGTCTTTGGTCAGATGAATGAACCTCCAGGTGCGCGTCTTCGTGTAGCCTTGACAGGTTTGACGATGGCGGAATATTTCCGTGATCAAGAAGGCCGTGACGTGTTGCTATTTATCGATAACATCTTCCGGTTCACACAAGCCGGTTCTGAGGTATCTGCCCTTCTCGGACGGATGCCATCTGCGGTAGGTTACCAACCGACACTTGCAACTGAGATGGGTCAACTTCAAGAACGGATCACTTCAACGAAGAAAGGTTCTGTTACTTCGATTCAAGCGATTTACGTTCCTGCGGATGACTATACTGACCCGGCTCCAGCAACAACGTTTGCTCACCTTGATGCTACGACTAACTTGGAGCGTAAGATTTCCGAAAAAGGGATTTTCCCTGCCGTAGATCCACTGGCTTCCAGCTCTCGGATGTTGGCACCAGAAATCGTAGGCGAAGAGCACTACAATGTTGCTCAGGCTGTAAAACGTCTATTGGCTCGTTATAAAGAGCTTCAAGATATTATTGCTATCCTTGGTATGGATGAATTGTCTGAGGATGATCGATTGCTCGTTGCACGTGCACGGAAGGTTGAACGTTTCTTGTCGCAACCATTCCACGTTGCAGAACAGTTTACAGGTTTGAAAGGAAAATATGTTCCGATCGCTGAAACTGTTCGTAGCTTCAAAGAAATTTTGGATGGTAAGCATGATAATCTTCCAGAAGCAGCATTCCTCTTCGTAGGTACTATTGAAGAAGCTGTGGAAAAAGCAAAAACAATGTAATTCGCACCGTTAAGGCGGATGCTTCAGAAATGAACTGTCCCACGAACAGGAGGGATGAATATGAGCACCTTTTTATTAGAAATTGTTACACCGGAGCACGTGGTGTTCTCACATGAAGTGAACAGCTTGTCTGTTCGCGGAGTAGAAGGAGAGCTTGGGATATTACCAAGTCATATTCCACTTGTGACACCGCTTCAAGTCGCTCCAATCGTGGTTAAGACGGAAGGCAGAAACTTGTCGATTGCGGTACATGGTGGTTTTGTCGAAGTTCAGAGTGATAAAGTAATCGTTCTTGCGGAAAGTGCCGAACTGCCAGAGGCGATTGATGTCGAACGGGCAGTTGCTGCTCGTGAACGTGCTGAACGGCGGCTAGCTGCTCGTAGTAATCAAGATCGGGTCGACCATCGTCGTGCCGAGCTTGCGTTACAAAGAGCTATAACTCGGATTAATGTATCAAGCAAGTCCAAGGAGTAGTCTTAAGAGTTAGCCGGACATCTTGAAAGGTGTCCGGCTTTTTCTATATGAAAAACTTTAATAATCTTGATTTGCCGTTACTAGGAAAATTAAGGTTGAAATATGAAGGAGAAAGCATATTCCGTGTAGAACCTAACGTAAAGAAACAAAGAATAGGCTTATCCTTCCTAAAAAACCTTTTTTATAAAAAAAATTTACGATTTATCGAATTGGAAACACTTTCATGTAAAAGAAAAGCTGGATTATTGTCACTTTGCCAAGTATGATAAATAAGGTCTATATTTTTACAGAGTGCTGACCAATATATTTAGAGAGTGTTAACCGATTTCGGGTTGGCGGCATAGATATAATCGTGACAGGGAGGAAGTACATGTGAATCCAGTCGAGTCAGTATCTGCTCAGGTCGGTGTGAGTGGCCTTACGGCAATTCTCATATCACTGGTGTGCATTGCCTTGTCTTGGTGGGCTATGCAGAATCTCAAGCTGGATTTGTTCATACGTCATCCGAAGGGACCGCAGGGCAAGTTGCTCCAATTGCTGCTCTCTGTAGTACTTGGGCATTTTGTGGCCTCTTTTATCATGGATTACTTGGGATATACACAAATGCTACGTTATTTGTTTTAATTTCCAGGTCTTTGGTTAAAGTGTGTTAGACTATGATATGGCAGCTGAAAATGTCGAATAACATCAAAACAATGTGTCAACAATGAAGAATAGGGATTATGATACGTTATTTAGGATCTACGAATTAGAAGAGGGCAATTTCCTCTGAAATGCGCACTTTTTCGACAATGACAAGACATTGTGCGCCTTTAACCATGGGTGATATGATGAAATTTAGTGAACGAGCGGATATCTTTTCCAAATTAAGGAATCAGATGAAAATGAACGCGCGGAGGGAACCAAGATGAGCAAATTTATCGTCCGCGGTGGCAATGTTTTGGCCGGGAACGTTAAAGTAAGCGGAGCTAAAAATTCAGTGCTACCGATCATCGCAGCGTCTTTGTTAGGTGAGGAAGGGATCAGCATTATTCGTGATGCACCTCCCCTTGATGATGTGATGACCATTAATAAAGTGTTAGAATCGCTTGGAGCGAATGTTACATATGACCGAGAAGTCATTATGGTAAATGCACAGAACATCGCTTCTTGTGAAGCACCGTACGAATGGGTACGGAAAATGCGGGCATCATTTCTTGTCATGGGACCTTTGTTAACTCGCACGGGTTATACTCGGATCTCGTTACCAGGGGGCTGTGCAATTGGAACACGTCCAATTGATCAGCATTTGAAAGGCTTTGAAGCCATGGGTGCAGAGATCAACCTGGGTCAAGGCTTTATTGAGGCGAAAACTGAAGGCCGGTTACGTGGGGCTAAGGTGTATTTGGATGTAGCAAGTGTAGGTGCAACGGAGAATATAATGATGGCTGCGACTTTAGCCGAAGGAACAACTGTGATTGAGAATGCTGCCAAAGAGCCTGAAATTGTTGATTTGGCTAATTATCTGAACGGCATGGGCGCTATTGTGCGCGGAGCAGGTACAGGGGTTATCCGGATTGAAGGCGTTGAGAAGTTGCATGGCGTAGAGCATACGGTTATTCCTGATCGGGTAGAAGCAGGCACATTTATGATAGCAGCTGCTATGACTGGTGGTGACGTGTTTGTAGAAGGGGCTATTGCAGACCATCTGGGACCCGTTATTTCAAAGCTGGAGGAAATGGGCGTAAGTATAGACGCGCAAGAGAATGGTATTCGTGTCCGTGCTGATAAGCCTCTGAAAGCAGTTGATGTGAAGACACTACCGTATCCAGGATTTCCGACTGATATGCAATCTCAAATGATGGCTTTATTGCTGGTATCGGAAGGCACGAGTGTTGTCACTGAGACCGTATTTGAGAACCGATTCATGCATGTTGATCAGTTCCGTCTGATGAACGCTGAGATTAAGGTAGAAGGCCGTGGGGCTATTGTCACCGGAGGTGCGAAGCTAAGTGGAGCTAAGGTGTGCGCTACAGACCTACGGGCTGGTGCGGCGTTGATTATTGCTGGCTTAGTGGCTGATGGTACAACTGAAGTGAGTGGAACTCATCACATTGATCGTGGCTATGTTCATTTGGCTGAGAAGCTATCGGGACTGGGAGCGGACATTTGGCGCATCTCGATGGAAGAACCAGCTGTTGAATCTGGAAAGGTACTGCAACCTCAACAAGAGGAACGTCCTGTACTTAAGATTCAACCAACCTGGGCGTAATCGAACACACATTAAACTGCATACAGAACATTTTGAATTCAGAAATAATTCTTCATTTAATTATCGATTAGACCATACTGCGAAGTATGGTCTTTTTTATTTGTTTTATGAGTATGCTGAGTGATAAAAAATCAGATCAGCTCGAGTTCCTCGGGTTGGTCTTTTTTTTATGAGACTCGAAGTGAGCAGCTAGTTGCATTTAGTGCAGTTAATTTTGGAGATAGGGGCGTTGATTCATAAATAGATGTATAAAGTGCAATTATATTCGAGGTAAATAGAGAGTACTTCGGAATACATACTTTTTAAGTGTAATTTATGTATTTAAAAGAGATCGAAACCGAATGGACATCAGAATTAGTTGTAGTATGTGCAATTAAATATTTGATCAAGTAAGTGAGAGATTAGTTTTCCTATTGATGTGTGGATTGATTGTTTTGAGTTCTATCAAAAGAGAGAATCTCATATCTATAAGTATAGCGAACAAAAGATATAAGGAGCTTAAACGCTAGGGTCACGTGAGTCAGCTAATTGATGAGAGCAAGCTAGCAACAGCAGCATGAATTGGATGGAGGTTAAGGATAAATGGAGCACAAGGGCTCTCCTTTGAAAATAAATCTGGCGGCTCGCAGAAAAGAGGAACAGGTTAGCCCCATAGTATCTGGGGCGGAAGCAAGGGATCATTCGCATTTAAAAGTAGTGAACGAGGAGAAACGGCTCGAAGATACAAGGCTGATGCAAAATAGAAGTAGCGGCGATAGGCGTTCGCCGCATACAGCCTCGCCGCGCACAGCCACGCCGCGTGGCGAAGCGGGCGTGGGCTCGGCGCCTGCGCCTGCGGCCCGGGAGCCCGCCTTGCCGGCCGGGTTATCCGCCCCGGCCCCGGCCCCGGCCTCGGTGCAGCCGCCGCCCCGGCCCGCGCGCCTGGCCCACGCGGCTGCACCCGCGCACGCGCAGCCGCCGCTTCGAAGTTCCTTCCGCCTCAGGCGCGGAAGGAGCTTCGGGAGGCTCGCGGCCGCTCTGGCGGCGCTCGCCGCGCTCGCGGTGCTGCTGCCGGCGCTGCTCGCCAGCCGGAGCACGCCGCGGCCGCCCGCGCCGGTGCAAGCGGGGCCTGTGGCGAAGGCCACCGCTCCCAAGGCCCTGCTGCCCTCCTTCCTCGTGCCTATGGCACCGGAACTCTCGGTACGCGTCCATCTTACACATACGGGCGTCGTCGAGACCCTGCCGCTCGAAGAATACGTGACAGGCGTGCTGGCTGCCGAGATGCCAGCGGAGTTTGAACTAGAAGCACTAAAAGCACAAGCGATCGCAGCACGAACATTTATCATTCGTCGCTTAGCAGCTGGAGATACTAGCGGCGTTCCTGCATTGGATGCGGACGTTACCGATACTGTTGCCCATCAAGCTTATTTGTCTAAGCAAGATCTGGAGCAGTGGGTGTTAAGCGGCAAGTCAGAGCAATTGGCCAAGCTTGAGCGAGCGGTCCAAGAGACAAGCGGCTTGATCATGACCTATCAGGGCCAGCCGATTACGGCTTCCTTTTTCTCCGCCAGTGGAGGATATACAGAGAACTCGGAAGAGTACTGGACCACCCAAATCCCTTACCTCCGCAGTGTGCCAAGCCCATGGGAAGCTACCATAGACCCAGGCTTCAAAGAAACCGTGACACTACCAATAAGTGAGATGTTCGGCAAGTTAGGTTTGCGAGTCCCAGCACGATCGGCATCGACTAGCGTAGAGCAAGAGACTCGTACGATGAACAAGCTATTTAAGATTCTATCAGTTACTACCGGACATAAAGTGAAGGACATCTCTATCGGCGGAAAAGTATTTACAGGTCGAGAAGTGAGAGAAAAGTTGAAACTTCGTTCCAGTCAATTTACGCTAGCGCTAGACGGGGAAAATGTAAATATCACAACTTACGGTTATGGACACGGAGTTGGAATGAGCCAGTGGGGTGCAAATGGCATGGCTAAAGAAGGGTATACTTGCACGCAAATTCTCAAACACTATTATACGGGGATATCTTTTCGGCAAGCCTCTCACATCCTCAAAAGTTAATATTTCAAAAAAATGATATAAACGAAGTATAAAAGAGTCGCACCCGGTAACACTGGTTATTGAGGTGATGCTAAATGAATGAACAAAATCAAAAAAATCAACCCCATGGGGAATCTCCTAAAAAAGGAATGGGAGAGCCGGTAGCTCCGGTATCCGCATGGAAAAGACTGTTGTCAAAGAGATGGGTATACCCGGCAGCATATGTGGCGGCAGCGGCAATTATACTAACCTTAGTGTGGGTCTACCAGGATGCTAGCCAAAAGCCAATGGATTCGACCCCCGCTAGTGTTACAGATTCTTTGAATCTTCCAGGTGACAGCGATACGCTGGGCCAAGCGGAAGACAAAGACGGTAAGTCAGTCGAGACGCTCGCCACTTATGAAGACCTGGCATGGCCAGTAGCTAAGGTAGCTGATGTTACGATTGTCAAACCATTCTATGAGAAGGATGGCTCAGCTGAGGATCATCAAGCTGCGCTAGTTCAGTACAAAGACACCTTCACTCCAAATACCGGGATTGACCTGGCACGTGAAGATGACAAGCCTTTTGGAGTAACTGCTGCATTAGGTGGTAAGGTTACTTCGGTACAAGAACATCCATTGCTCGGTTTTGTCGTAGAAATTACGCATGCGAACAACCTGAAAACCGTGTACGAAAGTTTAGCGGATGTAAAGGTGAAGCTGAACGACGAAGTGAAGCAAGGAGATACCATTGCTACCGCTGGACGTAATGAGCAGGAGAAAGACCTTGGCACTCACGTACACTTTGCTGTGTATGAGAATGGTGAATTGGTCAATCCGGCATCTGTACTTCCGAAGAATTAATCTAGAGTGTGAAGAAGCGAAGAGCCAAAGCTCTCCGCTTCTTTTTTTGTGCCGTCCAAACGTCTCAATTTCTACTCAAATCAGCCCATGAAATCAAGGGAGATCACTTCATTTGTAAAAATAAATGGCCTCGCCTAGGCTTGTCATGCTTGGAAACAAAGAATATATGGGCACGCCCCTCATATAATGTACCAAACTATCTCGAGTAGGGAGGCGGGAGCGTGCACGATTACATCAAGGAACGTACGATAAAAATAGGTCGCTGTATCGTGGAGACTCGGCACACGGTTCGGACCATTGCCAAAGAATTTGGCGTATCGAAAAGCACGGTGCATAAGGATTTGACCGAGCGTTTGCCGGAGATCAATCCGGATTTAGCAGATCAGGTGAAGCACATTCTCGAATATCACAAGTCGATTAGACATCTACGAGGAGGAGAGGCGACAAAGATCAAATACAAGAAAAAAGGGCAAACGAAGAGAGAGGTTATTAGCTCGGTTAATTAATGAGTAGGTAATAAGTTCATGTCGTAACAGGATCGTTATTGAACACTCCCCCCAAAGTATGGTATTTTAAAATATGGTACAAGAATGTGGAAATTTATCCATGGCTCCCGAATTATAAAGGATTTTTGCAGCATTTGTAGAATAACAACCTCTTAATGATGGGAAACTTTTGCCATATAGCCATATAAGGCTTTCTAGTGTTACAAAATACGCTTTGGGGGAGCAACAGACGATGAGCAAGGATATCGGTATTGATTTGGGCACAGCTAATGTGCTTATTCATGTCAAAGGAAAGGGAGTTGTACTCAACGAGCCATCCGTTGTGGCTATTGATAGTGACGCGAAACGCGTTCTAGCTGTCGGTGAAGAAGCCAGACGAATGGTCGGTCGTACACCAGGAAACATTGTCGCGATTCGTCCACTTCGAGACGGGGTTATTGCCGATTTTGAAATTACTGAAATGATGTTGAAATATTTCATCGATCGTGTCGGCGGAAGAAATTGGTACAGTCGTCCTCGTGTTCTCATCTGTGCACCTACAAACATTACCTCTGTCGAACAGAAATCGATCCGCGAAGCGGCGGAACACTGTGGTGCTAAGGAAGTTTATCTAGAAGAGGAACCAAAGGCCGCTGCAATTGGGGCGGGTATGGATATTTATGAGCCGAGTGGCAACATGGTTGTTGATATTGGTGGCGGTACGACGGATGTGGCGGTGCTCTCCATGGGAGACATCGTCACGGCTTCGTCTATTAAAGTCGCCGGTGATACGTTTGATGCTGCCATTATTAAATATATTAAAGGAAAGTACAAGCTGTTAATCGGAGAGCGGACTGCAGAGGATATCAAGATTGCAATTGGTACGGTGCATCCAATGGGTCGTATAGCCGAACTCGATATCCGTGGACGGGATATGGTCTCGGGTCTTCCTCTAACGGTTACGATTACTTCAAGAGAAATTCAAGAAGCTTTGGCAGACTCAGTAACCTCTATCGTAACTGCTGCTAAGTCAGTGCTTGAGCGTACACCACCGGAATTGTCAGCGGACATTATTGATCGAGGTGTAATACTTACTGGCGGTGGTGCTCTACTGAACGGATTGGACGAGCTACTGGCTGAAGAATTACGTGTGCCCGTGCTGATTGCGGAAGATCCAATGCATTGCGTCGTTAAGGGAACAGGTATTATGCTCGACAATTTGGACCGGGTTATTAAGAAAAAATTCTAATTCGCCGATATATAATGTAGGAATGTAAACTGACGTGACGGTGTTCGAATAACGGACAATAGTCATTATGTCTGGAGGGTTTTTCATGTTAAGAGGACTCTATACCGCAGCAGCGGGGATGGTCACGCAGCAGCGGCGTCATGATACGGTGACACAGAATATCGCGAATTTGAATACACCGGGATACAAACAGGTTGATAGTGTGGCCCACTCTTTTCCTGAAATGATGGTTTCACTTGTAGGTGATAAGGAGTCTCCTGCTTCTCGTAAGATCGGGAAACTGACTACAGGGGTATTTGCGGAAGAGAGTTTGTCGTCATACAGACAAGGCGATCTTAGAGAGACGGGCAACAACACGGATTTCTCCCTAATATCCAGCCTGGATCTTGTTGATCCTGATACGGGCAAAGCTATGGCTTTTGATGCTTCAGGTAAATATGTGAATGCAAATGGGGAAGTGACTTACCGTCCGGGGGCTTTCTTCTCTATTATGGATAATAAGGACAACGTTCGTTATACACGTGATGGCAGCTTTACTGTGAATTCAGCAGGTGAGTTGAGAACATCTCAAGGCTATCGTGTGCTAGATTCAGCGGGTAATCCAATTGTATTAAATGGATCGGTTGATACGTTAACAGTGGATAGTAAGGGTAAGCTATTTGAGGATGGACTACCTCTAAATATTGCTATGGGGATCAAAGTTGTAAATCGTCCGCAAGAGCTGGTTCGTGAGGGGAACGGGGTATTCCGTGCCGAGAACGAGAATATTGCCGACATCAGAGATTTGCAAGTTACAGATGCTGCCGAGTTACGTCAAGGGTATCTGGAATCCTCTACTGTAGATCCGACTCAAGCGATGGTAGATATGCTGGCAGCACAACGGGCGTATGAATCCAATCAGAAGATTATTCAATACTACGACAAAACTTTGGATAGAGCGGTTAACGAAGTTGGCAAGGTATAATGCTACTATCGATTAATACAGGAGGTGCCCTATGAATAACTCCATGATTAGCGCCATGGTATCCATGAGTGGAATCCAACAACGGTTGGATATGATTTCGGATAATATGGCAAACCTAGATACAGTTGGATACAAACGTAAGGAAGCATCATTTGAGGATACATTGACTCGCGTCAAAGAACAAAGTTCTGAATTCAAGCTACCAGGGCGTGCAACTCCTTCAGGATTCAACCTGGGATTCGGTGCACAGGCGACAACCGCAACGCTTAACTTCTCTCAAGGATCGATCGTAGATACGGGAAATCTTACAGACCTCGCTATTGAGGGGAATGGGCTCTTTGCAGTACAAGCTGAAGGTGGAGTGCAAGCTTATACAAGAGCAGGTGATTTTCAACTACAACCTAATCCTGAGGATCCAGAAACCGCTTATTTGGTAACCAATCGGGGACACTATTTGTTAAATGTAGAAGGGGATCGCATTGAGGTTCCTTCTGGTTCTAAGTTACAAATAGACCGGGATGGCAACATTACAGCAAAAGTCGGGAATACAGATACTGCGATCGGTACTATTCACTTGGTATCTGTACAACGCCCAGATGCTTTGATACAGAAGGATGATAACTTGTTTGTATTGGCTCCTGGTTCCAATGTAGATGATATACTTACTGATATATGGGGATTGCCAGAGGAGCAACAAGTTGCTCATATTAGACAGGGTGCGCTAGAGAAATCGAATGTTGATCTCACGAAGGAAATGGCGGATATGGTGCAGGTGCAACGAGCTTACCAGCTTGCGGCCCGCGCGCTCACTTCCAGTGATACCATGATGAACTTGGCGAATAACCTGCGCGGATAGGTGGAAAGTTCATGAATGAGAAGAGAAGCTCAGCTCCCAAGAGAGCTCCTAAGAAAGTCCCTAAGCAAGCTCCCGATAAACGACCGGCATGGGTCGGAATATTGAAATTTGTACTAATCGTACTGTTTCTTGTCTTGGCGCTGTTTGTGGGTGCTGTTGTAGGCTATGTCGTGCTTGGCAAACAAGATGTAGGGAGTATTACGGATTTAGAGACTTGGAAGCATGTATTCGATCTGGTCTTTGCTCCATAATAACAATAATTGGTTCACGGACTCCCGGCAACGGGAGTTTTCTTTTTAAACGAGGAAAATGTATAATGATGATGGGCTATTATGTGGTTTAAACGTAAGTTAATGTTCAAAGGGCTTAATCTGGACGCGACCTTTGGCTGCATTCAGATAAGCCCCTTATCTTAACCTTCGCTTCTGCAGATGCGAAGGATAGTTACAGTGTGACCGTCCTGTAGTTTTTTTATACGGAACGAGCGGTTCGTGGATAAAATATGAAAGGGGTAGTACATATGTTAGATTCAAAACAAATTCAAGAGATTATTCCCCATCGTCCACCCTTCTTGCTGGTGGATCGCATTATTGAGCTCGAGGAAGGCAAAAGAGCAGTAGGCATTAAGAATGTGACAGTTAACGAACCGTTTTTTGCGGGTCATTTTCCTGGATACCCAGTAATGCCTGGCGTTCTGATTACCGAGGCACTTGCTCAAGTTGGAGCCGTCGCTATTTTATGTGTGGAAAGCAATCGTGGTAAGATCGGATTTCTTGCCAGCTTAGATGGTTTCCGTTTCCGTGGGCAGGTTGTTCCTGGAGATGTGTTACGTCTTGAAGTGGAAATCATCCGTCTTAAGGGAACCTTCGGCAAAGGACGGGCGGTTGCTAAAGTTGAAGACAAGGTTGTCGCTGAAGGCGAGATTATGTTTGCTTTGTCTTAAGGTGCATGAGGTGCTCTAGCGTGTCAATAAAGTTCTGGCTATATTTAGACGCCCGATCACCTCGCTCCTTGTCCACAAGGGGCCCAATACATGTCAGCCAAATAGTTGTATAAACTACAGTTAAAATAGAGTGAAACTCTTTTGCTATGGAAATAGTTGTACAATATACAGTTAATGCAGAAGTTAGACTCTTGAAACACCAAATCTAACTTGTTTAGATGTAGTTTGTACAATTAAACTGTGTAAAGTAAGAGTTTTCGAGAAATTAAGTGTAGTTTATGCAACTACAACATATCCATTAGTATTACTAGTCAATAATATATAGGAGGAGAAACAAACCATGTCAGAAATTAATCCAACCATTAGAGAAAAAGTGGAGAGCTGGTTGCAAGACCCTTCCATTGATGAGAACACGAAGCAAGAACTTCGTGCACTGGATAATGATCCGGCTGAACTAGAAGATCGTTTCTATCGTGATTTGGAATTTGGAACTGGGGGACTTCGTGGTGTAATTGGTGCCGGAAGTAACCGGATGAATCGATATACAGTTGGGCTGGCAACTCAAGGGTTTGCAAAGTATATTCTCGAGGCGCATGGTGATAAAGAAGGACGTCCTTCCGTTGTTATTGCGCATGACTGCCGCCATTTCTCACCTGAGTTTGCACTAGAAGCTGCACTAGTATTGGCTGGTAACGGGATTGTTGCTAAGTTGTTCCCATCCCTTCGTCCAACACCTCAGCTGTCGTTCTCCGTTCGCAAACTAGAAGCTACGGGGGGAATCGTTGTGACAGCGAGTCACAACCCACCGGAGTACAATGGATATAAAGTGTACAACGCTTCAGGTGGCCAACTCGTACCGCATGAAGCTGAGAATGTAATTTCGAACATTCAAGAATTAGTATCGTTCTCCCAAGTGAAACGCTTGACTAAAGAAGAAGCAGAAACACAAGGTCTGATCCAATGGCTTGGAGAAGCTGAGGATGAGGATTTTGCAGAGACAGTTGCAGCAACTAGCGTTAACCGTGAGTTGATGGCTGCTGGAGCAGCACAGGATGTTGTTGTTGTGTTTACACCGCTACACGGAACAGGTAATGTCCCTGTACGCCGTGCATTAGACAAACTCGGATTCACCCAAGTGCATATTGTGAAGGAGCAAGAATTGCCCGATGCGAACTTCTCGACGGTGAAGTCTCCAAACCCTGAGGAACGCGAAGCGTTTACGTTAGCGATTGAGCTAGGGAAAAAGGTTGGAGCTGACATTCTAATCGGTACGGATCCAGATGCGGACCGTATGGGTGCCGTAGTTAAAAATGCAGATGGAGAATATGAAATTTTGACTGGTAACCAATCCGGTGCTATTCTCGTTCATTATGTATTGAGCCAGTTGAAAGAACAAGGTAAGCTGCCAGCGAATGGAGCAGTAGTGAAGACGATTGTTACTAGTGAACTGGGCGCAACGATCGCTCGTCATTATGGTGCGACTGTATTTAACACTTTGACTGGTTTTAAATATATCGGCGAGAAAATGAATGAGTTCCAGAATTCCGGTGAATATACTTATTTGTTCGGTTATGAGGAAAGCTATGGTTATCTAGCGGGTAATTACGCACGTGATAAGGATGCTATTGTAGCGTCCACGCTCATTTGTGAGGCTGCTGCATTCTATAAACGCCAAGGCAAGACGTTAATCGATGTACTGGAAGAGCTATATGCTACTTTTGGCTACTACCGTGAAGCGTTGAGCTCTCGCACCTTGAAAGGGAAAGACGGTCTTGCTCAAATCGTTGCCTTAATGACTGATTTCCGTAACAATCCACCACAGGAAGTTGCTGGGATTCAAGTAACGGATGTACTTGATTACTCATTAGGATTAGATGGTTTGCCAAAAGAGAATGTGCTGAAATTCTTACTTGAAGACGGTTCATGGTTTACGCTTCGTCCTTCAGGTACAGAACCAAAGATTAAATTCTATTTTGCTGTGCGCGGCACCTCGAATGAGGATGCTAAGGCCCGGCTTGCCGGACTTCAGGAGGAAGTGCTGGGACGTGTAGACGCCTAGTACTAGCAAGCCCAGCCAGGCCAAGATGTATGGTATGGCTGGGCTTACCTATGGTGTTGTCATATTTTAAAGTAATTATATTGGAATTATATTGAGGAGGTACATTTGTGATTCGGAGTTGGCAGCGGTGGAATAACGCTTCCCGCAAATGGTTATGGTTGTTGGTAGTAGTCGGAATTGTTGCTTCTTTGCCTGTGATATATCAACGGGTTCAGACGGAATCGTCTGCGAAGAAAGTTGAGTTTGTTTTCAACTATCGCGGTTTGCTGGACATATCGTCGTATAATGGGAATCCCGCGGCGTTTATGGACGAACAGTTGGACCGTTTGAAAGAGGCCGGCGTTGGCACAATGGCGGTGTTTGAAAGCACGCTTGACGAAATGTCCAAAGCTAGACGGATTATGATGTTCAATACTCTAGATGTAGCAAAAATGCAACAGTCTGTTGTTTCAGATAACGCAAACCAGACGTATATAGCTTTTACAAGCTCGGATAATGAGCAGCAACTTCGCCCGATTATCGAGAAGACCTTCAAGGACTTGAATGTATCTGTCAGCCCTTGGACGTATGGAAATCAAGCAGGATTAGTCCTTGGAATAGGTTATGATGAAGCCATCCTCAAACCTATGCAGCCAGATCCGATAGCTATTGCCAAACTACGAGATAAAGGATTTAACATCCTCCCCCGTATGACTGACAATATTCCTTATAATCAGGCAGATCTAGACGAGCTTCTGGCTTATTATAAGGAGAACGGTGTAGAGCGTATTCTTTTTGATGGAGATGCAGTAAAGGGCTATAGAGATAATGAGTCGATGAATAGCCTCCAAGGTTTCGCTGACTTGCTCAAGAAACATGATATTGGGCTTGTTACTATAGAGAATTTGAAGGCCCCTCAAAAAGGGCTCAACAAATTAGCCTATTTAACAGACTACAATATGGTTCGGCTCTTCTCCTTGCCCGATACCGACGCTAACATGGACAAGTTGAAATTAGCTGATAAGTTTGTATTAGCTACGAAGGATCGGAATATTCGCATGATTTACTTAAATGCCTCCCCTAATAAGGATGTAGCTAAGGCAACAATCACGAATCCGATTGATAATTTGATTGGCTCACTGGTTGAACCGGGCAATGCCATTTCGTCCATTCAGGATAACGGCTTTGAGCTAGGACAAGCAGAGGCATTTAAAGTGGTAGATTCTTCATGGCAGAAGTACCTGAAGGCCCTTGTTGTCTTGGGTGGCGTAGCGTTTATCGCCCTGCTGGTTTCATTATTTATACCGCCGCTTACTTTGATTTCTTTTGCTGTGGGTCTAGTTGGCTCAGCAGGTTTGTACGTATTGAAACCAACCTTGCTTGAACAAGCCTTAGCGTTGCTGGTTGCTACTAGTGCACCAACGATTGCTATGGTATTGGCCATCCGGAAGATCAGGGAAGTAAATGAGACCATACCAGATATGTCAGCAGGACGTAGATTGGCTCACACTGTCGTTCTATATCTGAAGACATCGATCATATCGCTTGCAGCAGTTCCGTTTGTTATCGCATTACTTAACAATATTACGTACAGCTTGGTTCTTAATCAGTTCCGAGGTGTCAGCCTGCTTCACTTTGTGCCGATCCTGCTTACTGCTGTATACGTATTCCTTTACCTTGGGAAGTCGGTCTGGCAGGAAATTCAAAGATGGTTGCAGATGCACATTACATTATTATGGGTTGTTGTTATTGCAGTCGTAGGTGTGGCTGGATTATTTTATCTATCCCGTACAGGTAACGGGGGAAGCCTACTTCCTGGCGAAGCAACGCTGCGTTCTTTCTTAGAGAATACATTTGGTGTACGTCCACGGAACAAAGAATTTTTGTTTGCTCATCCTTTGTTCTTTGTGGGTATATTCGCTGCTTTCCGCTACCGCCCTGCCATTTATGTAATGATTATCGCGGTAATTGGTCAGTTGTCCATGGTTGATACATTTGCACATATCCATACGCCAGCAGTCATTTCCTTGATTCGTGGTGTGCTTGGTTTGGGTCTGGGCATGATTTTCGGATTAGTGCTTACCTTGGTGTGGTATATCATTGAAAGGTGCTGGGATAAATGGTCACCGCGTCTACTCAAACGATAGTAATATCCGGTTATTACGGATTTCGGAATAGCGGGGATGAAGCGGTATTGAAATCCATTCTGACTTCATTAGAGGAGGAAGGACGAGCTACCGGGGTGAAAATAGAACCAGTCGTCCTATCCATAGATCCTGAGTGGACTACTCGGACATATGGTGTGAGATCAGTCCACCGGATGAAACTCGGTGAGGTTAGGAACGCTATTAAGAACAGCGACGGTCTGATCAGCGGAGGCGGAAGTCTCTTGCAGGACGCGACGGGTGCAAAATCGATTCCTTATTATCTGGGTGTCATCAAGTTGGCTCAATGGATGAGAAAGCCTACTTTTATATACGCTCAAGGCATTGGTCCGGTCAATCGACAGCTGTACCACAGGATGATTGCTTCGGTGTTCCGGCGTTGTAAATATATTTCAGTGCGTGATGTGGAATCTGCGGAATTACTTCATAGCATGGGAATTCAAAGTGATAACATTCAAGTAGTTCCCGATCCTGTAATGGGCTTAGAACTTCCTAAGAGTTCTGAAGATTCATTGAGACAAGAACTCTCTGCTGGAGGACTTCCGATGATTGGAGTTTCCGTACGTCACTGGAATCCGGAACGTACAGAATTAATTGAACTGGCTGAAGGGCTGAGATTACTCAGCCTGCGCACCCCAGTCCACATCCGGTTCTTGCCGTTCTATTTTCCAGGAGATGATGAGGCTTCACGTTATATGATGAAGTTAATCGGAGATGTGAAGGGAAATGGAAGCAGAGTCAGCATTGCATCCGAAATGGAGCATCCCCAAGACATGCTGCGTGAAGTTAGTCGTTGTAGCCTGCTCATTGGGATGAGACTTCACAGTTTGATCTATGCAGCCTCGCAAAATGTACCTATGTTGGGTATATCTTATGATCCGAAGATCGATCATTTTCTGGGTCGAATCGGGAGCATACCGGTTGGGACAAGCCAAGAGGTTGATCCTCAGAATATAGTTCAACAAGGTGAACACCTCTTAGTAGAGGGGGAAGCGTGGCGTGCGGCTCATGCGACGCAAATTGCGGAGCTGAAGGCAGAGTCACGAATTCCGGCGCGGAGTATCATTGAATATTTACGGAGCAAAGGATGAGCGACGTGAACAAAGTGAATGCAAAACCAGTGGAAGGCGTACCTACTGTATCCGTGTTTGGTATCCCGTTTTGTAAGTTTGGCATGCAGGATACGGTCTCCTATCTGACCGAGATTGTATCTTCGGGACGACCACATCAGATCATTACGGCAAATCCGATCATGGTGATGGCGGCGAAGGAAGATCCGGCTTACAAGAAGATGATGCAGCAAGCCGATTTGATCGTACCGGACGGGACCGGCGTGGTCTGGGCCGCCAAAATAGGCGGTGATCCGTTAACTGAACGGGTGCCGGGGTTCGATCTGCTTCATGAGTTAATGAAGCAAGGAGAACGCCGCCGCTGGAAAGTTTACTTGCTGGGATCCGCCCCAGAAGTTATTCAAGAAGCAGCTCGGCGGTTGACATTACAATATCCGGACACTGAAATTGTTGGTTTCCGTGACGGATATTTTGGCCCCGACCAGGATCAAGAAGTAATTGATGCAATTGTACAGGCATCGCCTGACCTTCTCTTTGTAGCACGAGGTGCGGATACGCAGGAACCGTGGATTGCTAAACACAAAGCCGCGTTATCAGTTCCAATTATCATGGGTGTTGGTGGCAGCTTCGATGTAATTTCTGGAAAGACGAAACGAGCGCCTATGTTCTTTCGTAAGCTAAGAATAGAGTGGTTGTACCGACTTTTGAAGGAACCTACTCGATTTAGAAGAATGCTTGCCCTACCGAAATTTGTACTCTGGGTGTTGCGCGAACGAGAAAACATTACTAAAATGGGCTAAATGATTGAATTTTCGCATAAAACAGCGTAATATTGCTTAAATGCGGGGTTGGTGTTTCTTATTAAAGGGAGTATAATTCATTCCGGCAAGAATAATTGGGGGTTGAAATATACATGTGGATTATCTACACCATTGGGTTTATTGTGGCAATGGGTTTGGCAGTAGGGCTGACGCCACTCGTGAAGAAGTTTGCTATCAAGGTCGGCGCTGTTGACGTGCCTAATGCGCGCAAGGTTCATACGCGTATTATGCCAAGACTCGGTGGGTTGGGTATTTATCTATCTTTTGTTATCGCATTTTTTGTACTCCTACCGTTCATTCCCGAGACCTTCTCTGTTCGTGAAGTGAATTTCGTCAAAGCCTTTCTCGTCGGCGGCACCATGACGTTACTGCTGGGAGCTCTTGACGATCGTTTTGACCTACCAGCCAAATTAAAATTCGTATATCAGATCGTTACAGCGTGTGTAGTAGTATTTGGATTTAACATTCAATTGGAGTTTGCAAATATACCTTTTAGTTCCTATTCATCCGTGGAGAGCTGGATAGCTATCCCATTCACCATTATCTGGATTGTTGGGGTAACGAATGCAATTAACCTGATCGATGGACTCGATGGTCTAGCGGCAGGTGTGTCAGCGATTGCCATCGCTACGATTGCGGTTATGGCGTTCCTGATGGGTAACGTCGTCGTTGCACTTCTATGCTTATTGCTATTGGGTAGCATTATTGGCTTCTTGTTCTTTAATTTTCATCCGGCCAAAATATTCATGGGTGATTCCGGGGCACTCTTTCTCGGGTTCAGTCTCGCCTTGCTCTCGCTCCTAGGTTTCAAACAAGTTGCGATCGTTTCGTTCCTAACACCACTCATTCTGATCGGTGTTCCGTTATCAGATACCTTGTTTGCCATTGTACGTCGCTGGAGACAGAAGAAACCTATTTTCTCGCCAGACAAAGGTCATTTGCACCATTGCTTGCGTGAGCTGGGCTTCTCTCACCGTCAGACTGTATTGATTATCTACGCTATCGCTGCATTCTTTGGTGTACTAGCGATCATTCAGTCGTCTGCTGCTATGTATAATGCTAACTGGGTTACGTTCGTCGTTATTTTTGTTATGGTGTTCTTCCTGCAAATTGGTGCAGAAGTCATCGGCCTTATCAGCAAAACCAAGCGTCCAGTTCTCGATTTCATCGCCAGATTACGCATGAAAGCCGGCACGGAACGCGGCTCGAAATAATGAATTCTAAAATTCAGCAATAGCAATTATATATATGATGGTAATAAGGACAACCCTCCGCTTTGCGCTTCGGCGTAGCGGGGGGTTGTTTTTTTTGCGTTAGGAACATTTTATTAAATGTACTTTCTACACTTAAATTTGACCTCTGAGTAGATTCACTGCCTTTAGTTGTATAAAGTACATCTAAATCTTATAAACGATGAAGAAAAACTCTTTTCTGGCGAAAGTAAGTGTAGATAATACAACTATTTTGGAAAAATTCATGTTCCATCGAAAATTAAGTGTACTTTCTACAGCTACACGCTTATCCAAGTTATACTTATAGTAATAAAATGGAAATTGAATCTTTAAATGTAGGATATGTATCAATCGGGTTTATCGTTTTCCCTAACATATAGTAACTTGATTGCCGATAAATAAATTAAGTGCGCTTAGAGGCGATTTTCTGCAACGAATAGCAGGAATAAACTAAATTAACTAACAAAGGAGAGATTTATACATGCAGCGTTTTAAGAAACCGCTCGTATGGCTGAGTTTGCTATCTTTACTTATTTCATTGATTCCTGCCATGGGAGTGGGAGGTTCAGAGGCTTATGCAGCAGACTTGAAAGCAACTACTTATTTCGCTCCCGATGACAGAGATATTCTAAAGACAGCTAACCTTGAGCTTGGCGCTATAGGTAACGGCACTGACCTAAGACAGAAGGTTAAAGTTACCTATAGTCCTACAATAGCTATTACGGGTTCTTATTCCAAAGTATCTAGTGATACCTTGAGTGCACAGGTTGATTTATTGTCATGGGATAACAATGGTGGTAGCAACGGTAAGGGCACATGGGTTGTCGACCGTGTCCATAGTGCTCCGGGGGCCGTGTTGCCTGATAACAGCAATTCCAATTTATTTAATGCTCCTAATTTGACTCTGTTTCCTGGATTGAACCGAATTACCCTTAAAGGGTCATTTGGACTTGTAGAAGGTTCAGAAACTTTCTATGTATTATATGATAAAGTTCCGTATTACACAGGGATTGCTATTACAGGTAGCGGATTTCTATCTGATATTAGTTTGAACGAAGGAACTCGTGTAGTAGTTAAAAGTCCACAGATTTCGTTGACGGGTAAAGTCTATAATACGTCCAAAGTGACTGTTACGATTGATGGCAAAGAGTTGTCAACGGATGTATTTAATAATGAATTGTTTACGCCTTCTATTAAATTGTCCCCAGGTCTGAATAAGTTGGCAATCAAGTTGACCAATGGATCGGACTCGTTGGAAATTACTCGTGAGGTATATTACTTCACTGACGAGAAACCTTTTATTGATATACATGTCCTGGATAACAATAATAGCTCGAAGCCGTATGATTTATTGACGAGTATCCCTACCTTGAAGAACGGTAGTAGTGATAATGATGTAATTGTGCAGATGATGATTCCTTTCTCTGCGGGAACAAAGGAATTCGCACAGGATTACAAAGTAAGTATAGATACTAACCCAGTAAACCCTGCTTCCATTGTAATGCTTTCAGCGAATCTCTATAATGACAAGGGAGAATTTATAGTACCAACTACAGGTTCGACTGAGGATGTTATCATTGAAGATTCGACTGGGCCAGCTTACCGGCTCGTAACTTTTCAAATTAAGGGTGTCCCTTTTCAACATGAGTCAGACGGATCGGTAAAAGCTACACAAAGTCCGAAGATTACAGTGAACTATGGAAGTAAGGTTTCAGCAGATCCTGTTCCTGTAACAACATGGGGCTTCGAGTCTTCCTATACCCCAGTTTATAAATTGTCTAATCTGACATCCATTAAGAATATTTATTATTTGCCTGATTATGTAAGTGGTGATAATGGTAAAGTAGGTGCTACCAGTAAGCTTCCTTTGAATAACGCAGCTGTTAACAGTAGCGACTTTTATATCATGGTGGAGACAGATGGTGGGATAACGACTGCAGATGCATTGAAGGCTAAATACCTGCCGTTAGGAACTAAGGAATTGTCAATTTCAACAACGGGAATACAAGCTCTAGATAAAGATGGTGTTAATATAACTAATACCTACATTTATAAAATCACTGGCTTTGCCAATGGAGTGCAAAAAGTAAGATTCGAATATCCATCGAAGTCTTCTACCTATGATGCGACGATTTCCTATTCGTCAATCAGTGGTATTCTGGTGGATAATTTGGTTGATGGACAGACCTATAAATATAACTCGAAACTTGATGGCGGCACGAGCATCACACAACTTGTTGTTTCGGGTGAATATTTTGGGTTTGATGTAAGTACCCCTGATAAGATTAAAGACCTTAATGCAGAGTATTCAGTTAACGGGATAAACATCGAGAAAGAGACTGACCCTACAAAATATGGTAGTGACACTAAGTTAATTGATACTACTACAGATCCTAAATTTCCTAAATTTAGTTTGTCCCTGAATATTTCAAAAGAAGGACCGCTCGTGGCAGGGGCGAACACGATTGAATTTAGAGGACGATACAAAGATGCAGCAGGGAATTATGTACCAATTGTTAAAAGTTTACGGATTTATATTGTCGATGAAAATGTGGCGGATATTACACAATTTCACCCAGGTAAGGTTCCACAAGCCGGTGTAGCAGGTCAACAGAGACCGCCGTTCCCGGCGCAGGATGATTTTATGTTGCCTGCAAATAACGCATTCAGAGAAGCTGTTGATGAAGCTATACGCAAAATAATAGAGATTCCAACAGAATTTACACTGAAAGACGGAAAATATACGACAAGTGAACAAAGCTATGATGTAATCATCCGTGGTAGTGGTACAAGTAAGGTCAACCTTTATTTTGGTTCTGAGAAGATATTTTCAATTGATATTCCGGGAATTGCAGATAAGTTCACTGCTGTGAATGGTTTTTACCCAGAAACCACGAAGGAATATTATTATGAGGTAGTTGGTAATAGTAATGACTTTTTACTTCGAATTAGAAATAATGAAGAGATTGACGCTAATGGGAACGTGAAATACCTGGGGAACTTCCAATTTGCGAAGGATACGACAGGCACACATGTCTATAATTTAGAGCTGATTAATGAGACAGGTGCACGTACAAATCAACGAATGGAAATTACACGGGAAGTTGCACCATATCGATTGCTTGCACCGCAACCGACTGTAGGGGATCAGTATGTAGTTAATAAGAACTTCGTTCGCTTTGACATTGAAGCTGAAGGAGCAACTAAGGTTATTATTGGTAAAGATGAGGCAACCCCTCGCACAGAACCTGATAAGAAGAACCGTTTCACCTACGACTATGTGGGATTGAAGCCTGATAAATTGAACAAAATTAAAATTCAAATTGTACGTGGTAAAGATACAATTAATGACACCATTGAAGTGTATTACACCAGTCAAGTGGGGATAGATACCCAATTCATGGCGGAAAAGGTAACTAATAAGTATTCAGTATTTAATAAACAACTTGAATTATCGTTCCCTAAAGGAACGATTATGCAATCCGCAAGTATGAATTCCAATAGTGTTACTAAATATTATCCGGATACAAAATTATTGTTTGGTATTGCAGATCCTAATGATGGAGTAGTGGAACGTCGTAACGATTACGGTATTTACTTTAATAATAATACTGAAATCAGCGGTAACAATAATCTGTTAGATTCTCTTAAGAGTAATTTCACTACAACAGCAGATACATTCAACTTTACACGTGTATCCAATATTTACTGGATCAGCGGTGGAGTTGGGGAACTTGGAGATAAAGGTGTCACAACGGGTTATAAGCCAGCGACAAATGGTCTGGCTCCGTATTCAACTGAGGGATTCTTTACCAAGTTTGAGGCGGAACGTGAGATTGTTCCTTCACAACGAGGGAGCCTGAAATTAACTTATAACAGCAATGTTGTAGATGAAGCAGGATCTCTAGTGACAGTGTTTAAATATACTGAGGTCGGTGGTAAAGGTAGATGGACCCGTGTGCCTGGGGAAGTGAACACGAAGGCTCACACCGTTACTATTCCTTTTGATGAATTTGGTTACTATGCAGTCTACAAATTGAATCGTAGCTTCTCTGATATTACGAATCACCCATGGGCTCGTAATATTCTGAACGCTTTGTATTCTAAGGGAATTATGGAATACTTACGTTCAGATGCTTTTGGAGCGGATGATCTGACTACTCGAGGAGAATTTGCTACATTACTAGTGAAAGGTTTGAGCTTACCGCTCATTCCAGAAGATAAGAAGCAGACGTTCTTTGATGTTCCTTTCGGTGCAAAGACAGCGACATGGGATTATGAACATTTGGAGACGGCAGCAAGAGCAGGTATTATAACAGGTCGAACTGAAGGATTCTTCTCACCTAATACAACGATTTCGAGACAGGATGCTGCGGTTATGATTGCACGTGCTCTTAAACTGAAGCTTTCCTTGAACGACGCGAAGCTGAAATCCAGCGTGGCCAAATCTTTCTTAGATTCAGGAAAAATTGACTACTATGCGCTTCCGGCTGTTGAAGCAGTAACGAAAGCCAAGATTATGTCTGGAAGTCCAGTTACTTTGCCGGGAGCGAAAAAAGCCTCATTTAATTTCAATCCACAAAGTGATATGACTCGAGCAGAAGCCGGTAAGATCGCAGTAGAGCTATTGAAGAAGAGTACAAACATCTTCCCTAAAAATTTTAGTTGATTAATTTAGAGAACCCTTGTCCGCAAGCGTTTTGCGGGAAGGGTTCTCTTTTTCCAGCTACATAGTTTTGTAATTTGCTGGAGATTACGGTACAATAATAAATAGTAAGAGACATTTTCGCAAAAGGGTGAGTATTAGCAATGAAACCGATCTTATCAAAGGCACAATTAGGTTATATGAAGGCAAAGAATAAATTTGAGGATAGATCTAGGGCTTTAGAGAAGAAAATTGAAGAAATGGCTAAACTTCAGGAAGTGACTCAAGAGATTATGGAAGGTCTTGTAGTAGAATCAGGTTTCCATGATGCATTTAACGAACTACGTGTGGCCGAGAACGAATTGGTTGAATGGTCACATGTAACAATGAAACATGAGAAGACTTACAAAGATAATAAACAAGCTATTGAAGATATGTATGCAAAATTGGACACAGATCCGAAGATGCGTGCCCGTATTATCCAACTAGCTATGAAGGTAAGATAAGATTTTTAGAGAATTGTTAAATAAGGCGTCCATGTGGACGTCTTATTTGTGTTTAACTTACATAAGTTAAGGGTATTGAATTGGTAAAATATGATTAATGACTGACATATTCAGGAGTGTTATACTAATTTCCGTCAGAAGGTAGGCGAGTAAATAAGTTGTAATTGAGGGGAACCTTAGAAATAGTTACAATCTCGCAATTTATTTTCGAAATGCCGCAACTTTTTGAATTCTGCTGCGTTTAAGATGTAGAACACATGACAATGAGGGTTCAGATAGGCATTCCAACTTATCCCTAAAGGGGAAACTTGTCTATCTATTAGAAAAATTAGCTTTACGGAGCTTAGGACCCATTGTATAATGTTTAGGTAGGATTAGGAAACTACTCTATTTCTACATTCCTATCATTAAATTCGTTTACAAGTTTCTGCGGCATTGTCGCAGACCTAATTTATAGGAAATCGCTCAAGCTCTAGAAAGGGGGTGCAATGGCTAATGAGTAACACGAGCTATTCATTTAAAGAAAACTCTCATATGAAAGTTATTCAAGGAGGAGAAAAAAAGGTTATGAAGAAAATTTTATCCGTAGCTTTGTCTACAGCAATGGCATTCTCAATGTTTGCATCTGTAGCATTCGGGGCTGATACAGCTAAGCTGACGCCTCAACAACAATTTGACGTATTGAAAGACGCTGGTATCGTTACTGGTTATCCAGATGGTACTGCTGGTCTTGACAAATTCATCACTCGCGCTGAATTGGCAAAAATCATCGTTAAATCGATCAATTTGGAACCAATCACTGGCGTAGCAACTTACAAAGACAAGAATTACACAGCTTCTCACTGGGCAGCTCCTTACATCGAAGCAGCAACTCAAGCTGGTATCCTTGAAGGTAAAAACCTTGAGAAAAAATTGTTCGATCCAACTGGTAACGTAACAGTTCAAGAATTGGCTAAAGTATTGGTTTCTGCATTGAAACTTGAAGTTCCAGCAGATACTAACAACACAGCTACTGAATGGGCTAAAGGTTATGTAGAAGCAGCTATCAAAGCTGGTTACCTAGATGCTGGATTGAACTATCAAGCTAACGCTACTCGTTCACAAGTGATCGTAGCAGCACACGCTGTTTATGAGTTCAACAACTTCAAAGTAGTTAAAGCTGAAGCTTCTGATGCAACTCACGTTAAATTGACTTTGTCCACTGGCGAAGTTGTTGACGTAGTTCTTGAGAAAGCTCTTGAAGCTAACAAAGCAACAGAACTTACTTACAAAGCTGCAGACGGTCGCGAACTTAAGTACACAGTTACTTGGGTAGTAACAACTGCAACTAAAGTTGAGAAAGCTGCTGCTTCCAACTTGAAAGAAGTAGTAGTTACATTTGATGGTGAAGTTGATCAAGAGTCTGCTGAAGAAGTAGCTAACTACTCCCTCAGATCTGGTAAATTGATTGATTCTGTATCTTTGAGTGAAGATAAACTTACAGCAACAATCTTATTGGCAGAAGGAAGTGTTCTTTCAAACAACAAGGTTGAAGCTGTTAGCGTTTCTAACATCAAAGCTGGAGATAAAACTGTTAGTGTTAAGAACCTTGAGTTCACAACGGTTGATAATGTTCTTCCAGAAGTTTCGAGTGTGAAATCTTTGGGTACAAAATCTGTTAAAGTTGTATTCAGCGAACCAGTAAATGGCGTAGCTCAAAGCAATTTTAAAATTGATGGAAAAGAATTCTTCGGTAAAGTATCAGTAAGTGCTAATAATAGAACAGTTATATTGACTCCGTTCAATACATCAGCTCTTGCAGTTGGCGAACATAAAATCAATGTAAGTGGTGTGAAAGATTTTGCAGGCTTCGTGTCTCTTGCTTCTACAACTGACATTACTGTAGTTGAAGACAAAGACGCTCCAACAATTACTGAAGCATCTGCTACATTGGAAAGTGTAACACTTACTTTCTCAGAAGATGTAGATTATGACACAGTAAAAGTTGATAACGTGTACTGGAAATCCAGCACTGATAAAATCAAAGCTGTAAGCAAAAAACAATTAGCTGACAATAAAGTGAAATTCACATTTGGCCCTGCTAGATCATTGCCAACTGGTGCGGTTTCAATCTTCGTTGAAGGTGTTAAAGATTATTCTGGTAACGAAATTGCTAAAGACACTTCTGTAGTAGTTACACCAGAAATCGACCAAACTCGTCCAGTAGTTAAGAAAGTAACTGCTGAAAGTGCAACTCAAATCAAAATCGTATTGTCTAAAGAGATTAACGCTGCTAGTGCTGGAGTAGTTGCTAACTACATTGTTAAAGATAAAGACGGTAAAGCGATTGCTGTAAAAGATGCAAAGCTTGATCCAGCTGATCTAGAACATAGAACTGTACTAGTTAATCTTTACACGAAGTTGTCTGTAAGTGGTGACAATACACTTACTATTCAAAACTTGAAAGATAACACTAAATTACAAAACACAATTCTAGATTACACAGGTAAAGTAAGTCTAGCTGACAAAACAGCTCCTAAAATCGACAGCAAAGTGGTTAACACTGTAGACAAACGCGTAGTTGTGACTTTTGACAAAAAGATGGATGTTGAATCTTTAGCTAGTTACTCTAACTACCTTGTTGTGATCGACAATAAAGTTCAATCACTTACTAGCGATATTGCTGAAATCACTGTATTGCAAGACGGTCAATCTGTTGCAATTAAATTTGCTGACAGCATCGGAAATAAAGTAACTGTATTGGGTTCCAATGTAGGTGCTGCTGGCAAAACTTATATTACAGAGCTTAGATTGTTAAATCTTAAAGATACTAACGGTAATGTATTGCAAGAGTTCGCCGACAACAGTAACACTAACTTTGTTGATCTAAAAACTAGCACTGTCACTGGATTGGCAGAAAATGTTAAGTTAGTTGATAGAAAAACTGTTAAAGTTAAATTCAATGCGGGTATCATTGCTGCTGGATCTTATGCATTTGTTTCCAACACATCTAACCCTATTACAAGTGTTGATGTAGATTCAACATCTGTTGTAACTATTGGATTTGCTAATGATCTTCAAACTAATGGTGGTGACCTTAACTTTGCTGTAAACTTAGCGTACTTGACAACAACTGCTGGTGGTCCAGCTGGCGCAGGTTCGTTTAATGTGACTTCAGCAAATGTTAAAGATGAAGTTAAACCATCAGTTGTTTTAACAGCAAATGATAATTTGCTAGTTAGTGGCAATAATGTTGTTGTTAACTTGTCCGAACCAGTAAAAGCTACAAGTAACGAAGTTGTAGCAGCTGAATTGGAAATCACACGTAACTTTGACCAAAAGAAATTGAAAGCAGAAGTTGACTATACTGTTACTGGATTCACTGCAGGTGCTACAACTAGTACATTTACAATTGAATTACTAGATAGCTCTAGCAGAGAAATTGATACTTACTATACTGTATCAATCAAGAACAGCAAATTCATTACAGACGTTGCTGACAATGAACTGGCTGACTTCTCTGTACCTACTGCAGTAGTAACTGGAACCGCAGCTCCAGCGGGTCTAACAGGTGTTAACACTGGTTTCACGGGTGCAAATTCTGGTAAGATCACAGGTCTAGATGCTACAAAAAATTATGAAATTAAACTAGAAAGTGCACCTGTATCTGCTTATACAGCAGTTCCTGCAGGTACTGAAATTAGTGGTCTAGCTGCTGGAACTTATAATGTTCGTATTGCAGCGATTGCAGCTAACCCTGCTACTGGCGCTCCAGCTATCCCTGCAAGTGCAGCTGCAAAAGTAACAGTTGGTACAGCAGCTCCTTCTGATACTGAAGCATTAGCAGCAGACGTAACAAGCTTAGTAACTGCTGTTACTACAGTTGATCCAGCTGCAGCAATCACTGCTAATATTACAGTTTCAACTCCTGCAACTGGTGCTAACGGATCTGTAATCACTTGGAAAGCAAATGCACTTGCACACACTGCAACTACATTTGTTACTCCAGCTAGAACTGCTTCTTCACAAACAGTTACTTTGGAAGCAACTATTACAAAAGGAACTGAAATACCAGTTGTAAAAACATTTACAATTACTATTCCAGCTGGTGCTGCTGCAATCGATATTACTGTAGCTCCTTAATTGTAGTAGTAATACTGAGTTTTTGATTCATTGGCAGCAGATTAGAAAGGAATTTCTAATCTGCTGCTTTTAATTTATATCGTTAATCGTAGACACTAATGCTATTAGATGGAGAGCAGTTATGGCAATCTTTAATTTATTATTGTCATAATTTATCTTTTCCATAAGTATCAATCATTAATACATATTTTAAATAATTATAAGCATATTAATCTTAAAGATAAGAAGAACATCAACCCAAATTCCTGTCGTGGAATATGGGCTATTTTTATTTCAGTGAGGAAATGAATGTTGAATTACTAGAAAATCCAATAAGGGGTCAGTGAAGAGTTAGAGGTAGTTTAAATTCAATACAAAATCCTAATCGATTAATTTATTATTTTGATTACAATATCTTCACCACACGAAACATTTTCCATTCAGTAACGTTTATATTTATAAGAACATTTCTGTATGGGAGGAAATAAGTTGAGGAAGATTCCAGTAACAGCTGCCGCACTGAGTATTTCATTGTTGCTTGCTAGTGCTCCAGAAGCAATGGCGGCAAGCGCGACTAATAAAACAACGACTACAAAACCAACAGCAAAAGAGACTACTAAGAAACCTGTAGTACATACCTTAGCAAATTTGTCTGCTGTTAAAATAACAGCGAAGAGCACAGTAAGCTTAACGGATGTTAATATTCTAACCCAAGATGAAGAAAGTATACTTACGTATACATTAACCATTAAGAATGGTGATAATAAGCCTCTAGATTTACTTGATTACTGGTCTAAAGTGAAAACCGCGAGTGGGACGAGTTATAGTACATCTCTGATGTCGAAGGATAAGGATAAGAAGAAATTATCTGCTGGATCATCCACAACGCTTACTTATGTAGCTAAAGTAGGGAAGGATATGAAAATCAGCAACTTGGTATTTCAAGTTGTTAAATGGGATTTCAGCCAACCAGGCTATGAAGCACTGAAAGGCCAATTTAAGGTGCCGGCTAATTATTTGACCTCCACACCAGCTGATCAATCGAAGACAATTCGGATTTCTGATGTTCCTGTAAAGGCGATGGTGAAACAAGTCGCTGCATACACATCAGGCGATTATAATTATGTCAGTGTAGGATTAAATCTACAAAATATAGGATACCGAATCTTTGAAGATCCCAAAGTTAAGTTTGTGATTAAGACTTCTAATGGGGCAAGTTACCCGATGTCTGCCGATTCGACTAGTACAGAATACAAGATTCAACCACAAGATAATAAGACGTTGAACTTAATGACAGCGATACCCAAGAGTATTAAGCTGACTAATATGGAATTGCAATGGGTGCAAGATGATGAGACGGCTAAGATGAGTCTTCCAGTAGCTACAATGCAATTACCAGGTGCAGCTGATAAATCTTTGGCAACAGAAGCTAATGAAGAGAAGTCTATTTCTCTGGGTAGTGGAAAGATCACAGCAAGTGTAAGTGGAATGACGATGAATCAAAGCTTCGATGAACATGATCTATCAGTTCGGGTGCTATTACGTAATACTAGTGGTACAACGGTTACATTACCGAAGTATCAATTTGAGTTACAAACATCAGATGGTTATCGCTTACCAATTTCATCGAGTGCAATAGAGAATGTAGTTCTGCAGCCGCTTGAAGAAAAGGTGTTTTCACTAGCTGTAACCATACCAGCTAACGTCAAAGCAGATAATTCACAATTGTTCATGAATCTCCCTTCTGCTTCAGACAGTAAGGATAATTTCAAATATCCGGTAGCTATATTTACACTTCCAGAGTCACAGCCAGTGCAGAACATGATTGGACAGAAGCAATACGTACAGACGGGTAAAGGAATTGTTGGATTTGAACTCTCCTCCTTACAAAGATTACCTTGGAGTGACGGTGATCAAGTAGCGGCTAAAATTACAATCAGTAATACGGGATCAAAAACAATTTTGTTGCCTGAGCTGCTTGGACAAATTAAGATTGATTCGGCGAAATTAACAGCAGATACAAAATTGATTACTTCGCAAAGTGTTGGATTACTAGGTGCAAATTCATCAACGGATGTATATATCATATCCAAGGTACCTAGCAATATCGACTTCAGCCAATTACAAATTTCGCTGCTTGAGAAAGTTGGAGAAGGAAGCTCGGAGTGGATGCAGTTTAGCCATGCAGGCGCGCTGCCTGAACTTACAACAATTACTAGTGGTTCAAGTTATGAGATAGATACTTCAGGACGTAAGCAAGAACTTAAAGTCCTACGCTCCTTCGTTTATACGGGAACTTCATCAGATTTAATCTATGCAGAACTTGAAGAGAAGAACATGGAAGATCATCAGATCGACCTCTCGCAAATTACAGGTTCCTTTAAGGCTTCTGGAGGACAGACATACAAAGCAACTGTTAGCCAAATCGACACTTCGGCTGGTCCAGAAGAGAAGAGCGTAGTAGCACTCTGGGCTAAAATTCCGAAAAAGGTATCTACCACAGATATGAAATTGGTTGTGGGTGAGGGTATCACTGATAATAAAATGACTCCAATTAAAGGGGTACCAACCGGTTATGTAAATGCTGCCGCACTAGAATTAAACATCTCAACACCGAATGTAAGAGGTAATCTGGCTGATTTAGATCTATTCCCGTATTCCTTAACAGTGAGGGATGTGAGAGCCACTCTAAGTGGATCGACATCAGTTAGCCTAACATTTGATTACAGCCAAAATCGAAATATGGAATATGCAATCGGGGAATTTGGACATAAATATTTGTTTGAAGTAGTCGATTCAAGTAATCGCACATTTGAGAAGGAATTTATACCGGAAACGGATCTAAAATTATCTAAAAGTGCAAGCGCAAGTTTCAGTTTTGATGATATCGTTTTTGATAAGAGACAAGGGGGTACCTTCCAATTGAACATATACGATTTGTTCCAAGGTCAGAAGGTGAAACTCGGGAGTCAAGGTTTCTATTATTTATCGTCGAATTATGATAAAGAGTAATATACGAAACAAGCAAAAATCCCTCGCTAAGGGATTTTTGCTTGTTCATCTCTATCAAAACCTCTATCATTGATAGAAAGAGAATTGATAGAATTAATCGCCTAAAGTAAACCTAACCAAACCTTAAGGAGGAACATCATGAAGAGAACGTGGAAAGTGGCTGCGGCTGTGGTATTGATCGGCGGAGGTCTATGGACAGGCTCGCTACTAAATTTGAAGGCTGAAGGTGCTGGAGTAACTAACCAACCAGGTACCGCTGATGATCCGGTTGTTACGAAGAGCTACGTGGATCAACAAATTCAGCAAGCGCTGAAGGGTGGCGGTGGAAGCACAACAACACCTACAGCACCACCAACGCCTTCTACTGGCGGTAGTGATTCCTCTGCTACGGAAGATATGAAGATTGTGGATGTTAAACCAGGACAGATCTTGATCGCTTCTGCAGGTACTGAGTTTATTGTTCGTGCAGGTAAGGCAGTTGTATATAGTGAAGATAAGAATGGTATATCTGATTTGACGGATGGCAAAGACATTATAGGCGGCAATGCGGTTGTCAACAACCACCTGCTTCTTTTCCCGAGAGAGGGTCGAGGAATACAGGTGAAGGAAGGCGATACTCATAACCTGACTGTCATCGTACGGGGTGGATATCAAATTAAGTAATGGATTAAGCATTATATGCAATAGCGATATTATTTTACCAAAAGTAACAATCATTAATACGGGTAGGTACATGAAAAGGACACATACTATTCCTGAAGCAACTATCATCAGGAGGTGTATCGTTCATGGCAAGAAGCAATAGTAAAATCATCCCGGAAAGTCGTCATGTACTACAACAATGGAAATATGAAATCGCTGCAGAGTTTGGACTAGCAGTAGGTGGCGGCGCGGGTCTTGGATCTGCCGACACAGAGTTTGCTGGTGAACTCGGAGCAATGGGAACTGGCAGCGGTTATGGCGGAAGCTGGGGACATCTAACTTCCCGCGAGAACGGCTCGGTTGGTGGAGAGATTACGAAACGATTGGTTGCGAAGGCCCAAGAAGGACTTTTTTAATCAAATTTTTATATAAAAATACCTTGATTATTTTGACACGGGTTGGCAAATAAGTTAATATGACTTTTGAGGATTGTCAATTCAACCTTTTCCGCTATGGAAAAGGTTCATTTTTTGATAGGGGACAACCACACTGGACATGCATCCTCATTGCTTCTTGTTATCTGGTGGGGTATTTATAGTATTGGATATTTAGGCTGTTGCCATACTATCCATATGGGGAGGTTGATTTTTTAAAATGTCTATACAAGGAAGACACTTATTTACTTCCGAGTCCGTAACCGAGGGACACCCGGATAAAATTTGCGACCAAATCTCCGATGCGGTTCTTGACGCATTCCTGGAGAATGATCCTAATGCTCGTGTAGCTTGTGAAGTTGCTGTGGCTACAGGGCTTGTTCTCGTAATCGGTGAGATTAGTACGAAATCAGAATATGTAGATATTCCTGCCATCGTGCGAAAAACGGTTAAAGAGATTGGTTATACACGTGCTAAATATGGCTTCGATTCCGACACTTGTGCGGTGTTGTCATCATTGAATGAGCAGTCAGCAGATATTGCTCAAGGTGTAAATGCAGCGCTAGAGAACCGGGATCCGGCTCAAATGGATAAAGAAACAGCAAATATCGGTGCAGGTGACCAAGGTTTGATGTTCGGATTTGCAACGAATGAGACTCCTGAACTCATGCCGTTACCTATTGCTCTTTCTCACCGTATTGCACGTCGTCTATCTGAAGTGCGTAAGGACGGTACATTGGACTATCTTCGTCCAGATGGCAAAACGCAGGTAACGATTGAATATATCGATGGTAAGCCTACACGTGTTGATACGATCGTTGTGTCCACGCAGCATGCCGAAGAAATCACGTTGGAACAAATCCAACAAGATATTAAAGAGCATGTTATCCTTCCTGTTGTTCCAGCGGAATTACTGGACGGAGAGACGAAATATTATATTAATCCAACGGGTCGTTTCGTCATCGGTGGGCCACAAGGTGATGCAGGCTTAACAGGACGTAAGATCATCGTAGATACATATGGTGGTTATGCGCGTCATGGCGGAGGTGCATTCTCCGGTAAGGATCCAACGAAGGTCGACCGTTCGGCTGCTTATGCTGCACGTTACGTTGCGAAGAATCTTGTCGCTGCAGGCTTGGCTGATAAAGTTGAAATTCAGTTGGCCTATGCAATTGGCGTAGCTACCCCAGTATCGATTAACGTTGATACGTACGGTACAGGTAAAATTGCTGAAGAGAAGCTTGTGGAATTGGTTCGTAAGAACTTCGACCTGCGTCCAGCAGGTATTATCCGCATGTTGGACCTTCGTCGTCCGATCTATCGTCAGACGGCTGCTTATGGTCACTTTGGTAGAACAGACATTGAGCTTCCTTGGGAGCAAGTGGATAAGGCTGAAGTATTGAAGGCGCAAGCTGGATTATAAAATAGTGTTGTACATTAAAACGGATACCTTCCGCCAAGTGCGTGAGGATATCCGTTTTTTTGTATGCCATAAGGATACTCGCTTCAAGTAAAACATCTTATAATAGACAAAATACATCCCCTTCTAAACTTGTAAGCGATTCTAACCGTTAATATATATAGGTGTGTTTAATGATAGAGTGACGTATTTTTTTACATAGCTTATTGAACTGAAAGGGGAACGGAAGTAATGAGAAAGAAGATTTCGATGGGAATTATATTCGTGCTGGTAGTGAATATGTTGCTGGGAGCCATTGTGTCGGCAGCTGACCCAGTAGCTGGGGGGAGCCCGATTGTAATAACGATGTCGCCAGCCGATGGAGCCAAGGGGGTTCCAATCGAGACCAATCAAATTCAATTGAAGTTTGATCGAGATGTGAAAATGGGGACGGGAACAATAGAGGTTACAAAAGTAGATAATACAGGTGAAACAACAGTAGTGACACAACCTATTACACCTCAACCTTATGTAATGAGTCGATATGATATTTCATTACCTACAGGGGTTTTAACAAATGGAACTATGTATTACGTGAAAGGTACTGCTGGAACATTTGTTGATGCGAATGCAACTTCGATTCAATCGGATAATTTAAGAATGACATTTAAAACAATCTCGGCCCAAGGTAGCACAGCGCCTGTAATTAGTAATGTAGCTCCAGGTAGAGGAGAGATTATAACTGATGAGGCGAAGGAGTTAAAGATAACCTTTGATAAGACAATTAATAAAGGTATAGGATTTATTTATGTAAATCGAGCGTCAGATAACCAAAATTTTATCAAACTATCTCCCCAAGACGCTAAGATAGAAGGAGATATGGACAATGAAGTCTCATGGCCCATTAGCGGTCTAAGTCGTGGTGAACGATATTATGTTCTGATTGACAGAGGTGCATTCAAGGATTTAGATGATCATCCCTTTGAAGGGATCAGTAGTGCACAAGAATGGTATTTCAATGTTAAAGGGAATCCAGTGACATGGGCTACTTCAACACCTACGCTACCAGCTAATGGAGCTACAGGTATCTCGAACACAGGGACCGTTCAATTGAATTTCAGTCGCCCGGTATATCCGGATAGTGGAAATCTCAGTCTGAGATTAACAGATTCATCAGGTACTTCGGTTAAGGAGTTTAATGTCACTTCCTCAGAAGTAAAGGGTGGGGGCACGAACAAAATAACGATTACTCTTCCTACTCTATCCTATAATCAGAGATATTCACTCTCTGCTTTAGCAGGAGTTTTTAAAGATAGTGATAATAATCCTTCACCAAAAGTTGATTTGTCCTTCTCGACGGGAACGACGACATCGACGGCACTGACATGGAACTCTTTATCTCCGCTGGATCGGAGTTTGAATAACGCTATTACAACGAATGTAGTAGCTACATTTAATCGAGATATTTCCTTAACGGATCCTTCGGGTGCTACAGGAATTAAACTTATGAAGCAAGGTACAACCACTCCTATTACTGCTAGAGTCAGCACTTCAGGTAAGCAGTTGATCATTATCCCATCTGCCAATCTGCAGGAGGGAACGACATATTATGTTGATATCGCAAGTGGAGCTATTAAGGATCAGAGCACAGGTGAGTTATTTAGAGGATTAGATGGAGCATCAAGCTGGACCTTCCAGACACTAGTTTCGGATAAGACAGCACCAGTCATTCAGAGTTCAACGATGTATAGTAATTCGGTGATTCGCCTGCAGTATAATAAAACGCTTGATTCGACGATCAATTTGTTGACTTCCAGCTTCGCAGTGACAGTCAACGGAGAGACGAGAAGAATCAGCAGTGCTTATGTCTCGGGTGAGAGTGTCTACGTTACTTTAGATACGGGCGTGGCTGTTGGTCAGGTTATTCGAATCAGTTACAGTGGTAATAGTGTAAGACCAGTACAGGATTTGTCTAAGAATCCTGCGGCATCTTTTTCAAACAGAGAAGTGACGAACGGTGTTGATTCGGTGTTGCCGAAGCCTGTTGAAGGTTCTGTCTCTGGAAGTACGTTGACTTTAACCTTTAGTGAAAGCTTGAAGAGCTTATCCAGTAGATATGCCTATGATCAGTTTAGCGTAACAGCTGACGGATATTCCAAAGGAATTAATAGTATCTATCAGAGTGGCCGTACGATTACATTATATTTGTCTAGTTCGGTATCCAATGGAGAGATTGTAAAAGTGTCCTACTCTCCAGGATCTTACCCACTTCAGGATTCTCGGGGACAGAATATATCGGCCTTTAGTGATTATTTTGTTCGTAATACCTACGACACCAAGCCTCCAGAATTAACAGAGATCGAGGGTAGCGGCAATAAAATAACTCTTACCTATAACGAGGCACTGAAAACGACAAACATTCCGATGAAGAGTCAATTTTCGGTATTGGTGAATAATACGGCTGTTTATGTGACGAATATAGAGGTTGTGTCCAATCGCGTGGTGCTTACACTCGCGTCATCTTTTACTAAGGATCAAGTTGTAACGTTATCGTATGTGTCTGGTTACGGTGGGATTGCAGACTTGAATGGAAATTTGGCAGGGTATATCGATTTGCAACCGATCACTTATAGCTTGTTGATGGAAGGAATACGTTACGCAACAGTGAAAGGCGATATTATAACAGTCGTATATAATAATACTTTGAAGCCAACGTCCTTCTTACCGGTTAACCAGTTCGATGTGTCAGTCGATAAAGTTAATCGAGGCGTACAAACTGCGACAGTAAGTGGGGATACAGTCACATTAAAGTTGAGTTCGGCAGTTACAGCTAATCAAGTCGTGTCGTTATCTTATATGACAGGTTCTACACCGTTGTATGATAATCAGGGTACTATTCTCAAAGCGTACACCAATATGCCGGTTCAGAATGTGACGGATAAGGGAACGACGACATCGACACCAGGCGGTATTGAACAACCTAATTATGTTACACAGATGTCTGCTAGTGATTTTGGAAAAAGTGGTTATTTGCTGAATATCAGTGTAGCACAGGCGCTACAGAGCCTATCGCGCAATGGAGAGAGCATTAAGAAATATAGCCTTGATAGTACAAAGGTACTGGCTGGAATGAAATATGTAACGAATAATAACGTGAGTAAAATGCTCGTGTTTGAGGTCCCGTCTACAGAAAAGGCAGCTCAAGTTGACATCCCACTGAGTGCATTACTGGAAGTATATAGTAGTGGGAAGACTGGCTCATTTGCTGTTAAATATAAGGATTATATGTACGAGCTCCCTATTGATAAAATTCCCTATACGGAAATTTCACGTGTCTTAGGATCGTCCACGATGAGCGCGGCTAATCTGACGGTTCAGCTGGAAGCGATATCGAGGGCTCAACTAGCGGTGACAACCTCCAATAATGCTGTTACGACGACCCCTTTGGTTGATCCAGTTCAATTGTATGTTACGGCAAACAATGGACCTAATATGGATGCGGGGGAAGTTTCACATATTGGACAGCTTTATTTCCGCGTATCAGGTAGCTTGCCATCGACCAATCAAGTGGCACTGTTTAAGTATAATGTAGCTACAAGTAAACTTTCTTTTATGCCTTCGAGTGTAATTGGTAGCTCAGCATCTATGATATTTAGCGGTAAGGTTAATGGGAACTCTATCATAGGTCCAGCTGTTGGATATAGCTTTTTCAGTGATACAACTAAACATTGGGCAAAAGAAGCTATTTCTGAGCTAGCAGGTAAACTGATTGTGGAGCCGCGTTCAGGTTCATACGATAAGTTCGAACCTGACAAGAATATTACCCGTGCGGAATTCGCAGTATTTATCGCAAAAGGATTGGGACTCTCTGGCGACATGTCACGTCGCTTCCCGGATGTATCCACGGGGGCGGTTGGGGAATATATCGGCGCTGCAGCGAAGGCTGGTATTATTACTGGTTACACCGATGGAACGTTCAAGCCAAACAGTTACATCACCCGCGAGCAAATGGCCCTCATGATGGTACGAGCGATGGAGTACACCGGGTATAGTGTTTCAAATAACGGAACGACAACACAGACACTATCAAAATTTAAGGATGCTTCGAAAATACAATCCAAAGAAACAGTTGCTAAAGCAGTAAGAGAGGGAATTATTCAAGGGATGACCTCGAATACCTTCCAACCACAAGGTAATGCAACACGCGCTCAAGCTGTAGTTATGCTGAAACGTGTATTAGACAAATTGGATTAATTGTAAGTGGAAAAAGAGACTCCCAGTACCGGATAAACGGTATTGGGAGTTTTTGTGATGCAGAGTTCAAGCTTCATCGATCTATTCAATTGAGCTCCATGCTCCTCGTTGTAACTCATATCTATGAATACGTTCCCCAGCACCGGAGGTTATTGGAGACAGCCAACCTTTCGTACACAGTGAATGCAGTAACCTAACAGCGGTTCGGTAGTTAATGTCGAAATGATTGGCTACTTTCTTGGGGGTAAGTGGCAGTGCCTGTGCTAATGCTAGACGAATAACTTCATTCTCAATTATTGTCGAACATTGTGTTGGTTGGTCTTGGGCGACATAGCGATTGAATAGCATTTGCAGTAAGCTTCTACATAACTCAGGTCGCTCAGATACATCATCGTAAGCGAAAGAGATCACGCGATAACCAACACACTGTAGAAACAATTCGCGATTTAACTCGTCGCAATATTTTTTGCGGTCCATATCACGCACATGGGGACCATAACCTTTAATTTCAATTATAAATTTCAAGGGTCCCTTTAAGTAGGCAAAATCGCCAAAATAGGATCGACCACGCCAATCTACAATTTCATATTCAGGATGCAATCCATCAAAATTGTCATAGACAGGCCACCACACTTTTTTTAGAAACAGGATTTCTCCATGGCTGTGTCCACGCTCAAGCCTCCCCTTCCTCTCACCAGAACGTCGATTTAAATGCTGCTGAAGAAATAGCTGATGCTCCGCTTCAAAATTCTTCAATTTACTTCCCCCTTAGTCACATAAAAAACGCAAAAACGCCCCACTCATCATATAGATGGTAGGACGTTCTTCGTCACTGATATATCTATGATTATATCAAGATATTTCCAGATGGACCAGACTTATGTTAATCCTCTGGGCGAGGGTCGTCACACTGTCGAATAGTTGTAGAAAATACACTTATTTAGCTTAATGAGGCGCGCTAGGGGGAAATAGTTGTACTAAGTACAGTTAAAAGTAGGTGGAGCAGAGAAATACGAGAGTTTTCCAGTAATTAGTTGTATATTGTGCAACTAAAGTTAGCTGAGGAGTGTATTTGTTGATTTAGTTGCACTTTGTGCAATTAAAGCTAAGCGTAGTGCCAATTGGATAAATTTAGATACACTATCTGCAACTATTGGGAGCATCAGAGCGACTAATTGATAGATGGAAGATAGCTGGACGGAAGATGACTCTATCTTTTAATATGCAAATAATAGTGGTAGCGAAGGGATAGATTTCATAAAATTTAGCCTTTTTTCGTAACTTTTCCGGATTTTTGTAGTCTATTAATTAGGTGATAGATTTTAGGGATAGAGAGAGAAGATACAATTTCAGCATGAAGATGGGAGAGTTATAAATTACTATGGTAGTTAGCAAAGAAACGAAATTGGCCCGGATCGTGGTTAGTCAGGGGAAAAAATTAGCTCTAGTAGGTTTGGCTGGTCTGATATGGATTCAACCTGTGATTAGTCTTGAATGGTTTGGCGGGAATTCCTCTATTGCTCAGGCAGCGTCGAACCAAACGGTTAAGACGAGTGAAGATATCATTACGTCAGGTGCAAAACTTGTAAAGTATAAATATACGACAACGCGTTCAGGCAAAAGTGTAACCGTACTTACGGATGTGATCGAAGTAGATTTAACCAATCCCTATGTTCAATTGAATGTAATGACGGGTAAGGGCGGGCAAGTAACGACTAGACAATCGGTTGAGGGAATGGCCAAGGAGACCGGAGCGGTCGCAGGGGTTAACGGCGACTTCTTTGCGACGAGTGGAATGGGCGTAGCGATGGGTCCAGCGGTTTCGCAAGGAACGGTCGTGACGAGCCCAGCCAAGCTTCTGGGGATGTACTCTTTTGCGGTGAAGACGGATGGTACTCCACTTATTGATCGTTTTGAATTTAATGGTACGGTGATCACGGAGGATGGTTCGACGTTCCCACTCACGGGAATTAACCAGGAATCCTATACCACAGAGCCAGATAAAGCTTATAGCCATGTGAATAACATGTTTATTTACACGAGTGCGTGGAAAGCACTAGATCGTCCAGCGGCTAGCGCTACAACACCTACTGAGGTGTTAGTGCAGGGGGGCGTCATTCAGCAGATTTCCCTCAAAGCACCTATTCTAGATCCTATCCCTTCGGATGGATATATTCTTCGTGCTCATGGACAAGCAGCAGATTTCATCGCTTCACATATGAACATTGGACAAAGAGTGGATGCTTCCTATCGGCTTCGTTCTTTAACTAGTGGGGAAGAAGTGGACCCAACGAATCTACAAGTCATGATCGGTGGTCATACTTTACTTGTCGATCAAGGAAAGCCTTCAGCCTTCACACGTTCAACAACGTCGATCAGTGGTAGTAGTCCGGTGGCTAGAACGGCCGTAGGTTACTCACAAGATGGCAAGAAGGCTTATATTATTACTGCTGAGAAGAACAGTAACAGCAGTGGGCTCACACTCGCTGAACTACAGAATTTCATGACTAGCATCGGTGTATGGAAAGGTTTGAATCTTGACGGTGGCGGTTCGACAACGATGGTAACTCGTCCATTAGCAGAGAATTATGCTGGATTGACCTTTACGACCTCTAATGGATCCGCAGGACAACGTGCGGTGGTTAATGGGTTGGGCGTGTTCTCCATTGCGCCACAAGGTACATTGAAGGGACTTATTGTTAGTGGTACATCTTCACTTCTCATTGGACAAACAGCAACTTACTCCTTAAAAGGTTACGATAATTACTATAACCCAATGGATACTTCTGGAATCACGCCTACCTGGAAATCAGATAATGATAATGTGAAGTGGACTGGTGATAGTTTCAAAGCTATTAAAGCGGGAACCTCGCAAATTACAGCAATCAGTGGCGATGCTAAGAGTAGCACGAAGGTAACCGTACTCGGCGGTTCTGACCTTGCGAGTCTTACTTCAGGCACGACGTTTGCTGCGCTTGAGGCGGGCACAACAGTTTCCGTACCGGTGGTAGCAGAGCTGAAGAATGGAAATAAACTCGATGTACCTGCTGAATCACTGAAATGGGAATTTACTGGTATGAAGGCAAGTGTAGTAGACGGTGTATTGACAGTTCAATCTGTGAACAAGGGTGCCAAAGTGGCATACGCTACTCCAAAATATGATGGATTTACCGGAACGCCAATTGTGCTCTCAGCATCAGCGGAACAAATTTGGGAGAACTTTGAAAATGTATCTTACCCAATCTCGTTCACAGGCTTACCGGCCGAGACAAGAGGAGCAGCAGCGGTTGTTCAAGGTACTGGAGACCGTGCGAACAGTAAAGTGTTGAAATTGGACTATGACTTCACGAATGGAACAGGTAATCGATTTGCATATGCTCAGATAAATGGAACTACAGGTAAAGCAATTCCAGATGGAGCTACTTCGATGTCGATCGACGTCCTGGGTGACGCTAGCTTGAATTGGATCAGAGCAGAATTTGCAGATGCAGATGGTAAGAGCGTGTATGTGGACTTGACTCGTATGGCTGATTTCTCGAATTGGAAGACCATTAACGTTGATCTAACTGCAGCAGGACTCAAACAACCGGCTAAGCTGAAACGTTTGTACCTCGTGAATCTGGAGGATGGTCAGGATGAGCGGGCTTTGACGGGCAGTGTTTCTTTTGACAATATTAAATTCAAGGCTCCATCTACAGAGGGAGATACTGGCTTACCGAGTGCTACAGCGGTGATGATAATTGGTCAAAAATCGATGACGGTAGACGGAAAAAAAGTGAGTTTGGAAGTAGCCCCTTTACTAAAGGGTGATGCAACCTATGTTCCAATTAAATATGTACTAGATGCTTTTGGTGGAGCAGCAAGCTGGGATAATACTGCCAAGAAGATTATGGTGACACGAGGTAATGTTGTGCTTGAACTGACGGTAGGAAAGAAAGATTATCTACTGAATGGAGCTAAGAAACAAGCTTCCGTTGCACCTATCATTGTGAATGGCAGGACTTTAGTCCCGTTACGTCTAGTATCAGAGCAATTAGGAATTGATGTAAAATGGGAAAAGATAACCAAATCTATCACCCTTAAATCGTGATATGATAAATTAAGATATCTGACGATTTAAGGGAATGGAGAAGTGTGCTAAGTGGATTTTCAAGCAGATGCAATAGATCGTGTCATAAAGAATGCTGTTGGAGTAATGGAGAACAGCAAACTGCAAATACTCGAAATTCTGGAAACAGCACGTAATGAGTTGAAATCACTCAATACTGAGCTTCAGCAGGTTATGAAGGAAACTGCGGAGACTGTAGAGAAGGTGGATCAACTCGAAGTGAATTATCGGCGTTCCCGCATCCGGCTGACAGAAGTCAGCCGGGATTTCGTGCGGTATAAGGAAGAGGATATCAAGCAGGCCTATGAGAAAGCGACCCAGTTGCAGCTCGACCTGCTTATTTATCGTGAGAAGGAAATGTACTTAAAGGCGCGTCGTGATGATCTGCAGAAGAGAGCACGAAATGTCGACAAGTCTGTCGAACGAGCCGAGACGATCGGTACGCAAATGGGAGTTGTGCTAGAATACTTATCTGGTGAGCTTGGACAGGTCACACGTATTTTAGAATCGGCCAAAAACCGGCAACTCATCGGTCTGAAAATTATCCTGGCACAGGAAGAAGAACGTAAGCGGATTTCGAGGGAGATTCACGATGGTCCTGCCCAATTGCTTGCAAATCTAGTGCTTAGGACGGAAATTGTAGAAAGAATGCTTATAAAGCAGGAATTTAAGCTAGTGCAAGACGAAATAATAGATTTGAAGAGTCAGGTCCGCTCAAGCCTAGAGGAAATGAGAAAAGTTATTTTTAATTTGCGGCCTATGGCGTTAGACGATTTGGGACTTATTCCAACACTGCGCAAATACGTGCATGATTTTGAAGAGAAGACGAAAATTAGAGCTACCTTCGAAACACGGGGCAAAGAATTTAGATTTTCCTCTCCAATGGAGGCGGCAGTGTTTCGGCTAATACAAGAAGCACTTAACAATGCTGCCAAACATGCTTGCCCAACCTTTGTTGGTGTAGAGATCACTTATCAGACAAAAATGGTGAAGATCATGGTCCAAGATAATGGTCTTGGTTTCAAAGTGGACCAACTTGAGCAGAAGACGAAGGAACATTCCCACTTTGGATTGATCGGAATGCGGGAAAGAGTGGAGCTGCTGGACGGTAGAATGGAAATCGAATCAACAGCGAATATGGGTACCAAAATCATCATCCACATCCCAACAAATACAGATAAGAGAGAGGAGTAATCGGATGGATAATCTTGTGTTAGGTAATAGACGAACAATTAAAGTTCTCTTAGCTGACGATCACCAACTGTTTCGTGAAGGACTTAAACGAATTTTGAATATGGAAGAAGATATTGAAGTAGTGGGGGAGTGCTCTGATGGCTCTCAGGTAATGGAAGGCTGCCAGTTATACCTACCAGAGATCGTCCTGATGGACATTAATATGCCAATCCTGAATGGGGTTGACGCAACGGCTCAACTACGTGAGACGCTCCCTGAGATCAAGGTTATTATTCTATCGATTCATGATGATGAAAGTTATGTTTTTGAGACGTTACGTAAAGGTGCAACGGGTTACCTATTGAAGGATATGGAGGCCGAATCGCTAATTAATGCGATCCGTACAGTTGCAGAGGGCAATGGCTTCATCCATCCGAAAGTAACGGGTAAGTTAATTCAGCAACTCCGTCGTATGGAGTATTTGAGTGAGACGGGTGCCATTGCGGAGGCGAATGTGAACCGGGGTGAAGCTGGCGTCAAATTCGTGGCAGGGGATAATAATCCGCTGACGCGTCGTGAAGCTGAAGTGCTTCGTCTGATGGCAGAAGGTCGTAGTAATAAGATGATCGGCGAGCATTTGTTCATTAGTGAGAAGACGGTTAAGAATCATGTTAGTAGTATTCTGCAAAAGATGGACGTGGATGATCGGACCCAAGCGGTTATTAACGCCATTAAATTTGGTTGGGTCACTTTATAATCTGAATAAGCCCAGTAACCGACGACCTCTACGCGGCATATATTGTCGCTAAGGGAGGTGAGTTCCATGATTCCCTACATGGGTTGGATTCTGCTCTGTTATGGTTTGGCTGCAGTGTTGGTGCATATGCTTCACAACCGATACTCGCGGAGCAAACGCACAGGCAAGCAGATTCATTATATTTTGGTGACTCATAATCATGAGAATCAGATGGAATGGTATTTGAGAGCTCTGTCATGGTATGCCAGGTTGCGTGGGGAGTCGCTACGCGTAACTGTACTGGATGAAGAATCACAGGACGATACGCTGGCGATCATGCAGCGGATGCAGAACATGAGTGGAATGGAACTAACGGTGATCGGTATTACGGCAACTCAGAATGAAGAGGAAATGAGAGCGCAGACATCTCCTGTTGAAGGCGAAGATGCGAAGTATATCGACCTTCGGCTACCACAGGAGGCGGCCAAAATTCCATATGTTCATATCTGAGTTAGAACAAGCGCAACAACAATTAAATAAGAAAAGGTGGAAGCGAATTAAGCGGATGCAGAAGAAACAGCAAAAGCCAAATAAGCCGAAGCGAATGAAAGTGTGAAGCACACTCTTAAGCCTAATGGGCGGGGAGTGTGCTTTTTTGCGTTGTCTGGGGGAGGGGTGAGTGGTGGGAATGAGTAAATGGGACTGAGGTGAGAAGGGGAGATTGTTTTGGGGATGGGATTTGGGTAGTTGCAGAAGAAGGAGGCTACGTAGTTGCAGAAAGAAAGAGAACGTGTAGCAGTGGAGTGAGGCCATGTGATTGTAAAGAGAGGCCAAGTAGCTCCAGAAAGAGAGCATGTAGCTGTGGACTGAGATCAAATAGTTAAAGATAGAGACCAAGTAGCTGAGGAATGAGGTCAAGTAGTTGCACAAAGTACAACTAAACTTAATTATATTGCCAAGTTACTGATATTAATTGCAGAAACTACACTTAAATATACTAGATTCGCTGACTTCGGCCTTTTTGGCCTATTTTAATTGCACTATATGCAACTATTGTATTTCACAACGATGTTCTGTTCGAAATAGTTGTACTTTGTGCAACTACTGGTTTAGAAGCGGAGGCCGGATATTTGAATACTGGAGAAATGAAGGTCAGCGTACTTGAGGGAAATAGAGAAGGGCGTATACGAACTATAGGGTGGCTGGAAATGGTTATTTTGAGTTAATGAAGGGAGGGTAACGAAATGAGAATTAGTCTATATGCAGTAAGGCTAGCGGAGGGCTGGAACCTTGGGGTGAGTCTGGATCTGAGGGTCGATGTGAGATGGTGGGTAGTGGGTGAGGGCCAAGGGAGGTCGGTAGATAGGAATGAGAAAGTAACGAGAGGATTGCTTGGTAGAGTGGATAGTAGTGAAGATAGAGGTGAAGATAGTATTCGATGTGAACCTAGAATGGAAGTAAAAGCGATGGTTTTACTTTCAGAATCTATGCCACTGGGATGGGCGATTTCATTGCGGGAAAGGTTTATCCATCAAGCTACTATGGATAGCTGGGAGCTAGAGGACTGGGCTAGCTATATGAAACAAGGATTAAAAGAAGAGCTGGCCTTGGAAGGGAAGTCGGTGAATGACGGAAATAGGCCACTTCAGTGGGATTTAATAGTAGTGGGCCAACCTAGCTGGGTATGGCTCAAAGGAAGAGGATTATCTCCGTTAGGAATGGTTCTGACAGAACAAGAGAGTGATAGGAGCGGGAAATCGAGTGAGGGGTCATATGTAGTAGATTCAAGAAAGCGGAGTGAATTGCTTGAGGAAGCGGAGTGGCTGGCCTCCGCGTTAGAAGGCCGTTCGCTACTGGAGTCGGAGCTGCAGCAACTGCTGGCGGAGACCGCGCCGCACCTTGCATCTGCGGCGTGGTTCTCCGCGGCTCAGCTCGCGCACCTGCAAGGGCGCGTGCAATTCACTGCGGGCGTGGCATCCGCCACCGCCCGCCCAGGGCAAGCCCTGCGCCCGCTATCGCGGCGCCGGGCCCAGGCACCCCGCTGCCGGCGTTGCGGCAGCGAAGTGCATCGCCGCACGCCCTGCGGGTCGTGCGGTACAAGCAGCTGCGCTTACTGCGAGGCCTGCCTCGCGCTCGGGCGCAGCCGCTCTTGTGCGCTGCTGCTTCGCGGCAGCGCCAGGGCCACCGTGCCGCCCGCTGGAGGCGGCACGGCACGGTGTACCCCCACCGAGTCCTTACTGGATCGGTGGGGGCTCAGTCCCGCGCAGCGCATGGCTGCGGGGGCGGCACTGCGCTTCCTGGCGGAGCCACAGGAAGCGGGTATGCCCGCCCATGCGTCACGCGGGGCGGGGGTTCTCCAGCGCGCGGCATCATGCGCGCGCATAGTACTTCGCGGTGGCGGCGGCCGATCAGGTGAGGTTTCGCCACCGCCACCGCGAAGCTTCCTGCTTTGGGCCGTCACCGGCGCAGGTAAGACGGAAATGATCTTTCCGCTGCTGAGATATGTACTGGACCAGGGTGGACGGGTTCTAGTAGCAACACCTCGTCGGGATGTTGTGCTGGAGCTGGCACCTCGGCTTGCTGTAGCTTTTCCCGATGAGAAGATCGCCGTCCTATACGGTGGAAGTCCGCAGCGGTGGGTCAAAGCACAACTTTTCCTGGCTACGACACATCAATTGTTAAGGTTTCATCAATCGTTTGATCTGGTTATTATCGATGAACTTGATGCCTTCCCCTACCATAATGATCCGATGCTCGCTTATGCAGCCGAGCAATGTTGCAAATGGAATGGGCGTTTTGTGTATCTGTCAGCTACACCTCCAGATGCCCTACAAAGGGAGATTGCCGCTGGACGTTTACCTCATGCCAAAGTGCCTGCTCGTTTTCATGGACATCCACTACCTTTACCTATCCATATCACCATGAAGTCGGTCGAGGACTGCTTACATCGTCAGTCCGTTTCTTCGTCGCTAATCCGCTCTCTACAAGTGTCAATTTCCCGTGGTGCCCAAATATTTGTGTTTGTTTCTCGTATTCGCCACATTACGCCTCTAGTTGCTTTGCTTAGGCAACACTTCCCGAATATTGCGATTGAGGGGACTTCCTCACAAGACGAGGGACGAACAGATAAAGTCCTTGCTTTTCGAGCGGGGGAAATAAGGATGCTAATCACAACGACCATCTTGGAACGCGGTGTAACGGTACCTCGAAGTGATGTGTACATTTTAGATGCAGATAGTGGATTGTTTGATGAAGCATCTTTGGTGCAGATGGCCGGACGTGCAGGACGGTCCAAGGATGATCCGGCAGGTGTTGTTGTGTTTGCTTCTCCGGAATGGAGCAAGTCACAGCGAGGGGCTTGTCGCCAGATTAAATCGATGAATATCATCGCGCGAAAGAATGGCTTTTTGTGGGATAAAAGGGAGGGATGACAAAGATGACGATACTCACGCCACTGCATAATCTATTGTCCCCAAGGGGAGTTTCTTGTTTAACCTGTGGTAAAGTCATTTCGATGGCAGTCCGAGGGTACCCGGAATTATGCCAGTCCTGTTATGCTGCGATCCCTTGGATCGTCAATCCTCGATGTGGCACTTGTGGACGACCAGTAGGTTGTCCAGATTGTAGTCGCCATGGGCAAAGTTCTCGAGGATTCATCCTCAACCGGAGCGCTGTGTCATATAATGCGACGATGCGGGAGTGGCTTGGACAATATAAATTTCGGGGGCATGAGGCGTATGGTCCTGTATTATCACGAATGATGGGATGGGCAATGAAGCGAATGTTGCGGGAGCTTGCTTCGGGCAAGAAGGGAGCCTCTGTTCAATTTGATGCTGTGACTTTCGTGCCGATTAGCGCAACAAGACTTGCAGAACGTGGATTTAATCAGGCGGAATGGTTAGCCCGAGGAGCAGCAGCTACCGGCAACGTTCCGCTTCTCCCCCTACTGGAACGTACTAGGCATACGGAGAAGCAGAGCTTCAAGAATCGGCATGAACGACTTCATGATATGGAAGGTCTCTTCGGGTTCCTCCCCGATGCAGTAGAAAGACTAGAATCCGTAGTGTCTGCCCCTCAACCTCTCTCTTGGCTGGATTCTTCTTTTTTATTTCGACGTAGAAAGGGTGAGGGTAAGAATGGTAGTCTATCTAATCTTTCAGAAACTCCTCTGAAACTCTTACTAATAGATGATGTGTACACGACAGGGAGCACAGTGGACGCATGTTCAGTAGTGTTGCTGAAAGTCTGTTCCCTACTTGGCCGTAAAGGAGAAGTCTACTGCTTAACTTGGGCGCGTTCCTGAAATTTACATATTTCGACTGTAATATACATATTAATTTGTATGAAAATATGGACGGGCCTCATATTATAGGGTAATCTATCATCAAACACACGTTATTTGAAGGGAAGAGTCCGAATGACGATGAATCTTGGAAATTGCCCGCGTTGCGGCAAATTATTTGCTAAAAGTTTCAGAGATATCTGTCCAGCTTGCATAAAAGATATAGAGTCAGAATATGAGAAGTGTCTGAAATTCTTGCGTAAGGAGAAGACAGCCACGATTAATGAAGTCTCAGAAGCTACCGAAGTTTCTATCAAGCAAATTACGAAGTTTATTAAGGAAGGTCGAATATCAGTCGCCGACAATCCGAATATGATGTATCCATGTGAAATATGTGGAGTTCTCATTTACGAGAATAATATGTGCGATTCATGCCGGAATCATCTTACCAAATCGTTTACCAGGGCAACAAGCGGGGAATCGCAGATGCAGGGGAATCAAGAGTCCAAAGATAACACCAAAAAGGGTGGAGCTTATGGAGCTGTTGACAAGTTCCGCAACTCTTAACGACAAATTATCATACGTAGAGGCATAATATTCTTCAAAATCCAATCATTCGCTATTAATAAAGCTTAAACCTTCGCCGATAAACTTAGTAAAGATTATCGGTTTTTTTATTTTGGAAGGAAAGGTGGAGCCCATGAAAATTAATGATACAGGACGGGTCGGGGCCTTAAATAACTACCAACGTCAAGTCGAAAATATGCGCCACGAGTCAGATCGCAAAGCTCGCCGTAAGGATGAGGTTTCCATCTCTGCTGAGGCTAAGGAATTACTACAAGCTCAGGGAATCGGGAATGATCCGGAACGTCTCAGTCGTATCGCAGATCTGAAGTCACAAGTCTCTACAGGTACGTATCAAGTCGACGCCGGCAAAATTGCGGAGAAGTTAGTTCCATACTTCAAGTCATACACCGAGAATTAGGGGGCTGCTATGTCAGTTCAATTGTTATTAGAGTCGCTGGATCAAATGGATGAGTCGTATGCCAAGTTGCTTGAAATTATGAAAGATAAGAAACAGGCAGTTATAAGTAATGACTATACCCAACTGGTTCTTACGTTATCCCATGAATCGAAGTTGCTCAAGAAAATTGAAGAACAGGAGAAGGAACTGCTTGCTTCCGCTCAGGTCTTTCTGCAATCCAAAGGTATTAAATCGCAGTTGGAACTTACAATTACAGAAATCATGAGGCTCGTGTTTGATCCAGAAGAGAAGCAACACTTGAACGACACTAGGATCAGAATCGAGAAACGTCTGATGGATTTGAAACATATAAACGCATTAAATCAGGAGCTTATTGGTCAGTCGCTTTCTTTTATCGATTATTCCCTGAATTTGATGATAGGTGGGGAAGAGGATGAGGCAACTTATTCTAGACCCCAAAGCCAGGATAAGAAGACATCGGTTAGAAGTAACATGTTCGACACGAGAGGATAGAATATTTGCATTACTAAAGGAGAATGAAGATGACCTCCACTTTTCATGGAATAGAGACAAGTAAGCGTGCCTTATTTGTTAACACGACATCAATGCAAACTCTGGGACACAATATAGCTAATGCTAATACGCAAGGCTACACACGTCAGCGGGTGAATGTCACGGAAGCAAGGCCAATTTGGGCAATGGGAATGACCAAGAGCCAGCAACCGGGTCAATTAGGTACTGGTGTAGAGTACGGAAGTATTACCCGGATTAGAGATGGTTTCTTAGATACCCAGTTTCGGCGGGAAAATCAATTCCTAGGTTCTTGGGAAGTGCTGAACGCGAGTATGGTATCTATTCAGAATATCTTGAATGAACCATCTGGTAGCGGGCTTAGTACGGTTATGGATGATTTCTGGAATTCATGGGAAACGCTGAATCGAGATCCCTCTCTGTTAAGTGCTCGGGTAGCTGTTGCTGGTGCTGCCAGTAACATGACAGATACACTGCAACATATTAGCGAATCATTAAATAATTTGACAAGCGACCTTACTTCTAACATCGATAAGAAAGTAATGGAAGCTAACAATATACTCGACAATATTGCCAAGCTGAATGTAATCATCCGTGATAATGAAAGTTTTGGAGATAACGCTAACGATTATCGCGACCAACGTGATTTGCTGATAGACCAATTGTCTACGATCGTCAATATCCAGTTTTCTGAGGATGAAGTAGGGATGGTTAACATTAATGCAGCGGGTGTAGATGTGCTTAACGGCGAAGCGGTGACGTATCTAACGGCAGCGAACGCAGCTACAGCAACAGCTGGTCAATTAGAGGGATATACGAAGTCCCTTCAAGAAACAGATACAATTCGAAACCAGTTGAATGCTATGGTTAGCACCTTGGTCACGGGTGACATAAAAGTTACTTTAAGCAATGGTTATGTAACGCCTCAGCAGATGACTGCATTAAATGAGGTGAAGCTAGAAGACGGAACAGTAATTCCAGCGGGACAAGCTATTCCAGCGGGCTCAAGAATCGCTACATCCATGGATGTCATGGTGAAGGGATTCAATGGGCTTCATGAGCTAGGTTATACGCTCACCGAACCGCCGACTTCTGGTATGCCGTTTTTTGTATCAACGGGTGGAGGGTTTACGATTGATGATATTCGTGTCAATCCAGACATCCTTAGTAATACGAATAATATTGCTGCTTCATCCAAAGTTGGAACTGACGGCAAAGTAATCCGCGGTAACAGCGATGTTGCAAATGCTTTGGCAAGCATGCGTGATGCACTATTCACCTTCCCGGCAAATCTTACCTCTCTCTCGAAGGGTTCAATAGATGATTATTTCCGAGCACTAGTAGGAGACCTTGGTATCCGGGCAAGTAACGTTGAACGTAACTACGAGAACGAGTTGGCCATGGTAGACAATTTAGAGATGCAACGTCAATCCGTAAGCGGAGTCTCGATGGATGAAGAACTTGCCGATATGATCCGTTATCAACAAGCGTATAATGCTGCTGCACGTAACATGACGACTGTTGACGAAATGTTGGACCGGGTAATTAATCAGATGGGTGTAGTAGGACGGTAAATAATAGGAGGGTAGAACAACATGCGCGTAACAGGATCCATGCAAAATATCCAATTGCTTCGTAACATACGGAACATCAGTACTTCAATGACCAAAGGCCAGCAAGAGCTTGCTACAGGTCAACGCATTAATAAGCCAAGTGATGATCCTGTAGGTGTTGGTTATCAAATGCGTTACGATACCGATTTGGCCAGAAGTGATGAGTTTATGACCAATGCCCAGACAGGTACAGAAATTCTTAAAACGATGGACTCCTTGCTTCAGCAAGCAAGTGATATTTTGAAGCGGGCCCGTACGCTTACTTTACAAGCTGTTAACGGCACCTATGATGCTCAGCAAAGAGCCACCATATCTGCTGAAATCAAACAGCTGAAGGAACAAATGGTCACTGTCGGTAACAGCACTTTTAATGGTAGGTATTTATTTAATGGGCAGAAAACGGATGTAGCTCCTTATACATCTACCGGAGCGGCAGGTGAGCCTACGGATCCGGGGTTGTTTTATTTAAATGTTAGCCCTGCTGTCAAAGTTCCAGTAAGTATTACTGGAGAAATCGTTTTTGGTCAGGCTGGAACAGATAATACCTTTAAAGTGTTAGATGATCTTACAGCTGCATTAGATAATAATGATACTGCAGGGATGTCTGCCAGTCTTGATAAGATCGATACTGCAGCTGACCGGTTATTGGTCAGTTGGGCAGAAATCGGAGCACGGATGAACCGATTTGAGCTCATGGAGAATAGAATTTCAGGTGAGCAAGTGAACTTGAAGGAACAGCGTTCTAATGTAGCTGATGTAGACTTTGCGACAGCGATTACGGATCTGAAGACCAAAGAAAATGTACTTCAGGCTGCACTTTCTACAGGGGCTCGTGTGATGCAGACATCACTATTAGATTTTCTAAGATAGGTTAACTATTGTAGGTGCGTAAGGGGGGGGCGTGGATATGTCGGGGATTCAACCATTATTATCAAGTGATTGGGGGAAATATAGACCCGCGGAGCTTACCGTTCGTCTCACGTCACCTGAAATGATAACAGATTGGACTAGTGTGTTTGATGATCTAGGTCTTAAACGTCCGGATTCATTAATGAATGAAATAGGACAGCAATCGCAAGGGATATATTTGAGTAACATTGCTTTGAAGGCACAGGAAGGTGACAGGGTGGCGAACATATCATCGGGAGAAAAAAATGTATTTGGTCATATTGCACATGAACGTTATATGCGAAATGGCCAGAAGGAAGTTACACTCGAAGCCCTTCCGAGGCAAGGAGTTTACATTGACTTTCGCATTTATCCACCTGAAATTCAAGTTGATCCGAGAGGGGTCCTCCCCAAATGAGACAGATTCATAGTACGGCATACGGTTTGCTCGAATTTGAAGATAACCAATTATATTCGTTCGAAGCCGGCATCTTAGGTATACCGAATATACAACAATATGGGTTGTTTCCAATGGAAGATACCCCATTCTTTATACTTCATGCTCTAGATGAAGAAGTAAGTTTCGTTTTAATTCCAGCTGAGCAGGCTATCCAAGATTACAGCTTTCGACTTGCAGAGGATGCAGTTAGTTTGTTAGAAATAAATGCGCCGGAGGATGTAGGGGTCATGCTGATCGTAAATATTCAGCAGGATGAACTCTATCTGAATCTAATGGCTCCAATCCTAGTCTCCCCGCATTCATTAAAAGGGTGTCAATATGTGATTAAAGATCAAGACTTATCGATCCGGTATCCTCTAGTGCAGAAGGGGGACGGATAGATGTTGGTACTAAGGCGGAAGATTGGGGAGACCGTAATGATCGGTAACGACATACAGGTACAAGTCCTCGGAGTTGAAGGCGATCAAATTAAATTAGGATTCTTGGCTCCCAAAGAGGTTCAAATATTGCGTCAGGAATTATATCAAGGAATCGTTGCCGAGAATATGGCAGCTAAGGAGCAACTAAGTCAAATGCAGCAAGAACAAATCCTGAACCTGCTGAAAAATTTTAAAATGTAGCCATTTTGAAGAGGGTGGGTTTAGGATGAATATTAACCGTGTTGAATCAAGTGTGACAGCTGACAAAATTAGGTCATTAGAGTCTTATGCTCCAAAGGCAATCTCATCACAGTCAGACATTAAAACAAATGTAAACGAACAAAAGATCAACGATCAAAAGGCGCAGGAGTACACGAAAGAACAGCAAGCGAAGCTAGAGGAACAAATTAAGAAACTGAACGAATCGATAGCTGCCTCAGGCAAGGAATTAAAGTTTAAATATAATGATGAAGCTCATGAACTGTATGTAGAGGTTTTGAATTCAGAAACAAAAGAGGTCGTTTCTAGTCTTCCCCCAGAATTTCTAATAGATCTTTCTTTAAAAATGAAGGAAATGATCGGGATGTTTTTTGATGAAAAAATATAACCAATGAAGAGGTGACAAAAATGGGAGTAAGCATAACGGGATTATCAGGGTCGGGAATAAATACTAAAGAGTTAATTACAGCGATAATGAATGAGCAGAAAATTCCATTAAATAGCCTTAACACGAAAAAAGAAATCACGACAGCATATAAGGATTTTTTTACGGCTTTAAATACAAAAATGGCTAGTTTAAGGGACGCGGCTACTGCTTTATCGGATATCAGTTCGTATAGTAAGTATGCTGCTACTAGTTCAAACACTAATATATTATCGGCATCTGTTGAAAAATCGGCGGCGGCGGGGAGTTATTCGGTCAAGGTTACACAACTTGCTCAAAGCCAGACTGTAGCGAGCCAGGGGATTAGTGCAACCCAAACCTTTGGAGATAGCAAATTTGCATCTACAATGACAATAAATGGGCAAACGATATATTTAACAGAGGATGCATTAAAAGCTGCGATAAAAGACGCGGAAGATGCAGGGGATGAAGATAAAAAAAATGAATTAAATAAATTAACAAGCCTTGGAATTGAAGATGCAACAGCAATGGGGGATGCTCTATCCCGAATTTCAAAGGCAATTAACGGGCTAACGGATGTGGGAGTGCAGGCATCTGTAATTCAAACTAGTGATGGAAACAAAAGTTTAGTGTTGACGGCTTCTAAAAGTAATGAAATTACTTTTACTAGCGAGCTTGCTACTCTCAATTCAGATTGGATATTTACACAGTCACAAGAAGCTAAAGATGCTAAATTTACAATTAATGGGCTTGAAGTTACAAGCAAATCTAATACAATTGAAAATGCAATAGAAGGAGTTACATTAACGCTCTCCGATACTGGTTCATCTACGGTCAAGGTTAGTCAGGACGTTGATGCTTTAACCTCCCAGATTCAAACATTTGTAACAGCATATAATGATATTGTTAAGATGATTCGAGATAATACCGCGAAATCTACTCAGAACAGCGATGGTTCCCTCTCCCTAACTTTGCAAGGGGATTCTCTCTTGCGTGATTTGCAATCTCAGCTAAACAGTTGGATGAATCAACAAATGGGAGACACAGATGGTTTTAAACTCCTGTCCGATATCGGCCTAGAGATTGATAAGGGCGTAACCAGCGCTTCGCTGATGACAGGTAAAATCACCTTTGATAGTGAGTTATTTAAGAAGAAAATGTTAGAAAATCCTGAAGCGGTACAAAAAATGCTGTCAGGAACTTCTACGACTGAAGATATGAGCAGTGGAATGGGGAGCCTTTTCAAGGATAACCTTAAGATATGGACGGATAGTGTTGATGGACTTATTACTACAAAAATTAAAGGCTATAGTTCTGAAATATCATTTTTGAGCGAACAAATTACAAGTATGAGTGACAGGCTAAATATGAAACAAGCGGCTTTGGAGAAGAAATACGCAAATATGGAAGTGATGTTGTCCAGTTTAAAGAGTCAGTCTGATTACGTTTCGAATATGTTAAAAACTCTTACTAAATCTTCAGATTAATGGAATAGGGGGATAATGCGAATGGTATCACCCAATCTGGCCGGTTATCAGGCCTATCAAAAGAATAAATTTCAAACTGCATCGCCACATCGATTGACTCTGATGCTGTATAACGGAGCAATTCAATTTGCTAGTAAAGCTAAAGAGGCTATCGATAATGGTGATATCGCAGGGACGAATATGAATGTTACGAAGACACAAGATATCGTATATGAACTGCTATCTTCTCTCAATGAGAAGGAAGGCGGGGAGATTGCTTCTAATCTTAAAAAACTGTACTTTTATATGATAGACCGCTTAATCGAAGGGAATATTAAGAAACAGTCTTCCTCAATTGATGAAGTGATTTCATTGCTTCAGGAATTGCAGTCCGCATGGGTTGAGATTGGAAAGGGTGGTACGCTTGGGTGAGGTTGTTGAATATTCTGCATTAATTGAACAAAGACAACTGCTCCTTCTGAGGTTGATCGAGTGTACTGAGACACAAATATCTTTATTGTCATCTGACAGGGAGGAAGAGAACTTGTTCTGCCTATTTTCCGATTCAATTGAAGAATGGAATCAATGTACTCAACAAATTGATGGGATCCAAAATATTCTAAAATCTAAGCGACTAGACCAATCATATGTTTCACAAGATCTTGTGGGTCTTCTTCAGCAACTTACTTCGAATGTGGAGGAAGCTAAAAGGCTGATCGAGTTATCAACAGAACACACAGGAACTGACTTAAGGCATGCTAGAGTACAACGAAAGCTAATGAATGCTTACTATGGCATGGAAAATCCTGATCAGATCCCACTTTATTTCGATACAAAAAAATAGTTCCATTTCCTCTCAATTTTTTTTGAAAAAGTCTAAACAAAAGGAAAATTCCACCGATATATATAATAGGCCACAAGGACGTGGCCAATAAAAACCAATCATGGAGGATGATTTCAAATGGGTATGTTTATTAACACTAACGTTGGCGCAATTAACGCTAACCGTAACCTGAGCTTCAACAATACACAAATGGGTAAGACAATGGAAAAATTGTCTTCCGGATACCGCATTAACCGTGCGGCCGACGATGCTGCTGGATTGGCAATTTCCGAGAAAATGATTTACCAAATCAATGGCTTGAACCAAGCTCAACGTAACGCTCAAGATGGTATTTCTTTTATCCAAACAGCTGAAGGTGACTTGACTGAAGTTCACTCCATGTTGCAACGTATGAATACGTTGGCGAACCAATCGGCAAACGGAACGTACCAAAATACTGACCGTGATAAAATTCAACTTGAAGTTGATGAACTTGTTTCAGAAATTGATCGTATTGTTACTAACTCCAAGTTTAACGGTGTTAGCCTGCTGAGTGCTTCAGCTACTGTAGACTTCCAAATTGGTGTTTCAAATGCAGAAAAACTTTCTGTAAGTTTGAAGAAGAATGATACTACGACTTTGGGAGTTAATGCTGTTAAGGTGGATACTGTCACTAATGCGAGAGCAGCTATGTCTGCAGTTGCAGCTGCAATTAACACAGTATCTGAAAACCGTGCTCAATTTGGTGCTTACCAAAACCGTTTGGAGCACACAATTAACAGCTTGGGTGTAACTTCCGAAAACTTGTCGGCTGCTAACTCCCGTATTAAAGATGCTGACATGGCTACTGAGATGACAGCATTCACAAAGAACCAAATTTTGGTTCAAGCTGGTACTGCAATGTTGGCACAAGCTAACTCTGCACCACAAGCAGTTCTGAAACTTTTGGGATAATACCTAAAGATAAACAAAAAATAGGCCTCCATATTTTGGAGGCTTATTTTTTTGTCTTTCTATACATTGCTATTGTCACTAGACCGATATAAATGATTATAAGAATATAATAGAGGTGTTAAATTGATGAAAATAACAATTGATGAGATAAAAGAGAGAGTTATTTCTACAGTACAGAAGGAATTCGATAAAATCTGGTTAGAATGTACATCCGAAATTTATCAGGCAGAGCGTTTGATTTATAGTGTGGATATTGACGGTCAAGTTTTATATAACCAGTACGAGGAATTTATTCATGAACACCTTCAACAAATTAAGCATATCCAAATTAAGACGCTTTCAAAGCTTGAGAGTATACAAGAAACTGAGGAGCAAATGTCCCAGTATTTGAACAAGTTTGTTCCTGGAATGAATGCAATAGCTGATCGGATGTACGGAGATATGAATGCAGAACTATGGGGAGAATTGGCGTCGGGCTTAGAAGGGCTGCAATGGATTGTGAAATCATTTGAGTTTTTAGAATTTTTATACAATCCGGATGTGTTGAATTATTCTATTCTGGCAAACTTTTATACCAATTTAAAAAATATTATAAAAGATCTTGATGCGAATCTATCAGGAGATGACTTGGTAGCTGTCGCAGATCTCATCAAATATGAATTGGTGCCCTGTTTAGAGAAATATAAAATTGAATTTGGGGGGATAAAGGTCGAACTCTCATGAAAATAATAGATAATAATATCAAGTATTTGAGAGCCAATTATCCCGAGTTGTTAAAAGTAGTGAAGGGAAATGCGGAGCATATTGGATATGAACTAACTGTAACGAAAAATCAAGAACCTAATTTGGTTTTAGTTAAGGATAATAAAACTTTTTATTTGCATAGTAAATATAATGCTGTTGAAGAAGCGAAGAAGTGGATAATATCTTTAGGTGCAGAACTACTCCAAGTAGAGCATTTACTTATTATTGGCTGTGGTATGGGATACTACTTGGATGAAGTGCTGGAGTGTTCGACAGCATCCAACATATATGTTTATGAACCTGACATTCATATTTTTAACGCCTGGGTACATTCTAGAGATGTTCAGAAGGTATTGACGAATCAGAGAATTCGATTATTTGTAGTAGGAGAGGACGACCTACTTCAGACTCAGTTTACGATGCATATTTCTGAGTATGCCAATAAATCGATGAGTATCATTGCTCCTCCGATTTACAATAAATTGTTTCATTCGATCATTGATAATGTACAACATAAAATGAAAGAATCTCTTTATATTCAAATGGTAAATCAAGTAACTATGGATACTTTTCAGAGGGAATGGGTGGCTAATATTTTATATAACCTGCCTTATGTTGTGATAAGTACTCCTGCATCGAAGTTAAAAGGAGGTGCTAGGGATGTGCCCGTCATTATAGTGGGTTCGGGTCCTTCTTTACAATATGATATTTCATATCTTCGTGATTTGCAGTCAAAATGTCTAGTTATTGCAGCTGGATCGAGCATACAAGCATTAGAACATCACGGCATTATTCCCCATATGGTTGTGTCTATCGATGGAGGGATTTGGAACTATAAAGTGTTTGAGAATGTAGATACGAGTAAATCACCGTTACTATATTCTCCTCAAATTAATCATAAAGTATTGGAACATTTTGATGCTCCATTAATTGTGGCAGCTCTTAGTTATGATTCAGTTACTCCGAAACTTGTCGAAGCTGAGGCTATTCCAGTGTTTAGATCAGCAACATCGGTAACTGGAATAGCACTTCAGGTTGCTGCATATATGGGGGCTACTGAAATCGTTCTAATGGGCCAGGATCTATCTTACCCAGACAAGCAGTTCTATTCATCGGGCGTAACACATATTTCTGAGGAACAAATCGCGGAACTGCTCAGCGATGCTACCGAGCTAATACCCAATGTGGATGGTGGACAAAACTCCACTACAATGAAAATGAAAATAACGTTGGATGATATGGAACTTCAAATTAAACTAATATCTCTTAATAATGTGAAAATTATTAACTCTTCGAGACATGGGGCTGTCATAGAAGGAACCGAATGGATCGCTATGGATGATTTGGCTAGACGGTGGGGGAGGTTACCAAAGGTAGATTTTGATTTGCATAGCTTACTTATACATTTAACAGATGAAGAGAAGTTAGTAAAGCTGAATCAATTGAAAGTTGAGTTCAACTCGTTGTCTAAACAAACGAAAGATTTTGGAAAACGTATAAAAGATTTACTTTCAAATATTAATACTTTAGCAGACAAGTTAGCTAATAGTAATATCAAAACGATATCTAGTAGGTTAGTTGAAATAGATAGATTATGGACTCGGATTACGAGACAACCCGTTTTTGAAACGGTATATTCATTTTCTCTGAGGCATTACATCAATAATTATATGAAGCATGTTACCGAGATTGTAGAGACTGAAAATGTTCGTAGTAAGTCAACGCTTATCGTGAACCATCTGGGGACACTAGTTAGAGTGATGGATGATTTCACTCCTGAGTTGATAGAAATATTAAGTGATGCCATAAATCGCTTAAACAGTTTACTGGATGAAAAGGGTGAGAAAACTTCATGAACAGTCAATTTAGAGGTAAGAAGATTTTGATTGTCGGAGGTACAGGTACCATTGGACAAAGCCTGCTGTGTGAAATACTTGTGGACGGTCCTGAGGTAGTCCGTGTGTTTAGTCGCGATGAATATAAGCAATTTCAATTGCAGCAAGAATACAAAGAGTATAGTAATATAAGGTATCTAATCGGAGATGTAAGAGATTACAATCGTTTAGAAAGAGCGATGCAGGATATCGATTTTGTCTTTCATACCGCTGCAATGAAGCATGTTCCTGCTTGTGAATATAATCCATTTGAGGCGGTACAGACAAATGTGCTAGGCACACAAAATGTAATTCAAGCTGCATTAGCGTGTGATGTTAAAAAGGTGATTTTTACAAGTACAGATAAAGCTATTTCACCAACAAATACCTATGGGGCTTCCAAACTGATGGCTGAGAGACTTGTTGCGGCTGCACAATACCAGGCAGGATCTAAACTAACTAAATTTGCAGCTGTGCGCTTCGGTAATGTTATGGGTTCGAGGGGTTCTGTAATTCCGCTTTTCCAATGGCAAATTGAGGAGAAGAGAAAGATTACAGTTACTTGCAAGGAAATGACGCGATTTATGATGACTTTAAGACAGGCCACCGAATTAACGTTAAAAGCTATGGAATTGGCACAAGGTGGAGAAATCTTTGTACTTAAGATGCCAATTATTAAGCTTATCGATCTAGCGAAAATAGTTATTGATCAGACCTGTAATAGGTTGAACATTGATCCGACAAGTATAATAATCGAACAGATAGGACTTCGCCCGGGAGAAAAAATGTACGAAGAGTTAATGACTGAAGAAGAATCAAGGAACGCTCTGGAAACTGCAAGTATGTTCATTATACGGAATACATTTATAGAACAGCATAGTTATTTAAATGCAGTACCTGCAAAAGTGCAAAGTTATAGTTCACATAGCTATGCACCAATGAATTTAACCGATTTGAACTCATTAATATTATGACAGAACCGTTTACATTAAAAAGAAGGAATATTTATTGAAAGGAAGTCTTAACAAATATGAATGATACTAAAGTTACTATCAATCAATATGGCTACTATGAATTGATAAATAAGCCTGATGATTTAGAATTAGAAAGTTATTACAAGAATATTTATTATCAAGAATCAAGAAGCAGTTATTCAAAGTCGTATGTAGAAGAAGAAATCCAATATTTCAAAAATAAATATGAGCAAAAATATAGCATTTTGCTGGAACATAATATACATTCCTGTGATACAAGGGGATTTTTGGATATCGGATGTGGGGAAGGTTGGGGGCTTGATTTTTTTTGTTCTAAAGGATGGGAGGTAAAGGGTTTAGAGTACTCTGGATATGGATGCTCAATCCATCATCCAGAAATGCTTCAGTTTTTAACTGAAGGGGAGCCAGAGGTTGCGTTAAAGAAATTAATTTCGGAAAATAAAAAATTTGACGTTATCTGGTTAGATAATGTGCTAGAACATCTAAAAAATCCTTTAGAGATATTAAAGTATTGCTCTCTTCTGTTATCAGAACAAGGAGTGTTGGTGATCGAGGTTCCGAACGATTTTTCAATTGTTCAAAATAGACTATTGGAAAAGGGATTTATTAAAGAAGAATTTTGGGTAGTAAGTCCTGACCACATATCATATTTCAATAAAGATGGTTTAACTAATCTGTGCTCAGATGCAGAGTTAGATTGTCTAGATATTATATCTGATTATGCTATTGACTTTGATCTATTCAATCCTAACTCCAATTATAAAGCAGATTCTACATTAGGTCCGAGCTCGCATAATTCAAGAATTGAGATTGAGAATATGCTTCATAGTATTTCTGTTGAAAAGACGAATAAACTATATCGTATATATGCTGAGTTAGGGATTGGAAGACAGATTACAGGTTTTTATCGAAAAATCAGTTATTAAATATTAACTACAAAAGGATGATATATTGTGGAGAATGATGATTTGATGATAAAGGTATTAAGTAATGCAAAGAAGGGAGAAATAGATCGCCGGAGATCCGTGGCGGAGCAATTGAGGAATTCTACAATTCCTGATACTGAATTATTAGATAATTTAGGCCTTTATTTAAGAAGACAAAACCTATCAAGAATTCTCTATATAGATGAACTTTATAGAAAAATGGTTGATGTTCATGGGATTATAATAGAATTTGGGGTAAGATGGGGACAAAATTTAGCTTTATTTGAGTCGCTTAGGGGAATTTATGAGCCATATAACTATAATCGTAAGATAGTTGGATTTGATACATTCCAGGGCTTTGTTGGTGTAGAGCCAGAAGATGGGAAGAAGGTTCAGACCGGGGACTATTCTGTCACCGATAGATATGAAGAGCAACTAAGCGCGTTATTAGATTTTCATGAGAGTGAGAGTCCAATTTCGCATATTAAAAAATATGAATTGGTTAAAGGAGATGCTTCAGAAACCATTCATGATTATTTAAAGAAACATCCGGAAACCATTGTTTCATTGGCATATTTTGATTTTGATTTGTATAAGCCGACTCGTGATTGCCTCCAGGCAATTATGGAACATACAACCAAAGGGTCAATTATTGCTTTTGACGAATTGAATAGTTCTGCCTTTCCAGGTGAAACTGTGGCTTTAAAAGAAATATTAGGTTTAAATACTTACGCAATTAAACGTAGTCCTCTTAATCCTTTGTGTTCGTATATAGTAGTTTAGAGGAAATTAATATGAATATTACAGCTATTATTCAAGCGCGCATGGGGTCAACCCGTTTACCTGGAAAAGTAATGAAACAGCTTGTAGATCGTACTGTTTTGGGACATGTTATTACACGCTGTCAGGCTATACCCTCGATAAACAAAATTGTAGTAGCAACTACGACTTTAGATGAAGACAAGGAAATATGTGATGAAGCTTTAAATTATGGTGTCTCTGTTTACCGGGGAAGTAAGGATGATGTGTTGAACCGATATTATGAAGCTGCAACAAGGGAACAATCAGATGTTGTTGTACGTATAACATCTGATTGCCCATTACTAGATCCAAAGGTATCTGAGAAAGTAATTCTTCACTTTTTAATGAATGACTATGATTATGTTAGCAGCGGTCTGAGTCGTACTTTTCCTCGGGGTTTAGATACTGAGGTGTTTACCTTTGAAGCGTTGGAACAAGCCCATGAGCAAGCAACCAAAGATTATGAATTCGAGCATGTTACTCCTTACATTTATCAAAATCCGGAGCAATTCAAGGTTCATGCTTTCTCGAATCATTTAGATCAGTCGAGGTATAGATTAACACTGGATACATATGAGGATTGGCAATTAATCTCAAAAATATATGATGCATTATACAACGGGGATATTTTTTATTGGAAGAACATGCTTGAACTGCTTGAAAGAGAGCCTAAATTACCACAAATCAATGCAGAAGTAAGGCAGAAAGAGCTAGGTGAATAACGGGTGGGGTTTATTAGTTAGTTCTTATAATTGATCCGGTATAGGAGTAAAAAAACATGAAGTATATACATTTACAACAGCAATCTTATATCCAAGGTCCATATAGAGTTACTTCAATTCGTGAGCAGGATATGCTTGCTATTAAGCAGTGGCGTAATGAACAAATAGATGTACTTCGACAGAGTCAACTTCTAACGAATGAGGATCAGATGCTGTACTTCTCTCATATAATTATGCCTTCCTTCACTGATCAAGCTACTCGTATTATGTTGTTCAGTTTTTTATTGAATGAAGAACTGATAGGATATGGGGGGCTGACCAATCTTGATTGGATTAACAAAAGAGCAGAAATCTCATATTTACTAAAGACGGAACGGAGCAGAGAAGCTAATACAGACCAATATACAGCGGATTTTTCTGCTTTTTTAAGTTTGATTCAGAAAATTGCTTTTGATGATTTGGAACTTAATCGGCTGTACACAGAAACATTTGATATACGGCCGTTACATATACAAATATTGCAGAATAATGGATTCCTTCTAGAGGGCCGGATGAAAGAGCATGTGTTTATTCATGGTCGGTTTGTGGATTCTTTACTACATGGATGTATAAAGGAGTATTATGAACATGTTGAAGGGTAAACGAGTTTTTGTAAGCGGGGGAGCAGGGGTAATAGGCCTTGAGCTAGTAAGTAAACTTACTGATGCGGGAGCTACTATTTTTGTAGGAGACTTGAAGCCAAGACCTAACCATTGGCCTATCTCTATTCGTTATCGGCAAGGTGACTTGAATGAAATTACGAAAGAAGAGCTTCTGGAATTTGATCCGGAATATTTTTTTCACCTAGCAGCCACGTTTGAGAGATCGGAAGAAAGCTACGAGTTCTGGGGAGAAAATGAGCGTCACAACGTAAGTTTAAGTCACCATTTGATGGACTGTCTCAGGGATTGCGGTTCCCTAGAGCGGGTGGTATTCGCATCAAGTTATCTTATTTATAACCCAGAACTATATCAATTTGATCAACCGGCAGCTTCTGCGACAAGTTTATCGGAGCTAGCTCCAATTTATCCGCGTAATCTATGTGGTACCGCGAAGTTGATGCATGAAATTGAGCTTCGTTTTTTGGAGCAACTTTCAACCGGACACTATACTACGGCATCTGCTCGAATATACAGAGTATACGGTAAAAATTCGAGAGATATCATTTCTCGATGGATCCAAGCTTTACTCAACGATGAAACGATACAAGTGTACCGCAAAGAAGGTATGTTCGATTATATTTATGCGAACGATGTGGCAGAGGGATTGTTAAGGTTGGCTATTAGCGAAGCTAGTGGTGTGGTTAACCTGGGAAATGGACATGCTCGCAAAGTGGAAGAAGTATTAAACTTATTGAGAACGCACTTTCCGAATTTAAAAATGGTTGAGGGTAACAGTGATATTCCATACGAAGCTTCTCAGGCGGACATGACCCGTTTTGAGTCATTAACAGGCTGGAGACCAACAAGGCAGATTGAAGATACGATTCCTGAATTAATTACCCATTATAGAAATGTCGAGGGAACTCTATTACAACCGGCTGAAACTGGATCGGTACTGATAACAAGTGTGTCCAAAAAGGTTCCCCTATTAAAATGTGTAATGAAAGGCATACAAAAACTCGGAAAATCATTTCCAGTTGTAGGTGGGGATAGTAACCCTAATGCTATTGGGCGTTATTTCACCGATTCGTTCTGGCTGATGCCACGTCTTGATCAGATGAACTTTGAGCAATTGTTGGCTACTTGTAAGGAACAAAATATTAAGTACATTATTCCCACAAGAGATGGTGAACTTAGATTTTTCGCTAATTATAAACAAGAACTGCAGCGCAAAGGTATCTTCATCATGATCTCTGATCCAGAAGCAATTGAGGTTTGTCTGGATAAACTTAAATTTTATCGCCGCGGGCTAGAGCTTGGATTTGCAGTTATTCCTACCGAAGAACAGCTTGATAATTTAAAATCATCTTCTTTTGTGGTTAAAGAGCGATATGGGGCGGGTTCAGAGTCGATTGGTTTGAACCTACAGTTTGCTGAGGCGTTGAATCATGCTCAGACATTGGAGCAACCGATCTTTCAGCCTTATATTACGGGAATAGAAGTAAGTATTGATGTTTATGTTCAAAAGAGTGGCGAATGTAAGGCAGTTGTGGCCCGCAAGCGGGAGCTTGTAGTGAACGGAGAATCACAAATAACTACAACATTCCGTGATGAGGTGTTGGAGCAGCAATGTGCCGAGTTTGCGGAGAAATTAGGATTATACGGGCATGCGGTTTTTCAAGTTATGATTGATCAGGATGGCGGGCATCACTTTATTGAATGTAATTCTCGTTTTGGTGGTGCTTCCAGGTTAAGTGTTGAGGCTGGTTTGGATAGTTTCTATTGGTTTTTGCTTGAGGCGGAGGGCAACGATTTGAATCAATACCCATTCATTAGGCCAGCCAAGGAGAAGCGTTTGGTACGATATACTGAGGATCTTATCCAATGAAAGTGATAGTGTTTGATCTCGATGATACACTTTATGATGAAATAACATATGTGCATAGTGGCTTTCGGGCAGTGGCGATGTTTTTGTTACAGGAATTTTGCATTAACCCAGATGAGAGCATGAGGATAATGCTTAGCGAATTAGAAACTAGTGGTCGGGGCAAAGTCTTCGACCGTTTGCTTGCCCACAATGGGATATATTCAAAGGCAAATGTTGGGGGATGTCTCCGTGTATACCGCAGGCATGATCCACAGATTCAACTCTATGAAGACGCCATTAAGTGCATAGAACAATTACAGGAGATGGGAACTTCATTGTATATCGTTACTGACGGGAACAAATGGGTTCAATATCGGAAATTGAAGGCACTTGGCCTATATGATCATCCAGGTATCCAGAAGTGTTACATCTCGCGTAGATTTGGGACTAAGAACGAAAAGCCTTCACCGTATTGCTTTATGCAAATTTGCGCTAAGGAAAGGGTTGAACCAACCAGTGTTGTTTACATTGGAGATAATCCAAATAAGGATTTTGTAGGTATAAAACCCTTAGGGTTTAAAACCGTTAGATTACTTAGAGGTGGATTCGCTGATATTCAAAAACCGATAAATTATGAAGCTGATATAAAAATAGATACTTTGGATGAATTAGTAGAAAAGGTAATAATAGGTGCTGATTAATAATCAATGATTTGGGATGTCTTGTTGGGAGAGGGAGATTTGTGATGGATTTTCAAATTGGGGAGCGCTGGATCGGCAAGAATCACAAGCCGTTTGTCATCGCTGAAATGTCAGGTAACCATAATCAATCGTTGGATCGAGCGTTAGCTATTGTAGATGCTGCAGCTAGCGCAGGGGCTGATGCGTTGAAGTTGCAGACGTACACAGCAGAAACGATGACTTTAGATATTCATGAAGGAGACTTTTTCATAGAAGACCCGGGTAGTCTCTGGAAGGGGAATTCCTTATACCGACTATATCAAGAGGCATATACACCATGGGAGTGGCATGGGCCCATCTTCAAAAGATGTAACGAGCTGGGAATGTTAGCATTCAGCACTCCTTTTGACGAAACAGCTGTAGATTTTCTTGAGTCACTGAATGTACCTGCTTATAAAATTGCATCCTTTGAGAACACGGACATCCAATTGGTTCGAAAAGTAGCTTCTACGGGGAAGCCATTAATAATTTCAACAGGGATGGCTTCCATTGCTGAATTGGATGAGACAGTTCGAGCAGCAAGAGAAGCAGGCGCTGAACATATTGTACTCCTTAAGTGTACAAGTTCCTATCCGACACCTCCAGATAACACGAATATCACAACTATTCCTCATATGGAACAATTGTTTCAATGCCAGGTTGGAATTTCCGACCATACAATGGGCGTAGGTGTATCTGTAGCGAGCGTGGCTTTGGGAGCTACCGTTATTGAAAAACATTTTACGCTTCGGCGTGCTGATGGCGGGGTAGACTCGACCTTTTCACTGGAGCCTGAAGAGATGGCCTCTTTAGTAACCGAATCGGAGCGAGCGTGGCAGTCATTGGGTACGATCACTTATGGTGCTACGGAACGAGAGAAAGAGTCTATGAAACATCGGCGTTCACTGTACATTTCTAAAAATATGAAACAAGGAGATATTTTTACTAGGGATAATATAAAGGCTATTCGACCCGGTATGGGACTACCAACAAAGTATTTGGATCACTTGCTTGGAAGAAAGATTAGTAAGGATGCTACTAAAGGTACGGCTATTACTTGGGATTTGATTTAAGGTTTAAAGATAAAAGTTTGTGAGAGATGACCTGAATTTGGAAAATGGGGTTAAACAGAACTCCTTCGTCAGAAGAAGCTGATATTTTAGGAGGTTAATTGAATGAACATCCTACTCACCGGAGGAGCCGGCTTTATCGGCCGCTGGGTCGCCAAGAGATTACTGGACGAAGGTCATCAGTTATGGATACTGGATGACTTGTCCAACGGACGCGAAGCCAATATAGAAGAATTTAAAACTCACCCCGATTTGCAGCAATTTATTAAGGGGACAATTTTGGACGAAGCCTTAATGACTAGTCTATTCGATGAACATAAGTTTGAAATTTGCTACCATCTCGGTGCATCGATCAATGTACAAGATTCAATTGATGATCCGAAGACAACATTCGACAACGATACGGTTGGTACATTTATTGTACTGGAGCAATGCCGCAAGCATAATACGAAGGTCGTATTTATGAGCACGTGCATGGTTTATGACCGTTGCAACGATGAGGGTGGTATTACAGAGTTACATCCGACAAAACCTGCTTCACCATATGCTGGTGCAAAGGTAGCGGCAGAGAATATGGTACTCTCTTATTACTATGCATATAATTTACCGACAGTAGTTATTCGTCCGTTTAATACGTACGGCCCCTTTCAAAAGACAGGTGGCGAAGGTGGGGTTGTAGCCATTTTCATTAAAAATCACTTAAGTGGTAAAGACCTAAATATATATGGAGAAGGGACTCAGACTCGTGACCTCCTCTACGTTGAAGACTGTGCTAGATTTGTGGTTTCCGCTGGTTTTTCGGATACAGTCAACGGCGAGATTGTGAATGCGGGGCTTGGTAGAGATATCTCCATCAATGAATTAGCACTTCAAATTACCGGAGATTCCTTACGAATCAAGCATGTAGAACATATCCATCCTCAGAGCGAAATACAAAAGCTGCTATGCAACTCTACCAAAGCTAAGCGCCTACTACATTGGGAACCAGAAGTTACTTTGGAAGAAGGAATAGCACGTACGACCGAGTGGATTAAGTCCGGCGGTCTCGACTAATCGTTAATGACTAAGGAGGAGACCGTGATGAAAGATTCATCTGATCCATCATCGTCCAAGCCAATTCGCTCAACACTACTGCCTTATGGGCAGCAGTGGCTTGACGAGCAGGACATTGAAGCGGTGGTAAAAGTACTTAGGGGTGACTTTATAACCCAAGGACCAGCAATTGAAGCATTTGAAACTAAGGTTGCAGACTATGTAGGGGTTAAGTATGCAGTAGCTTTTACCAATGGAACTGCCGCACTACATGCTGCTTGCTTTGCCGCTGGAATTGGTGAAGGGGACGAAGTAATTACAACCCCACTTACTTTTTTGGCTAGCAGTAATTGTGTACTTTACCAAGGTGGAACGCCAGTATTTGTAGATATTGACATGGATACATATAATGTCGCTCCAGCAGAAATTGAATCGAAAATTACTGAGCGGACAAAAGCCATTATAGCAGTAGACTTTACTGGGCAGCCAGTTGAGATCGATCGAATCTCCATGATTGCTCATGACCATAACCTCGTACTAATTCAGGACGCCGCTCATTCATTAGGAGCTAGTTATGCGGGGCGCAGAGTTGGAGCTTGGGCTGACATGACGATGTTTAGCTTCCATCCGGTTAAGCATGTAACCACTGGGGAAGGTGGTATAATTACAACCGATAACGAAGAATACTATCGTAAACTAGTATTGTTCCGAAGTCATGGAATGACCAAAGATCCAGAAAAATTAATTAAGAATGATGGTCCTTGGTATTATGAGATGCAGGAATTGGGCTATAACTATCGGATGACAGATATGCAAGCAGCGCTGGGCGTGAGCCAGATGGACAAATTGGACTCTTTTGTGGCAAGAAGACGAGAAATAGCAGCGATTTATAATGAAAAGCTGGGGATGCTGCCGGGAATTGTTATTCCAGGACAACATCCTGATGCAGAGTCTAGTTGGCATCTCTATGTAATACGATTTCTGCCAGATTATTTTCACGGGAACCGCCGTGATTGGTTCGAAGCGCTTCGTACCGAAGGAATAGGAGTTCATGTCCATTATATTCCTGTATATCTGCAGCCTTATTATCAGAAAATGGGCTACGCTCAGGGATTATGTCCTAATGCGGAAAAATACTATTCATCTGCAATAACGTTGCCTCTATTCCCAAAAATGACAGATTCCGATGTTTCAGACGTTATTAAAGCGGTTAATAAAATACATGCACATTTCTGTCTAAACTAAGCGCTCACTACTTCGACAAAGATTTACAATTTATTTACAGTAAAACCTAATCATTTCCAATTGACAGCTACGAAGTTTGGGTGGTATATTCAGAAATGTGAGCTAGATTCACACTCTTATTTGATAACGAAGGGAATGTTAGTGCATGCAAGGTAAAGTTAAATGGTTCAACGCAGAAAAAGGTTACGGGTTCATCGAAACTGAAGAGGGCGGAGACGTATTCGTACACTTCTCAGCTATCCAAACAGACGGATTCAAATCCTTGGACGAAGGACAAGCGGTTGAGTTCGAAATCGTTGAAGGCGCTCGTGGACCACAAGCAGCTAACGTAATCAAGTTATAATCATCCGGCACAGCCGACCTACATATAAACGGTACGATGGTTAACAATTGAAGATTCGCTAGCATTAGACCCTGGGGGAACCTAGGGTCTTTATTTTTGGAATAACTACTTTGTTGATAAGAAATTCTCTGAGCTACATAAACGATTTGAAGAGCTAGGAAAAAAATAACCTTCTGTAAAGGATCAGCCGATATAATTATATGAATACTCTTGGAGTATGGATAGAACAATGGACTGAGTGGAATAGGTAGAAATACAGTTTACGATCAGGAGGAAATATGTCAAGAGATTATGATTTTACTATGGCTGGTCATCCAAATATTTACACCGGCGAGCATCGAGATTTGAAAGTTTATTTTAGTGAGCCAGATGCAGGGGTAAACGAAGATACAGGGGTATTATTATTTATTGCAGGATACGGTGGACATGCAGGCTCTAATGTATACGTAAAAATGCGAAAACAATTTGCAGATTTGTATAATTTGGTTTGTATTCAGTGTGATTACTTTGGTTATGAGTTTATGCAGGCAGAAGTTAAACATGAAAGTATTGATAATTTTAATGATATGTCGATTATGCAGTCACTTGATAATATAACTTCAGTTCTAGCTGTTATTTCTATGTTGAAAGAGAATAATCTTGTTTTTAATGAAAAGAAGATTATTTGTTACGGTCAATCACATGGGGGGTATCTTGCTCTCCAATGTAATAGATTTGTACCAGATTTGTTTTCATTAATTATTGATAATTCCGCGTATATCTACCCGGTGTATCTGAAAGCAACTCGATGTCTTCCGTCATTAAACTTGAATTTTAATTATTTCGTTAAAAGGATTGAAATGGACGACTCCCTTCTGTATCTCCCATATTTATATACAGATTTTTGCAATACTGCTAATATTGTATGCTTCCATGGAATCAACGATAATATGATACATCATTCGGATAAAGAACGTTTTTGTAATGATATTAAGAATTGTACGATATATCTAATTAAAGATCCTACTGCCTCTGGTGGTATTTTTTCCTCAACAGAGCACGGGTTGGGAGCGGATTTTTTGCGTCTCTTTGATTGGGTAATTAATAATTGTGTAGTTGAGAAAGATAAAAAGTATGAATTATCTAGAACGGAATTTAGTACGAAAAAGTGTGGCTATAGATTTGATTTTTCCTCTGGACTAATAGCATTAGAGTATATTTTATAATCATCCGGCACAGCCGACCTACATATAAACGGTACGATGGTTAACAATTGAAGATTCGCTAGCATTAGACCCTGGGGGAACCTAGGGTCTTTATTTTTTTACAATGTGCTGAATTTGAATTTACACTTTTTACTTTGGGCTAACATCTATGGTATAATAAAGGTGCAAACAAAGGAGGAGTGCCCTATGAATTTTAGTATTCGTGGACAGCAAATTGAAGTGACTGATGCTTTGCGAGATTACGTTGACAAGAAGCTCAGTAGACTAGACAAGTACTTTGATGCACCCCCCACCTCAGATGGTACCGTCACACTAAGTGTTGTACGAGGTTTGCACGTGGTGGAGGTAACTATCCCTCTTACTGGCGTTGTACTCCGCGCTGAGGATCGAAGCGAAGATATGTATGCATCAATGGATGCAGTTGCGGACAAGCTGGAACGTCAGATTCGCAAACATAAGACCAAAATTAACCGTAAGTTCCGTCAAGAAGGTAGTTTGAAGAAATTGTTCGTTGAAGGTGCATCCAGCGGTTCGGTTATGGTCGATGAAGCTGACTATGACTTGGATGATTTGGAAGTAGTACGTACGAAGCGCTTTTTCTTGAAACCGATGGATGTTGAAGAAGCGATTTTACAGATGAATATGGTAGGTCATAATTTCTTCGTATTCTCTAACATCGACACTAGGGACGTAAATGTTGTATATAAACGTGACGATGGCAAGTACGGTTTAATCGAGCAGGGTTAGTGATAACGTATCCAATCATGACGATTGTATGAATGCAGGTGGAAATTCTTGCAATTGAATTTTTAAGGAAACGAGCCTTATCCGCTTGCGGGTAGGGCTCTTTATTAATAGATATAAGAGTTTACCACGGAACAGTGGTGATGGTGTCTGTTGCGACAACCCTTACAAACTGTTACAATTTAGGCAAATGATCTGTTTTGCCGTGAAAGGGGTTAATCATGCTAGGATTAGTTAAGAAAATATTTGGCGACATCAATGAACGTGATGTCAAACGTCTCATGAAGACGGTAGACCTTATCAATACATTAGAACCCAAATTTGAGGCGCTTTCTGACGAAGAATTACAAGGAAAGACTGCGGAGTTCCGTGAACGTCTAGAAAAGGGAGAAACGCTAGAAGAAATTCTTCCAGAAGCTTTTGCTACTGTTAGAGAAGCCTCTAAGAGAACGCTGGGTATGCGTCATTTTGATGTACAGCTCGTTGGAGGTATGGCGCTTCACGAAGGGCGTATCTCTGAAATGAAAACCGGTGAAGGGAAGACATTGGTCGGAACCCTACCGGTTTATTTGAATGCACTCACAGGTAAAGGTGTGCATGTCGTTACCGTTAATGATTACTTGGCACAACGTGATAGCGAGCAGATGGCTCAAATCTATAACTTCTTAGGTATGACGGTTGGGGTCAACCTCAATGGTATGGAGCACGTGGATAAACAAGCAGCTTACGCTTGTGATATCACATATGGAACAAATAATGAATTTGGTTTTGACTATCTTCGCGATAACATGGTGTTGTACAAAGAGCAGATGGTTCAACGTCCGCTTCATTTCTGTATCATTGATGAAGTCGATTCCATTCTGATCGATGAAGCTCGTACACCGCTTATTATATCTGGACAAGCTCAGAAATCTACTGAGCTATATTATGCAGCTGATCGCTTCGTGAAGCGCCTTGAACCGGAAGAAGACTATACAGTGGACATCAAAGTCAAAGCTGTGTCTCTGACGGAGAAGGGTGTCGGCAAGGCGGAACGTGCTTTTGGAATTGAGAACTTATACGATCACAACAATATTACGCTTAACCACCATGTAGTCCAAGCGTTGAAGGCGAACGTTATCATGCGTCGTGACGTAGATTATGTAGTGACAGAAGACGAAGTTCTTATCGTTGACGAATTTACGGGTCGTCTCATGGCGGGTCGTCGTTATAGCGATGGACTTCATCAGGCCATTGAAGCGAAGGAAGGTATCGAAGTACAGAATGAGAGCATGACGCTTGCTACGATTACTTTCCAGAACTATTTCCGTATGTACCGCAAGTTAGCGGGGATGACGGGTACAGCGAAGACCGAGGAAGAAGAGTTCAAGAAGATTTACGGTCTTGAGGTTCTTCAAGTACCAACAAACAAGCCGAACATGCGTCAAGACATGCCGGATGTTGTATATAAGAGTGAAGAAGGCAAATTCAAAGCGGTTGTTGAAGAAATCGTGAAACGTCACAAAGATAATCAACCTATATTGGTTGGTACAGTGTCGATCGAGAATTCAGAACGCGTCTCTGAAATGCTAAAACGTAAAGGTGTTCAGCATAAAGTATTGAATGCGAAATACCATGCGGAAGAAGCTGAGATTATATCGCGTGCAGGTCAACCTGGATCTGTGACGATTGCTACGAATATGGCGGGCCGCGGTACCGACATCTTGCTTGGTGAAGGTGTATCCGAAGTTGGAGGATTACACATTATCGGTACAGAGCGTCACGAATCACGCCGGATTGATAATCAGTTGCGTGGACGTGCGGGACGTCAAGGCGACCCAGGTTCAACACAATTCTACTTATCCCTTGGGGACGAGTTGATGAAGCGGTTTGGTGCGGATAACGTGCTGAACATGATGGATCGTCTAGGTTTTGAAGAAGATCAGCCAATCGAGAGCAAGATGATCACTAGAGCGGTTGAATCGGCGCAAAAACGGGTTGAAGGTAACAACTTCGACGTTCGTAAAGTCGTCCTTCAATATGATGACGTTATGAACCAACAACGTGAGATTATCTATAAACAACGTCGTGAACTATTAGAATCGGATAATATCAAGCAAATTATCATTGATATGATCAAACCTGTTATTGAACGGATCGTTGAAGCTCATACAAGCTCAGAGATTCCTGAAGAGTGGGAATTACAAGAAGTGGTTGACTATGTAACCAGTAAGCTGCTGGATGTAGGGTCTATCACGAAAGATGAGCTATGGGGCAAAGAGCCAAATGAGATCGTTGATTATATTTTTGAAAAGGTCATGACAAAATATGATCAACGTGAAGAAGCACTTGGACCTGAAATGGTGCGCGAATTTGAGAAAGTAATTGCTCTACGTTCTGTAGACAGCAAATGGATGGATCACATCGATGCGATGGATCAACTGCGTCAAGGTATCCACCTTCGTTCATACGGCGGAACCGATCCTCTTCGCGAGTATCAATTTGAAGGCTTCGAGATGTTCAACCAAATGGTTGCTACGATCCAAGAAGAAGTTGCAACATATATTATGAAGGCACAAGTAGAGACGAACCAAGAGCGTCAAGCGGTAGTTGACGAAGATAAGATTTCCACTAGTGGTGAGCCAGCTGAGAAGCGTCCAGTTCAACGCGGAGATCAAGTCGGACGTAACGATCTCTGCCCGTGTGGTAGCGGTAAGAAATACAAACACTGCCACGGCCAGAATGCATAAGAGTGCCGGCCTGAAACTTATCTAATTTAGGATGGTGACGAAGCAACATGATCGACCCAAGTGTCAAACACGATATGCGCGAGATTACGATGAAATTATCCAACCTTAGGGGGTCTCTTTGACTTAGACCTCAAACAGGAAATGATCGCGAATTACGAAGAGAAGATGGCTGCACCAGATTTCTGGGATGATAATGATAAGGCACAGACTTTAATCGCGGAAATGAATGCCGTTAAGTCTTTCGTGGATAAGTATTTGGGATTGCAGCAAGAATATGACGATGCCGAGATGATGCTTGAGCTTGCTGAGGAAGAAGGCGATGAGTCGCTAGGAGCAGAAATCTCCGATTCCGTTGCTTCACTGGTGAAGAAATTAGAGGATTTCGAACTCCAGTTGCTTCTTAGTGAACCATATGACAAGCTCAACGCCATTCTTGAGCTACATCCTGGTGCAGGTGGTACCGAGTCGCAAGATTGGGGCCAAATGTTGCTGCGGATGTATACTCGTTGGGCAGAGAAGCATGGTTTCAAGGTAGAGACATTGGATTATTTGCCGGGTGATGAGGCGGGCATCAAGAGTGTTACGCTGTTGATCAAAGGCTATAATGCCTATGGCTACCTGAAAGCGGAGAAGGGTGTACACCGTTTAGTACGGATTTCTCCGTTTGACTCCTCCGGGCGGAGACACACTTCATTTGTATCGTGTGATGTTGTTCCGGAAATTACCGATGATGTGACTGTAGAGATTCGGACGGAGGATCTCAAGATTGATACCTATCGTGCAACGGGTGCGGGCGGGCAGCATATCAATACGACGGATTCCGCGGTGCGGATCACACATTTACCTACGGGGATCGTAGTAACCTGTCAGAATGAACGCTCTCAGATCAAGAATCGGGAACAGGCGATGACCATGCTCCGCTCTAAGTTATATGAACGTAAGCTCGAAGAACAGCAGAAGGAGCTTGATGAGATTCGCGGTGAACAGTCTGATATTGCGTGGGGCAGTCAAATCCGGTCTTATGTCTTCCATCCTTACAGTATGGTTAAGGACCACCGTACATCGGTTGAAAGCGGTAATGTTGGCGCTGTGATGGACGGGGACCTGGATGCCTTTATCGACGGTTACTTACGAAGTCAAATACGAGTTGAAACTCAGTAAAATTTAAGAACAATATTCCTACACTTCAACAGTTCGGTTAAGAAGTTACTACTTCTGGCCAGACTGCAGAATGTGTAGGAATTTTTTTGGAGTCAGTGAGGAGGAGGCACAGTGCCGCCAAAGATACGGAGAATTAGAGAAAAAATGCCCCTTACAGGACCAGGACGTCATATCATAGACACGTCGATGATCTTGGTGGGTTCGTTTATTACTGCTTTGGCCTTCAATTTATTCCTGGTGCCGAACCATATTGCTTCTGGGGGAGTATCAGGATTATCGGTTATAGCTCAGTCGCTGTTTGGAATTGAACCAGCATTTACACAGTGGGCATTAAATATCCCGTTATTCGTTGCAGGATTCCTGGCGTTGGGGCGAAACTATGCGATACGCTCATTACTGGGAACCATTGTGCTACCTCTGTTTGTATACTTGACGAAAGATTGGTCTGTACCGACGACAGATATGTTACTGGCTTCACTTTACGGTGGTATTGGAGTTGGGATAGGTCTAGGTATTGTGTTCCGCGGCCGTGGTTCAACCGGTGGATTATCCACTTTGGCACAGATCATTCAGAAATATTCGGGACTCAGCTTATCCGTGTGTGTCATGTTGATGGATGGAATCGTGATCACGATGGCAGGATTTATTTTATCGCCAGAGAAGGCTCTTTACGCGTTGATTGGATTATATATTACAGGGAAGATCATTGATATGATTGAGCTGGGACTAAACTACACGAAGGTAGCATATATCATCGCGAATAAGACGGATGAAATTACAGAGGCGGTGTTAAATGAGCTGGATCGTGGACTTACGAAGCTATCAGCGCAAGGTGGTTATACAGGTGATAACCGGACGGTGCTCATGGTCGTTGTAGGACAGAGTGAAGTAACTCGCCTCAAGACACTTGTACAACAGCTAGAGCCAACGGCATTTGTCATTATTACGAATGCTCATGAGGTTCTTGGTGAGGGATTCAAGCGGCAAGAGTAATAATAAATAAATTTACCCTTCGAGAAATCGCGACCATGCTGCGATAGATTGAGGGGTATTTTAGTATATCTTAAGGTGATCTTCAGATGGGCTTCAGTTAGCTAGATTAGAATAAGGAACATGAAGTGATGTAAGTATTCCTAATCTGGGTAAAGGAGCAAGATAAGATGAAGAACATGCAAATCGTAATGAGTGCTAGTTTACTGACATTGCTTCTATTGAGTGGATGTGCAGCAAATCAGGCAAATGAGGCGGCCCGTAATAGTGTGAATACCAATGGCCAAAATTCTGAAGTGGACAACAGTACCACAGAGAATGATAGTAAGCCAGGCAATTCAGAAGGGAAACTGGACGAAAGCCAAATGCAAATGACGAATGTATTGCGTTCATTAGTGATGATGGATGGGCAGGAAGGGCTTGAAATTACGAAGGAGCAGGCGAATTCACTACTTCCAATCGTTCAGGAAATGATGACGAGTCAACAAATGACCGACGAGATTAAAACTAACATTGTAGAAAAATTAAGCAATGATCAGCAGACATACCTAAGCAACATGGAATCTAACATGCCAGGCAAACCTGAAGATGGTGAAATACCACAAGGTAGCGATATTAAACGGGCAACTGATAACGAGGGACAACCTCCTCAAGGTGTGGGAGGTCCAAACGGAGAACGCGGAGGTGATATGAATCCAGGAGAACAATTGATAGAATTGCTGCAAACGAAGATCAGTTAACAACGGTTTAATTCATAATGATAATAAGGAGCTATCCCGGACGTATAATAAAAAATACGAAGGGATGGCTCCTTATTTTATTGAGTCATAGTTCTTTTGCCACGAGAAGGTATATGAAAAATATGGTAGATTACTGAATAGATATCTCTATTCGTTGTTGTATTTTTATTAGTATGATCGTATAATAATACATAATTATTAACGGGAATGCATAATCAATAAGTATAGATAAAGACGAGAATGGAAAGCGAGGTAAGGCTAGTGAGCGGGGAGAAAGTTAAGGTTGCTATTGTTGGCTCCACAGGGTATGGGGGTGTGGAGCTCATTCGATTTTTGCTCGGGCATCCAGAAGTAGAGATTGTCTCAGTTATTTCGGCTTCGAGTGCGGGGTCACTGATTAGTGAAGGATTTCCACACTTAACGGATATTGTAGTGCAGCCACTAGATGGTGTAGATGCACAAGAAATTGCAGCAAAGGCTGATGTTGTATTTACGGCTACCCCCTCTGGGGTTAGTGGCAAATTGGTGCCTGAACTTCTGCAAGTCGGCTTGAAGGTCATCGACCTGTCGGGTGATTTTCGCATTAAAGATGGCGCTACATATGAAGAATGGTATAAACATGAAGCGCCTGAAGATCAATTGCTTGAGCAAGCAGTATATGGTTTATGCGAGATTAATGGTGATGAAGTAGCGAGGTCCACCGGTTTGATCTCTAATCCAGGTTGCTATCCAACGGCAACGTTGCTGGGACTGATCCCCGCACTTAGCGCAGGTTGGATTGATCCCCACAGCATCATTATTGATGCAAAATCGGGAGTATCTGGTGCAGGCAGAGGACTCAGTCTCACGAGCCATTATGGTGAAATTAATGAAAACTTGAAGGTTTATAAAATCAACAAGCATCAGCACATTCCTGAAGTCGAGCAGAGCTTATCGCAAATTGCTGGGGAGCCCGTGACCGTAACATTCACTACTCATTTAGTTCCGATGACACGTGGGATTATGAGTACGATGTATGCTGGTTTAAAAGGTGATTATACAGAAACTGATCTAGTAGAGTTATATCGCCAGTATTATGAAGGAAGATCGTTTGTACGGATCCGGGAAGCAGGGAAATGGCCAGCTACCAAGGAAGTGTTCGGCTCCAACTATTGCGATATTGGTTTTGCAGTAGATCCTCGTACGAAGAGGGTTACCATCGTATCCGTAATCGATAACGTCGTCAAAGGGGCCGCAGGCCAAGCAATTCAAAATTTGAATATCATGATGGGTTGGGATGAAACAACAGGTTTGAAGCTTAGTCCCGTCTATCCATAGAGTGAGAGGAGAACGACATGGGCGTGCTAAGTCTATATAGAGTTATTCCAGATGGAGGCGTTACATCCCCTAAGGGGTTCCGGGCAGGAGGACTACATTGTGGTTTGAAAAAGACATCGCGCAATGATCTGGGTGCGATTGTATGTGAGGTACCCGCGGTAGCAGCGGCTGTATACACGACGAGTGTATTCCAAGCGGCGCCACTAAAGGTGACGCGGGAGAGTATCGCAGCAGGAGGACAGAAGCTGCGAGCCATCGTCGTGAACAGTGGCAATGCCAATGCTTGCACTGGGCAACAGGGTGAAGCTGATGCCTACGAGATGCGCGCATCCACCGCGGATGCTCTCGGCTTGGCAGAGACGGAAGTTGCCGTCGCCTCCACTGGTGTTATCGGAGAATTGCTGCCGATGGATCGTGTGAACAGTGGGATTGTTAATCTTCCAAGTTCCCTGTCAGGAGACAATGAAGGAGCAGAGCAATTCTGCCAAGCGATTTTGACGACGGATCTCGTGAAGAAAGAAGTCGTCGTATCACTTGACGTTGATGGACATGAAGTAAAGATTGCTGGTGCCGCTAAAGGTTCTGGCATGATCCATCCTAATATGGCAACGATGCTAGCGTTCGTTACAACAGACGCAGCAATTGCACCTAACGCACTCCAAGGTCTGCTTGGAGCGACGACTGATTTAACATTTAACATGATAACGGTAGATGGAGATACAAGTACAAACGATATGTTACTGACGATGGCGAGTGGGCTTGCAGGTAACGCCGAACTGTCTCCAAGTCACCCAGACTGGGATGCCTTCGCCGCTGCCTTCCGACATGTATGCCAGACACTTGCTCAAGCGATCGCTAGAGATGGTGAAGGCGCGACACGCCTCGTAGAAGTAACGGTTGAGGGTGCCGTTTCGGATCAGTCAGCTCGTGCTATTGCTAAGACCATCGTAGGTTCCAGTCTGGTTAAGACAGCTATATTTGGTGCTGATGCCAACTGGGGACGTATCATTGCTGCCGTGGGTCGCGCGGGTGAGCCTGTCAATCCGGAGACAGTGGACATCAAGCTGGGAGATATCGTTGTATTGACCGCTTCTCGGCCAATTCCATTTGATGAGGATGAAGCTCTAACTTATTTACAAGGGGACACCGTTACAATCAAGGTTGATTTGCACAATGGCCCAGGTGTCGCAACGGCTTGGGGCTGTGATCTTACTTATGATTATGTACGAATCAACGCGGCATACCGCACTTAATAGAAGATGTAGTTCAAAAAGTCATCTTTTGATCACGTACTATAAATTTCATATATGAAAACTGATATAGCGGAGAGAGCGAAATGATTCTGAAGAAGCTATAAGCTTTCCTACGGAAAGCTGCATCGGAAGCCTAGGCTACGTTCGCCTTTGTTCCCGAATTTCAACTATATAAAATAATTCAATGAAGAAATTCGGGAACAACAGCGATCGTAAGAACATTTCGCTATCGTAGCCTATTACTTTCCAATTTACTTGAAAGGAGTTTTTACAGGTGATGAAAGCGGCATTGGATGGGAACGGAATTCATACAGAAATGGCTGCGATTAGCCGAACATTTGTGATGAAATGTGGCGGAAGCACGCTGGAAGAATTGCCTGATTCCTTTTATGAGGATCTCGTTAAGCTACAAGGAAGTGGGATCCAGCCCGTAATTGTTCATGGTGGGGGTCCGGCAATATCGGAGAATCTGAGCAAGCTCGGGATTGAGACTAAATTTGTGAATGGCCTCCGGTACACGTCTGAAGAAGTTCTTGACGTAGTAGAAATGGTACTTGCAGGCAGTATTAACAAAAAAATTGTGCGCCGTATTGGGCAATCGAGTGGTAAGGCCCTGGGTCTGTCCGGCGTGGATGGCGATTTGATCGTAGCCCGGCCCGTTTCAGCTAGTGCTGAAGTTGGTTTAGTTGGTGATGTGGTAGGAGTAAATGCCTCCTTAATTGAAGGGGTACTGAAGCTCGGCTACATGCCGGTCATCGCGCCTGTTGGTGTAGGTGCAAATGGCCAGCGTTATAACATCAATGCGGATACTGCGGCTGGGGCAGTTGCTTCAGAGCTTGGGGTACAGCGTATGATCGTGGTGACCGATGTGCCAGGTATTCTAAAAAGTGTAAACGGTGAAAAACGGGTACTTCCTGTGGTTACCGTGCAACAAATTGAAGATATGATTCTAAGTGGAGAGATCTACGGTGGTATGATCCCGAAGGTCCGGGCCGCTATTGCTTGTATTAATGGTAAAGTAAGGGAAGTTGTCATCGTAGATGGTAGTCAGCCTGGGGTACTCGGAAAAGTGCTCGCTGGTGAGATAATCGGTACCAAAATCATGCGGATGTAGTAGCCTCTACCTTAGCAAAGCGATATAGTTAATAGAGAGAGTTGTTTACAAATCGATAGGAGTTGAACAGCGATGGCACAAAGTGATCTCACAAATGTGAAGGAGATCCCCGTTGAAGAAAAGGGGAGCGCCCTGTTTCCTAGTTACTCACGTTATCCTCTTAGCCTGGTGAAAGGGCATGGTAGTTGGCTTTGGGACGATCAAGGGAACCGTTACCTTGACTTTATGAGCGGCCTCGCCGTGACGAATCTGGGGCATGCACCAGAAAAGGTGAGAGAGAAAGTCAAAGCTCAACTTGATGAACTCTGGCATGTATCGAATCTATTTCATATCCCGCAACAGGAAAAGGCAGCACAATTACTGACTGAGATCAGCTGCGCGGATGTCGTTTTCTTCTGTAATAGTGGAGCTGAAGCGAACGAAGCTGCGATTAAGCTGGCACGCCGTTATCATCAGAAGGTAAAAGGTACGGGTCGCTTTGAGGTCATTACGTTCGAGCAATCGTTCCATGGACGGACATTAGCTACTTTGACTGCGACGGGACAACAAAAGGTTAAAGATGGCTTCCTTCCACTGCCTGCTGGTTTTACAACGGTTCCATTGTATGACATGGATGCACTGAAGGCGGCAATTGGACCGGACACTGCAGCGATTATGCTGGAGATGGTTCAGGCTGAAGGTGGCGTGTATCCTGTAGAGAAGAGCTTCGTTCAAGAGCTTGCGGCGCTCTGTAAGGAGCAGGAATTGCTGTTGATCGTGGATGAAGTACAAACCGGAATGGGCCGTACAGGCAAATGGTTCGCACATCAGCATTATGGAATCGAACCGGATATTTTTACATCGGCTAAAGGGTTAGCCAGTGGTTTGCCTGCAGGAGCGATGTTAGCGAAGGAGTACCTACGTGAAGCGTTCACGCCGGGGAGTCATGCTTCTACTTTTGGCGGGAATCCAGTGGTTACAGCGTCGATTATAGCAACATTGGAAACGATGATCGAGGAACAGATTCCGCAGCGCGCCGAGAAAATGGGCCATTATTTGATTGAAAAACTTCAAGAGGCGTTTAAAGATGAGCCTTTTGTGAAAGAAATTCGTGGCTTAGGACTTCTAATCGGAATTGATTGCATTGAGTCGGTAGCAGAACTTGTACTTCAAGGACAGAAGAAGAAACTCCTCTTCGTTACTGCTGGGCCAAACGTGATTCGGTTGTTACCCAATCTCAAAGTGAATCGCGATGAAATTGATCAAGCCGTAGATACATTAGTAGCTTTGATTGCCGAATATACGGCCAAGGAGGAAAATGAACTATGAGTCTATCTGAAGTGAAGAAGAGCTTTAATCTTAGTGGCCGTGACTTTATTGAAATGAGCGATTATACAACCGAGGAGATTGAGTATTTGATTGATCTCGCGATTGAGATTAAGCATAAACAGAAGACCGGAGAAGAATATCAGCCCCTTAAAGGTAAGACGGTGGGACTTATTTTCGAGAAATCGTCCACGCGTACGCGGGTATCTTTTGAAGTGGGAACCTATCAATTGGGTGGGCATGCGCTTTTCCTTAGCAAAAACGATATCCAACTTGGTCGTGGCGAAACGATTTCCGATACAGCAGGCGTCATGTCACGTTATTTAGACGGAATTATGATTCGTACATTCGGCCATGACAAGGTGGTAGATTTGGCTCGTTATTCTACGGTCCCTGTCATTAATGGACTCAGTGATTTGGCACACCCTTGCCAAGTACTAGCAGACTACCAAACGATTTATGAGCATAAGGGTACCTTAAAAGGCTTAAAACTCGCTTACATCGGCGATGGTAATAATATGGCACATTCCTTAATGATTGGTGGAGCTAAGCTAGGTGTTCATGTATCGATCGCATGTCCTGAGGGTTATGAGCCTGACGCGCAAATTGTAGCTGATTCTAAGGAAATGGCGAAAGCAACTGGTGCGAAGATTGAAGTGGTTCGTGATCCGAAGGCAGCGGTACAGGATGCCGATGTTATTTATACGGATGTATGGGCGAGCATGGGCTTTGAGGAAGAGCAAAAGGCGCGTGAGCTAGCATTCTGTAACTACCAAGTAAATGAAGAGCTTGCTAGTCACGCTAAACCGGATTATTTATTTATGCATTGTCTACCGGCTCACCGCGGTGAGGAAGTTAGCGAGGGTGTTATTGACGGCGGACATTCTATTATTTTTGATCAAGCAGAGAACCGTCTACATGCGCAAAAAGCGCTAATGGCAGCACTCTTAGGATAATTGTATACGTTCAAACAAAACCTGTAGGAGGATCTCTAATCATGGCAAAAGAAAAAATCGTGCTAGCGTATTCCGGAGGACTAGATACTTCCGTTATTCTTAAATGGCTTAAAGAAACATACGACGCTGAGATTATCGCATTCACGGCGGATATCGGGCAGAAGGAAGAATTGGATGGCTTAGAAGCGAAAGCACTTGCTACTGGCGCATCCAAAGTATACATTGACGATCTCCGTGATGAGTTTGCGTCAGATTTCATTTATCCGATGTTCCAGTCGGGAGCACTATACGAAGGACAGTATTTGCTTGGAACAAGTATTGCTCGTCCTTTGATTGCTAAACGTATGGTCGAAATCGCTCGTGCAGAAGGCGCAACAGCAATTGCTCACGGCGCAACGGGAAAAGGAAACGATCAGGTTCGCTTTGAACTCAATGCGGCAGCGCTTGCACCAGAAATTTCTGTTATCGCTCCTTGGCGTTTAAGCGAATTCCGCGATCGTTTCCCAGGACGTGCTGAGATGATTGCCTATGCAGAGGAGAACGGGATCCCGGTTACGGCATCAGCAGCTAAATCGTATTCAATGGACCGTAATCTACTCCATATCAGTTATGAGAGCGGCGTACTGGAAGATCCTTGGTTCGATGCTTCTGCTCCTGAGAGCAAAGATATGTATTTGCTCAGTGTGTCACCTGAAGATGCACCGAATGAGGCAGAATATTTGGAATTGGAATTTGAAAAGGGTAATTGCGTAGCGCTTAACGGCGAGGCGTTAAGTCCGCTGGGCGTAATGGAGAAGCTCAATGAGCTCGGCGGTAAACACGGAATTGGCCGTGTGGATATGGTGGAGAACCGCTTCGTTGGTATGAAAAGCCGTGGTGTATATGAGACACCGGGGGGCACAATTCTATTTACGGCTCACCGTAAAATGGAGTCTTTGACAATGGATCGCGAAGTGATGAGTCTACGCGACAGTCTGATTACTCGTTACAGCACGCTGGTGTACAACGGATTCTGGTTTGCACCAGAACGACTGGCAATGCAAGCGTTGGTTAGTGAGAGCCAGAAGAACGTTACAGGGACCGTACGTGTTAAACTATACAAAGGCAATATCATTGCTGCCGGCGTAAAGAGTCCTGTCAGTCTGTACAATCCAGATATTGCGACGATGGAGGCAGATCCAACGCAATCTTATGACCAAGGGGATGCTACTGGATTTATCCGTCTAAATGCGCTACGTCTGAAAGTAAGCTCTGGTGTAGAGCAAAACAACAAATAAAAAGATTAACGACCGCTTCCCTTTCATTGCGAGTTCAAAAAAGGCTAATGAGCTGAGCCCCGAATAGGTGACTTCGGAATCACTAGATGACTTTTGAACAGCTTCTCATAAAGGGGGCGGTCTGCAGTTTGAATGAGACAAGGAGTGGGTTAAGTGAGTAAGCTGTGGGGAGGACGTTTCACCAAACAGACGAACCGATTAGTTGAAGAATATACCGCATCCATTGGGTTTGATAAAGCATTAGCAGCAGAAGATGTACAAGGAAGTCTGGCGCATGTATCCATGCTCGGTAAATGCGGGATACTTCCTGAAGAGGATGTAGATAAGATTAAGGAAGGGCTTCATACTATTCTGCACAAGATTTCTCGCGGAGAATTGGAATATTCCGTATCGGACGAAGACATCCATATGAACATCGAGAAACAGTTGATTGATGAAGTGGGTCCTGTGGGCGGTAAACTGCATACTGGCCGCAGTCGTAACGATCAGGTAGCAACAGATATGCATTTGTATTTGCGTAAGCGTGTCGTTGAGTTCGCTGGTTTGTTGCATGATTTGCAGGAGGCATTGATTGGACAAGCTAAGGCTAACTTGAATACCATCTTACCAGGGTATACTCATCTTCAACGGGCACAGCCTATTCTATTCGCACATCACTTGATGGCGTATGTCTCGATGTTCCAGCGGGATATTGAGCGTCTGCAAGACAGCTACAAACGCATCAATGTATTACCTCTTGGAGCTGGGGCGCTTGCGGGCACAACATTCCCGATAGACCGTCATTTTGTAGCGCAGCAATTGAACTTTGACAGTGTCTACGAGAACAGTCTGGATGCGGTTAGCGATCGCGATTTCATTATTGAGTTTCTAGCGGATGCTTCCATCATTATGATGCATCTGTCCCGTCTCAGCGAAGAGCTGGTACTCTGGAGTAGTACAGAATTCCGCTTTATTGAACTGGACGATGCATTCTGTACAGGTAGCAGCATTATGCCACAGAAGAAAAATCCTGATGTACCGGAACTGGTTCGTGGTAAAACAGGGCGTGTGTACGGTAACCTGATGGGTCTTCTGACAGTGCTAAAATCACTGCCACTGGCTTATAACAAAGACATGCAGGAAGATAAGGAAGGCATGTTCGATACCGTAGCTACGCTGCAAGGTGCTTTGCAACTGTTTGCTCCAATGATCGCGACAATGACGGTGAATGGAGATCGGATGCGTGAAGCGGTGAACAAGGATTTCTCCAACGCTACAGATATTGCTGATTTCCTTGCTAACAAAGGAATGCCTTTCCGTCAGGCCCATGAGGTTATTGGTAAGACCGTGCTGTATTGCATCCAAAATAATAAATATTTGCTTGATCTCACATTAGAGGAATTTAAGACCTTCTCATCTCTGTTTGATGAGAGTATCTACCAGGTGCTGCAACCTGAAACGGTGGTTAACGCGCGTAACGTATATGGTGGCACAGCGACCGAACAAGTGGCTGCTGCAATTACTCGAGCAGAAGAGAAGCTTCAGGCTTCGGGAGTATGGGTTGCAGAATACTTAGAGAAAAGTAAATAATAAGTTTAACGATCACGGCCTCTATCTTATCGATAGGGGTCTTTTACATAACAGTTAAAGTGAAACAAGGTTCCTGTCCCCATGTCTCTTCGTGAATGGCACTGCGAGAGAATAGATATGCAATTAGATTTCAAAGACCGTAAACGGAGCTTACTCGCAGGGATGTATGAATTTGAGCTAAGTTTGAACTAGGATGCGTGGACAAGATGATTCTATCAAACATGCAAAAACCCCAGCCTCAGCTGGGGTTTTTCTTTTGCTGTGAAATTGAGGGATTTGAGGAAAGTAAGGGTTAGTAAGCCTGAGGGAGATATGGGACTAGTGATTTAAATCAGAGGTTTGGACGATACCTACGAACTTGCCGTTGTCTGTTACAACGATACAATCGTTTCGCATACCTGGAGGACGGTTATAAGCTGCGGCTTTGATCTGTGTTAATGAGTCGTTAATATCTGCACTTAGGAAGTTATGGGTCATCAGTTTGGAAATCGGGTCATTATAAAATGAATCCATTCCAGCACGACTGCAAATTCTCAAATAGAATCGTTCGCACATGATCAAACCTACGGGATGGTTCTTCTTATCACATACAACAATGCAAGGGGATTCCGGATAGCTAAACATCACGCGAATGGTTTCTCTACAAGTTAGGGATAAACTGATGCTTGGTGCGGATTGTATTCCTTCGCCAATAAGAGACTTGGAGTCATTAGAATGACAATAAAATGGTTTGGATCTTGCTGGTAATTCAGCGAGTAAAGTAGTCACCATATGGGTTTTACCTCCTTAAAATTTTGTTACCCGATAAATGGGTACATCTTTATTATTAAACAGGATAATTAGCTTTGAACCATAGATTTATAAAGGGAATGTTAAACTCTGTTGGATCAGGTACGTAATATGGAACTGAAATGAACCAGTTATGGAAAAATCATGTAAACATCTATACAATAAAGAGAAATACGTTAAGTGAGAAGGGATGGAAAAGATTGAGCAAAAATAAGGCTTGGAAGTTTCAGCATACAACGAAAGTTGCGTGTTTAAGTGTGGCTGCGCTTTCATTATTATTTCCTCAAGGTTTGGCTTTGGCGAATTCTGATGGCACGTCAAGTGGATCAAATACGGTAACGCAAAATGTAACGGTCAGTACTTCGGACACTGTGTATGAATCCTTATCCAATGAGATGAAGATAAAAATTGCAGCAGGTGAAATACCTATGCCCGAGCCCGTGGTGGCGGATCTCTCAAAGGTGAAATTCACCAAGGAGCAAGCGATCACTAAGTTGACAGAACTATTTCCTATTCTAAAGGAAGCAAGTGTCCAAAGTGTTGAATTGGGAAACAACAACGAGTATCCTGCGTCTAAAAATCAAATGATCTGGAACATCTATTGGAATTATCAAGTGGGGAATTCAGGCTATGGTTTTAACTCCCAAGTAGATGCGGTTACCGGGGATTTGATTAATGCGTATATTAGTATGCCTATTGAAGGGAATCAGTCCTATTATCCTCCGAAACTATCAAAAGAACAGGCTTTAGAACAAGCTAAGTCCTTTGTCGCCAAAGCTGCCCCGTCCCTTTCGCTTAAAGATTTACAGTTGGAAGAGAACAATTGGAATGGGGGCAATATTTCTTTATTTGGACCTGTTCAATATGGGTTTAGTTTCAAGATACTGAGAAATGGCATTCCTTCTTCATCTGATTATATTTATATCTCAATAGATGCAAATGGTAGTGTTACTCAATTTTCGAAGCCGTCAGACGGGGTAGAATACCCCTCTTCTGTAGCTTCTATTTCTCAAGAAGCGGTGGAGAAAAAGTTTGTTGACCAATTTGATGTCGAATTAAGCTATATTCCAATATATAAAAATGGCGTAACCAGCAATTGGATACTTGGCTGGCGTCCAACAGATAATGCTGTGAATTCATTTGATGCGACAACAGGTAACAAAATCGATTTTCAGGGAGAGGAGGTGTCGTCTTCTCCTGTGATTTATACTGATGTACCGGTAACGAAGGATATTATTTTCCAAGCTAGAAGCCAAAGTTCAGAGCTAACCGCAGAAGAAGCTGCCAAGCTCGTTGAGCAAGTAGCTGTCATACCAGAAGGACGTACACTAATCTCTAAAATGTTGGATAAGGATTATATGGACCCGAATCGGAAAATATGGAGATTAACGTGGGGGAAAAAGGATGCGGCGTATGCTAGTGGATTTCCATCGCAATCCTCAGCAGAGATCGATGCCATAACTGGTGAAATTGTGAGCTTCCGTCTTGCTGAATACGGCAGTCAGGACCTGCAAGCATTGTTGCCTACTCCCAGCGGGGCAATAAAGTTGACGAAAGAGACAGCCAAGCAAAAGGCGATCGAGTTCGTAAACCGGCTATATCCTAGTGCTAGTCAGAATCTTAAACTTACTGAGCGTGGGGATGACTCCAATTTAAATAAAGAAGGAACTCAGTACAACTTTAGGTTTATCCGTCATATTAACGGAGTTCCTATAGGTAGTGGTTCAGTATCAGTTACTTTTGATATTTATGGAAGATTGCAGTATTACAGTGCAGATCGGGTGCAAAATTTGGAGAAAATCACAGGAACTTCAGTTGCTACAGTAACGAAAGAGGAAGCCTTGACGGCTTACCAGAATCAATATAAGTTGAAGCTGCAGTATTCCCGTATCGGGGGATATTACGTGGATAATTCTTATATTGATCCAGCAATGTATCTGGTGTACAGTCCAGAACCAGCTGATCCTACAAGACCTTATGAGATGCTGGACGCAACTTCGGGTAAATGGATAACGGTATATGAAGGTGGCACCCTACCCGAGGCCGTTATCAAGCCTATTGACCTGAAGGGACATTGGGCTGAACAAGATCTCTCAACATTGGTGGAGTACTATATTATTACTCCCGATGAACAGGGGAACGTGAAGCCAAATGAAGTTGTTAGTGTAGGTGATTGGCTTACGATGATGGTTAAGGCGTCATCTCCTTACTATGCAAGTTATAGTAGCTATTATGGAATGAGTGAGCCTAAGTCCATTGCCGGGGTTGCACCGGATAGTCCATATTATAACGTTGTAAGTTATGCCGCAGAACGTCAATGGATTAGCCGTGATGATAAACTGCAGATGGATCAGAAGCTGACCCGAGAACAGTTAGCGGTTATGCTGACAGCTATAGTGAAATACAATAAACTATCTGCATTCATGGGCCAGGACTCCGTTGTTAGACAATACAGTGACTTCGCAAAGATTGGCAATCCAGGTGCCGTAGCACTGGCTGTCAAACTAGGTCTACTACAAGGAAAGAATGGTAAATTCAATCCGGAGCAGACGGTTACGAAGGCGGAAGTCGCCTCTGTCATCATGAGACTTGTTAAATTACAGGGAAAGACGGATCAAGTCATCGGACAGCAATAAACGGTATCACAATGCTTAGGAAGGAGAGCCCCAGGGGTTCTCCTTTTTTTATTATGTAATTCTAGACTCAGTATTTACTGCGTAACAATGTTATGTTACACTGTTTTCTGAAAGGGGTATGAACATGAATGACGATCTAATATCCAAGAAAGAGCTATTGGATTTGACAGGAATATCATATGGTCAGTTATACCGCTGGAAGCGGAAAAACTTGATTCCAGAGGATTGGTTTATCCGTAAGTCTTCGTATACGGGGCAGGAGACCTTTTTTCCAAGGCTTAAGATTATCCCGCGCATTGATAAAATACTAAACATGAAGGAAGACTTATCGCTTGATGAGCTTGCGGATGTCTTTTCTCCTAGTTTAGGTGAAGTGCATCTGAGTGCAGGAGAAATACTTGATCGTAACATTGTTACCTCCAGCGCTTTGAATTTGTATATACAAGTGACAGGACACCAAGACCATTTTGCATTCGATAAAATGCTGATGATATATGTACTAGATAAACTACTGCAAAGTGGAGACATTTCCTTGGACGAAGGCAAGTTGCTATTAGGCACATTAGAAGAACACTTGTCGATTTTTTCAGGAAAAGATTGTGAGCTCATACTCATACGGAAGATGGGGGTTGCTGCGTTTATCCTGCTATCCTCGGGCAGTACCATTTGTTTTGACCAGGGAGTTAAAGTAGTAACATCATTGTTTATGGCGCAATGTACGGAAGAGCTTAAGTTGAAAATTGGTGGAAGTGAGGCGTAAGAGATGGAACAAGAATTTAAAAACTTGAAAATTAACGGGATTGGTACGGTATCAGGAGGTTCATACGGGAAAATCAATACGGACGGTATTGCGACTGTGAACGGGCAGGTCTCTTGCACCTCATTTACAGCTAATGGAACAATAAAGCTAAAGGATTCCCTGCAAGCGGGGGAATTTCGTATCAATGGTACCGGTTCAGCGGCAGCCAAGATCGGTGGAGGCAAGATTCGTATAGATGGGATGCTGAGCGTTGATGGTGATGTACAGTTCGAAAATATAGATATTAATGGGATGTTAAAAGCCGATGGAAATGCTGCTGGTGAACGTGCAGATATAGATGGAGGATTGAAGCTAGGAGGTAGTGCGGAGTACGATTACTTGAAGGTGCATGGCCAGATTCAGGTTGGAGCGATGTTAAATGCAGGTGAACTAGAGATCTTAATGGCAGGACCTTGTCGTGCCAAAGAAATCGGTGGAGAACGCATTCATGTTCGTAAAAAAATGGGCTCAAGATTTATTTTAGCCATGCTATCCTCATCCTTAGCAGCCCGTCTGACAACGGAAGTTATTGAAGGTGATGATATAGTGCTAGAGGAAACAACGGCGAGAATCGTTCGTGGCAACTCGGTACGGATTGGCCCTGGCTGCGAGATCGGACGTGTTGAATATAAACACCATTATGAAGCGGATCCACAAGCCTCAGTAGGCCAAGCAGAACAAGTCTAAATAAGAGGGTGACAAGAATGGATGACCATAATCAAGAGATGAACCGTTCCAATTTAAAAATTGTCGGCGATAGCGGTTCTAACGGTGGATTCTTTGATAAGGTGAGTATTGTTGGCGATGCCGAAATTAATGGCGATGTTGATTGTCGAACTTTTAAATGTACGGGAACGGTGAAGATTGACGGTAGTCTCAAGAGTGATCAATTAAAAGCTACAGGTGATGTAACAACTTCTGGTTCGCTACAAGGTGGAGAAATGAACCTAACGGGTAATCTGAACATAAGCGGAAGTTTAACGGCCACGAAGACCCGGTTAAATGGAGATGTCCATATTGGAGAAGGGATTTCTGGGGATGAGATCGGTATTTTCGGAAGTTGTACCGTCAAAAACGGATGTCAGGTTGAATATTTTCGACTAAAGGGTGCTTTGCAAACCGAAGGTATGATAAATGCGGAGCGAGTAGAAATGAGATTGGTCGGTTCAAGCCACGCCATGGAGATCGTTGGGGGAGATATACGGGTTGAGCCACTTCCTGCATGGAAATGGATCTCGATGTTGAAGCCTTGGGGGACGCCAGATTTAAAGGCAGAGCTAATCGAAGGCGACACGGTATACTTGGAGCATACGGTAGCGGATGTTGTCCGCGGTGGAAATGTCACGATTGGCCCGGGCTGCAGAATCCGACGGGTAGAGTACCGTGACCATTTTCGTTATGATAAGCAATCTGAAATTGCAGAGAGTCAGCACATTGGTGAAAATAGAAATTAATGAAAGCCCCCTTATCGCTTGAATAAGGGGGCTTTGACTTTTTCGGAACAGCATCACTCGGGGTGGATATAACCTTTCCGTCCAGCTGCATACCCGAAAGCAATGGTGAAAAGGGTTAGGCAGACCATCGTGGCAAGCGGGGTGTTCCAGTTCCCACTTTTGTCGTGAAGGAAGCCGAACATGGTCGGGCCAACTGAGGCCAGCAAATATCCGATAGACTGAGCCATACCCGACATTTCAGCGGCTTGCTCTGCAGATCGTGAACGGAGTGCAAAGAATAGAATGACAAGGCTAAAGGTTGTACCACAGCCAAGCCCGATCGACATAATGAACAGTGGTGCAAGCGACGGAAGACCTAACCAAATTCCGCTAAATCCAATTAAAAATAACGCAGATGATGATGCGGCTAATATTTTCTGACTTTGGGTCCGCGTGGCGATTAGCGGCATAATGAAAGATCCAATCATGCTCATAATCTGCATGAGGGATAACATCCAGCCGGCCTTTTCGGGACTCATACCCTTTTCATGAAGAATTTCTGGCAACCAAGTGATCCCGACATAGAACATGATCGATTGGAGCCCCATGAATATCGTAATTTGCCATGCAACAGAAGAACGCCATACGGATCCTGATTTACGCTTCTGCGCTGCACCATTGGAGCTTATCTTTGCAGGCTTGCGGCGAAGCTGTGGTAGCCATACCAAGGTGGTTATAACGGTAAGAATTACCCAGCAACTCAGAGATCCTCGCCACCCAATCGCAGTGTTCGAGAGCGGAATGCTGATTCCTGAAGAAATGGCCGCCCACATGTTCATGGAAGAAGTGTATAAGCTTGTCATCAGCCCAATTCTAAGGGGGAAGTCCCGTTTGATCAATCCAGGAACGAGCACATTACATACAGCAATTGCGCTACCTATTAATGCCGTACCTATGAATAAAGCCGTAACATTAGGAAGATAACGAATGACAATTCCAGTTGTTAAAGCAATCATGCAATAGATTAACGTCCATTCCATACCGAATTTACGTGATAGCTTAGGCGCAACCAAGGCAAATACCGAAAATGCGATCAATGGTAAAGTCGTCAGCATCCCGGAAATCGTGTGAGACAGCCCGTAGTCAGCTTGAATTTCACTTATAAGAGATCCGACACCCGTAATAGGGGCTCGCAGTGTAGCAGACGTCAGAAGAATAGCGAGGACCAGTAGCGTGATGGAGGTGCTACGTGGAGAGCTAAGTGAGTTAGTCATATCTTTATTCATGGATGTTTGAAATCCTCCTATGATCTTCAACCGCTTCAAGTAAACTTTGGTGTGGTTGATAAGCCTCCTATTTTAATGTCAGGAGTGAAAGCTAACTGTATCATATGAAAACTTTTACAAGCAACAGTTTATAAATAAATTCATGTTCCATCAAAAAGTAGGCCCCTCTACCCCATCTTCCACAATACGTTTTGGATTCGTATCTGGAGAAATGATCCCTTTATCAGACCCTTCATCATGCATCGCAATGACTGTAGGTTGAGACGGATAGGTATCTTTTGAGAGTTTTCGAGTCTCAACGACTTTACCGTCGATTTTCTTAATCTGGTATGTTTCAACAATATAACCTTCTTTACCTTGGATGATGATCTCCCAGGCTCCAGCAGGTAGTGTTTTATTCACAACATATTTGTTTGTTGATGGAAGAACCTTTGAAGTACGGGATTGAATCTCATAAGTTACATTCTGCGGCATATCCCCGAATAGTTTGACCGTCAACACACCGTTCTCAACTTGGGCTCTGATGAGTAAGTGTTGTCCTGATGTATTTTTAAAACGAAAATTAATATATCCTTTCGCAAAGGTAGCGTCCTGACCTTTAGGTACATAACTGACAGGTAGTGAGTGATTGCGGCGCTCTACAATGGTAAGCCCTGCGCGGATTGCGGCATTATATAGGGTGCTCGAGACCTGGCAGATTCCACCACCGACACCCGGTACAAGCTTTCCACCAAAGATGACGGGTGCCTCTCGGAAGCCGTACACTTCTTCAGCGGACTCAATAACGGAGGCGTAGTCAAAAATACCACCCGGTGGTAACGTCATCCCATCTATCGTTTGTGCTGCCGCCTCAACATTATATACGCGTCCTGTACCGCTATTTTGTAGTCCAGTTGAGAACTGGGCTATTTTGCGTTTAATTCCCTCCTGTTTCAAGGTATCGATCGTTACAGGGGGCTGTACAAGTTGTAGTGGAATTTTGATCACAGTAGCTTCCATTGACTTGTTATTTCCTTCTGATAAAGAGGTAGGGCTAGCTGACTTAATGGCAGAGGAGAATAACTCCCAATGAATGCGCTGAGCTGGCTGCCCCGGTAAATAGTGAATGCTATCATCATTAGCTATAGTTCGGACAGCATTAACAAGTTCACCGAATCGGGATTTTTCCCAATCGGGACTAAATACCGCTAGTAGAGGCTTGGGATCATATGAAGTGTTCATCTTCCATACTTCAGGAAAGTTCTTTCGAGCTGAAATGCGATTCCACAGGTTTCCCTCTGAAAGTGTAGATAGCGCAGCTCGGAATTTTCCTGCATCATAATTAACGCCGATTTCTCTCCAAGTGAGGTTGACCTGAAGATTCGGGGCTTCAAACACAACTGTACTCGACTCCATCTCAGCAAATTGGTCCGCCAATATTTGGAGTGCATCTTCTTTTTTTATTCCACCAACGTTCATACCAGCAACCGTAGTTCCTTTAGGAACGGTATCTTGTCCTGCGTATTGCTGAAGCGCAATGAGTATAACGAAACACAGCAATATAGCCGAAGTAATCGTAATGAGTATGATATGGATTTTACGCATGATATACTCCTTTCCATTAGGGAAAAGCCCTCGTACAACCATGTATATGTTGAAGTTCGGAAAACTTTCAGGTACTCAGAAGGTAACATTTTTGTTACAATAAAGATCGGACTTATGAATATTTACTCAACTTTTAAAGGAATTCATGATAATGTGTCGAAATTAATCCTCATGGATTAACCTTAGGAATCAAGAATTAGGATGTGATAATTTTGATAGAAATGCAGGATGTTTGGAAGACCTATCCAAACGGAGCCCATGCACTGAAAGGCATCTCAGTTAAAATCGATCGTAATGAATTCGTATATCTAGTCGGCCCCTCTGGAGCAGGGAAATCGACTTTTATGAAGCTTATATATCGTGAGGAAGTACCCACAAAAGGACAAATTTCGGTCAACGGATTTAACATTGGTAAACTCAAGCCTCGTAAAATCCCTTATGTTCGCCGCAATATCGGCGTTATTTTTCAAGATTTCAGACTACTTCCCAAGTTGACGGCTTATGAGAATGTAGCATTTGCCTTAGAGGTAATTGAAGCACCCAAGAAGGTAATCAAAAAGCGTGTACTTGAGGTGCTTGATCTAGTTGGACTTAAGAACAAAGCAGGGCGTGATCCTTCGCAATTGTCGGGGGGAGAACAGCAGCGGGTTGCGATTGCCAGAGCCATTGTCAATAATCCTTCTGTCATTATTGCGGACGAGCCTACGGGTAATCTTGATCCCGAGACCTCATGGGAGATCATGCAGCTACTGGATGAGATTAATTTCCGCGGTACCACGATTGTGATGGCAACGCACAACAAAGATATCGTTAACAAAATGCGTAAACGTGTTATCGCTATCGAGCATGGCAACATTGTTCGAGACCAGCTGAGAGGGGAATATGGGTATGAATTTTAACACCCCCTTGCGGCATATTCGCGAAGGAACAAAGAGTTTATTACGTAACGGATGGATGTCTGTAGCCTCGATTACATCTATTATTGTTTCTTTATTTATTTTGGGCGTGTTTGCATTATTGGTCTTGAACGTGAACTCTTTTGCAGATGACGCAGATAACCAGGTTCAGATCAATGTATATATGGGAGCTAAAGTAGACGAAGCATTATTAGCTAAGATACAGAGCGAAATCGGATTAATGGAAGAGGTCAGTCGCGTTACCCTGATCGGTAAGTCTGAAGGACTTAAAGATTTCAAGGAGAAGCTAGGTGAAGAGGGCAAAGACTTGCTGGAAGGTTATACGGAAGAGACGAATCCGATTCCAGATACACTCAAAGTAGAGGTTATTGAACCGACTACAGCCCCTTATCTAGCAAGCAAAATTGAGGATTTGAATAAGAAGTATCCTGATAATCCGATCTATAAAGTCAGATATGGACAAGGGACCGTAGAGAAACTGTTCAAAATTACGCGAGCAGTAAGAAACATCGGTTTTGCATTCGTTGCAGGGCTGGGAGTTATGGCTATGTTCCTGATTTCCAATACGATTCGGGTGACCATTCTGGCTCGCCGCCGTGAAATAGGTATTATGAAGTTGGTTGGAGCGACAAACCGATTTATCAGGTGGCCGTTCTTCGTGGAAGGCGCATTAATTGGACTTATTGGTTCTGGCATCACCGTAGGTATTCTATTCTTGGGTTACAACCAAGTTGTGGGGGCTATCCAAGGAGATATTACGATGGGATTTCGTCTAGTGCCACTTAACGATGTTTCTCTAGAGCTAGGTGGTTTGATCGTTGGACTTGGCCTCCTGATAGGAATATGGGGCAGTACGATGTCGATACGTAAATTTTTGAAGGTCTAGTAGAGTCTGACTCTTTGAACACACATTAGTAGAAAAGAAAGATAGATTGATAAAGAAGGACGGGGAAACAAAGTTGAAAAAATGGATTTCTATCATTGCCGTTGTCACTTTAGCCGTTATGATCTTCCAACCTATCGAAGGTTATGCTAAGAGCAAAACGATCAGTCAGATCGACAAAGAATTGAAGCAACTGCAAGAGCAGGCCAAGAAGGCCAAAGAGCAGCAGGAGAAAGCCGCTGATAAGAAGCAAACAGCTCAACATTATGTCAATAAGAATACAAATTATTTGAACCAGCTTATGGGGGAAATTGAAACTGTAAGTAATCAACTTACTAAAATTTCAATGGACATTGATAAAACGGAAGAAAATCTGCGGAATACAGGCACGAAGCTCGAAGAGACAGAAGCCCGAATTGCGGAACGTTCGGAATGGCTAGATTCACGAGTGCGGCTTATGTATACAGATGGTACAGTTTCCTATTTGGATGTTCTCTTATCCTCAACAAGTTTTACAGATTTCCTTGAACGTGCGGATTCTTTACAGGCTATAGCTCATCAGGATCAATTACTTCTGGATGAACATAAACGTGATAAAGAGTTATTTGAGCAGCAAAAGGTTGAATTGGAACAGGATTATGCTAAGGTGAAGAACCTGTATGCCGAAGCGGAATCACGTAAGAGTACATTGGAAGAGAAAGAAAATGAGAAGCAACAACTGATTGCTAAATATAGCACGGAAATGGATGAATCGGATGAAATTAGTGAAGAGCAGGAAGCTTTACTTGTAGAGCTTGCTACCAAACGAGCATCCTTGGAGAAAGAGAAGAATAAGCTCAAAGCTGCTCAGGTATACACGTATAAGAAGAAAACGGGCTCAGGAAGTTCCAGTGTCTCAAGCTCTGGTACATTTAAAGGTAATGGTGGTTCAATGGGGCTTGCGGTTACGGGAGCACGTTTGTCATCTGGTTATGGCACACGGGTGCATCCGATTACAGGTAAGGTGAAGACACATACGGGTATAGATATGGCAGCACCACAAGGAACAGATATTCATGCAGCCGCTGGCGGTGTGGTTATCGTTGCAGAATGGTGGAGCGGTTATGGGAATACAGTAATTATTGATCACGGTGATAATGTATGGACCTTATATGGTCATATTCGGAATAATGGGATTGTGGTGGAGAAAGGTCAACAAGTGAAAAAAGGCCAGAAGATCGCCGAGGTTGGAAGTACGGGCAACTCGACAGGGCCACATTGTCACTTTGAAGTACGGATTGATGGAAAACCAGTAGACCCGATGCCTTATTTGTAATAAAATAGCTGCAAGTCCAAAGAAACGGATATCGTCCTCTATAGGGACGAATTATCCGTTTTTCCTTCTATTTAATGGAGTTGAAGGTGAGATAGGTAATATTCCGTACAGGCTAAACACATACTATAATAGTTATCAAGGTAGGCTTTCAAGTCAGCCGAACAATCAGAGGCGGTGAATTTATCCATGTTTAAAAGACGTACTGTAACTTTGCTCGTTCTGGTGGCCATGCTGATCAGTAGTTTGCTCACCTTGACTTTAACAGGACAGTGGAGCTTTGCGAGCTCAGGCTCGATTCGCAGTGGTATTTTTGCTGATAATCTCAGCGGAAGTTCTAAGAGCGATATGCAAAAAATCGAAAAGGCGCTTCAATTAGTTAAAAATAATTATGTTGAAGATGTTGATCAGAGTAAGTTGGTAGATGGTGCGATTGATGGCATTATGAATGCGCTTGGAGATCCTTTCTCTTCTTACATGGGACCGGATACGGCGAAGCAGTTCTCGGAAGAAATTGAAGGTTCATTTACGGGCATCGGTGCTGAGGTATCGATGGAGAATGGCAGCGTAGTTGTGGTAGCTCCGATTAAAGGCTCTCCGGCGGAGAAGGCGGGTATTAAGCCCAAAGATATCCTGTTATCAGTGAATGGGGTATCCTTTGAAGGGTTGAAACTTAACGAAGCGGTAACGAAAATCCGTGGTCCAAAAGGAACAGAGGCCAAGGTAAAAGTAAAACGGGCGGATACTTCTGCAGAGATAGAGTACACCATTGTGCGTGATGATATCACACTCGAAACGATCTATTCACGGATGGAAGCTGGTGGAATTGGTGTTATCGAAATTACCGAATTCTCGATGAATACGGCGGAACGGTTCAAAGAAGAACTGGCCTCCCTTGAAGGTCAAGGGATGAAAGGGCTTGTCATTGACGTTCGCAATAATCCAGGCGGCGTGCTCTCGGTTGTTATCGATATGGCGAAGCAGTTTGTACCGAAGGATAAGGTTATCGTTCAGGTTGAGGATAAGAGCAAACAGCGGAGCAAGACGGTATCGAACGGCTCAGGCAAGCATTATCCGATCGCTGTTGTGACTAACAAGGGAAGTGCAAGTGCATCCGAGATTCTCGCAGGTGCGTTGCAGGAGTCAGCGGGTGCCAAGCTAATTGGCGAAGCGACTTATGGTAAGGGAACCGTGCAAACTAGCTTCACTAAGGAAATGGGTGATGGTAGTCTGCTCAAAGTTACCATAGCTAAATGGTTGACACCAAATGGCGAGTGGATTCATAAAAAGGGGATCAAACCTGATATTGAGGTATCTCAACCTGATTATTTTTCAGTGGCACCCATTAATAAGGAGACCACCTTTAAATATGATATGCTCGGTGATGACATTAAAAGTGCACAAGTGATGTTGAATGCGCTTGGCTTCAAGCCTGGCCGAATGGATGGATATTTTGATAAAGGGACGGAAACTGCGCTTAAGCAATTCCAAACTAGTGTGAAGTTGAAGGCGGATGGCATTCTTGAAGCCGAAACGGTGAAAGCTCTAGAGAGCAAGTTGATTGAACATATACGTGATGTGAAGAACGATAAGCAAATGAATACGGCAATTGAAGAGATTCGGAAGGAAATTACTCCATAGGTGTCGAATGAATTAAGGAGGCTGATTCTAGCCTTCTTTTTTTCTGAGTTCAGTCGTGAGAATTTCAAAATAAGGGGTTGGGGTTCTTTTGAGTATTCTTCTTGAAGGATTGTGGAATTTGGCAGAGGCAGGGGCGCAGCTGTTCCTACAGCCTTTTTATTATATTTCAATTATATTGATTATGCTTATTTATCGTCGGCAGGTGCTCTTGGAACGCAAACTATTCCATGTAAGACTACATAGTTGGGTAAGTCAGACTTGGCGAACGGTACTTGGTGGGTTGCTTGCAGGGATTGGGGTATCGTCTGCTTCTGCATTTTTGGGTATGACGTTAAGCGTGGAAGGGATAGTATGTATCTGGGTTGTAACTTTAGTGCTACTTCTGTTCCGCATTCGTTATTTATGTATGGCTTATTCCGTTGGTTTGCTTGGAGTGACCCAGTTTATTCTGAATTTATTCCCTGCGTTTGAGGGTAGGGAGTGGATGGGTGACATCGTTAGGATTGTACGGGAATTGAATATTCCAGCTTTATTGTGTTTAGTTGCACTGCTTCATGTAGCTGAGGGATTACTCGTCAGATGGCAAGGGGCAAACTTTGCTGGTCCGCTCTTTTTTGAAGGGAAGCGGGGGAGGTTAGTAGGGGGATATCAAATGCAGAATCTCTGGCCAATTCCCTTATTCTTGCTTATTCCTGCGCAAACTACAGGGGGAGTGCTACCCTGGACACCGTTCTTTGGCGGTGAGTCTTGGCAAGGTGGATTTGGAATGATGGCGTTGCCGATTGTTATCGGCTTCTCGGAAATGACGATCGGTCTGTTGCCACAGGCCAAAGCTAGGGTGACTTCCGGGCGTATACTTGGTTATGGCGTCATTATACTCGTATTAGCGATGTTATCTGCTTGGTGGAGTCCTCTGGTGATCGTGGCTGCGTTAGCCGCTATTATATTACATGAGGGATTAGTGCTGTTTAGCCGTATAGAGGAACAACAGCATAGCCCGCTGTTTGTGAATCCAAAGGGTGGACTGAAGGTGTTGGCTGTTCTACCAGGAAGCCCGGCAGAAGAACTCGGGATCGTGGCCGGTGAGACGATCGCCAAGGTTAATGGGGTTAAGGTTCCGACGAAGGAAGATTTACATGCTGCGCTGCGGATCAATCCAGCTTTTTGTAAGCTGGAGGTACTGAACCTTGCTGGCGAGAGTAAATATCTCCAACGTGCTATCTATGCGGGTGAGCATCATCAGCTCGGCGCTATTCTGGCACCGGATGAGAAGGCGCCGGCCGCAATGCGATTGCAGCCGCTATCGTTACTACAGCTGTTGCGTCCAAAACGTGGTGTCAGTGACAGTGGTAGTGTTACAGGTCAGCGTCAAGTTAACACGAAACTGGACGAGCAGGAAGCACATCTATAGAGAGATGGTTGAGCATACACACTAAGGAGTGGGAACCGTGGGTACTGAAGTCAGAATATCGCAGTATACTGCAATTTTATTAGAGCATGCCAAGCGGGCAGGAATGTCCGAAGAAAGTCTTCTTAATGCAGTTAATTTAAAAGATGTTTCTGCTTTTAATCAAGTGGAAGACGGAAATTTTAAGTATAACAACCTATTCATATATTCGGATGAGCATGGTGAGAAATTAGCTCAGGCTATATGCGAAGGATACCGGATCAATTTTAATACCAATAACGGACTTAAAAATTGGTTAGAACAAGCGCTGGGGCTTCAGAACGACGTCGATTTTAAAGTAGGGGAAGGTATAGTGGAAGGGTTATGTGTGACTGAGGAGAATGCCCAGATGATTGGTCAGCGACTGGCTGCAAACTGGGTCGTGGCGAACGCTAAAGAAGTTCAGGGAGGTAAAGAACTTACCTTGAAGCTACGTGCTCCGGAAATTTCGATTTAGTTGGAGTTCACCTGCGATTAGAATTGAAAAGGCTGCTTCCCTGAAGTAAATCTTAAGGGAGCAGCCTTTTGTATGAGTATTCTATCACCGATAACTATGTGGGATTTGAAGATAGTTGCACAAAGCACAACTATTTGATTAGGGCCCGAAGCTCTATTGCTGAAGTTGTCTTAGCACGGTGATCTCAACACGCCGGTTCTTCGTTCTACCTTCGGTGGTATTATTGTCGCCAACTGGCCGTGTGTCAGCGTATCCGGCGTATTGGAATCCATCTGGACTTAGCTTCGCTTGGTCAATGAAATAACGGAGAACGGACAGTGCTCTCGCCCCGGATAGTTCCCAATTGTCTTTGAATTTGGAAGCTTCACCGACAGGCACGCTATCGGTATGTCCTTCAATACTAACAATGGTATTAAGCGAACCGAACAAACTAGCTAGCTTAGATAAGGTTTTGGCAGAGTCTTTTTTCAAATCCGCTCTACCGACATCAAATAGAAAACGATCACTCAATGTGATCGAGATACCTTTGGGGAGATCGGATACGTGAATTTGATCTTCCAGCTTATTGTCCTTAATATATTGCTGGATCATATTCATCAGACTAAGAAGCTCTTCCTCTTGTTTGCGAAAGGCTAGTTCACGCTCTGTCATTGGAGCTGGAGTCGCTGCGTTAACATCACTACTCTTGTTACCTTGATCATCTTGTCCTGAAGTAGCTGGTGGACTGACTTGTGAATAAGGATCTCCACTGCCAAGAATGCCGTGCCCTTTCTCCAATAAGGAATCTCCGCTTTTGAAAGTGAGTTGGAGTGATTCTGTGATTGTCTCATATTTCTCGATATCTAGTCGACTCATAGCAAACATAATAACGAAAAAAATAAGCAACAGTGTAATTAGATCGGCATAAGTGATCATCCAGCGGTCCTTAGTATCAGTCTTATTCTGTCTCCGTTGCCGGCTCCGCGATCTCATATTTGGCTCTCCTCCTCCGTAGCTGGCAGAGTGCGGCGAGTTTCTATGATAAAGGATTCCAATTTACGGCGAATGAGAAGTGGATGATCACCATTTTGGATCGATAAGATACCTTCAAGCATCATTTCCATTCGATTGACTTCATCTTCGCAACGCGCTTTTATTTTTGAGGCGATAGGTAAAAAGATCAGATTGGCACTAGCAACCCCATACAACGTAGCTGTAAAGGCCAAGGCAATGGATGGGCCAAGTGAAGTTGGCTCAGTCAGGCTACCCAAAACGTGAATGAGACCCATAACTGTACCGATAATCCCCATGGTTGGGGCATATCCACCAGCTGATTCAAATATTTTGGAGTAATTGTCATACTTATTCTCTACAGCTTCGATTTCGTACTCCATGATTTGCTTCACCGTGTTCTGATCGGTCCCATCCACGACGAGCTGAATACCTTCGCGAAGAAAAACATCAGGGTGATCAGCGGATTTTCTCTCAAGGGATAGTACTCCTTCGCGCCTTGCTGTAAAGGACATGTATATAATGTCCTCAATCAATTCACCAACCTTGTTGTTCGAAGTTGTAAAAGCCAAGGCTACGGCCTTGGGTACTTGCTTCAGTCTGGCCAGTGGAAAGCTGATCATGACAGCAGCTAATGTTCCACCAAACACGATTAATGCAGCTGTTAGCTGCATGAGTCCCGCAACTTGTCCACCCTCCCACAGAAATCCACCAATGAGTGCAATTAATCCGATAATTAAGCCAAGTATTGTTGTTATGTCCATTCGTTATGTACAACTCCTATCTTTAGACTTACCGATTGCATCTATAAGATGAAATTGGTATAATTAATGGGAACACTTATTCTCGTTTTACATTTTACGGAATGAAAGTCTCCGTTAATTAATTAAACTAGCTTAATTAAGGTTAATATAGATGTGAGAAAGTATAGTAAATAACTCTCTAGTATTTCATTTTAGACGATAAGGATGATGTTGGACAATGAGCGAAATTATCTATAGCGATAATAAATTTGAACTAGTCTCCGACTTCACTCCTCAAGGTGATCAACCGGGTGCGGTAGAACAATTGGTGGCAGGCGTGAAGGTGGGGAAGAAACATCAAACGTTGCTAGGTGCCACAGGCACAGGTAAGACGTTCACGATTGCTCACACCATTGCCAGACTTGGCAGACCTACCCTCGTCATAGCTCATAATAAGACATTAGCCGCACAGCTTGCGAGCGAGTTCAAAGAATTTTTCCCTTCTAATTCTGTTGATTACTTTGTTAGTTACTACGACTACTATCAACCGGAAGCCTATATTCCTTCCTCTGATACTTATATCGAGAAAGATTCCAGTATAAATGAAGAGATTGATAAATTAAGACACTCTGCGACAAGCTCCTTGTTTGAGCGGCGGGACGTCATCATTGTTGCGAGCGTATCGTGTATTTATGGTCTAGGTTCTCCTGTTGAATATGGGAACTTGGTGCTTTCTTTAAGAGTTGGTATGGAGAAACCGCGGAATCAGATTTTGGCCAGACTTGTCGATATTCAATATCAACGGAATGATCTCAATTTTGTGCGAGGAACGTTCCGAGTTCGTGGTGATGTGTTGGAAATCTTCCCTGCATCAAAGGGAGAGCAAGCGATCAGGGTGGAGTTTTTTGGTGATGAGATTGAGAAGATTACTGAGATTGATGTTTTGACCGGAGAATTAGTTGGAGAACGTGATCATGTAGCGATTTTTCCGGCATCTCACTTCGTGACGCAAGAAGAGACCATGCGAGTTGCATTGGTCAATATCGAGCGGGAACTGGAAGAACAACTGGAGAAGTTTCGTTCACAAGGTAAGCTGCTAGAAGCTCAACGATTGGAACAGCGCACCAGGTACGATATTGAAATGATGAAAGAGGTCGGATTTTGCTCGGGAATCGAGAACTATTCCGGACCGCTGACATTTCGTGAACGGGGAGCAACTCCGTATACGTTGATGGATTACTTCCCTGATGATATGTTAATCGTTATTGACGAGTCGCATGTAACGCTGCCGCAGATCCGGGCGATGTATAATGGTGACCAAGCACGTAAGAATGTACTGGTAGAGCATGGATTTCGACTACCATCTGCATTAGATAACCGTCCACTAAGATTCGAAGAATTTGAAGAGAAGGCTGATCAGCTAATCTACGTATCAGCGACACCGGGTCCTTATGAAATCGAGCATTGCGATACAATGGTAGAGCAGATCATTCGTCCTACAGGGCTGCTTGATCCGATTATCGAGGTTCGGCCGACCAAGGGACAGATTGATGATTTGATTATAGAAATCCAAGATAGGATTAATAAAGATGAACGCGTCTTGGTTACGACGTTGACGAAGAAAATGTCCGAGGATCTAACGGATTATTTGAAAGAGATCGGCATCAAGGTGCGCTATCTTCACTCGGATATTAAGACGTTGGAACGGATGAGCATTTTGCGCGATTTACGTCTAGGCGTATTCCATGTTCTTATTGGAATCAACCTACTCCGTGAGGGTCTTGATCTACCTGAGGTGTCACTAGTGGCCATTTTGGATGCGGATAAGGAAGGTTTCCTACGTTCGGAGCGTTCTCTGATCCAAACGATCGGACGGGCGGCGCGAAATTCAGAAGGGCGCGTCCTTATGTATGGTGACAAAATTACGGATTCGATGGAGAAAGCGATTAGAGAAACTCAACGACGTCGTGATACTCAAATTGCGTATAATGAGAAGCATGGCATCACACCGCAGACGATCCGTAAGAAGGTGCGTGATGTTATCGAGGCAACTAAAGTTGCTGAGAGTAAGAGCGACTATTTATCTGGCGCTGCAAAGGGCAAGATGTCGAAGCGGGACCGCGAGGCTATGATTGGACGCCTCGAAGTCGAGATGAAAGAAGCTGCCAAGAACCTGCAGTTTGAACGCGCAGCAGAGCTACGTGATGCGATTATGGAACTTAAGGCTGAATAATACTATATACGAGAGATATAGTTTCAAGGAGATGAAACGATAGTGGCCAGTGAGAATATCGTCATAAAAGGCGCTAGAGCGCACAATTTGAAAAATATCAATATCACCATTCCGCGTGATCGGTTTGTTGTGCTGACGGGACTAAGTGGTTCAGGCAAATCATCGCTTGCTTTTGACACGATTTATGCTGAAGGACAACGCCGATATGTAGAATCGCTTTCCGCATATGCCCGCCAGTTCTTGGGACAAATGGAGAAGCCAGATGTCGATTCTATAGAGGGACTCTCACCGGCTATATCGATTGATCAGAAGACCACTAGCCGTAACCCACGTTCAACTGTCGGAACCGTTACGGAAATTTACGATTATTTACGGTTGTTGTTCGCACGGGTTGGACATCCTCACTGCCCTGAGCATGGAGTAGAAATTTCCTCTCAAACAGTTGAACAGATGGTAGACCGTATTATGCAGTATCCTGAGAAGACGAGACTGCAAATTTTGTCTCCTGTTATATCCGGGAAGAAAGGTGAACACAAGAGCCTCTTCACTGAGATTTCCAAACAAGGTTTTGTTCGTGTGCGTGTAAATGGGGAACAACGTGATCTCTCGGAGAATATTGAACTTGAGAAGAACAAGAAGCATTCCATCGAGGTCATTGTTGACCGGATTGTAGTGAAAGAGGACGTTCGTAGCCGCCTTGCTGATTCTATCGAAACGGCACTTAAGATGTCGGGGGGACAATTACTTGTCGACATCATTGGACAAGAAGAATTGCGTTTTAGTTCTAATTTTGCGTGTCCAATTTGTGGTTTCAGTATAGATGAACTATCCCCACGGATGTTCTCCTTTAATAGTCCATTTGGTGCTTGTCAGGAATGTGATGGATTAGGTGCGAAGATGGTGATTGATCCTGACTTGCTCATTCCAAACCCAGAGAAGAGTATTGAGCAGGGGGCATTTGAGGCATGGGCAGGTAGCACGTCCAATTATTATCCGCAATTTCTAAGGTCGGTTTGTGAACACTTCGACATTCCTCAGGATGTACCTGTATCGGAATTGAGCAAAGATCAGATGGATAAGCTGCTCTATGGAACAGGTAACACGAAGGTTCGCTTCCGTTATCAGAACGATTTTGGAATGAGTAAAGATGCTTACGTTACCTTTGAAGGCATTATTCCAAATCTTGAACGCCGTTATCGTGAGACAAGCTCGGATGGAATACGGGAGTTTATAGAGGGATTTATGGGCTCCAAACCGTGTGGTAGTTGTAAAGGCCATCGTTTGAAGCCAGAAGTACTTGCGGTGACGATTAATGATCAGAATATAGCGTATGTGACTTCCCTATCTATTGGAGAGGCTAGGGAGTTCTTTGATGGTCTGCAATTGAGCGACAAAGAAATGACAATCGCTCATATGATTCTTAAGGAAATCAATAGTAGATTGGGCTTTCTCGTCAATGTAGGGCTTGATTATCTAACGATGAGTCGGACTGCAGGTTCGTTATCTGGTGGCGAGGCTCAACGTATTCGCCTAGCAACGCAGATTGGCTCCAGTCTAATGGGTGTCTTATATATCCTGGATGAGCCAAGTATTGGCCTTCATCAGCGGGATAACGATCGATTAATTGAGACATTGGCACATATGCGCGATATCGGTAATACATTGATTGTCGTTGAGCATGATGAGGATACGATGTTAGCTGCTGATTATATTATCGATATTGGCCCTGGGGCAGGTATACATGGTGGACACGTAGTTTCACAAGGCACACCTCAGGAGGTCATGAATGATCCTAACTCGTTGACCGGGCAGTATTTGAGTGGGAAGAGATTCATCGAGGTTAGCGGTGAAAGACGTAAGCCTGACGGTCGATGGTTGGAAGTTAAGGGAGCCAAGGAGAACAACCTTAAGAATATTAATGTGAAGTTCCCAATCGGTGTTTTTACGGCTGTAACAGGCGTGTCGGGATCAGGTAAATCGACATTGGTGAACGAAATCTTATATAAAACACTGGCTCGTGATCTCAACAGAGCTAAAGTTCGACCAGGACAATATCGTGAACTCAAGGGTCTTGAGCATGTTGATAAGGTTGTAGATATTGACCAATCACCAATTGGTCGTACACCACGTTCTAACCCAGCAACTTATACCGGGGTATTCGATGATATTAGAGATCTGTTCTCTAATACCAATGAGGCGAAGGTACGTGGATACAAGAAGGGACGTTTCAGCTTTAATATCAAAGGTGGCCGCTGTGAGGCTTGCCGCGGTGATGGAATTCTCAAAATCGAGATGCACTTCTTGCCGGACGTTTATGTACCCTGCGAGATCTGTAAAGGTAAACGGTATAACCGAGAAACGTTAGAGGTGAAATACAAGAATAAGAGTATTGCCGATGTGCTGGAGATGACCGTTGAAGATGCAACAGATTTCTTCCAGAACATACCGAAGATCCATCGTAAGCTTGAAACGTTGCTGGATGTCGGGCTCGGATATATTAATCTTGGACAGCCTGCTACGACATTGTCTGGTGGGGAAGCTCAACGTGTGAAGCTGGCCTCTGAGTTGTATCGCCGTAGCACGGGTAAGACCATTTACATTTTGGACGAGCCCACAACGGGACTACATGTCGATGATATCGATCGTCTGCTCAAAGTGTTGCATCGTCTTGTAGATTCCGGTGAAACGGTACTGGTTATCGAGCATAATTTGGATGTAATCAAGACCGCAGACTATCTTATTGATCTAGGTCCAGAAGGTGGAAGTGGCGGTGGAACAATTCTCGCAACGGGAACACCAGAAGAAATCGTGAAGGTAGCTGAGTCATACACAGGACAATACTTAGCACCAGTTCTGGAACGGGATACGAAACGTACAGAAGAACTGAAGGTACGAGGGTAAGAGAAACGTAAGGAAGAACGTAGGATTGAACGAAGGTTATAAGACGTAGAACTTAATAGCAGGTTTAGTTTAAGATACGAAAGCTTGATGCTGTTTATTCGCAGCATCAGGCTTTTTTTGTACAGGAATAATTTTGGCGAATAGGAAAATGAAGGGCGGGGATAATACGAGGCAATAGGAATTAGGTAAGGGAGTGACTATAGTGAAGAACCTGGAAAGTGGCGGAACTAGCATAGCTAACAAGACATCTTCATATTCCCTTAGTACGTCACTAGATGATACTTTAGCCATGTTTCGGCAGATATTCAGTAATGATGGCACACTTAGAATAAGAGTAATTGAGAATGCAAAGTGTAGCAGCATTCGCTGCGGTCTGATTTTTATTGACGGAATGATTGATAGGAACCAGATTAATGAGGATGTTATCAGACCTATAACGAGCTATCAGTTTGACGAATCGGAACGAAGTGGTACAGCAGAGCTGATGGATAAAATCAGAAAACAAGTTTTTAATGTTAGTGATGTAACGGACTTTACGGATCTGGATGAAATAATCGCTGCAATTATATCGGGGAAAACCGTATTCCTACTGGATGGTTATTCCGGCGCACTTAGTATTAGTGCACAAGGTTGGGAGATAAGGGCCATATCCGATCCGATAACGGAAACAGTTACCAGAGGATCGCGTGAAGGGTTTACTGAGTCAATGCAAGTAAATCTGACGCTTATAAGGAGGAGAATACAGGATTCCGATTTGAAGTTTATATTTCTCCAGGTAGGAACACGCAGTAACACACAAACCTGCCTCTGTTATCTTGAAAGCCTGGCGTCACCAGATATTCTTAAGGAACTTCAAGAACGACTGAAGAAGGTAGAAATTGATCATATTCTGGATACGGGATATATTGCGGAATTAATTCGGGATGAACCTTATTCTCCTTTCGAAACGATTGGAAGCACAGAGCGCCCTGATACAGTGGTTGGTAAGCTCATGGAGGGCAGAATTGCTCTACTTATCGAGGGCAGTCCCTTTGCTCTAACGCTCCCTTATGTGTTTGTAGAAAATTTTCAAACCAGCGAAGACTATTACATGAACTTTTATTTTGCCTCTTTTAATCGGATATTAAGGATTTTTGGAGCATTTCTGTCCTTTAGCATCCCGGCTGGATATGTTGCGTTAGTTACCTATAGTCAGGAGATGGTACCGACACAGCTTCTGCTCAGCATTGCGAAGGCAAGGATGGATGTACCTTTTCCAACAATTGTAGAAGCGCTACTGATGTTGACCGTATTCGAGATCCTGCGGGAGGCGGGTTCCAGAATACCAACTAACGTTGGCCAAGCTGTCAGTATTGTGGGAGCTTTGGTTCTGGGACAGGCGGCTGTAGATGCTAGGATTGTCAGCGCTCCAATGGTTATTGTAGTTGGTCTTACGGGAATAACAACACTACTTAATCCAAAGATTACGGGCCCTTTAATCATAATCAGGTTTCTGTTGCTATGTATGGCCTCTTTTATGGGGATATACGGGTATTTCATAGGCATGCTTGGTCTGGTAGTTCATTTGATGAGTCTTCGTTCATTTGGGGTTTCTTATATGATTGGAGTAGGTTCAATCCGGCCGCAGGATATAAAGGATACTTTGGTTCGAGTACCGTGGTGGGATATGTACTTACGCCCGGCGGTCATAGGGGTCAGAAATATGAAGAGAAAATCATCTAGAAACAAGGGACGACAGTGATGTTACAGGTGAAACGGGTATTGCTGAAACTGATTGTTCTATTATCACTAGTTACGATTTCGGGTTGCTGGAATTACGCTGAAGTAGATGATCTGTCCATTGTCGCAGGTGTAGCGATTGACAAGAACCCAGCAGATGGAAAGCTGCTATTAACAGTGGAATTGGTCGATACAAAGAGCGGGCCAAAGCAGATGCAGGCAGGCTACAAGACGATTAGTCTTGCTGGAGATACAATGTTTGACATTGTCAGAAAAATGATCTCAATGACAGGTAAAAAGCTATTTTGGAGTCATGCCAAAGTGATTATAATCAGCGAGGAGGTTGCCCGGCAGGAAGGTGTAGTTAGATTTATTGATTGGGTCACAAGAGACACGGAAACGAGAGCGGATGTTTTTATATTTGTATCCAAGGAGAAAACAGCCCGAGAAATTCTTAATCTTAAGAGCACATTGGATTCGATCACTTCCTTCGAATTAGCGCAAATGATGAGAGATGAGAAGTATGCTAGTTCCGCTCCAGTTGTTGAGATTTGGGATTTTATAAATAAACTAGGAACTCATGGGAAGAGTGCAATAGCACCGCTAGTGTATATTCATCATAATGATAAGGATAATAATGAGCGAGTCGGCGGAACAGCAGTTTTTATTAAAGATCGAATGGTTGGCACTCTCAGCGATGAAGAAAGTAAATATATGCTGTTTGCCAAAAATGATATAAAAGGAGGAGTACTGCCCGTGAAAGATGAGGCGGGTAAACCAATCTTCTCATTGGAAATTATATCAAACGAAACGAAAATAAAGCCTGTATTGACTAAAGAGGGAGTCCAAATTCAGATTAACACGGTGACTCATACGGGCCTGGACGAGGTTATGTCTTCGACAGGCTTCACTAATTTCCAGAGCCTAAAAACAATTGAACAACGTGCTGCGGAGGAACTTGAGAAAAATATTTTGGCGGTAATTCAAAACGTGCAGCGGAAGTATCATAGTGATGTTTTTGGGTTTGGAGAGGTTGTTTATGAGCGTATGCCAAAGGCGTGGAGAACTATGGAAAAACAATGGGAAAATGAATTCAGTAAATTAGTGGTTACGGTTAAGTCAAAGGTATTAATTGATAGCAGCGGCAAAACGCAAAGATCAATTAGAGTAGGTGATTAAATTTGGCTGTGCTTGTTGTGATTCTTTATGCCTTCATAGCTTTGCTTGACCCCTATGGACTGTTAAAACAAGGGATGAAACGTGACTTTTATGTATGCTCTGCTCTATGTCTACTTTCGTTTGTGATTGCCTTTTCACTAGCGATGAAGTGGAATATTCCCAGTCCATCCCCATGGATTGAAAACTGGGTCAAGCAGCTTTACTAGAAAAAATATTTGAAAGGTAGTGGACTTGTGTGAACAAAGAAACGATTCCGGGTAGTCAGACGACTAGCATAACAATTATGTTTATGATCGGCAGTTCATTGTTCATGGGAGGTTCCCAGCAGTCCGGCAACAGCATTTGGATCGCTTTACTACTGGCGATCGCAATTTCAGTTCCACTTATGTGTTTGTATGCCAGATTGCATGTCCTGTTTCCTGATAAGAATATTTTTGATATGTTGATTGCTGTCTTCGGTAGGGTAGTAGGAAAAATGATTACTTGTTTATATATATGGTATGCTCTGCATTTAGGGTCTCTAGTGTTGCGAAATTTTGGTGAGTTCAGCAAAACGGTTCCATTAAACGAAACGCCGATGATTGTGCCTATGTTATGTATCGGGCTACTCAGTGTTTGGGCGGTAAAAGCAGGGATTGAAGTAATCGGAAGAACAGCGAAGTTCTTGGTTCTGCTTACGTTATTTGCGATCTTCATCCTACAAATTTTGTCAATTTCCAAGTTCGAATTCCATCATCTGTTGCCGTTGCTGGATATTGACTGGAACGATGTTTTGAACGATACCCTGAGTGAATTCACTTTTCCATTTGCCGAGATTGTATTGTTGCTGGGCGCCTTTCATTCTATGTCGAATCAAAGCTCAGCCTATCGGGTTCTGTTACGTGGGATGCTGATTTCCGGGGGAGTTATTTTGTTAGTCTATCTGCGTAATCTGTTGATGCTAAGTCCTAATATCTTATCCGGCCTGTACTTCCCTTCTTATGTGGCGATCAGCCGGATCACTATAGGGGATTTTCTGACGAGAATGGAGGGCTCCGCGGCGATTCTGTTTGTAACAGCTATTTTTATCAAGGTAAGTCTGTGTTTATATGTGATCAGTCAAGGAATTTCCAAGTTGTTTAACCTGAAGACGTACCGCTCCGTAGTTCTACAGATGGGCCTAGTTATGGTCTATTTGTCGGTTTTTATTTACAAGGATATTATGGAAATGGAGTACTTCGCCTATAACATTTATAAGGCTTATGCTGTCCCTTTTCAGCTGCTTATCCCGCTGATGTTATGGATTGGGGGAGAGATCATAGCTAGAAGAAATAAGAGTAAGGTAGCGCCAGTGTGATAAATTCGTATATTAAAATAGTGATATAAGAAAATAGAGAATTAAGAAAGTGAACTTGGTCAAGCACAAAAATTACTTTTTCAAGTGCTAAAAGTTAATTTTTTCAACAATATGATGAATTTTTTCGTATCATCTATTGCATCCGAGGAAGAAGGAAGATAACATGGAAGAAGATATGTAAATCCGCTGATTGAAGAGGGGGTTTCGATATGTGGTTACTCGCAGGAGTTGGAGAAACTACGACGACCTATAACGGTTTTGATATTTTTATGCTGTTGTTTACGCTGATTATTTTTATTGGCGTGGTTCGTCTACTGATGGAGCGTCCAAAGAAAAATCTATTTGCAATTGGATTTGGTACTCTTTGTTTGGTCATCTTTTTGGTCTCGGATGTCATTATGATCAAGGCTTGGTTCAGCTAAGTCAACAGGGTGGCCTGAACCCATGTTTAACTTTTACTTAACAACCAGAAGCAAGAATACATAAGCATCGTTGTAGGGGGTGGCAGCCAGGAGATTATTCTTCGGCTGCCATTTTGTATTTTTGAATGCATTTTTTTAGATAAACAGTAATCCATATACTTTAGAGAAATGTTGGACATTCCATGATTACGTATATTTTCCGTTGCATATGTAGGAATAAAAGTAGAGTATGAAGGTAATGTCTGATAAAATAGATAAGTTGTAGGAATCTCAAATTTTAGACGATATCAGTTTGAAGGAATTTTTTATTTAATATAATTAATGATAAATCTAAATAGGATTTGTCTGGGAGGATATAAATGAGTAATACGGCACTAACAAGACAAGATGTAGAATTGTTGGCACCAGCTGGCGATTGGGATTGTATGCGGGCAGCGGTAGCTAATGGGGCAGACGCGGTATTTTTTGGAGTGGAAAAGTTTAATGCACGTGCGCGTGCGAACAATTTCCGTATGGATGAGTTGCCTGAGATTATGGCCTTTTTGCATAGTTATGGTGTTAAAGGTTTCTTGACCTTTAATATTCTCGTATTCGAGAATGAACTAAGAGATGCAGGGGAATTGATTGAGGTTTGTATTGTTGCGGGTGTAGATGCGGTGATCGTACAGGATTTAGGGCTGGTCAAGCTGATCAGAGAGCTGTCACCGGATTTTCCGATTCACGGTTCAACACAAATGACGATCACTTCACCTGAAGCGGTTGAGTTTACCAAGCCATGGGGAATGGAACGAGTGGTACTTGGTCGTGAAAATAACCTGAAGCAAATCGAAAAGATTGGAGCGCAGGCGAAGCTACCAATGGAAGTGTTCGTGCATGGCGCGCTGTGTGTGTCATACTCCGGTCAATGTTTGACCTCGGAAATGTGGGGAGGGCGTTCAGCTAACCGTGGAGAATGTGCGCAAGCCTGCCGTCTTCCCTACGATCTAATGGTTGACGGTGAACAGAAACCGATGGGCGATGTGGCTTATCTGTTGTCGCCTAAGGATCTGGCAGCCGTTGATATTATGCCTGAGCTGATCGAAGCAGGTGTAACATCTTTCAAGATTGAAGGTCGGATGAAGAGTCCTGAATATGTTGCCAATGTGGTGAGTAAGTACAGAAAAGCGATTGATCGCTATTTTGATGGAGATGTTTCGCGTCCTTCTAAGGAAGAAGTTCGTGAACTACAACAGAGCTTTTCGCGTGGTTTTACACACGGCTTCCTTGAAGGAACAAATAATAAGAAACTGGTGGAGGGAACTTTTCCTAAAAGCCGTGGTGTGTATCTAGGTGTGGTAGAGCAGGTACTTCGTGATGGAGTTGTATGTAAAATTGAGGCGCCATTGAAACGTGGCGACGGGATCGTCTTCGACGCGGGGGACCCGACGAAGAAAGAAGAAGGCGGCCGTGTGTATGATTTGCGTCGCAAGGGTGTGAAGTTGGAAGGAGAAGCGGCAGAGAGCTGGATCGTGGATATTGTACCAGGACGTAATGATGTAGACTTGCGCCGTGTACATGTGGGCGATCGCATCTGGAAGACGAGTGACCCTGCTCTGGATAAACGACTGCGTCAAACGTATGAAATCGACAAGCCGTATCGGGTGTTCCCCGTACATGTTCGGGCTGTCGGACATGCAGGCGGGTTGCTTACAACTTACTGGACCGACGTCCAGAAAGGAACAATGGTGCGCGTCGACTCAGAGCTTGAGCTCGAGATCGCGCAGAAGCGGCCGATGGACGCCGCTTTGCTAGAAGAGCAGTTCGGCCGTCTCGGCGGTACGGTGTTCCAGCTCGAGAAGCTGGATGCGGAGCTGCATGGTGACGTGATCCTACCGATGCGAGAGCTGAACAGCATCCGCCGCCGCGCAGTGGAACTGCTTGCGGGCGAGCGGCCTAAACCGCCCGTTTACGTGAAACGGGCGGGAGGTCTTGACGGCGCCCTCGCGCATAGCGGGGCGCCTGCGGGCGACGGCGCGGATTCATCGCCGCGCCGCGTGCCCGTGGCTCGCGGTGAAGCGAAGCTCACCGCGCTGTGCCGCAGCCTGCCACAGGTACAGGCTGCACTCGAAGCCGGCGTTGAAATGATCTACGCCGACTTCGAATTCATCAAGCAGTTCCCGGCAGCAGTGGAAGCCGTTCGGGCAGCAGGCAAGTCCATTGCGCTGGCGACACCGCGCATTCACATGCCTGGTGAGAACGGCTACCATAACAACATCCTGCGTCTTGAACCTGATGCAGTGCTAGTGCGCAACACAGGGGCGCTATATTTCTATCTGCGCCACCGTCAAGAGAATCCAGACGCTAAGCATCCGCAACTGATTGGTGATTTCTCACTCAACATTGCCAATCATAAAGCGGCGGAATTGTTCCTAGAAGCAGGGTGTGATATTGTAACACCTTCTTATGATCTCAATATTCAGCAAATGGTCGATCTACTAGGACAAAGTCAGACATCGTCGATGGAAATTGTTATTCATCAGCATTTACCGATGTTCCATACAGAGCATTGCGTGTACTGTACCTTCCTTAGCGAAGGAACAGACTTTACGAACTGTGGACGTCCGTGTGAAGATCACAGTGTGTCACTCCAAGACCGTATTGGAATGTCTCATCCAGTTCGGGTGGATGAAGGTTGCCGCAATACCGTGTATAACGCAATTGAGCAGTCAGGAGCGGAGTATTTGAATCACTTCCTTGAGCTTGGTGTACCAAATTATCGAGTGGAGTTTTTGGAAGAGACACCTGAGCAAGTTCACGAAGTCATCGATCTATACAGCCGCGCGCTACGTGGCGAGATTAGTGGAACACAGGTATGGAAGTCACTAAAGGCGACCAACCAACTTGGTGTTACGCGGGGGCAATTAGTGAAGTAATGATAGTGAATTGATCAGCTACTGTTAACTTAAAGGACTGCTTTTGCGCATAGTATGCGGGAAGCAGTCCTTTTTTTGATATAATTTTATTTAGGTATCAATATAAGCAATGCAGTCGTCTCTATTTTTAGTTTTGAGGGTTAGAAAAATTTCTTGCGAAGCCGAGAGAGCTTATTCCTCCCAAATGCTTCTCAAACGTATGAATTATGATGAAATAACGTTTCATGGATTCGTTACAGCCATTTCGAAGTCAATTTGATTTCGAGTTTACATTCGAAGGACTTCGAATGATATTCAAGTACTAATGTTGGTGTGAGCCAGCTATTGAACATATAGAATGATACAACCGAGGGGAATGGGTAGAAACATGGTTCCTTTTACATTGAGCGAAGTCAGGTCATTATGCGGAAGAATCTCTTTTAAGCGAGGAGAGCAGTACGTTAAAGAGGGGCGTGTGGCTGAGCTAAACAGTGATGGGGTAGGACATTTTGAAGCCAAAGTCCGTGAGGAACAGCATTATCATGTAAAGGTTGATGTGAATAGATCGGGCACGCTCAAAGCGAAATGTGATTGTCCAGCAAACGCATCTTATTATGGATATTGTAAGCATATAGCGGCGGTACTGATCGCAATCCATCAGGTTCATGGGGGGCAGGGAGCCCGAAAGGGAATTGTTATCCCATTGTCTCCCCTGTGGGGAGATGTTCCTATTCAAACGTCTCTGACCGATGAAAAGATAAATTCCCCAGCACAAGGACAAGGACGGAGTTTCACCTCATACAGAGGAGATGACCTAGTATCTAGCAGTCTGATTTCACTATTTCAGCTTCAACGCCAATCAGGTGTAACCAATGATCCAGTTAATGAAGCTCTAATAGGTTCTTTTAAGCCCCAAAAGGAACTACTCCAAGTTGAATTCACGATCAAATGCGTCAATAACTATAGGCAAATGCGTGAATCAAAGTTTGTCTTGGAAATGAAAGTAGGAGGAAAACGACTATATGTCGTAAATGACATCGGTGAGTTTTTAAGTCGCATTGATGCGGGTGAACCGCATTCTTTTACCAAGCTATTCACATATGATCCTAGTTTACATGCATTCAGTCCAGGAGATCACGAACTGATCAAGAAGCTGATCGATATCCATAATAGTGAATTTGCTTATCGAGAAACGGGTCTTGTTACCTCAGGCTTAGGTCATCATGAGTCCCGTTCAAAAGGAAACAAGCGCCAATTAACCCTACCTCCACTTGTATGGAGGGAGATCATTCCACTTCTCATTCAGCCCGACCGAAATGTACTTATTGAGCAGGATAATGGTGCTACTCATTCATTTGTAGTAGAGGACGGGGCGGCGCTTCCGGTTACTTTTGCTATTAGCAAAGAGGAAGAAACGGAGATCTACCGGATGGATGTTGAGGGATTGCACGATTGTATAATAATGCCCTACTACGGATGTGTGGTGGTGGATAGCAGAGTCATTATGCTAGGTGAATCCGAGGTGCGAACTGTAGGAGAGCTATGGAAGTTGCTACACAACAAGGGAGATAAGCCGCTGCATATCTCTAGCCTCCAAATGGACTCTTTTATAGAGCATGTCGTACCTGGTCTACGTCGTCTGGGAAAAGTAAATTTAGACCAACAAATCGCTGGCCGGATCGTTGAAGCAGGACTTCGTGCAAAATTGTTCTTGGATCAAGATGGGGGTGTACTGCGTGGTACATTGGAATTTCATTATGATGAGATTAAAATTCAGCCACTATCATCTCGGAATGTGAATCAAGACTTTATTATGGAATCCCCTTCCTCATCCCCCGGGGATATCATCGTGATTCGGGATAGACAACGTGAATCAATGATTTTAGAGATGATTGAACACTCGGCCTTTCGAATAAGTGAAGATGAATTGATAGCTGAGGATGAAGATGAGCTGTACGAAGTACTATTCAATCTACTTCCGAAACTGGAGCATATTGCCGAAGTGTATGTCACGCCAGCTATTAAACGAATGGTCCATAGTGGAAATCACCCACCTAAAATAAAAGTAGATACGGACAACTCTATGAATTGGTTAGAGGTTTCTTTCGAAATGGATGCGATGAGTGAGGAAGAACTACAGGAGATATTACGTAGCGTTATTGAAAAAAAGAAATATTATCGATTACCCGAAGGTGCATTTCTATCGTTGGAGGATGCAGAATTTCAGGTGTTCGAACGATTATATCGTGATCTAGGAATGAAAAAAAGCGACATCAAGGGGGGGATGATTTCACTCCCGCTGTCCCGGGGACCACAGTTGCAAGACAGGAATGAAGAAAGTTTAAAGGGGATTCAGTGGGGCAGATCCCTACGTCGCCTGTTGGACCATCTTAAGGACCCGAGCGCAATGGACTTTGAAGTGCCGACAACACTTTCATCTGTACTGCGGGAGTATCAGGTGAGCGGATTTAGATGGATGAAGATGCTTGCTCATTATGGGTTTGGAGGTATTCTTGCTGATGATATGGGCCTTGGTAAAACATTGCAGAGTATCGCCTACATCGTCTCTGAACACGAAAGGGATGGAATCATCGCTGGCGAGCGACATCCTGTACTTATTGTCGCACCGGCATCACTGGTCTATAACTGGGAAAGTGAGTTTCATAGGTTCGCTCCACAGCTGCGGGTGAAGGTGGCTGCAGGGGATAAACAGGAACGCAGCGACATTCTGAATGAAGTAGACCAGGTGGATGTCATTGTAACGACTTATCCATCACTGCGTCGTGATATTGAATCGTATCAGGAGATCACATTTAATTCGCTGATTTTGGATGAGGCGCAATATATCAAGAATCATGCTTCGCAGACAGCGCAGGTTGTGAAGCAGATTTCGGCAGCCCACCGGTTTGCACTTACGGGTACGCCAATTGAGAACTCGTTAGAGGAATTGTGGTCGATCTTTGATGCGGTATTTCCTGACTTGTTCGGAGGTCGGAAGGCGTTTATGGATTTGCCGCGGGATAAGGTTGCGCAGAAGGCTCGTCCCTTCATTCTAAGAAGATTGAAGAAGGATGTGCTCAGGGAACTCCCCGACAAAATCGAGACGGTGCTGCAATCTGAGTTACACTTGGAACAAAAGCAACTCTACAGTGCTTATTTGACCAAGCTGCAGGAGGAAACAGCGAAAGAGCTGGAAGAGGGTAGCTTTCAGAAAAGTCGGATCAAAATATTAGCGGGCATTACCAGGCTGCGGCAGTTATGCTGTCATCCTGCTTTGTTTATAGATCCTTTCTCAGGTTCCTCTGGTAAACTGGAGCAGTTGCTAGATGTGGTAGATGAAGCGCTGGAAAGTGGTAAGCGGATGCTAATATTCTCGCAGTTTACAGGTATGTTAAAGCTGATCCGTGAGGAGCTTGCTCAGCGCAAGGTAGAATTATTTTATCTCGATGGAGCCACTCCTTCTAGAGAACGTATAGAGTTGTGTTCCCGGTTCAATCAGGGGGAGAATCAGGTGTTCTTGATTTCGCTCAAAGCTGGAGGAACCGGATTGAATTTGACAGGAGCAGACACGGTTATTTTGTATGATCTATGGTGGAACCCAGCGGTAGAGGAACAGGCAACTGGCAGAGCTCATAGACTGGGACAAAAGCAAGTTGTCCAAGTCATTCGGTTGGTATCCAAAGGCACCATTGAAGAGAAAATTTTGGAGCTTCAGGAACGTAAGCGAGATTTGATCCAAGAAGTTATATCGTCAGAACCGGAGCATGCAAGGGGAGCGGCAACTTCCTTGACAGAAGAAGAAATTCGCGGATTACTCATGATTTGAGTAGTCCGCATTTTTTGCTTTTCTGATGGTGTGATGCAACGCTGTAATCTGCTAATCTGTTTATTAACTTTCTGTGAAGAGATGCAATTTATAGATGATAATTTATATTTATCAGTAATAAAGAAATCAGTTATATGGTAAAATGAAAGCGTAATCATTAGTAGCCAATATCAGTTGATGCAGGCATATTATTAGGAGGGTGAATAAGATGATTGATGGTTTTCTCGAAATGCAAACGCTAGTTTCACGGGTTCAAGGTCAGCTGGAGATCAGAGGCGATGAGGAGTATCGCAAGCTCGAATACGGCACAGAACGCATGCTGCATACACCAGAACTAGATCTGCGTATTTGCAAAGAAGAGCCTTCTCATCTATTCCCGTTTCGTAGATTTTGGAACTAGATTTTGGACTAATGGTACAATAACGTAGTATATCTATGGCTTCTTTTCCGAAAGTAAATTTCGGAGAGGGGAGCCTTTTTTATTGTTTACTAATCTTCTAAGGAATTATGATATAATGGTTATATCTGGATTATATGGATAAGGGAGATGCGCGCATGAAGATTCGTAAAGCCATTATTCCGGCCGCAGGGTTGGGTACGCGTTTCCTACCCGCGACCAAAGCAATGCCGAAGGAAATGTTACCGATTGTGGACAAGCCAACCATACAATACATCGTGGAAGAAGCGGTAGCATCCGGTATTGAAGACATTATAATTGTTACAGGTAAGGGTAAGCGCGCCATCGAGGATCACTTTGATAACTCCTTTGAGTTGGAATACAATCTCAATGAGAAGGGCAAGTGGAAGCTGCTTGAAGAGGTTCGTAAATCATCGGAAATGGCGGATATCCATTACATCCGGCAGAAGGAACCGAAAGGCCTTGGACATGCCATCTGGTGTGCTCGGAAATTCATTGGTGATGAACCATTTGCTGTGTTACTAGGCGATGATATCGTAGAATCCGAAGAGCCTTGTCTGAAGCAAATGATCGATGTGTATGACGAACAGCAAGCGTCGGTTGTAGGTGTTCAACCTGTACCTTGGAACGAAGTATCTCGTTACGGTATTGTGGATGGGATGGAGATTAGGGACCGAGTTTATTTGGCCAATCAATTAGTTGAGAAGCCAGCAGTAGACAAATCGCCTTCAAATCTTGCTATCATGGGTAGATATATTTTAACTCCGGCTATATTCGGTATACTTGAGGAACAGCGTGCAGGTGTGCATGGTGAGATCCAACTAACGGATGCGATCTCCCGTCTGAGAGAGACGCAGCGGATTATTGCCTATAACTTCTCAGGACTCCGACATGATGTTGGGGAAAAGCTCGGATTCATAGAAACAAGCATTCATTATGCGCTGCAGAATAGTGAGCTAAGGGATCAGTTGCTAGAATACATGACACGGATTGTTGAGAGTGAACAACATAAGGAGCACAAAAAAACGACCTCTCGGTGAGAGGTCGTTTTTTTGTGTGTGGTTATTGTAATTCAGTTCTTTTTGACCCTCCTATCAATATTAAATAACTTATATCTTCATATCGTATTCTTCTTTGTCGGGGCGAAGTGTAAATCACTGAGGTTGAAGAATGCATATATTGAATGAGGAGAGCTTACTTGATTTCATGTTGATCGATGAATAGTTCAGTTGGCTCCAGATAAAATGGGGAGGATTTGAAGTGAAGTTAACTCCTTTAAAGTTAGAGGGCGCTAGTTTATTGGAGCCAATAACTCATGGTGATCACCGGGGCTATTTTATGGAGAGTTATAATGAAGAAGTTCTGAAACAACTCGGAATTCACTACAATTTTATTCAGGATAATCAATCTCTGTCCGCCGAAGCTGGTATATTACGTGGCTTACATTATCAATTGAATCCCAAAGCCCAAACAAAGTTAATTAGGGTACTTTCAGGTTCTATTTATGATGTAATTTTGGATATTCGCCATAGTTCACGAACCTTTGGTCATTGGGTTGGGGTCATTCTCAGCGAACATAACAAACGTCAATTATTAGTGCCACAAGGTTTTGCCCACGGATTTTGCACCCTCGTGCCCAATACACAGGTTTTTTACAAAGTTGACGAATACTATTCTCCTGAGCATGACCGAGGTATATTATGGAGTGATCCATCCTTAAAAATTGATTGGCCAGTTAGTGATCCTGTACTGTCAGATAAAGATAAATGTTATCCGACACTTGAGCAAGCAGAATTGAATTTTGACTAGGAGGTGCTTCTAATACTATGAAACTGCTTGTTACGGGTGGTGCCGGATTTATCGGTAGCAATTTCGTGCTATATATGTTGAAGCAACATCCAGATTATCAAATTGTTAACGTGGATGCTCTTACCTATGCAGGTAATCTAGAAAATTTAAAATCGATTAAGCATGAATCGAATTATACCTTTGTCAAAGCAGATATTACAGACGCGAATGCAATAGAAGAGTTGTTTATCCAAGGTGTTGATGTTGTCGTTAACTTTGCAGCTGAGTCGCATGTCGATCGAAGCATTCTGGATCCGGAAGTGTTCGTGAAGACGAATGTGCTTGGAACACAGGTGCTATTAGATGCTTCGCGGAGACATAAAGTGGGTAAATTTCTACAGGTATCAACGGATGAGGTATATGGGACATTGGGGCAGACAGGATTATTTTCAGAGCAAACTCCGCTTGCACCTAATAGCCCTTATTCAGCCAGCAAAGCCGGGGGGGATTTAATGGTCCGTGCTTACCACGAGACGTTTGGTCTTCCGGTGAATATTACACGTTGCTCAAATAACTATGGCCCGTATCAATTTCCAGAGAAGCTTATTCCTCTGATGATTTCTAAGGCTTTGGGTGATGAACCTCTACCAGTGTATGGTGATGGTTTAAATATTCGTGATTGGTTATATGTAGAAGACCATTGCCATGCAATTGATCTCGTTATTCATCAAGGCAGAAATGGCGAGGTGTATAACATTGGCGGAAACAATGAACGGACTAACATCCACATTGTGCAGGCAATTTTAGAGGAGCTGGGGAAACCGCAATCTCTCATTACCTACGTCCCTGATCGTCTAGGTCATGACCGACGGTATGGTATTGATCCTTCTAAGGTAATGGACGAACTTGGGTGGAAACCGAAGTATTCTTTTGAGATAGGAATTAAGGAGACGATTTCTTGGTTTTTGGAACATCAAGATTGGTGGATGCGAATCCAAACAGGAGAATATAAGGAGTACAATTCGAAGCAATATAGCGGGTGCCCAGGGGATCACTCATGAGAGTTCTTGTAACTGGAGCTACGGGACAACTTGGTCAAGATATGGTAAAGATATTGAATGATGCCAACCATGAGGTAATGGCCAGTGATAGAGGCTCGCTTGATATTACAGAGATCGAAGCATGTATGAAATTCCTAGGTGAATTTCAACCAGATGTCGTTATTCATTGCGCTGCGTACACGGCTGTGGACAATGCGGAGAATGAACCCGATATAGCATATACAGTGAATACAGGTGGCACGAGAAATATGGTACTCGCTTCAGAAGAGGTAGGGGCCAAGTTTTGTTACATTAGCACTGATTATGTGTTTGATGGTATGTCGACTAAAGCCTATCAGGAATATGATAATACGAATCCACAAAGTGTATACGGTAAGTCTAAGCGGGCCGGAGAAATTCTGGTTCAGAGTTTGTCTTCTTCCTATTTCATTGTACGAACATCGTGGGTATATGGACTACATGGACATAACTTTGTTCAAACTATGTTGGATTTAGGATTAAAAAAACCGGTAATTAAGGTTGTGAATGATCAAAAAGGTTCACCGACCTATACGATCGATCTTGCTGAATTCCTTCTCGAATTGATACAAACTACGAATTACGGCATTTATCATGCCTCTAATATAGGAGAATGTACATGGTATGAATTTGCTCAAGCCATTTTTAGCGAAGCAAGAGGTATTCTAAATATAGATTATTCTGTATGTATAGAACCGTGTACTACAGAGGATTTTCCCCGTATAGCTCCGCGACCTCGCAATTCGGTTATGGATCATATGGGGATTCGTACCAATGGTCTTCGTGATCTACGTCCGTGGAGAGATGGGTTAAGGGGTTTCCTACAGGAGTTGGCAGCAAGTCAGCAGCTATGAAGCTGGATTGTTGTGGCTTATCAAATGGAATATAACACTTCGGCAGGTAGATTAAATTATTGCTCCTGCCGGAGAATATTTGCATCTTATTACTTGTATTTCCCTCATGTGGACAAGTTGGTTGAGATAACGTCCATTCGATGTGTATGGGGAGGGGTCAGCTGAACATTAGCTTTTGGTCTTATGCTATAATGTCATAGATTAAGATTCTTCCAAGTGAATCTACTACATAACTGAAGTAGTTTCTCTATATTCTTCTTCGTCATTAAATATATTAATACACAAAGGAATGTACAACCTTCATGAAAAAGAGAACTTTATACATCTCCATAGTTATTGCTCTAATTATAATATTGGTAGTTGGGGTTGCCGCCATAATGAGACCAAAGAGTAATGTTGAAGCCGAGGGTTTCAAGGCACATCGAATGGTAGCCCATGCCATGGGTGGGATTAATGGAATAGCCTATTCTAATACCTATGAAGCTTTTATTGCTAATTATGAAAAAGGGCTTCGCATTTTCGAAGTAGACCTGCTTCTGAGTACGGATAATGATCTCATTGCTCGCCATGAGTGGTCGGAGAATATGACGAAGCTACTCGGGCAACAAGATGAACTGGAGCCAGATCGACAGGGCACGATTCTTACCTCGGCTGAGTTCAAGGCGGCTAAAATCATGGGTCAATACGAACCGCTTAACTGGGGCGAAATTCTAGATCTGATGGAGTTTTATCCTGATGTGTATATTGTTACCGATACGAAACAAATTAAGACTGAAGAGATTGATCAGATTTTTGGAGCTATAGTGGAGAGTGCCAAGGCTAAGGACCCTGTGCTGCTTGAGCGTATTGTACCGCAAATCTACAATCAGTCAATGTGGGAACAACTTCAAGGTATACATCCTTTTGAATCTATTATTTTTACGCTTTATACGGTCCATGATACGGACAAAGAAGTACTGCAGTTTGTAGAGGATAAGGGCATTACGGCAGTTACCATGTCAGAAACACGAGCCAATAAAGGACTGATCGCTTCACTGAATAAAATTGGCGTCCCTTCCTATGTTCATACCATTAACGATACTAAGATCATGAAAAAATTTCAAAGGATGGGGGCCTATGGTTTCTACACCGATTTTCTAACCGAGGATGATGCGAAACACTCAGGATGGCTTGATTTCTTGGGCTTGTAACGATGTATAAAGAACCGAGAACCTACCGATGGTAGGTTCTTTTTATGCTGAGTTCAAAAGATAGGGAGACGATCGATGTTATTGACCGATGGGGAAATAACCTATATTATAATTATATCAAATTACTAAATTTGGATAGTATGGTGGAAGGTGGGTTTGGCTATGATGCAGATGACCATTCGTGCTGAGCTCGAGAACTATCTTAAGAAGAACGGTATAACCATAAACCAGTTTTCAGAAGTCTCTGGAGTAAATTCAGGGACGATTAGTAACATTATTAATGGAAACCGACCTGTCGCAATGCAACAGCTTGATCGCATTACAGAAGGGATGGGCCTTGCTGAAGGTAGTTTCTATGAATTATATGTGGAGGAGTGTTTCTATCAATCTGCTCTGAATTGGCGACGCTTGGGTCCGCTAATATTTCGTTGTGCGGAACTGGACAAGTTGGATAGTATCAAGCAGGTAGTAGGGGTGTTGATGGATAATCTCTCTTATGCTCCTGCATTATTCGAAACAGCTGAAGCGTTATTTAAGCAAGAAAAATATACCGCTGCGGCGATTCTCTATGAAAGTGTTGCTGAGAGCGAAAAGTACCAACATTCTGAACGATTGGCCCTTTGCCAATACCGTTTGTTTAAAATTGCCCTATGTGAAGATCAGGAGATAAACTTAAAGGCCGCGGTCCAATTTGAGAGTTTTGTGAATCGGCTTGATGAAGTGGATCAGCTGGATGCTTTGAAGGATTTGGCAAATACGTATACCTCCTTACGTCGAATGGATAAAGTGGAAGAATTAGCGAAAGAAATGGGGCATAAAGCAACCATTCTTTATAAATATAGATGTGAAAAGGATAGAAAAAAGGAATTTTTTAAGGAACCTACTAGGCCTTTATTTTTATATATATCGTACTCTAACGTGTTATGTACAGTTGCTTATGGTACACGGGGGGAATATGATCAGGCCTTATATTACGCTTCCCTTTACGCCGATATGAGTTGGGTGCAGGAGAATACTGACGAAGCGAAGCAGATAATAAGTCAATTTGAAGGATGGTCTACAGCAAATAGATATCTTTACTTGCTCATGAAAGGAAATTTCGATGTACTGCAGGAGTACATAGCCCATATTGAACAACAAGATGAAGAGGTGCTTCCAGCGTTATATAAGATATTTCAAGCCGCTAATCGCTATTGCTGGAATGTAGACGACATAATCCTGCGTTTTGAGAGTAATATCGAGTTGTTTAAAAGGCAGCATGGAGGAACTAGTACATATAATCCACAAGTTACAGATGATCGTTATGCCCGTTTTATTATTGAATTATCTTACTATTATTTATCAAAAAAAGAATATGATATTGGTATAGATTATTTACTGTATATTTTGGAAATATCCTCTATAATAAATAATGAAGCATGTCTTATCAGATGTGTTGGTTTGTTTGAGCAATACAGAAGTAAATCGTCCTTCGAAGCTATACAGAGATACCAAAATTTGATTAGCGAGGTGCAAAGACGAAATGATGAAAAAAATGGCTTTGTTATTGACAGCGTTTAGTGTAATGTTTGTTATCACTCTTTCAGCAGGAACTTCCGAAATTGTCCCTAATAACAAAACAATCAAACTTCTTGAACACGGCGCGGGAGGTTATTAATTAATTTAGGTTTAAATAGTAGAACGTTCTCCGAGTAATAGAGAGCGTTCTTTTTTTGTGCTATATCAAGCCGGAACAGAACGTATGTGCTATAATTAAGGGACGGAAATTTGCCTATTGTAATGATGAATTCCTTGAGTGTTTAAACGGAACGTTGACAGTGGAACTGTGGTAACATAGATTATACTTTGTTGATCATTAACTGAGCTTTTTTCTATAAAATAATATTAATGAACAACCTTGGAAATAGACCTGTTGGGGGAATAATGATTGAAGCAAATAATGCAATCTTGGCGGCATGTATTTAAATTGGATCCAGACCGTCCACTTTGCGATGAAGCATTAGAAGCAATTTGTATGTCCCATACAGATGCCGTGATGGTGGGGGGCTCCAGTGGGGTTACCTACGAGAATACTTCTGAGCTCTTGTCCCGATTACGTCAGTACGAAGTGCCGTGTGTTTTGGAAGTTTCCGATTTGGAAGCTATTGTACCTGGATTTGATGCCTATATGATTCCGATGGTACTTAATACAGAACAAACCGATTGGATTATCGGTCACCACGTTCGGGCTGTCGAGCAGTATGGCTATCTCATCCCGTGGGACAGGCTAATCCCTGAAGGGTACATTATTCTAAACCCGGATTGTACTGCTGCAAAAGTGTCAAAAGCCTTAGCTTCAACTACTGCCTCCGAAGCTGCTGCTTACGCGCAAGTTGCTGACAAAATGCTACAATTACCCATCGTTTATCTTGAATATAGCGGTACATTCGGCGATATGGAACTCGTATCCGATGTACGTCGCAAACTAGATGATTCCCGTCTCTTTTACGGCGGTGGAATCATCGACGCCAATACAGCTCGTCTTGCCGCCGCCGTGTGTGATACCATCGTCGTAGGTAATGCAATATATAATAACCTCGAACAAGCCCTTACTACCGTATCAGCAGTAAAGAGAAGAAATTAATTACTGCACCGAAGCTAGCCCCAAACAGCGATTCCTACCTCGTACCACACTTAGCGCATCCCCGCAGGGGACAGCGAGCAGGAGCGCCTCTGTTTCTCTAACGTTACCAAAGCGGGTATCCAGAGGTAATAGTTTTCCAAAGGAAAACTACTCCGGAAGCATAATCCCAGCCCTTGGGGTTCCCCTTCGCAAGGGGGATATAGGGGGATTGAATATATTTTTGAAAGGAGCCATACCCATCCATGCAACCTTTTAACATACAAGAGTCAATTAATAGCCTTAATCCACAGCAGCGTGAAGCTGTCATTACAACCGAAGGGCCATTGCTCATCATGGCTGGCGCGGGTAGTGGTAAGACACGTGTGCTCACGCACCGTATTGCTTACTTGATCAGCACGCGTAAGGCACCACCTTGGGCTATTTTGGCCATTACTTTTACCAACAAAGCAGCACGTGAAATGCAAGATCGCGTATCCCGTCTCGTTGGTTCTGAAGGAAGAGATATTTGGGTATCCACGTTTCACTCGATGTGTGTACGTATTTTGCGGAAGGATATTGAGCGAATTGGTTTTACCTCGAATTTCTCTATTCTCGATTCTACGGATCAGCTCTCAGTCATTCGTGGCTGCATGAAGGATCTCAACATCGATACCAAGAAATTCGAACCCAAAGCGGTTCAATCCGTCATTAGCACAGCAAAGAATGAGCTAATAACACCGCAGCAGTATGAACAAAAAGTTGGCGATTACTTTGAGGGTATCGCAGCCAAAGTGTATACGATGTATCAAAAGCGGCTGCGCAACAACAATTCGCTCGACTTTGATGATTTGATCATGAAGACAATTGAATTATTCAAAAACGTACCAGAAGTGCTTGAATTCTATCAGAAGAAATTTCAATATATCCATGTAGATGAGTATCAGGATACCAACCGTGCGCAATATATGCTCTGCCGGATGCTAGCAGATAAACACCACCGCATTTGTGTGGTAGGGGATAGTGATCAGTCGATCTATCGCTGGCGTGGAGCCGATATTACGAACATCCTTAATTTTGAAGGGGATTATCCTGAGGCTACGACGATTCTTCTGGAGCAGAATTATCGTTCTACTTCGACCATCCTGAATGCGGCTAACGAAGTGATTGGCCGAAATACAGGACGCAAGCCAAAGAAATTGTGGACGGACAAAGCGGATGGCGACAAGATCAAAGTCTATCGTGCCGATTCGGAGCATGCGGAAGGATATTTTGTTACTTCAGAAATTCAAAAAGACATCAAGGATGGTAGGTTATACAGCGAGCATGCTATTCTGTATCGAACGAACGCCCAGTCACGGGTTATAGAGGAAATACTCATTAAATCTGACATTCCTTATCAAATTGTAGGCGGCATTAAGTTCTATGATCGTAAAGAGATCAAGGATCTGCTAGCGTATTTACGCCTTCTGTCCAACCCGGACGATGATATTAGCTTGACCCGGATTATTAACGTACCGAAACGTGGTATAGGTGATACAACGGTTGCCAAACTAGCAGCCGCAGCAGCTGAGCGGGGAACATCGATTTATCGTGTGCTGCATACGGTCGATGACCTTGGATTTGCAGGGAAAACTCGTAATGCTCTCGTGGATTTCTACGATATGATTGTGGCATTGCATCGAATGGTGGAATACCTGACCGTAACCGAGCTTACGGAGAAAATATTAGAAATGAGCCATTACCGGCTTGAGCTGCAAAATGAAAATACGCTTGAGTCTCGTTCACGATTAGAAAATATCGATGAGTTCTTGTCTGTAACGATGGAATTTGAGAAGAATAGTGAAGACAAGACGTTAGTCTCTTTCTTGACTGACCTAGCTCTGATTGCTGACATCGATAGTATGAACGATACCGAAGACGACAAGCCGGGAGATGCTGTTGTGCTCATGACGATGCATAGTGCCAAGGGCTTGGAATTCCCCGTGGTCTTCATCGTCGGGATGGAAGAGGGCGTCTTTCCGCACAGTCGTGCGTTTCTCGATAATGAGGAGCTTGAAGAAGAACGCCGTCTAGCTTATGTGGGAATCACGCGTGCAGAGGAGAAGTTATTCCTCTCCTGTGCGCAAATGCGTACATTGTATGGTCGTACAACAGCTAACGCACCTTCGCGTTTTCTTGAGGAGATCCCTGATGAATTGAAGGAAGATACAGAAATGGCTCGCGATCGTTACGGGCGCGGGGCCGGTATCGGTGGAGCGTATAGTGGACGTGGCTTTGGAAATAGTGGGGGTGGAAACTTTGGTAACCGCTCAAGCGATAGTCCAAGTCCGGCGGCTACACGATCTGCAGCACCATCCGCTGGGCGAGTTACCATGACTACGGGTATGCCAGGGGCTTCCTCTCCAAAACCATCGGGATCTGCCAGCGAATATAATGCAGGTGACAAAGTATCTCATGGTAAATGGGGTATTGGTACAATCGTTGCAATCAAGGGTTCGGGTAACGACATGGAGCTTCAAATTGCATTTCCGGCACCCGTTGGCGTTAAACGTTTGTTAGCTGGGTTTGCACCGATTACCAAGGTAGAAAATTAATTACCCGTCATAGAATAACAAAAGAATGAACGGAAGAGACTCCCACAGTAGTGGAAGTCCCTTCCGGATACATATAAGGAGGGTTGTCCCTAGATGGATGTCATGCAGAGAATGGAACGGCTCGTCGAGCAATTAAATCAATACAACTATCATTACTATACGTTGGATCAACCACTGATCAGTGATAAGGAATATGATGCGCTATACGATCAGTTGACCGCGCTTGAGACAGAGGCGGGGATGGCACTCCCGGATTCGCCTACGAACAGAGTTGGTGGAGAGCTACTCAAAGGCTTCAAACCACATCGTCATCTATCTTCATTGTGGAGTCTCGACAAAGCACAGAATGAGGAGCACCTCTTGAACTGGAATAATCGAGCTCTAAAGCTGATTGCGGACTACAATAGCAAGAATCCAGACTCTCCATTGCCCGCTCCTACCTATGTCGTTGAACTGAAATTTGATGGACTAACTTTGAATTTGACCTATAGTGATGGACAGCTGGTGCAAGCGGCGACGCGAGGTAATGGTACAGTTGGTGAGGGGATCCTTGCGCAAGTGAAGACGATCAAATCTGTTCCCCTCAGTATTCCATATCGCGATGGAACGATTGAAGTGCAAGGTGAGGGTATCATGAATTTGTCCGTACTGGCCAAATACAATGAGACAGCTGTTGAACCACTTAAAAATGCCCGCAATGCGGCAGCAGGAGCTCTACGTAACTTGAATCCACGAACAACAGCAGAACGAAAGCTGAGCGCTTTTTTCTATAACGTGGGTTATTCTGACGGCATTTCTTTTGCTGACCACCGTGAAATGATGGAGTTTCTCAAAGATAATCGCTTTAAAGTAAATCCTTATGTAACCTATTTTGATAGCTTTGACGGAGTAATGCAGGAACTGCATTCTATTTCGGACAACCGGTCATCCCTCGATTATCTGATCGACGGGGCTGTTATCAAAATTACAGACATGCGTACGCGTGAAGTGCTTGGATATACGGATAAATTCCCCCGTTGGGCCGTGGCTTTTAAATTTGAAGCGGAAGAGACGACAACTGTGCTGGAATCCGTCTCCTGGAATGTCGGTCGTACTGGGAAAATAACCCCTCTCGCCAAGGTAGAAGCAGTTGAGCTCGCAGGGGTGACGGTTCAGAACTGCACATTGAACAATGCTGGAGATATTGAACGAAAAAATTTAAAATTCGCACTCGGTTCACGAGTGTTCATTCGGCGCTCCAATGATGTCATTCCAGAAATACTGGGAAAAGTGACAGACGAACAGGACGGCGAGGAGATTATTGTACCTGAACATTGTCCAGCTTGCGGATTCCCGTTGGAGCAGCGTGGTGCGCATCTGTTCTGTAATAACCGTTTGGAGTGTAAGCCGCAGATTGTGGCTCGGATTACCCATTTTGCTTCTCGTGATGCAATGGATATCGAGACGTTCAGCGAAAAAACAGCCGAGCAGTTATACGATGAAGTGAATGTCCATGAACCTTCAGATCTGTATACGTTGACGTATGAGGATTTGATCAAGCTGGAGCGATTCGGTGAGAAGAAGGCAAACAACCTGCTAGATGCCATCGAACAGAGTAAAGGAAGAGACTTAGCTTCCTTCTTATTTGCCCTCGGTATCCCAAATACCGGTAAATCGACAACCAAGGTATTGGCTGAGCATTTCCGTGATTTGACTGCAGTGATGTCTGCGACCGAAGAAGAACTGACCGTGCTACCTGATATCGGCGGTATTGTCGCTGAAAGTATTGTATCCTTCTTTGCTGATCCATTCATGCAAGCGAGTATACAGAAGATGCTTTCGCTAGGTGTAGAAGCCAAAGCACCGGAGAAATCCTCAGCACCTGTAACGGATTCTTTCTTTTCTGGGAAGACGGTTGTCTTAACCGGTACCTTGCACCGGCTTAGTCGTGATGAAGCGACTGAACGTTTGGAGGCGTTAGGTGCTAAGGTGACAGGAAGTGTATCCAAGAAGACGGATCTTGTCATTGCCGGAGAAAAAGCCGGCAGCAAGCTTGCGAAGGCAAGAGAACTAGGAATACCCGTCATGGAAAATGAAGAAGAATGGATTAAATTGCTGGATGGAGAACAAAATTAAGTTCAAGTTGAGTTTACTAGATGAAGGTCAATTCCCTTTCTTTGAAGAGGGGATTGACCTTTTTTCGATACCAAGGGATAACTTTTCTAATTAAGTAACGTTAGTATAGTAGGGAAATAATTAAAAAAGTTAATTTGGAGGTAATAATGGGAAGTAAATTCGTACATAAGGTCGCTCTTTTTGCTATGAGTTGCCTGTTAGTGGTAGGGTGTAGCGCAGGAGCGGGGAAAGAAACGACTAAGGAGAGACAAAGTCTCAGAGTTATGTTCTGGGATGAAAACTACTTTTTCCAACAATATGGTGATTTATTCGCTATGAAATATCCAAACATTGATATTGAAGTAGTTAACCAGCAATCCATGTACAACGAAGAAGTGACGGATTATGATAAAGCATTTAATGATTTCGTTGAAAAAGAACAACCGGATGTGGTCCTGCTCGATACCTCGAAGCTTGAAACCTTCATTTCTGATGGGAAGCTGTTGGAACTGGATCCGTTAATTGCACGTGATAAATACAATACGGACACCATCTACCCCGGATTAATTGATTTGTTAAAAGAACAGGGGAACGGCAAGTTATTTGGAATGTCTCCATCATTTAGTGGAAGCGTCCTCCTTTACAATGCGGATTTGTTTAATAAATATGGAGTTGAGCTACCACATGATGGAATGACTTGGCAGGAAATCATCGATACGGCTCGTCGTTTCCCTACAGATGGCGATGAGAAGACTCGGATATACGGTTACGGTATACAGGGAACCTTAAATTTGGGTACTATCGCAAGTTACATTGCAAGTACTGAAGGTCTAACTGCAATAAATCCAGACACAATGAAAGTTACGATCAATACAGATTCATGGAAAAGGGCTTATCAGCTTGCTTTAGATGCTGTAAAATCGGATACCGTATACAATCCTAAGGACGGAGGATTTGGCGGGGGATCCATGGAAGATTATTATCAAAGCCAATTGTTCCTTATGGGACGTATAGCTTTAACTACAGGTGGTCTGGGTATGCTTCAAAATTTAAAAGAAGCCAGTGATCGGATAAAAGACTACAAGCCATTTGAACTAGGTATGGTTGCTGGCCCAATTGATCCAGCAGAGCCGGACGTAACGAGAGATGTTTATCTTAATGAAGTTTTTGCAATCCAGTCCAATTCGCCAAATTCAGAAGCCGCTTGGGAGTTCTTGAAATTTATTAATGGCGAAGAATATGCCAAGATTAAGTCAAGATCGATGAATAGTGGAATGATGTCACGTATGGGGTTTACTAAAGAGTATAATGGCCACAATCTGGATGTGTTCTATAAACTGAAACCTAAACCAAACAATAGTTATAAAGGAATGGAAAAGATTCCAAATGAATTCTATAATCAGTACCAGCCGATTGTCGATAGAGAGTTGGCATTAGTTCAAGATAACAAGAAAGCACTTAGTGACGCGTTAGCAACAATTCAGGAAGAAGGGCAAGTTATTCTTGATAAAGCGGTGAAGGATGCCGAGGCCAATAAGGGCAAAACACCAGAAAGTACAACTAATGGAGAGCCAAGTTCAGGGGTAACGGTAGTGGAATAAGGATTTTATAGGAATGGAAGGTTAACCTTGGTTGTTAATATGCAGGGTTAACCTTCTTAATTATCGTTATGATAATTAAATAGTAGTGTAGACCATTTGTAAATGTCTGTAACTTTTTTCCTGTAGGAACGTTACTATATTAGATAGAATATTAAAAATCATTTGGAGGTTAATATGAGGATTAAATTCGTACATAAGGCGGCTCTTTTTGCTATGAGTTGTCTGTTGGTTGTGGGTTGTAGTGCAGGCCCTGGGAAAGAAGCTGAGAAGGAGAAGTCAAGCCTTAAAGTTATGTTCTATAGTGAAGATTGGTTCTATCAACAGTATGGTGATTTATTCGCTATGAAACATCCGGAAGTTGAAATTGAAGTAATCAACCAGCAATCGATTTATAATGGTGAAAATACTGATTATGTTCAAGCGTTCAAAGATCTAGTAGAAAAGGAACAGCCGGACATACTAATGCTCGATACTAGTAACTATGCGACTTTTGCTTCTGACGGCAAACTTATGGAATTGGATTCATTGATTGCACGTGATAAATATAATACAGAGACGATTTATCCTGGTTTGATGGATTTATTAAAAGAGGAGGGCGGGGGTAAGCTATACGGCTTGTCACCTTCCTTTAGCGGAAGCGCTATTTTTTATAATGCTGATTTGTTTAATAAATATGGAGTTGAACTTCCGCATGATGGGATGACCTGGCAGGAGATTATGGATACCGCTCGCAGGTTCCCGACTGATGGAGATGAGAAGACACGGGTCTATGGTTACGGAATGGATTGGTCCATGTCTATCGATAATATGGCATCAAGCATCGCGAATACTGAAGGTTTGAGAGCGATCAATCCAGACACGATGAAAATAACGATCAATACGGATTCGTGGAAGAAGGCATATCAATTAGCTATCGATGCATTGGATTCTAATGCGATGTATGTACCCAAAGATGGAGGGTTTAGCGGAGGAACTATGGAAGAGTACTACCAAAGTCAACCGTTTGTCATGGGACGTGTTGCTATGACAATAGGACGTCCTTACAACCTTCAAAATTTAAAACAAGTCCGTGAATCGCTGAAAGACTATAAACCGTTTGAACTTGGGATGGTAGCCGGTCCAGTGAATCCGGCAGAGCCAGATACAACCCGTGATGTTTCTTATAATCAAATTTTCTCAATTCGGGCGAACTCCCCTAATGCGGATGCTGCGTGGGAATTCCTGAAATTTATTAACGGGGATGAATATGCCAAGATTAAGTCGAGAAGTATGAATAATGAGCTAATGTCACGTATGGGATATAGCAAGGAGTACGATGGTCACAGCCTGGATGTATTCTATAAACTGAAGCCTTCATCAAGCAATAGTTATTCTGGGATGGAGAAAATCCCATCTGAATTTTATGGTCAGTATCAACCGATTATGGATAGAGAGTTGGCTTTAGTTAAAGATAAGAAAAAGACCATAGATGAAGCGCTGGCCACCATTCAAGATGAAGGGCAAGTGGTGCTAGATAAAGCGGTAAAAGACGCAGAAGCTAAGAAAGACAAACCTGCAGATAGTCAGGATAACGCTGATGTAGGTACAAGCACGGATAGTGGTAGCACTGAAACGATTATAATAACGAAATAGACCTATTCTACAATAGAAGGTTAACTCTCTTAGATTTATAGAGGGTTAACCTTCTTTTTTGATATTCTCAAAATATCCTTTATTGGTATATAGTGTAACTAAATTTTCGGATTGTACGTTCTTTTTTTAGGATAAAAATAAAGGATGTGTGATATTGATGAGGGTTAAATTTATACATAAGCTTCTTTTGATTATTATGGGTTGCATGTTAATGGTGAGTTGTACGAATGTTCAACCGATCAAAGAGAAACCCTCGAAGATCAAGATTATGTATAACTGGAGCGAAAGTTCTTTTAATTTACAATATGGGGACATGTTTGCCATGAAGTACCCGAATATCGAATTCGAGGTTGTTAGTTCTCAAGATTTGCGATTAAACACGGGGACCGAAGATTACTATAATAAAATGAACAAGTTTATTGAAGAAGAACAACCTGACGTCCTTATCCTAGACAATTCATCATATGAAACACTTATGTCTAGAGGAATGCTTCTGGAAATGGATCCACTAATTAAACGTGACAATTATGATACACAGGGAATCTATTCTGCTGTTTTGGATATTTTGAAGGAGAAAGGCACAGGTAAGTTATACGGTCTTAGTCCTAATTTTGAAACATCTGTAGTGTATTATAACGTAGATCTATTTAATAAATACGGTATTGAACTCCCACATGATGGGATGAGCTGGCAAGAAATTATGGATGTGGCTAGACTGTTTCCGACAGATGGAGATGAGGACAACCGTGTATATGGATTTAGCATAGGCAATTCACCCCTCTCTATTTCTTATCTTGCTGCATTCATGTTCGCTGAAACACAAGGTTTACAGCCACTGAACAAGAATGCTATGAAAGTTACGGTGAATACTGAGACATGGACAGAAATGTTTAAACTCGCTTTAGATGTCAAGAAGTCAGGTACTCTTTACGAACCCTCGGTCGGATCACTAGGTGGATCGATGGAGAGTAGTCCGTTTTTTAAGGGGCGTGTAGCGATGACAACGGAAGGACCATATCTACTTCAACAATTTAAAGAAAGTCAAAAAACAGTTGAGGGTATAAATCCATTTCAATTGGGAATAGTTTCGGGACCAGTAGACCCAAAGGAACCGGAAATGACCAGGAATATTAGCTTGCGTGAAATCACTTCTATAGCTATGAACTCCGGAAATTCTGATGCTGCATGGGAATTTATCAAATATATCAATGGAGAAGAATTCGCCAAGGCTAAATCTAGACTCGTAAATGGAACCCTTTTGTCGCGAACGGGCTTTATTAAAGAAATCAATGGTCTGAGCTTGGATTCCTTCTATAAGTTAAAACCTATATTATCTGAAAGTTCAGGTTCTAGTGGGATCCCATCTAGTCTTTTTGAGATTATGGAAAGGGAGATGAAGTTGGTCCAGGAGAATAAGAAGTCATTAGATGAGGCTATGAATACAATTCAAACTGAAGGGCAAGCTGCTTTAGACAAAGAGCATAAGGAAGCTGAGTTGAATAAAAAAGAAGCGAAATAGCAGCATCAACATCCTTGAAGGATCGTCGAAGAAAATGTCGAAAAAAGTAGTTGCAATATAGTTTCGCACATGATATATTATTTCTTGTCGCTTCGGACGGCCGCTAGCAAATGCTAGCAAGGTTAAAAAAAGAAGTTGACAAGAAATGATTCATCTAGTATTATTAATAACTGTTCGACAAAAACTGATATTAACTAGTTGCGTCGAAGCATAGCAAGCAAGTTCTTTGAAAACTGAACAAATGGAACACGTCAATGTTTTAAAAGATTCATTTATGAATCGTCAGTTTCAAATGAGCAAGTCAAACACTTTTATGGAGAGTTTGATCCTGGCTCAGGACGAACGCTGGCGGCGTGCCTAATACATGCAAGTCGAGCGGAGTTGATGGAGTGCTTGCACTCCTGATGCTTAGCGGCGGACGGGTGAGTAACACGTAGGCAACCTGCCCGTAAGACTGGGATAACTACCGGAAACGGTAGCTAATACCGGATAATTTATTTCTTCGCATGAAGGGATAATGAAAGGTGGAGCAATCTACCACTTACGGATGGGCCTGCGGCGCATTAGCTAGTTGGTGAGGTAACGGCTCACCAAGGCGACGATGCGTAGCCGACCTGA